>JAHAFI010000005.1 GCA_018374355.1 Clostridiales bacterium
TTTCCTGTTTAATTTTGTGTATATTATACAAAAATCCTCTTAATACCGTATTATTTTACACAGTTCTTCTTGTAAAAATGCAGCACAATTTTTTCCAGATACCGTTTCAGCACGATCTGGATCTCTTCTTTTGGATGGATGGGTTTCACCAGAATATTTGCCATACCGCACCGCTTCGCTCCGTATACATCGGTAAAAAGCTGGTCGCCTATAAACAGGGTATCGGAAAGTTCTGTGTGCATCAGTTCCATAGCCCGCAGATAGTTTTTTCTGGACGGCTTGTGGGCATTTTCTATAAAATGCACCTGTACGTCCCGGTTGAACATGCTTACCCGCTCCAACTGGTTGTTAGAAAGAAGACAGCAGGAAAATCCCAGTTCCTTCAGATGGGCAAACAAAGCTTTCGCCCGGTCATCCGCCGGCGCTCCATGGGGCACCAGCGTATTGTCAATATCAAAAATCAAGCCCCGGTATCCTTTCCGGTACAATCCGTCGAAATCAATTTCGTAGGTAGAATCCATCCATTGATCCGGATAAAATTTTTCAAACAGCATCTTTTCTTCTCCGTTCTTTTTATCTTACAGGCGGTTCGAATCCATCACCGTTCCAGAAACCATTTCATCCGCTCAAACTCTTCCGCCATTACCTCATAGCCGTGCTGATAGAAGGCTTCCATCCGTTCCAAATCCCGCTCCAGTCTCGCCACCGGCTCCATCTCCGGCCGGATCACGAAAACTTTTCCTTCGCTTTCCCATTGTTCGATGTAGTCCATGGTTCTGTTGTAGATTTTTGCCCGGTTTTTTAAGGCCTTTACCAGATTCGGGTATTTCTTTCCGTATGCCAGCTCGTATACCCTGTTTTTTTTGCTGCTTTCTTTTTTCCGGTAGCCTTTGTTTCTCGTCAGAATAATCACATTCCTGCTGTGTCCTGTCTTTAAGGAACGGATGATGGGCACAGAATCCGCAAGACCTCCGTCCAGATAGGGTTTTCCGTCCACCATCACCATCTTGGTCGCAAGGGGCAGGCTGCTGGAAGCCCGGCAGATATCCATCAGCCGTTTCCGGTCCGTTCTCTCACTCAGGTATTCTGCCTTTCCGGTCAGACAGTTGGTGGCAACCATCTCACAGTGAATCTTCGATTGAAAATAGGTATCGTAATCGAAGGGAAAAATTTCTTCCGGATATTTTTCAAACACCATATCCATATCCAACAGGGTATGGGTTCTCAATGTATTTTTTACCGTCACATAGCGGTACTGCTTATCTGTGATAATGCTGCAGTTTTTCATCCTTCCCGGCTGCCGGGACACGTAACCGGCTGCATTACAGGCTCCCGCCGAGGTTCCCACCACATAGGGCAGATAATATTCCTTCTCCATCAGAAAATCCAGCGCCCCGGCTGTAAATACTCCCCGGTTTGCACCGCCTTCCAAAACCAGACCTGCTTTTTTCACCTTCTCATCTTCCTCCCGTTTTTTATCGCTGTGACAGCGTTGTATAATCCTCGATGGATTTCACATTCATATAAGCCGGACGGATGATCTTATCCATATTGATCAGCTCTTCCATCCGATGGGCGCTCCAGCCTACGATACGGGCAATGGCAAACATCGGGGTAAACAGCTCTGTGGGCAGATCCAACATGCTGTATACAAATCCGCTGTAAAAGTCCACATTGGCGCTTACACCTTTATAAATGTGGCGTTCTTCCCCAATAATCTGAGGTGCCAGACGTTCCACCATGTTGTACAGGGCAAAATCCTTATCCCTTCCCTTTTCATGGGCAAGCTGTTTTACAAAATTCTTAAAGATTTCCGCACGGGGATCGGAAATGGAGTAAACTGCATGACCCATTCCGTAAATCAAACCTTTCCTGTCAAAGGCTTCCCTGTTAAGAAGCCTGCGAAGATAGGTTCCCACTTCCTCCTCATCGGACCAATCCCTGACTTCCTTCTTCATATCTTCAAACATTCTGACTACCTTGATATTGGCTCCGCCGTGTTTCGGTCCTTTCAGGGAACCGAGGGCAGCAGCAACCGCTGAATAGGTGTCTGTACCGGAGGAGGTTACCACATGAGTCGTAAATGTGGAGTTATTACCACCGCCGTGTTCCATATGAAGCACCAGCGCCAGATCCAGAATCGTAGCCTCCAGCTTCGTATATTTTTTATCCGGACGAAGCATCCGGAGAATATTTTCCGCTACGGACAGCTCCGGACTGGGATTGTGGATATATAAGCTTTTCCCCTGAATATAATGGTTATACGCATGATATCCGTAAACGGAAAGCATGGGGAATACACTGATCATATTCAGGCACTGCCTGAGTACATTTGGCAGAGAGGTATCGTCTGCATTGTCATCGTAAGCATATAAGGTCAGAACACTTCTGGAAAGGGTGTTCATCATGTCCCTTGCAGGCGCCTTCATAATGACGTCACGCACAAAATTTGTGGGCAGAGAACGCTGGGCCGCCAGAATTGCCTTAAATTCCTGCAGTTCCTTCTCATTGGGAAGCTTGCCGAACAGCAGCAGGTACGCAACCTCTTCAAATCCATATCTCTGTTCCTTCAGAAATCCATCGGTCAGCTCATGGATATCGTACCCGCGATAGTACAGTCTTCCCTCACAGGGAACTGTTTTTCCATCCACCACTTCACTGGAATGAATCGATGAAATCTGTGTCAGCCCTGCCAGCACTCCCTTACCATTGATATCACGCAGTCCCTTTTTTACATCATATTTCTGATAAAGGGATGTATCCATCTTTCCGTTTCCAAGACAGATCTCTGTCAGGGCTTCCATCTCCGGTGTAACCTGTGTTTTAAAATCAGCCATACTACATTCCTCCTGTTTCCCAATATTCCAATCCTTCATCGATTGGCCGAATCAACGATACGTTCAAAAATTCAATAGTTCTCTTTTATTATACCGATTTCTGCCAATTGTTACAATATTCAAAATCTTAAAAAAAAATGAACAAAAAGAGACCGGCTCTGAAATATTCCAAAGCCGGCCCGTTTTTCTTACCTGAATTTCTTTTATTTTCGCTGAAGCTGTACCTCTTTTTCGTACTTTTCCACTTCCCTGAACCATTCCTCCCGTACCGGAACCCCGTTGCTCTCACAGAAACAATCCCAGACTGCCCCGAAGGGATAGGTTTTGATTTCTTCCTGCAGCATCATCAGCTCGGTAAAACGGTTAGTATCCTGCAGCTCCTTCATTTTTTTGTTTGGTGATACCAGCGCATATAGCAGCGCCTTCTGCATATTTCTCATACCCACTGTCCATGCAGAAACCCGGTTAATGCTTGCATCAAAGAAATCCAAAGCCAAAAGCACCCGATCCAAAGCATCATTTCTCACGATTTCCTTTGCGATTTCCCTTGTCTCATCATCGAAAAGAACCACATGGTCACTGTCCCAGCGGACCGGACGGGTTACATGAAGCGCAATCCTGTCATTGAACAGCAGCATGGATGGAATCTTGTCCGATACCACCTCTGTGGGATGGTAGTGTCCATTGTCCATCAGGCTTAAAATCCCGTTTTTCGCCGCATAGTTGACGGTAAATTCACTGGAACCTACGGTATAGGATTCCATACCGATACCAAACACTTTTGATTCCAGACACACCAGAACCTTCTCCCTGTCATAATCCACTGACAGAATCTGATCCAGAGAATCCTTAAATCTGGCTCTCGGTCCCAGACGGTCAGCCGGAATATCCTTGTATCCGTCAGGAATCCAGATGTTCATCGCACAGGGCTGTCCCAGCTCTTCGGCAAAATACTGGGAAATGCGGATGCACGCTTTGCCGTGTTCAATCCAGAAACGGCGTGTTTCTTCGTCCGGACTTGACAGAGTCAGGCCGTCTTTCACCTTATCATGGGAAAAATAGGTGGGGTTAAAATCCAGTCCCAGCCCTCTTTCTTTTGCAAATTCCACCCATTTTTTGAAATGTTTCGGCTCCAGCTTGTCCCGGTCCGCAAATTCTCCCTCTTCAAAAATCGCATAGTTTGCATGAAGGTTCAGCTTATGTTTTCCCGGAACCAGACTGAGCACCTTGTCGATGTCTGCCATCAGTTCCCCCGGTGTCCTTGCCTTTCCCGGATAATCTCCGGTGGTCTGGATTCCTCCGGTCAAAGGTCCGTCATGGTCAAATCCCGTCACATCATCCCCCTGCCAGCAGTGCATGGAAATGGGGATGTTTCTCAGGGTTTCCAGTGCCTGATCCGTATCTACCCCCAGCCCGGCGTATAATTCTTTTGCCGCTTCATATCTTTCTTGATTTGTCATCTCTTATTTCCCCCTGTTATTTTGATATTAAAGGATTCGTGAATCACATCTCTCGCTTCTTCAACTTTAGAAAATTCTCCTGCCCTCAGCATCTGGGCGGTAAGATTTCCAATGGCGGTAGCCTCCGTAGGACCTGCGTGAACCTCTTTCTTCGTTGCCTTTGCGGTCAGTTCGTTCAGATACGAAGCATTTGCCCCTCCCCCTACGATATGAATTCTTCCGAAGGTACGGCCCGCCATCTCTTCCAGTTCCTTCGCTGTAGCTGCATAGCATTCCGCCAGACTGGCGTAAATCACCGTTGCAAGCTCACCTAAAGTTTCCGGAACCGGCTGTCCGCTCTCCCTGCAGGCTGCCTTCACTTCTTCTGTCATGTTCTCCGGAGCAAGGAACCGGTTGTCATTGACATCCACTCTTGAAGGGAAATCCTTTGCCTCTTCCGCCATGGCACAGATTTCTCCAAAATTGTAGGCATCGTCGTACTCATGACGCACCGACTGGATCATCCAGAGTCCCATGATATTTTTCAGATAGCGGAAACGGTAATCGTATCCGCCCTCATTCGTCAGATTCAGATCGCTGCTTCGTTTGGAGCAGTCCGCCTCCATACGCTCGATTCCCATCAGGGACCAAGTACCGGAGCTGATATAGATAAAATCATCATCATTTGCAGGAACCGCCAGTACAGCGGAACCTGTGTCGTGAGTTGCCGGAACCACTACGTCCAGATTGAATCCCACTTCCCGTTGTACTTCCTCGGTGAGTCCTCCCAGATTGGTTCCCGGCACCACAACCTCCCGAAACATCTCTTTGTTGTAGCCCAGAAGCTCGATCAGTTCGTAATCCCATTTTTTTGTGACGGGACTGATCAACTGGCCTGTCGTGGCCTCGGTATACTCATTTACCTTCTTTCCCGTCAGACGGAAATGGAAATAGTCTGGAACAAACAGCAGGGTTTTTGCCGCCTCCATATACTCCGGGTGATTCTGCTTCACTGCCATCAACTGATAAATGGTGTTGAAAACAGCTTTCTGGATGCCTGTTCTGGCATAGAGATCCTCCTGACTAATCTTTTCGTATACCTTTTCATCCATGCCATTGTTTCTTTTATCACGATAGCCAACGGCATTTCCCAGCATCCTGTCATTTTCATCCAGCAGGACAAAATCCACGCCCCATGTATCGACTCCCATACTTACCGGGATTTTCCCCAGTTCTCTGCATTTTTTCATGCCGGCGATGATTTCACCGTACAGACGGTCCACCTCCCAGCAAAGCTCTCCATCTTTTTTTACCATCCCATTGGAAAAGCGGTATACTTCTTCCAACTGCATTTTTCCGTTTTCCATCCAGCCCAAAATGTGACGTCCGCTGGAGGCACCGATATCTACTGCAAGATAATATGTATTCATGAGCGGTCTCCTTTTTATATTCTCTTTTGCACTCTTTATTTTTTCCTGTTAAATGGTATTTTATCTGATTTTTCGGATATTGGGAAGCACCTGATTTGCAAAGAGATATGTCCTTATTTGCAGTTTGTTACAGCTTATGCAAGGCTGTCTGTCGGAAAGGCTTATCCTTACCTTCGAAACCCTCCGTCACCCTTCACAAAAAAACTATTGTCTTCTCCATGATTTTGTTCTATGCTTGTTATATTGGAAAATACGTAACTCTGAAGGATAGCTTTCCAAATAGCTGCGAAAATACCTGACGAAAGGAGACTGTTATGTTAAAAGGAATTCCTCAGATTTTATCCCCTGAATTATTGAAAGTGCTGTGTGAAATGGGGCACAGTGACCGTCTGGTGATCTCCGACGGAAATTTCCCGGCAGAATCTATGGGAAAAAATGCCATTGTCATCCGTTGTGACGGACATGGGGTTCCGGAACTTCTGGACGCGATCCTGAAATTATTTCCTCTGGATACTTATGTGGAAAAACCTGTAAATCTCATGGAGGTCATGCCCGGCGATCACGTAGAAACCCCGATTTGGGACACCTACAAAGAAATCGTCGCAAAATACGACGATCGGGGAGCTGATGCAATCGGTAATTTTGAAAGATTTGCGTTCTACGAGGAGGCAAAAACCGCCTATGCGATCATTGCCACAGGGGAGAAAGCTCTGTATGCCAATATTATGCTTCAGAAGGGTGTTGTTGTGGACGAGTAAAAACTAACGGCCGGAATGCAGCATGGAAAACCTTTTGCTGCCCCGGCCATTTTTTATATCTTTCCTTTTTTCTTCAACTCCTGCGCTATATCCGGATAATTGGTGAAAATTCCGTCCACCTTCCACTCTGCCATCTGTTTCATCCGTTTTTTCCGGTTCACGGTCCATACGTTGACTCCGATCCCCTGTCTGTGGCATTCCTCCACCATTTCCTTCGTCAGATACTCCTTGTCCGGATGGTAGTATTCCATCTGATTGTCTTTTGCGAACTGTCCCATGTTATCCATTCTGGTCTCCATCAGAAATCCCATGGGAATGCGAGGCATCATCTGTCTGCACTTCAACATAGACACCAGATTAAAAGATGAGAGGAGAACCTTTTCTTCCATCTGAAATTCCCTGATCAGTTCCATAACCTTTTCTTCCAGATGGCGATAATAATATACACTGTTTTTCAGTTCAATATTTGTGAAAACTCCTCTTTCTTTTGCCCACTCCAGATATTCGCGGAGGGTTGGTATCTTCTGAAATTCAAACATCCCCGGAAATTTACCGCAGCAGTCAAACCGGCACAGTTCTTCATAAGTGTAATCCCTGATATAACCTTTTGCGTTTGTAGTGCGGTCAACCTTCTCATCGTGCATGATGACGACAACCCCATCCTTTGTCAGTTGGACATCCAGCTCAATACCGTCGCATCCCGCTTCATAGGCTTTTTGAAATGCCAGCATGGTATTTTCCGGATACATCCCGCTGAATCCTCTGTGTGCAAATATTTTCATATAGCCTCTCCCGCTTTCTGTTTTAATTTGAAACTGTTCAGGACTCTGTTTTCATAGCCACAAATCAGCCTCCTGAACAGCTACATTTTATCTATCTGTTATTATAGAACAGATTATTTTGATATACAATGAAAATCTATGTAAAAAATCCCCCGGGAGTTCCTGTACCCGGAGGATTTTTTCCATTATTCACCTCTTATTTATACAAAGGCCCGTAAGTCTGACACGCTCTGTAGTCTGCGCCTTCTTTGTCCATACCAAAGGCATTCCATGCGGTCGGGCGGAAAATCTTTTCTTCCGGAACGTTGTGCATACAAACCGGGATTCTCAGCATGGAGCACATGGTAATCAGATCTGCACCGATGTGTCCGTAGGAAATAGCCCCGTGGTTTGCGCCCCAGTTGTTCATTACATCGTAAGCGGATTTGAAAGCGCCTTCCCCTGTGCATCTTGGAGTAAACCATGTACATGGCCATGTGGGATTTGTTCTTTCCATCAAAGTATCTGAAACCTCATCCGGAAGCTGAACCGTCCAACCTTCTGCAATCTGAAGCACCGGACCCAGACCTTTCACCAGATTCAGGCGAATCATGGTAACCGGCATTTCTGCTCTTGTGGTAAAGTGTGAAGAGAATCCGCCTCCCCGGAAATTATCAAATCCGGCTTCACACCAAACGGTGGCATCTGTCATCTTCTTGATGTCATCTTCGGTTACCTCCCACCACTGTTTCATGATTGCATTTCCGTCTTCATCCTTACATTCTCCGCAGGCATCCAGACAGGCAGCGCCGGAGTTCAAAAGGTGGATCACACCGCCGTTTTCTTTTGCACGGCCTTCAAATTCATATCCCGTCACTCTCTTTGTTGCTTCCGGTGACCAGAAAGTACGGACATCCGCAAAAATCTGCGCGCGGTTTGTAAGCAGCTTACAAAACAGCATACCCAGACCGTTCAGGATATCATTTTCCGTAGCTAAAACCATGGGCTCTTTTTTGCCTTCAAAATCAAAGGAAGAGTTTAAGATTGCTTCCGGATAGTCACAGTTTGGCCAGTGGTCTGTCCACTGACGCTGTCCCTGAAATCCTGCACAGATTGCGTTGTGTCCAACCATTTCCTCCTCAAAGCCTTCCGGCAGATTTGGATTTCCCTGCATCAGATCTTTGATGATACAGTACATCTTGATGGTAAATTCCCACTGTTTGTCCTTTTCTTCACGATTGAATTTTACGAAATCCGGATTGTCGTCACGGCCTTCTTTACAGTGTTCCCGTGTCCATGCCAGAGCTCTTTCGTACTCGTCTTTGTTATAGATGCCCTCTTCCATACGCCGGAGAATCTCCACTTCATCCACGGATTCCACACGAAGTCCCAGATAGTCTTCCATAAATGCCTGATCCATGATGGAACCGCCGATTCCCATACAGACGGAACCGATCTGAAGATAAGATTTGCCGCGCATAGTTGCCACAGCTACAGCCGCCCGGCCGAACCGGAGAAGCTTTTCTTTTACGTCTTCCTGAATATCTGTCACTTCATCCCTGTCCTGAACCTCATGTCCGTAAATGCCAAATGCCGGAAGCCCTTTCTGTGCATGGGTCGCAAGAACAGATGCCAGATATACTGCACCCGGTCTTTCTGTTCCGTTGAAGCCCCATACACCTTTGATGGTATGGGGATCCATATCCATAGTCTCGGAACCGTAGCACCAGCATGCTGCAACGGTCAGAGTAATATCAACGCCCTCTCTGCGGAATTTTTCCGCACAGGCAGCGGATTCGGTCACCCGTCCGATGGAGGAATCCGCAATCACAACTTTTACCGGTTCTCCATTGGAATAACGAAGATTTTCCTCAAATAATTTTTTTGCAGCCTGTGCCAGCGCCATAGTCTGGTCTTCCAAAGATTCTCTGAGCTTCATAGGCCCGCGTCTGCCGTCAATTGCAGGTCTGATTCCGATTACCGGATAACTGCCGATCAATCTGCTCTCTGCCATAATACAAGTACCTCCTGAATTTACATTTTACGTTTCTTTCCGGCATCTTATATGCCGCTCAATACTTGAATTATACTACTGTTCTTTTGATTCTTCTCGTGTTATAATGGCAAAAAGTAGGACAATATTCACCTTTTCTATCTTTTCATCATTTTTCCGGAAACAGGGAGGGGATTTCTATGCAATATTACAACTTCAGCGAAAATAAGCAGAGGGGAACCTTTGACTTTCCCTTTGAATTTTACCATATCGATACCGCACATCCCCGGTACGTGATGGCATACCACTGGCATGTAGAGTATGAGATCATCCGTATTCTGGAAGGTTCTCTTCATGTCACTCTGGACGAAAAAAATTTCACTGCAAATGCAGGAGATCTTGTGATTATAAACAGCGGCATCCTTCATTCCGGCGAACCCAACGACTGCATTTACCAGTGTATCGTATTTGATATGAATGCTTTTCTGAAAAATAATCCCCGGTGCGGTGCATTTATCCAGCAGATTATCGATCATTCCGCTTTCGTCTATCATCATTTCACACCGGAGGATGTATCGGTTCACCGGATTATTTGGAATGTGTTCGACGCTATGGACAACAAAAAAAATGGCTATGAACTGATTGTTTTTGGTGAGCTGTATCATTTCTTTGGCGTGATTTTCAGCGAAAAACTGTATTTTGCGGAAGATCCGCAAAACAGAAGAGATTATAAAAAAATCATGCAGTTGAAAAAAGCGCTGGATTTTATGGAAGCCCATTACCGTTCTCCCCTGACGCTGGAGCAGCTTTCCGCCTCTGTCAATATGTCCCCGAAATATTTCTGCCGTTTTTTCTATCAAATGACCCATCGGACACCCATTGATTACCTGAATCACCACCGTATCGAACATGCAAGCTATCAATTGGCCACCACGGATATTTCCGTTACGGACGCCGCCTATAGCTGCGGCTTTAATGATCTGAGTTATTTTATCAAAACCTACAAACGTTATACCGGGACAACTCCCGGAAAAGCGAAAAAACGATAGCTATTAATCGTTCAGATGGGCATTGTCCCGAATGCAGGCAAGAAAACGTTCTCCGTACTTTTCATATTTGAAAGCGCCCACACCGGAAACATTCAGCATTTTCTCCTTACTGTCCGGCTTTTTCAAACACATATCCACCAGCGTTTTATCTGAAAATACAATGTACGGCGGAACTTTTTCTTCTCTGGCAATCTCCGTTCTCAGACGGCGCAGGTGTTCGAACAAAGCTTCCTCCTGCTGGGTAAATTCCACAGCTCCCGCAATTGTCTTCTTTCCGTTCTTCTTCTGTCTGGTTTCTTTCGGAATTTTCTCCTGCTCTTTCGCCATTTTCATAAGGATCTTCTCTCCGCCCTCTAAAATCCCGGCAGACTGTTCCGTGAGCCGCACCAGCATGTATTCGTCCGGGGTTGTCTTTAAGTATCCCTTGATCAGAAGATGGTTCATGATCTGGCGAAGCCTGTATACAGGAATATTTTCCAGTTTTCCGTAGCTGCTGCTTTGATTCATTCCATATTGGCGGATTTTTGCGGTATTTGCTCCATGAACCGTATCGATGATCACTGTGATCCCGTATCTTTGGCGGCATTCTTTTACACAATTCATCATCACTCCGGCAATTTCCGTCACATCCACCGTTTCAAACTGAGTGAGACAATTGGAACAGTTTCCGCAGTAATTTTCCCCGTATTCACCAAAATAACGGAGGATGTAGTCTCTCAGGCATTCGTTGGTGAAGCAGTAATACGTCATCATTTTCAGCCGTTCCCTATCCCGCTCCATGACAATTTTTCTGGTTAGGCTGTCCAGCTCCTGATTGTCCTGATTATTTTCGATAAACATCTGGTTCGTTATGACGTCCTGACCGCCGTAAAGCAGGATGCACTCTCCCGGCTCCCCGTCTCTTGCGCACCTTCCCGCCTCCTGATAGTAGGACTCCAGATTTTTCGGCATATTGTAGTGGATCACATACCGTACATTCGATTTATCGATTCCCATGCCAAAAGCATTAGTTGCCACCATAATCTGGCTTCTGTCATAAATGAAATCATCCTGATTGTTCCTCCGCTCAGAGTCACTCAGTCCCGCATGGTATCTGGTCACGGAAAATCCGTCCTGCTGAAGCCTGTCACATATCTCTTCCACCAATTTTCTGGTCAGGCAGTAAATGATTCCGCATTGATTGGGATGACGTTCCACCATGTTTTTCACAGTCTCGTATTTGTTCTTGGGACTCTGGACTCCCAGATACAGGTTGGGCCTGTCATACCCGGTGACAACCATTTCCGGCTCCCTGAGCATCAAAATATCTATGATATCCTCCCGCACCTCTCTGGTGGCTGTGGCGGTAAATGCACTGATCACCGGACGGCGGGGCAGTTTTTGGACGAATTCCATAATCTTCAGATAGCTGGGACGAAAATCCTGTCCCCACTGGGATACACAATGGGCTTCGTCTACCGCCACCATGGAAATATCGGTATTCAGGGCAAACGTCAGAAACTCTTCCGTCACCAGCCGTTCCGGGGCAACGTAAATAATCTTGTATCTTCCTTCTGCAGCGAACTGAAGGGCTTTTCGGTATTGGTTGTAAGTCAGGGAACTGTTTAGAAATGCGGCATGGATTCCCGCCTGATTCAGGGATGCTACCTGATCCTTCATCAGGGAGATCAGCGGAGATATGACCAGTGTGATTCCCGGCATTAAAAGGGCCGGAATCTGAAAGCAGAGGGATTTTCCCGCTCCGGTGGGGAGAATCCCCAGAACATCCCGGTTTTGGAGGATGCTGTCGATTAACTGCTCCTGTCCTTGGCGGAAATGGTCATAGCCAAAGTATTCTTTTAATATTCTGTTTTTTTCATGCATAGGTGTTGTTACCTCGTTCTATTTCCAGTAGTATATATCGTTTCTATTATACCCCTAATCCCTCTTTAAAACAATCGGAGCTTTTTATTCTTCCAACATTCCATCCAACTGATTTTTCCCTTTCTCATAAGCCCCACTGACTTCCTCCAACAGGCTGTCATAAAAAGTTTCTGCCGCTCCCTGCCGTTTTTTCGCCATTTTTCTTCCCTGCTCCGTGTAAAAATGTTCATATATATTTTCCAGCTTCCTCTTATATTCCTGAAAAAAAGATGGCTGGCAATCCTTTGTCCCGTCAGACACTGATCCGTCCTCCCGCCGTGAATACAGCGGCTCCGCCATCTCCCCTTTATATAGCAGCGTACGGGCGATTCCCACTGCCCCCGTCACATCCACCTTATCTGCATCAAGTCAAAAAGTCAGGAATATCTCCCGGCATCCCGGTTTCTTCCTGACTTTTTCACACTTCTGTTTTAATTTCCTGATTCAAGCGAACTTTGTGCCCCCGGGTAGCAGCATCTTATCCCATGCTTTTCAAAAAAATCCAGCCATTCGGCCGACGGCTTCCTATCTGTCACTACCACAGAAACTGCACGGATATCCCCCACTTTGGAAAATGCTGTATCCTCAAATTTACTGTGATCCACAGCCAAAATACTTTCTTTAGCCGATTCCATCATTGTCTGCTTCGCATGAGCAAAAAAATCACTGGAATCCATCATTCCTTTTTCTTTATCAAGGGCTTTACAGGATACGACAGCCTTATCTACATAGTAGCTTCTGATCGTGTCCTCAGCCTTTGCTCCCAGAAACGCCAGATATCCTTCTTTCATAACTCCTCCGGTGGAAATAATATTCCATCCGGATACATCGGCCAGCTCAATCAGAATTTCAATAGAGTTTGTAATCACTGTCAGTCTCTGTTTATTCTTAATCGCCTTTGCCACAAAAACCGCTGTTGTGCTGGCATCCAACATAATCCGGTCCCCATCCTGAATCAATTCTGCCACCAGTTCCGCTATTTTCTGTTTGCCTGATACATTCCGTTTTTTGCGCACATTAAAAGGCATATCAATGGATGTATTTTCATTGATCACTGCGCCTCCATAGCTTTTGATAGCATAGCCTTCATTCTCCAGTTTTTCCAGATCACGCCGGATAGTTTCCTCCGATACATTATACAACCCGCTGAGTTCACTGACTACTACTCTTTTTTCCTCCTGCAGTTTTTCTAAAATCAGGTTTCTTCGTTCCAATGCCAGCATACAACCTGCCTCCTGTGAAATAGATTTTTCGGAATTGCCTTGTAAACGCAGGTCAATACCTCGCAGGACAGTGACCTTCTGATCAGATACTTCTCTCTACAGTTTCTCTCCGTCAGCGACGCAGCCACAAATGCTCATATTTGTACAATTATAGCACTTTAAGCTGCTTCCTTTGGAATCCATCGGATGTTTTCCCGGAATTCCCATCTTCTTCCTGATCTCATACAGCTTTTTCATCTGCTCCTGATCAAATTCCTTCGGGCCCCCAAGCATTCTGGCTTTGTACAGAAGTTCTGCATAAAATTCCACAGATTCCATTTTCAGGTATGCTGCCAGAAGATCACCGGACCAAGTCAGTGCGCCGTGGTTTTCCAGAAGTACCGCATCAAAATTAGGCAGATATTTTTCCAGATTGTCCGGAATCTCGTTTGTGGAAGGTGTGCCGTATTCTGCAATGGGAACGCATCCCAGAGAAATTACTGCCTCCGGCATAATCGGCTGGTTCAGCGGAATCCCTGCGATAGCAAAGCTGGTGGCAAAGGTCGGGTGAGCATGAACAACCGCTCCTACATCCGGTCTTTTCTCGTATACGCGCATATGCATTTTAATTTCAGAAGAAGGTCGGAAGCCCGGATTCGCCTGAATCACTTCGCCTTTTCTGTTTACCTTACAAATATATTCCGGGGTCATAAATCCCTTCGAGACGCCGGTAGGCGTACACAAAAATTCATCCTCATTCAGTTTTACAGAAAAGTTACCGTCATTCGCTGCAACCATGTTGCGGTTGTAAACTCTTCTTCCAATGTCACACATTAATTCTTTAATCTCACGTTCATTCATCGTTATATCCCCTCCATAAAGAGTTTGTTTTTGTTGGTTTCTATTGAAACTATATCTCTGAACCACTGTTTTGTCAACTATTTTCTGTGTTTTATGTGGTTTTTCATTGTTTTTATTTGGTTTTATGTGGTTTTTCTTTTCTATTGCTGACAAATGCACTTCTTCAAGCCCTGCGGGCTGATTCCTGATCATCATGACGAAAAGACAGGAGTCTTATCTGCTTTCAAGCCAAAATGGAAGCCTTATACTTTACCTTATCTGTAAAATATATTTTTCTTTCTTTGGAACTTCCTTCAGCAGACTCCTCATCTCCTTTTTTGTGCATTTTTTCCTGATTTTTCAATGGTTTTTGGACGAAACGCAGAAGATTTATTCCATGATTTACAAAACATACTTTATATGTTATGTTTATAATAGAAATGCAAACGAGAATATGTAGCAAACGGGAGAGATAACAATATGAACAAATCAACGATCAAACAGGTTATTGTAGTTTTTAAAACCCATCTGGATATCGGTTTTACCGGATATGCCAAAGACGTCCTTCAGCAGTACTGCACAGATTTCATTCCCGCTGCGGTGGAACTGGCTTTTCAGGTAAATACTCCGGCACAGAAAAAATTTGTATGGACCGTAGGCTCCTACCTGATCAAATACTATTTCGACCACGCAGAACCGGCAGCCTGTGAGCGTCTGGCGGAAGCGATCCGTCTCGGTTATGTCCGCTGGCACGGTCTGGCCTGCACCACTCACACGGAGCTTATGGACCGGGAGCTGCTTTCCTATAACGTATCTATCTCCAAAGCGCTGGATGAAAGATTCGGAATGCATACCATTGCTGCAAAGATGACGGATGTACCGGGGCATACCATCGGTCTGGTTCCTGTACTTTCCGATGCAGGAATCGAGTACCTGCATCTGGGTGTAAACGCATCCTCCCGGGTTCCCAGCGTACCCCTTTTGTTCCGCTGGAGATGCGGTGAGAAAGAAATCGTGGTAAATTATGCGGGAGATTACGGAGATGCCGCTGTTTTGGAAAATGGAACCGCACTGGAATTTTTCCATGCCCATGACAACGCAGCGCCGCCAACACCGGATGAGCTGGAAGATTTATTTAAAGGTCTGGCTGACCGTTATCCCAACGCTTCCATCCAAGCCGGAACACTGGAGGATTTTGCCCTGAGTGTCCGGGAAGTCAAAGATACCCTGCCAGTTCTCACAGAAGAAATCGGTGACACATGGATTCACGGAGCAGGAACCGATCCCCTGAAAGTATCCCAGTACCAGCGTCTTCTCGCCTTAAAGAAAAAATGGCTGGCACAGGGAAAGCTTACCGCAGACGATCCGGCTTACCAGAATCTGATGGAAAACCTGCTTCTGATTGCCGAGCATACCTGGGGCATGGATGTAAAAAAATATCTGCTGGATTTTGAAAATTGGGACAAGGCTTCCTTTACCGCAGCCAGAGCCGCAGATGATACCTTCGCCTCCTCCTTCGGCTCCACCAATCTTCATCTTCTGGCAGGCATGAAACCGGAGCTTCATCACTATCACGGAGAGGAAATCCGTTCCTCCTACTCCCGTTTCGAAAGTTCTCATCAGGAGCAGCGGGATTATATTACCAATGCCCTCGCCCTTCTTCCGGAAAACCTGAAAGAAGAGGCTGCTTCTTCCCTTCGCTTTACCTATCCGGTTATCCCGGAAGGCGCTGTGTCACACCCTGTCTTTTCCCCCATTGTGTTGGAGCAGGCAACGGTAATGTTCGGCGCAAACGGCGAACTGATTCAGGTAAAAAACCATGAAACCGGGTACACGAAGGAACTCTCTTTAGGAAGAGCGGAGTATGAGATTTTCGGCGGAAAGGAAGTAGATGACTGTTATTTCGATTACGGGCGAGATCTGAAGGATAATTTTTCATGGTCCGAACCGGATTTTGGAAAACCGGGCCTGCGCTTCCATAAGGAAATCCGGCATCAGTGCTTCCTTCCGGTTCCCACCGGAATTTACACTTTCCAAGACACCGTATATGTGACTCTGGCCTTTGCTCCTCAGGCATGCGAAGAGTACGGATGCCCGCGCCAGTGGATGACGGTATGGAATTTTGAAAACAATGAAATCCACATGGAGCTTTACTGGAAAGAGAAGGATGCCATCCGAAGCCCGGAAGCGCTCTGGCTTCATATGGATCCCGGCGTCCTCACACCGGAACACTGGTTCATGGACAAATCCGGCACATACGTTTCTCCCACCCATGTGGTATACAACGGCAACCGGAAGCTGCACTGTGTACAGGGGCTCCATTACTGTGCTCCCGGCGAAACCATAGAACTGATTTCCACAGATGCTCCGCTGGTATCTCCCGGAGAAAAAAGCGTCTACAGTACCGACAACCGTTTCGAAGATCTTCATAACGGATTCTATTTCCAGCTTTACAACAACCGCTGGGGAACCAATTTCAAACAGTGGTTTGATGAAGATATGCGGTTTGCCTTTCATATTGCTGTCAATCAGACTCTCTGATTTTTGTTTTAACAGACGGAGCCCAAGCAGTCTCATCTCTGCGCGGGCTCCGTTTTTCACAGTTACAAAAGTTCAAACCGGTTCTTTTTATAGGAAATCAATCCCTCTTTCTGCATCCGGGACAATTCATTGGACAGGGCGCTTCTGTCTACCGCCAGATAATCCGCCATCTGCTGTCTGCTAAAGGGAATTTCCAGAGTATAGCTTTCCTGTTTCACCGCTTCGTAGGAGAGATAGGCCAGAATCCTCTCCCGGACTCCCCGGGGGCTGATACAGTCGATCTTCCGGCTCAGATTCAGGTTTTTCCCTGCCAGTGCATACACGAAATTTTGAATCATCCGGTTGTGAAATCTGCATCCGGAGCTGCATGTCATCAGCATTTTTCTGAGACTGAGAAATAACACCTCCGTATCCTCTACGGCAACCACATCTATCTGCAGAGGTTCCTCGCTTCTGCATGCATAGGCTTCCCCGAAGGCCTGTCCGGGACCCGACTGTCCTATGATTCCCTCTTTTCCCCAGATATCCCCTTTGACCATATGAACCCTGCCGGACAACACTACCCCCACTTCCCGGATCTGTTCCCCCTGACGGTATATGATGCTGTCTTTTTGAAATGTGCGGGTATAGCCTCCCAGACACTGAATCATTGCCTCCAGTTCTTTTCCCTGAATCCCTCGAAACAGGGGAGTATGCGTAAGTTTTTCCAAATTCATTTTCATACGATCCTTTCAAAAAATATAAAATCCGCCATTTTTTTCAATAATGTTGTAATAACAACATACATGTTATTTTTATTATATTATATTGTATCCGAAAGACAAGTAAAAAAATTTTTTAACATAAAGGAGATTAAAAAAATGAACAACAACATGTTTTGCTTCCAATGTGAACAGACAGCCGGATGTACAGGCTGTACCGGAAAAAGAGGTGTCTGCGGAAAATCAGCAGATATTTCCAATCTTCAGGACAAACTCACCGGAGCTCTGATTGGTCTTGCCCGGGCAGTAAACAAAAATCATTCCGATGAAGAAACAGATGAACTGATTACCGGAGGTCTTTTCACCACCCTCACCAATGTAAACTTTAACGCCGATACCATTCAGGAATGGATTCTGCGGGTTCACGATAAAAGAAACCGGATTGCTGCGGGATGTCCCCTGTGCTCAGGTTCCTGCAAGGACAAGCTGGATTATGACCTCTCACTTTTATGGACGGAGCAGGAAGATATCCGTTCCTTAAAATCCCTGATCTTATTCGGTCTGAAAGGTATCGCCGCATACGCATGGCACGCCAAAGTAATGGGATACAGCGATCCCTCTGTCAATCGGTTCTTTTATGAAGGTCTGGCATCTATTGGGGAAGATTACTCCATGAAACAGCTTCTTCCCCTGACTTTGAAGGTGGGAGAAATCAATCTGAAATGTATGGAGCTTCTGGATAAAGCCAACACAGAGGTTTTGGGAACACCGTCTCCCGTTACGGTTCCCCTTACTGTGGAAAAAGGACCTTTCATCGTTATCTCCGGTCACGATCTGTATGATCTGAAATTACTGCTGGAGCAGACAAAGGACAAAGGAATCAACATCTACACCCACGGGGAAATGCTCCCGGCCCACAGTTATCCGGAACTGAACAAATACCCTCATCTGAAAGGGAATTTCGGAACCGCATGGCAGAACCAGCAGAAAGAATTTGCCAGTATCCCGGCTCCCGTTCTTTTCACTACGAACTGCCTGATGCCGATTGGCCCCTCCTATGCTGACCGGGTATTCACAACCGAAGTGGTCTCTTATCCGGAAATGATCCATATCGGGAAAGAGAAAGATTTCACCCCGGTGATCGAAAAAGCACTGGCATTGGGCGGTTATACAGAAGATCAGCACTTTACCGGAATCAACGGCGGCGAAAGCGTTACCACCGGATTTGCCCACGGAACTGTTCTGGCTGCTGCTCCTCAGGTCGTAGAAGCCGTAAAATCCGGAGATTTGAAGCATTTCTTCCTTGTAGGCGGCTGCGACGGAGCCCGGGCAGGAAGAAATTATTACACAGAATTTGTAAAACAGACTCCTGCTGATTCGCTGATTCTCACTCTCGCCTGCGGAAAATACCGTTTCAACGATATGGATCTGGGAACCGTTGCCGGTCTCCCCCGTCTGATGGATATGGGTCAGTGCAACGATGCTTACAGCGCCATCCGGGTAGCTGCCGCACTGGCAGAGGCTTTTGACTGCGGATTGAACGATCTGCCTCTTACACTGGTATTATCCTGGTACGAACAGAAAGCGGTCTGTATTCTCTTAACACTGCTGCATCTGGGTATGAAAAACATCTACCTCGGCCCTACGCTCCCGGCCTTTCTCTCTCCGGCTGTTGCAGATTTTCTGGTAAAAGAATTCCAGATCCATCCCACCACCACTCCGGAGGCTGATCTGGCAGAAATCCTTAACTAAAAGAAAAACCCGGAAGGATTCCACGCTTCATTCAACATGGAATCCTTCCGGGATATTTTTTATTTCTTTTAAACTCATCACCTGCAGCGGTTAGAAATTTCTCTTACAGGGAAATTGGATTTTCAAGATAAAACGGATTGGTAAGAAGCGCCGGCATTTCTCCGGTCATCGCCGCAGCTCTCCGCACCTCCGCCCGAAGATATCTGACGTTTTCCACCTTTCTGGAGAGCCGCAGCTCCTTTACCTGAGGTTTCACCGTTACGGTTTCTTCTCCCTGATCCGAAATCAGCGCGATAACATCTCCCTCCCGCAGGTTCCAAAAACGCATTTTCACGTCGGTTGCAGTGGGAATAACATCTCCCATCAGATAGCCGCCTGCCTCTGCTTCAACCATCGGACCGTTAGCTCCGTATACGATAAAGCTGTGTCCTGCTTTCATGGCTTCCATCAAATCTTTTCCCGTCCTTGACCATGAAAAAATGCAGGTACACGGGGAACCTACCAGACTTCCGTATTCCACTCTGTGAAAATCACTTCCGCCGATTACAGGAATCCGTTTTCCTTCCTTCAACTGGTTATCCCACCAGTCCAGACATTTCCGGTTGATTGCTGAGGAAGTACCGCCGTTCCAGACCTCAATCAGGTCATACGCCACCGTCTCCATCCCCCATTTCCATCCGCAGTTGGGACAGAAGGGATGATTCAGCACAGTCAGCGCTCCCCGTCTTTTCCCTTCGTCAAACTTTTCTTTCATCTCTTCTTCTGTATTGACGCAGAAAGCATTATCATACGGTTTTTTTACTCCCAGCATTCCGGCATGGCCTTTGTAATGGGTCCATTCCGCTCCCGGAAGCATGGTAAGATTTTCAAACAGGGGAATCTGTTCATTGTGGGCATAATTGTTATGGTCCGTAACAAACACATAGTCTAATCCCTGCTTTTTGGCAATCCAGCCGATTTCCTGCAGACTGCAGTGTCCATCCGAACCGGTGGTGTGCATATGGGTATCTCCCTTGTAAAGCCTCAGTTTCTTTTTGTGGAAGGTCACCGTGTATTCCACACAACATCCTTCCTCCTGCACTTTGTAGGCTCCCAGAATGATCTGCCATGTTCCCGGATCAATTTCACAGGGAGCAAACCCCTGTGAGCTTCCGTAGGCAGATAACTCAATCCTGTTTCTGTCGGAACCGGAAGAACCGATATATTTTCCTCCGGCAGCGCACACTGCCAGGTCGATAATATTGATTTCCGAACACACCGTATCTCCCTGCTCATTTTCCTGCTGAGAAAACCGCTGGTAGCTGTAGGCAATCTCCAGCTTTTCCACATGCTCCGGAACCTGAAACTCCACCGGAAAATACGTTTTTTCTTCTGACTTTTCAACAAAACGCTGAAATACGATTTTTTCTTTATCCATATCCCCCATCATCCTTTCTCTGCACCCAGATTCATACCTTCCAGCAGATACTGCTGTGCGAAAATGTAAATCATCAGCAGCGGTATGGTAGAAATAACGATAGTGGCCATTACTGCATTTTCCGGTGCAATGGCTGTCCCCGAGGTGGACGAATCATTCTGGATCATAGCCTTTAACATCAGAGGCATGGTATATTTGTCCTGATCGGTAACCAGCGTTGCGGGAAGCATAATGGAATTCCATTTTCCTACATATTCCATAAAGAATACGGTAGCCAGTCCCGGAAGCGCAGTGGGCATGAACATTTTCAGGAAAATACGTACTTCACCTGCACCGTCAATCCTTGCCGCCTCCGCCATAGAATAGGGAACTGTATCGAAATAGTTTCTCATCAAAAGAATGCTGAAACCGGAAATCAAGCCGTTGACAATCAATCCCGTATAGCTGTTCAAAAGCCCCAGTTGTTTGTTCAACTGATAAACAGAAATCAGGGTTAAATCCCCGGGAATCATCATTGTCAGCATTATAAACGAAGTGATTGCCCCCTTAAACGGAAGATCCTTCTGTATCAATACATATCCGGCAAAAGAGGATAAAATCACCTGAATTACCGTTGCAACCGTGGTAACAAACAGGGAATTTAAAAATGGACGCAACAGCTTAGTCACCTGAAACACATACGCAAATCCATCCATACTAAATTCATCCCACCACAGCTTTACTCCGCTCTGGCTGGCAGACAGCTTACTGGAGGTAGATACCACTATTACATTCCACATCGGCAGCGCCATCAAAAGAACAATCACCACAAGAATCACATTAGCAAGCAGCTTCTGAGGTGTAAGAAGTTCATTTGAAAGAGATGTATTCTTCTTTTTCATATCTGTTCTCCCTCCTAATCATAAGCCTGATCATAATGCAGTAGTTTGCGCACTACAAAAGATATAATCATTGTTATCACAAGAACCAGTGTAGCTGCCGCCGTCGCTGTACCCACATCAAATTTCAATATACCATCCTGATAAATCAATACCAGCAGGCTCTGCACCTTTTCATTGATCGATGCATTTCCCATAATGAATACCTGATCAAAGTTTCTGATTACGCTCATGGCGCTTAAAACAGTAACAATCTTCATGGTTGGAATAATCTGGGGCAGCGTAATTTTTGTAATCTGCTGCCATCTTGTTGCTCCGTCAATCTGAGCGGATTCATACAGAGACTCATCCAGACTTACAATGGCCGCAAGAAACAGCGCTGCAAAATATCCCGCTCCCTTCCACGCTCCTGTAAAAATCAGGATTCCACGGGCAAATGCCGGCTCTGCCATAAAGACAATGGGACGGTAATCCGCACCCTGAATCATTTCCAGAATTCCGTTAATCATACCTGTAGGAGAAAAAAGAGTAATCCACAGTCCTCCGACTACTGCCCATGACAGCAGGTACGGTATGTACGTCACTGTCTGGACAAAAGATTTGACCACCTTATTTTTTACTTCATTCAACAAAACAGCAATGGCAAGACCCCAAACGAACTGAAGTAAAAATGTACCGATTCCAAGAATCAGGCTGTTGCCCAGAGCCTGCTGATAAGAGCTGCTCCGGGCAACGGCCTGATAATTTTCAAGGCCGACAAATTGGGAACCTCCCAGAAGTTTTACCTTATGAAAACTGTTGATAAATCCTAAAATCAACGGATAATATGAAAACACAAGAAAATATACAAGAACCGGCAAAAGCATCAGATAAATTCCGCGATATCTTTTTACCTTCACCCATGTGGTCTTTTTCATCACAATACTCCCTTCTTTTCAGGCAAAAGGTTCCGTAAGCTTAGACTTCTGTCACACCGCGTTCTTTCAGTTCTGCACGCATGGAAGCAAGTCCTTCTTCTGTGGAAACCTCACCTTTGATAATCTGAATTCCCCATTTTCCCACGATTTCTTTATAATCTGCTTCATTTGCAATCGTCATCTCAATAGAAGCGTACTCACCGTACTCCAGAGCCTCTTCCATACCCGGATTATATCCCATCGGGGCTTCAAAGTCTTTGTAAATCGGTACCGGAGCGCCATGGTCATTTGCATGTGCTTTACCGGTTTCTGTCTGTGTATAAGTATCTCCGTCTTTTGTATAGTCATTTCCTTCAATTCCGATTGACAGCAGTTCTCCGCCTTCCTGTGTTGCAAAATATTCAAGAACTTTGACTGCACCTTCTACGTTTTCCGCATTTGCCGGAACACCATACAGACTTGCTCCGCCTTTTGCAAGCATATAACTTCCGTCTGGAGTCTGCAGTCCCGGAAGGGATACTACTTCATATTCCTCAGTGGTAACGCCTTCTGACTGTGCATTGCCGTTATGAAGACCTACCCATGCTGCCCAGTCCACGCTGCAGCCGATTTTCTGGGAAGATGCACCCATCTTATCACGCATATCGGAAGTTCCGTCTACAAATGCACTCGGATCCATCAGACCTTCATCAAACAGTTTTTTGAACCACTCCCAAACCGGAGCTGCCGCATCCGTAGAAACAGGAACATATTTCTTTCCACTCTCATCAAGCTGCACTCCTGTTTTCAGACCTTCCGCTGCCATCCATGGCTGCATATCCCATGCATCCTTCATCACCACATCAAATGGGTAAAAATCCTGTACTTCACTCACTTCCTTCATCTGCTTGAACACTTCATAGTAACCGTCCATGGTCGGTTCAATGCTCTTATAATCGATGCCGGCTTTTTTCAGCAGTGTATTATTCAGGGCTACTACACGATGCAGTTCTTTTTTATTAAAACCGCCGTAAATTTTTCCGTCTATCGTAATGTCGTCCCATTCACTCTGTTCAATATTGTTTGACAGAATCTCTGAATTTTTCACGTACTCTGTGATATCCATCAGAGCTTCCTGTTCAACCAGATTGGAGTACTCGCTTGCTCCCAAATAAATCAGGTCGTACTTTTCTCCGCCGCTTAATTTCTGCATCATCACCTGAGAATAATCAGATGCCGGTTTCTCCACCTCAATGGTAAGTCCGGTAGCCTCTTCCATCGCATCCACGAAAAGTTCCATCTCTGCCTCATCTTTTCCTCCGGCTACACCCATCAGAATTTTTACGCTTCCGGAAGCTTCCTCTGTATCTGCTGTCTCATCAGAAGTTCCATCTTTTTCTGTTGTTCCGCTTTCCGTTGTTTTGC
Organism: Clostridiales bacterium; assembly: GCA_018374355.1. Taxonomy (GTDB): domain Bacteria; phylum Bacillota; class Clostridia; order Lachnospirales; family Lachnospiraceae; genus Oliverpabstia. The sequence continues at coordinate 23,822 of JAHAFI010000005.1, forward strand.
CGCAGGCTGCCATAGTTCCTACTGTCATCGCAGTTGTCAAAAGTAATGCACAAAGTTTCTTCCAGTTCATAATCTTTCCCTCTTTCCTTTCATCTCACGAAGTTTTTTATGATTTTATGCTACCACATTAATTATACTTTGTAAATATAATATTATATTTTCTACATTTTACAAAATCCCAAAACATATTTTTTGTGCACTTTGCATATGATTTTTTCTCGTTTTTTTCTTCTTCTCCTTTCTGGAATCCTCTTTTTTCTTTGCTTCCTAGGTATTTTATCAATGTTTTTCTCTTTTTTCTATCAAATTTGTGTTATTTTCATGTTAAACCGTAAAATATATTATATTTTATTCATCATATTATACTTTGCAAAAATCCTGTTTGTTTTGAAATGAAAAAAGCTCCGGCCATCTTCTGCCAAAGCTTTTTTCTTTACCTTATATTTTTCTTGTAAAAATTCCGGGAATCAGATACTCTCTCTGTTCCCCTTTCTTTCCCTCGATTTTTTCCAGCAAAATCTCCAGAGCACATCTTGCTATCTTCTTTTCATCCTGTTTGATGTGGGTCAGTCGGTACTGATCTTCCCCTATATAGTTTTCATCAATACAGATTACCTCGATTTCATCGAAAAGCTTTCTCTTTTCCAGCTCTGCCACCACTTCCATGGCAACCCCATACTCTGAACACACGATTCCATCCAATTCATCCTGCATTTCGTCCAGATATTCACCGATTCTGGCCCTGTATATTTCACGGAAGGATTCATATGGTTTTTCATAATCCACAAAGGGAAGGGTACATTCTCTCCTTGGAATCAGATGATGTTCCTCCATTCCGAGATAAAATCCCTGCTTTCTATCGATCAGCGAGGAAGTGCCGTTTACCTCCACCGTCACCAGCCCTATCTTCTTTTTTCCCTTCTCCGCAAAGTAATCCACCAGCTGCTTCATGCTTTGCTCGCCATCGCTGCGGACGGAGTCCAAAGGAATGCCTTCCAGTTTTTTATCAATCAACACCACCGGAAATTCTTCAATCACCAATTTCAGTAATTCCGTGTTGTAATGATTTCCATGGGCCGGCATCACAATCAGCCCCTTCGCTCCTGTTTTTAAAAGATAACGGATGGTCTGGGCTTCCAGCGCCTGTTCTCCATAGGAAAAACAGGGGAATAGATAGTAGCCCGCCTTTCTCGCTTCCCGCTCAAACTCATACAGCATTTGAAGTCCGAAGCTGGAACTGATATGTTCGAAAATCACGCCGATGACAGGCTCCCGCTCTTCTCCCAGACTTTCGCCTGTTCCGTATTCTCTTCCGGCTTTCGCTGTCTGATCTGCTGCCTGTTCTGTTCTTCCCAAAACAAAGGTTCCCCGTCCTCTGACCCGTTCAATCAGCCCTTCGTCCACCAGAAGACTGAGAGCTTTCTTGACGGTAATCGCACTGACATTATACAGCTTTTCCATTTCCGGTTCTGTATCCAGTTTATCACCCGGTTTCAGCATTCCGGAAGAAATTTTATGTTTTAAATCACTATACACATTTTCATATAGAAAAAAATCTTTTGCCATATTAGAACCTTTTCTGTAACGATTGTTACGCTTTTCTTTCCTATCATTTATATTCGAATATCTTTTTCTGTTGTTCCTCCAATGATGCCTGTGGAACCCGCAGGACAACATTCCTCTCCCTGTACGGATTCAGAAGGAGAGTTTCGTACTTCTTCCATTCTCTCCATGCTTTCGGGAGGCTGTCCGGCTTGTTGTCCGCGATCACAGCTGCTTTTTTTTCAGCCGTCGGCTCAATCAGCGGTACTTCCTCCGTCCCTCCCTCCTGAGTATCTATAGGAGTCGTCGAGACTTCCGGAGTTTGTGTCGGCTCAGGAGTTACCACATTTCCCTCTTCATCCAGCACATCCGCTCCGTAAATCGTCTCCTTCAGTTTTCTTACCGTACTCTCCGAGTCCGGAATCAGATTGCCGTTATAGCTGTAAAACATTCCGTCATAGGGAATTCTGTCCTGCGTAATGTTATAAGTCAGCAGAGTGGGAGCTTTCGCCAGAAGACCCCAGAATTCACTTTCCGGTATATTGTGTGTCAGCATCGGAAGCAGTCTGGCTGCCAGAATATCCAGTTCTTCCAGACTCATCTTTTTTACATTTTCCAGCATCTTCATCAGAACTTCCCGCTGGCGTTCCGTACGCTGGTAGTCAGAATTACCAACCTTTCGAATCCGCGCATAGGCAACCGCCTGCATACCGCTGCATTCATAAGTTCCCTCTCCCGGAATCAGATATTTCTTTGATTTTTTCTTTAAAATACGGCACTGCTGTTTGATGCTCTTGTTTGCATTTTCCGCTTCTTTCTCTGTAAAAGTCAGCTCAATCGGTCCCACCGCATCGATGATATCAATCATCTGTCCAAAATCTACAGCCACATAACGGTCAACATCGATTTTGAAATTTTCTTCGATAGTCGCTGTCAGCAGAGGGCCGCCTCCGTTTGGGTAAGCAGCATTCAGCTTTCGGTAACCTACTCCCGGTATGTTTGCCCTAAGGTCACGCATCATGGAAATCATGGAAATCTTGTGAAGGCGGTAGTTGATAGAAAGCAAAATCATGGAATCCGAATTTCCCACCCAGCCTTCCTTTGTGGTATCAAGCCCCACCAGCATCACATTGTATACATTTCCATCCGTGGTGATCGGCTCTGTGGAAGCATACTGCTCCATCTTTTTCTGCGCCTCCAGAAGCTCCGGATCTATCTCTTCTTCCTCTTCTTCCTGCACAGTCTCTTCCTTTTTCGCTGCCTCCTGCTCTGCCTTTTGTTCTTCTATCTGCCGGGCTGCTTCCTCATCGGTAAGGTAATTCGTCTTGGCATAATATCTATGCCCTATAAAATATACCGCCCCGGCCAGCAGCAAAAGTACCGCTGCAACGATTCCTGCGGCAATCGCTGCTTTTTTCTTCTTCGTCATCCGACGGCCTCCATTCCTTTCAAGTATTCAACACTCCGCTCATCCTATGCGCCCAGTCTCTTCAGCCAGCGAAGCGCCATCTCCATCCAGTTGGCATTATCCACAGGAAACGCTCTGGTTCCGTCATCCACAGTTCCATCGCACAGAGAGAGACCGTGGCCGCCCTTTTCATAAATATGCAGTTCAAAGGGAACATGGTTTTTCCGCAGGGCCATGGAAAACATCAGTGAGTTTTCCACCGGAACATCGGCATCCTCCTGCGTATGCCACAAAAATGCCGGCACTGTTTTGGAGGTCACCCGATTCTCCATAGACATCTGTTCTGCCATCTCTTCAGTAAAATCCTCTCCCAGAAGAAGTCTTCTGGATTCCGAGTGGGTAAATTCTCCCATGGTAATCACCGGATAGCTTAAAATCATACCGTCCGGTCTCCAAGGTTTCTTTTCCGTTTCCTTCCATGGATAAGTCCCGCCCAGTGTTTCTTCCAAAAGCGGCTCGTCCCAGAGATTTCCCAGACAGGAGCAAAGATGGCCTCCCGCTGAAAATCCTGCGATTACAATCTTGTCCGGATCAATGCAATATTCTTCTGCATGGCTTCTCACCCAAGCCACAGAGGCTGCCAGCTCCAGCATTGCGCTGGGATAACGTGAGGGGGCTACGCTGTACTGAAGCACAAAAGCATGATACCCCGCCGCCAGATACCTGAGGGCCACTACCTCCGCTTCCCGGTCAGACTTAAAACGGTAAGCGCCGCCCGGACAGATGATCACGGCCGGTCTCTTGTGGGAACATACAAGCTCCTCGGATTCCTCCATAATGTATGTGTAAAGCCGGGGCTGGTACCCGTCCTGCTCTGCTCCCGCTTTTTTATAATCTACCTGTATATCAATCGCTTTATGAATCATCATTCGTCCTCCCATTATCCATTTCATGCCCATACATACTTCTTTACAAACTGCATTTTGCTTCCAAAATTCTTCTCACGGAATCATCAATTCTGCTTTCTTCCACTATTCCTTCTCTGACAGCGTTCAAAAGCCCTTCATATGCAGCCTGAAAATCATTAGGCATCAAAATAATATCAACTCCGGCCTGAACAGCCCGCACGGCGGCATCTGCTGAATCATATCGATTCGCTATAGCCCCCATATTCATGGCATCTGTAATAATAATTCCTTCGAATCCTAATTCCTGCCTGAGAATTTCTGTTGTCATCGTATAAGAGATAGAAGCCGGAATATCTGATTCCAAAATGTTTGGGTAAGAAATATGACCCACCATAACAAATGAAGCCCCTGCATCTATTCCGCTCCGAAAAGGGATCCATTCACAGCTTCTCAGTTCATCCAAAGTTTTAGAACTGGATGCCATCCCACTATGGCTGTCCTGAGACGTATCACCGTGTCCCGGAAAATGCTTTAAAACAGCGGCAATATTTTGCTCCTGCAGTCCTATGACCTCCTGTTCCACCATAGCTGCGACCAAATTTGCATCCTGCCCGAAAGAACGCGTTCCGATTACCGTATTATTTTCATTTGTATATACATCTGCGACCGGTGCAAAATCCACATTTACCTGAAAGCGTTCCAAATATTTTCCAATCTGGGTTCCTGTCTCATAAGCCTTCTGTGTATCACCTGTCTTTCCTATACTAAGCATATCCGGAATATCAGGAACATTGGGAAATCCTCTTCTTGTAATCCTGTAAACAGTTCCTCCTTCTTCATCAACCCCAATAAAAAGCGGAAGTCCGATTCTCTCCATACTGTATGACTGAATCTTGAGAACCATTTCGGAAAATTGTTCCTCGGAAACGATATTATTCGAGAAATACACGATACCGCCCACGGGATATCTGTTCAGCGCATTCCGGGTGGTTTCACCTGCCGCTGTAACAGATCCCACACCCGTTAATGCTTCAGGAGTAACAAAAAACATCTGCGCAATTTTTTCTTCCAATGTCAGCTTTGACAGTAATTCCCCTGTATCTTCCGGCAATATCTCTTCCGTTTCTTTATGCTCCGTCTCTATATTCTCCTGATCCGCTTCACCCGTCATCTCTGTTTCCGAAATAATCGTTTTTTTATCCTCATCAGGTTCCATTTCTATCGGCCTTTCATCGAAAGTACGTGCCCTAACATTTTCTTTTTGAATGGTATCCGCACTTTCCTTTTTATAAAGTTTCATCACAAAGAAAGCGATCAATGCTGTCAGAAGCACCACCAGAACATTCAACACCCAAAACAAAATCCTTCTTTTTTTCGAATGCTGTTTCATATATTCTTCTCCACAACGACAATTTTTATTGTTTTAAACTCAGTTTTTCTGTGAAGCATTCTCATTAAATTCACATATATATCCTATTTTCCCCTCATAAGAAGGTACTCGTTCTACTAAATCGGCCGGAATATCATTGAATACCCACTGATTTGTTTCCTTAAACCTGAAAATACCCACACATGTCTCTTCTAAATCTAATGTCGCATCACGATAACTGGGCTCGCCTTCAAACCATAGGGTACTCGCCCATTTTGTGTATCCGCTGTCCATGCGGTCACCTATGAGCTGATTATTCTCATCGACAAGATAATATCCTTCTGAATTCAAATCCCGGCGCATTCCCACATAAAACTGTTTTCTCATATCATCTGTTTCTTTTTCAATCTGTTTCTTTATGTAGTTGAATTCCTCTTTGGAGTTAATTCTGGCCAGATATCCTCCCATTTTCAAGCACTGTTCATATGCCTCTTCCCATGTACAGTCCTCCATGACAATCTCGTATCTGTGAATATCCTCTTCCTGCACTGCTTCGTTCAAAATCAAGGTATGTTTTGCATACAAATACGGCGTTTCATTTTTGAATTCAACCCGGCCTGTTATTTCTGCTTCAAAGCCTGCTCCTTTTCTATAGTCTAAACCATTTTCACTCTCATCTGCGATTTCCACAAAAAAGATGTCATCCACACGTTTTACAGATTTGTTCTCATCATAAGCACAGATGTTCACACTTTCTTTTAAGAGCAGGGTACCATCTTCTCCTATTGTACCCTTCAGCGTCACCATTTCTTCATGTACGGCATCCAGTGCATTCTCATAAGACACCTCTTCCTCCGGCAGAACATTTTCCGGTGTCGGATCCGCTTTCTCTGAAAAAATATTCTCAGCTTCTGCGTCCGAATTTTCAATTTCCGGTTGCTGCGGAGTATTTGCCCAATCGAAGTCCTCTGAGTCTTCCGTTTCTCTGCTCTTTAGTTTCAGCATCACCACAGACACTGCCAATACCAGCACAACTGCTGCAATACAACCCAGTAAAATATATTTTCCCGTTTTCTTTTTTCCGATCAGTTCTCTTCCGCATCGGATACAAAACCGTGCATCTGACTCCTGCATTTCTCCGCAAAAGGGACAACGCTTCATCGCATCTTCCACTTCGGGCTGCTGAAATTGATTTTCATCATTCCCATTTTGCTTTTTTCCGCAGTTCATGCAGTATAGGCTATCCTCTTCCAGTTCTTCATTGCAATTCCAGCATCTCATAACTCTCCACCTTTGTGTTCCCGCCCACCATTCTATACAGGAATCTCAATCAGTTCCTTAGGAGAATGGGTAAAGTTTCTGTATCCGTCCTCCGTCACCACAACCATGTCTTCAATCCGCACACCGCCGAATCCCGGTACATAAATCCCCGGCTCCACGGTCTCGATCATTCCCGGCTGCAGCACCGTGTCATCATTGGGTGACAGTCTCGGATTCTCATGGATGAAAAGACCTACACTGTGGCCCAGTCCGTGTCCGAAGCAGTCGCCGTATCCGGCTTCCGTGATGATATCTCTCGCCGCTTTATCCACACTCTGTCCGGTCACTCCGGCTTTCAGCGCATCCAGAGCAGCAAGCTGTGCTTTTAAAACGGTCTCATAAATTTCTTTCTGTTTCTCGCTTGCTTTTCCCAGCACAACCGTACGAGTCATATCTGAACAGTAGCCTTTGTATTTGCAGCCGAAATCCATGGTGATAAAATCCCCTTCCTCCAGCTTTTTCTCTCCCGGAATAGCATGGGGCATGGAGGAATTCAGTCCTGAGGCCACGATGGAATTGAAGCTTAAATCCTCAGCCCCCTCTTTTTTCATCAGGTATTCCAGTTCAGCCGCCACTTCCAGTTCTGTCATTCCCGGTTTCAGGATTTTCAGGATCTTTTCAAAAGCCCGGTCTCCGATTTCTTCTGCTCTTTCCAGCCATGCAAGCTCCTCTTCGCTTTTCAGTCTTCTGAGCGCATCCACTCTTCCGCCCATAGGTACCCAGCCTTCCACCGGAAGGGATTCTCTCAGCTTATCAAAATCTGCGCAGAGAAGGGATTCATCCTCATATCCCATGCGGAAGCCTTCTGCTTTGTTTTCTTTTTCCATACATTCTTTCAGGATGACCGTTCTTTTGTGTCCGCTGTTTTCTTCCACTACTGTAAAATCACTTTCCTGTTCTGCCTGTTCCGTATATCTGGAATCGGTGATCAGTACCTTCTGCTCTTCAGAAATGTAAAGAATGCCCTCCCCTCCACGAAAACTGCTGATATAACGCATATTATACGGATCGGTAATCACCAATGCATCCAAATGTAATTCTTTTAATATTTCTCTGACTCTCATCTGTCTTACCTGCTTTCTTTTTTCTGCTTTTTCTGTCCGGGTACCGATAGCTGCCCCGGAGGGACAATCCTTTATACTTCTGCCAGCGCCTGTTCCAGATCGGCGATGATATCGTCTGCATCCTCGATTCCCACGGAGAGACGAATCAGATCCGGCAGAACGCCTGCTTCCAGAAGCTGTTCTTCATTTAACTGACGATGGGTGTGGCTGGCCGGATGCAGTACGCAGGAGCGGGCATCTGCCACATGGGTTACGATATTTACCAGCTTCAGTCCATTGGTAAAGCGCATAGCGCCTTCTTTTCCGCCCTTCGGTCCGAAGCAGAGAACGCCGCAGACACCCTTGGGCATATATTTCTGAGCCAGCGGGTAGTATTTGCTGCTTTCCAGTCCTGCATACTCTACCCAAGCTACTTTTTCATGATTTTCCAAATATTTTGCGATCTTCAGCGCATTTTCACAGTGGCGGGGAACTCTCAGATGCAGAGTTTCCAGCCCCAGATTTGTCAAAAATGCATTCTGAGGAGACTGGCATGCTCCCATATCGCGCATCAACTGGGCCGTAGCCTTTGTAATGTAAGCGCCCTTTCCGAATCTCTGGGTATAAATGATTCCGTGGTAGGATTCATCCGGTGTGGTAAGTCCCGGATATTTGTCACCATGAGCTTCCCAGTCAAAATTTCCGCTGTCCACGATGCAGCCGCCTACGGAAGTCGCATGTCCGTCCATGTATTTGGTGGTGGAATGTGTGATGATATCCACTCCGAACTCAAACGGGCGGCAGTTGATGGGCGTGGCAAATGTATTGTCACAGATCATCGGTACGCCGTGGCTGTGAGCCAGATTTACAAATTTTTCGATATCCAGTACAACGCCTGCCGGATTGGAAATCGTCTCTGCAAACACTGCTTTGGTGTTCGGTTTGAAATATTTTTCCAGTTCCTCCGCCGGAAGATCCTGATCCACCAAAGTGGCCTCGATTCCAAAACGATTCAGTGTTACGCACAACAGATTGGAGGTACCTCCATATACTTTAGACGCACAGATCACATGATCCCCCGCCTCACAAATATTGGTTACCGCCAGCATAGTAGCCGACTGACCGGAAGAAGTGAGCATCGCTGCCACGCCTCCCTCCAGATCGCAGATCTTCTTTGCAACCATGTCGCAGGTAGGATTCTGCAGTCTGGAATAAAAATATCCCTCTGCCTCCAGATCAAACAGTTTTCCCATCTCCTCGCTGGTCTCGTAACGGAATGTTGTACTCTGGTAAATGGGAAGCACCCGTGGCTCGCCGTTTTTCGGCTCCCAGCCGCCCTGTACGCAAATTGTATCTTTTTTCATCGTCATAGTAACTCCTCTTTTCTTTGCATATTCCAAATCACACAGCGCTGTCAGGCTATGCTCATTCTGCATTCCATTTTAGACGAAAAAAAGAGGAAATGCAAGCACTTCCCCTTTATCGCACTGAATTATTTCGTATGGAAATTTTTTTACTTATTTTTTCCGTAAATGATCCGCAGTCCCTTGAGAAGCAGGTCTTCATCGAGAATCACCTGCTGTCTGCAGTGAGGAATGATTTTTTTTGCAAGGCCGCCGGTTGCAACCACCGTAGCCTTCTCTCCCAGTTCCTCTTCAATTCTGGTAATAAGCCCGTCCACGCTTGCTGCATTGCTGTTGATCACACCGCTTTTCATACATTCGATGGTATTTTTTCCGATGGTCCGCTTCGGCGCTTCCAGCTCAATCCCCGAAAGCTGGGCCGCCCGGGCAGTCAGCGCGTCCAGAGCCGTGCGGATACCCGGCAGGATCATTCCGCCGATATAATTTTTCTTTCCGTCCACCACGCATACCGTCGTGGCTGTTCCCATATCAAAAATGATCAGCGGAGCCGGATAATCCCGAATCGCCCCCACTGCGTCGGCGATCAGATCGCTTCCTACCTGCGCCGGGTTATCCATCAGGATATTCATGCCGGTGCGGATGCCCGGTCCTAAAACCATCACTTCCTTCTGCAGGATTTTCTCCGCCGCAAAGCGGACGATCTGAGTGATCTGGGGAACTACCGAGCAGACAATGCCCCCTTCCAGTTCACTGGGATCGATGTGATAAATATCCAGAACATTCTTAATTACGATCGCGTACTCCAGTTCCGTTTTGCTTCTGTCTGTGGACAGACGCTCGATAAAATACGTCTTTTTATCATCGATACAGCCAACGACAATGTTGGTGTTTCCGATATCTATTGCTAAAATCATTGCCTTCCTCCATCCTGTATGCTACGCTTTGGCTCCTGCCCGGACTGCCACGGGAATCACTTTTGCTTTATACAGCGCCCCTGCCACTACGGCGGTGAGCATCGTAGAAGCAATCATTTCAAAAACTGCGTTAATTCCCACAAAGGTGCAGATAAACACGATCACATTTTTTCCGCCCATCAGTCCCTGCATGTATTCCGTATTTCCAAACAGTGTCACCAGCGCCGTCATGAAGAACACGGTATTGAAAAATGCTGCAAAAAAACCGGTCACTGCGCTGGCAGTATAGGTATTCTTCCATTCTTTTACGCCGCGGAAAATGTACGCAATCAAAACTCCATCGAGAATTCTCGGCACAAAGCATTGGATTGCAGAAAAAAATGGATTAATTCCAAATAATACCGACCCCAGAGGACTTGTACCTCCAATTCCGATACACTGCAGAAAGCTTGTAAGACCGAATACCGCTCCCGCAATACCGCCTCCCACAGGTCCCAGCACGATGGCACAGACCGCCACCGGAATCATGTTGAAGGTGATCGCCAGAGGCCCGATATTCAGATAGCCCAGCGGCGTATACGCCATCAGCAGCAAAATACCTGTCATAAGACCCAGAATTACCAGTTGCATTGTTTTTGTGTTTGTTGTTGTCATGATTTTCTCCTTGTTATTATTCCCTTTAGGGATACAATACGTGAGTGGGCTTTCGCCCGGTTTACAGGTTACTCTCTCTCGGAGATTTTCTCCAGAATTTTATCAAGAATGCGTACTGCAGTTTCCTCCTTGCTCAGCAATGGAAGTTCTGTCTCCTCATCCTTCGTAATCAGAGTCACCACGTTGGTGTCGCCGGCAAATCCTGCTCCCGGTACTTTCAGGTTGTTAGCCACGATCATATCCAAGTTCTTTTTTGCCAGCTTTGCTCTGGAATTACGCAGCATATGCTCCGTTTCCATGGAAAATCCACATAAAAACTGATGGGAACGTTTCTGTTCTCCCAAATATCTTAATATATCGTCCGTCCGCTCCAGTTCCATTACCAGATCGTCCTCGGATTTTTTCATTTTTTCACTGCTCACCTGTTTGGGCCGGTAATCCGCCACAGCCGCCGCCTTGATGACAATATCCTGCTCAGGAAAAGCTTCGGTTACTGCCTCATACATCTCTCTTGCTGTGGTAATCTCCACATTTTTAGTAAACAGAGGACGGGGCAGGTTTGTTTTTCCCGTTATCAGCGTCACATCAGCTCCCCGGAAGCTGCACACCCGTGCAATGGCATATCCCATCTTTCCGGTGGAATGATTGGTCAGATAGCGTACCGGGTCTACCGGTTCCTGTGTCGGTCCTGCAGTTACCAGAACTTTTTTTCCTGTCATGTCCTTTTTGTAAGAGATTTCTTTTAAAATATATTCCAGAAGGATTTCCGGTTCAGGCATTTTTCCCGCGCCCACATCCTTGCAGGCCAAAAGTCCTACTGCCGGCTGAATAACCTCGTACCCATAACCTTCCAGCGTTTTCAGGTTATCCTGCACAATAGGATTTTCAAACATATTCGTGTTCATGGCCGGAGAAATAATTTTTTTGCATTTGCAGGCCATAATGGTGGTTGTCAGCATATCATCCGCAATTCCGTGGGCGATTTTTCCGATCACGTTGGCGGATGCCGGGGCTATCAGAACTACATCTGCCATCTTTGCAAGAGATACATGTTCTACGCTGAATTCAAAATTACGGTCAAAAGTATCTACCAGACATTTGTTGCCTGTCAGGGTCTCAAAAGTGATAGGTGTGATAAAATTGGTGGCATTTTGAGTCATCAATACATGGACGTCGGCGTGAAGTTTGCTCAGACTGCTGGCTAAAGATGCGATTTTATATGCGGCAATACTTCCGGTAACGGCCAGAACTACAGTTTTTCCATTTAACATGAGATATGCATCCTTTCCTGATATTATGGTCTTCTTCAGAAACCTTATTATAGTAGTGTTATGTTTAAAATGCAAGACAGTCCTATGGGAAATATTGTATAAATTTAAGTACGCATGGCTGTTTATCCCGTCACATCCACAACAACCAGTTCCGGCGGATTAAATATCCGGGGTACAACGGTGTTTTCTCTGGCAAGCCCCCGGCTGACAATCATCTGCGTGTCATCCACCCGGTATTCTCCCCCTGCATACTTAGGAAAAATCCCCTGATTCGGGGCGTATAGACCATTCAGTATTCCCGGAATGCGCCATTGTCCGCCGTGGGCATGGCCGGACAGCACCAGATCAAAACCGTATGCGGCATATTCTTTGATTTTTTCCGGCCTGTGGGCCAGCAAAATGGTGAAATATCCGTTTTCATCCACCTGCTCCAATGACTTTAACTGCTGCTGTACATCTCTTTCCGCATCCGTATAAACCGTCACATCCGGGTCGGTCACTCCGCAGATATTGATCTTGTCGTTTCGCACCTGCACGGTCTCACATCTTCCGTCCAAAATCGTCACACCATACGTCTCAAACAGTTCCAAAATCCCTTCGATATTCCCGCTCCAGTACTCATGGTTTCCGGTAACATAATAGCAGGGATATCTGTGCGCGATTCCTTTCAGCAGTTCCTCCGTACCCTCATTGGAAATCCTGTCATCACAGATGTCTCCGCCCAGCATCACAAGATCCGGTTCCTGCCTGCAGATGGCTTCGATCAGCTCCTTCTGTTCCTCCCCATACCGGCAGGAATGAAGGTCCGTAATCAGTACAATCCTAACATTTCCGGAAATCTTTTCTGACTCTATTCTATATTTTTTTGTCTGAAGTCCCGTATAAAGCGCCATGATCAGCAAGGCAGCCACACACACCACGATTGCTCCCCGTCTCACTGCTGCCAGCCCCCGGTTTTCCCACCCTTTTTTCATCTGCTGTTTCCTCTCAAAACTTCTGTCATACATTTCCTCCAAAACCGCCGCCCATCATTTCCCGAGACGGTTACCCTATCTGCCTTTTCCTTTAAGATATGGCAGTTTCTCATTTCCTATACGTTTCCATACAGTCCTATGGCGGACCCGCAGGTCCGCCATATCATCAATTCCCTTCAAAAATCTCTGCGATAGGGGAATCCTCAGACAGAACGATGGTCTTATTTTCCCCTTTCATAGCTTTTTTCAGTGCATCCAGACTTCTGACAAAGGAATAGAACTCCGTCTTGCTTTCATCCGAATAAGCATCTGCCAGAATTCTCATATATTCCGCTTCGCCTTCTGCCTCCAAAATCTCTGACTGTTTCTCAGCCTCGGATAGCTGGATTGCCACTTCCTTATCCGTCGTGTTGCGGATTACCTTTGCCTCCGCTTCACCTTCCGCAGTGTAGGTAGCTGCAATATTGTTTCTTTCCGAAATCATCCGCTCGTAAACAGCCGCCTTATTGTCTTCCGGCAGATCCAACTGTTTTGTTTCATACGTAATGATCTCAATTCCGTACTGTCCCACATTTTCGCTGATTTCCTTCACAACCGCATCCGCAAGAGCTCCGCTTCGTCCGCTGATTACTTCCTCCTGATCCATGCTGCTGATTACATTTTTGGTTGCATTATACGTTGCCGTATTGATTCGGCTCTCTGCATTGGCTATGGAAAAATTCAGGGTCTGGGCAAATTTCAGCGGCTCATTGATCCTCCACAGTACATAGCAGTCGCTGATCATCGTCTTTTTATCCTTTGTAATTACATCCGATGGAACCATATCATACAATAAGGTCTCCTTTGGAAGAGTATCTGCGGTCTGGATAAACGGGATCTTAAAGCTTACCCCCGGTGTATCCAGAATCCTGCTCACTTTACCAAACTGACGAATCAGTTTATATTCATTCTGTTCTGTCACAATCAGGGAAGAACCTCCCAGAACAAGAATCGCTGCGGCTGCCAGACAGCCAAATACTGCTCGTTTCTTCATTTTCAAATCCTCCTGTATTTTATTTCTCTTACTGCTTTCGCTCTATAGCTTCTGTCATTTCATTTTCTGCTGTTTTTGTATGACTCCTGCCATTTTACTTTCTGCTGCTTTTATACGGCTCCTGCCATTTTATTTTCTACTGCTGGGCGGCTTCTGCCGTTTCGCTTTCTGTGGTATCGTCCTCTGTGGTATCAGCGCCCGTCTCCTCTGAGAACGGTTCCAGCGGGAGCAGTTTCTGCACGCCGTTTCCATTGTCAATCACAACCTTCAGACCCGGAAGCACCTCTTCCATGGCTTCAAAATACATTCTCTGTTTTGTAACAGTCGGATTCTTCTGGTATTCCTGATACATGGACTCAAACCGGGCGGCCTGAGCCTCAGCCTCATTGATTCGTGTTTCTTTCTTCGCCTCTGCTTCCTTGATTACCTGATCGGCCTTTGCCTCTGCTTCCGGAAGCTTTTCATTTCGGTATTTATTTGCATTGTTCAAAGCCGTTTCTTTTCCCTGTTTCGCAGTCTCCACCGTCTTAAATGCCTGCATGACTTCCGGTGTCGGGGGCTCTGAATCCTGAATCGTAATGTTCACAAGCTGGATACCGATGTCCTGCTTTTCCAGATCCTTCATAATGTCTTCTTTGATTTTGGCCTGAATCTCGCTTTTTCCGGTTGTCAGCACCTCGTCCACGGTATATGTACTGATGACGCCCCGGATGTCACCCTGAGCAATATTTTTCAGAATTTCCTCCGGTTCCTGAGCCTGATACAGATACTGTACCGGATCCGCGATCCTGTATTCCACATAGAAGTCCACATTGATAAAATTGTAGTCCTCCGTAATCATGATTCCTTCCGTATCCAGTACCGCATTATCTTCTTCCGCATATCCAATGGCAAATCCCTGAATCGTGGTATTTACTTTTTTTACGTTCTGGATCAGCGGAATCTTAAAATGAAGTCCGGTTTCGGTGACCGCCTTCGGTTTACCGAGAGTTGTCAGCACAGCCTGCTCCTGCTCCTGAATCTGATAGAACGAGCCGAATACCAACACTCCTCCCACAACCACAGCTCCGATTCCTATTGCTGTTCTCTTTAAAATCTTGGGAAGTTTTCCTCCTCCCAACGGTGCATTGTTAAATGCCTGATTTTTCCCTTCAAATCCAAACATACTTTTTCTCCTTCTCAAATGAGTTTTTTCCATTTTAGCGGTCATTTCCATGGCAGTGACCCTTCAAATGTCAGTTACGTTAAAGAAAAGAGACTTTGCAGAAATTTTATCTTCTTTCAAGGTAAACAAAAAAGACTTTTATTCCCATGTACGGAAATAAAAGTCTTGCTATTTACTTACATGGCGCGGATATTTCTATCGTTATGACGCCTCCATGTACCATCTCATTGAATAACCGATGGCAGCTACTCCCTTTTCTTTGATACTATATTAGCACATTTTTCAGAAATTGCAATACCTTTTTTCATCAATTTTCGGTTTCTGCCTGAACATTCTTCGTGATTCTGGCACTCAGTTCCCTGTACATCCGCTCAGACAGGGGCACCGGAACACCCAGCCGATGAGCCTGCGCTACCAGATATCCGCTGAAGGTCTCCAGCTCAGATTTTCTCCCTGCTTCCAGATCTCTTTTCATGGAGCTGGTAGAACCTGCATCCAGACTCATAAACCGCTGATATTCACTCTCCACATAGCCTTCCCGCACATGGATATTCTTTGCATGGGCAACCGCCAGAGTCTCTTTGGTCAGCGTTATATACTCCCTGCATTTTTCCCCGGATGCCTGAAGGTCTTCCACCATCTCCATGTAATAGGAGGTAAGCACATTGTAACCGCAGTTGAAAATATATTTTTCCCAGACTGCTGCCTCGATATCCTCCACCCTCCGGCAGTCGATTCCGGCCTCCTGCATCATTTCCCATGCCTTTTGGACTGCCGCTTTTTCCCTTGCATCGGGATGGGGAATGCCGATATTGATTTTTGCATAGCTGCCGATCTGCCGGATGGAATAATCCTCCAGAAAAAAAGAGGTGATGAAGATCACTGCATCCACAACAATTCCTTTGGTAAGAAAGGCTCTCGTCCGCTCTCCCGTGTCTGCACCGTTCATAACCGGCAAAATCATGGTGTGCTCATCCACACATCCCAGAAGGTCTTCACAGATTTCTTCCAAAGAATAAGTTTTCACGCAGATAAGAATCACATCCTGTACCGCCGTAATCTCTGTCCCCTTTTCCACAATACGCTCCGGACGGGCTGTGATTTCTCCGCTGAATTCGCTGTGGAGGCGGATTCCTTTTTCTTCCAGCGAACGTTTTCGCTCTCCACGGGCGATCAGGGTTACATGGGGATAGGTTTTTGCCAGCATTCCCGCAAGGTAGCCGCCTACACCGCCTACTCCTGCTATTGTAATTTTGATGTCTTTGTTCATATTTGTTTCCCTCTTCTGTTTTTATTTTCCGGCACAGCATTCTTATTCAGCAGATCAACTGCTTTTTCCTCACGGATTTCCCACCTGAACAATATACGTCTGACTTCCCTCATCCCTATAAACAACATTTCCCAGAGACTGCAGCATTTCTTCATTCAGGCCGGAATATTTTTCCCGTTCCATCTTTCCTACAAAAATGTACGCTACCTCATAGTCCTCCAGAATCCGTTCCACCAGTTCCCGGTCATTCGAGGTATAGACAGCTTCCACTTCCCCAACTCTCTGATTCAGTTCTTCAATTCCGCCCCGCCAGAGCCACTCATGTACATACCAGCCCAGAATCGTGGGAAGTCCGGTCATGGCAGATACCCGTTCGTAGTCACTGTAGCTGTCCCCGTGAGCCTCCAAAACCACCGGACTGCCCTCCACGTTTTCATTGAGCCAGCGGATGGCAGAAGCATCCTCCGAAAAACTGGTTTCCAGAAATGCGGTCGCATCCAGCCCCTGATACCGTTCCGTCTCCCACACCGGGCCGAACCAAGAATGTACCGCCGTACCGATGTAGCAGCAGCACCCTGCAAAGCAGAGAAATCCCACCGTGGTCAAAGCCTTTTGCAGCCATTGTTTCCTCTCCAGCCACATTCTCACAAACCCATAGCCCATCACGATTCCGAACATTAGAAAAGCCTGATAGGTCAGTTTAAACATGGTATTGGACCGGGCATATTCTTTTTCATAAATATCCCGTACATACACAATTTCAGGAATCAAAATCAGTCCAATGGCCGAAAATCCCAGAATCACACTGAAAAAGTCCGGTTCCTCCGGCAGTATTTCCCCCGGCTTCCTTGACCGGAATATCCGCCAAAATAATAGCAGTGTAAATAAAAACGGAAGTCCCCATATCAGCCACCACTGATAAGGACGGGAATGATTTTGAGCCAGCGCAATGCCGCTTACCATAGTTTCGAATTGAAGGGTAAAGGGCAGGGCAAACAGGCTTCCCAGTAAAAATACCCAGACTGCATGGATGGCACTGGCTGCCGCCGTCAGACAAGCTCTCTGCTTCCCATTGGTAAATTCATGGAAACGCAGAAAATTACAGTAAATGACTCCCAGACCGCCCATCACAAAGTAAATAACGAAGTCCCAGTAATTTGTCCAGTGGAACAGACCGATAAAGAATGAAAATACCAGCACATACGGTTCCATAAGAGTCTCCCTTATCATCTGTTTCCAAGGAACACTGCGTTTTTCCTCCGTCCCTTCCTGATTGGTTACAGACGGATTTTTTATCGCCGTTTCCAGCTTTGCCCGGTAATTCTGCACCATTGCATAGATCAGGCAGATCACCGCCAGCACGAACATTACATTTGCCACATGGGCATGAAGATCCCCCAGCACGAAGGAATACGATGGAAATTCGTGAATCGTCTTATCATTTTCCGCAGGATAATAACCGATATACCGGGTGGAATTAGGAAACCAGTATTTATAGTCCCCTTCCGGCAGACCAAGAATTTTTTTTGCCCAAGGAAGGATTTTTCCTACCACCACATAGTGCATATTTCCGGCCAGAGAGACCCCTGCCCCTGCAAAAATGCCTCCCAGAACCGCCAGAATTTCTCTGCGCAGCCCATTCTTTCCGGTTTTTCCACTTTGCAATGCTTCCTGCGTTTCGATTTCATAATTTCCGCCCCGGTTTCGGATATCCAGAATCATCTGACGCACTAAAACAAAGGGCAGGGCAAATCCAAATCCCGCTACCAGCGTACGCATCAGGTTATAGGTCTGGGCCACCTGCGTACCTGTAAGCTTTGTCAGATACACTGCAAAATACTGGCCGCCGTAATAATAATTCAGATTTCCCCCGGCATACCAGAGATCCTTTGCCGGAAGGGTGGTACTGCGCATCATTGCCATCATGAAACCGTAATCCATGAATTTTTCCGTTCCATACGCCGCCGGGCGAAAGCCGGCGAAGTAAGTCCAGATTAAGAAAAACAGTGTAAAGACCAGTTCTCCATCCAAAACTGCAGACAGGCACTTGACTGACAGAAAATCTTTCAGCCATTTTCCTTCACGGTTATCGTTACCAGCTTTTTCCTTTTCACTCTTTTTGCGAAATACTTTCCAAAACCAGAAGCCCCATGAAACTGCCGCTATGGCAATCGGTATCCCTACACAGACCCCTCCGGTAAAAGGAAGTACCCGGCAGCTCACTAAAAACCATGTAAAAAATCCTGCCGCTGCAATTCCCAGTACTTTCGATACCACCCAGCCTTTATCCCTGAAACGCTGAAACAGCCAGCCTGTCACCGGAAGAAAACCTGCTCCCAGCAAAAGCGCTGCCATCCACCATCTCAGAAAAACTGCTCCATCCGCTCCCAAAAGCCCGCGGCTAAATACCAACAGCGCCGCAAGCAATATTCCTTTGCTACCTAATGCACATTTTTCTTTCATTTCTAACTCCTTTAACCTGTTGCTGCTCACTCTGTTTCCGGCAGCATACTTCATCTAATACTGTCTGCTCAGATGCCGGAAATCTTTCAGCGCCTTTGTGCCGATCCGGAAAATCCGTTTCATGTTGATAGAATTTTTCCCGCCCTGTCTGGGGCGGAAGGTAATGGGAAAATATCGTACTCCCAGATTTCTCTTTGTATACAACACCGTCATCAGTACATTGGAAAGGGAATAGTTTTCCGGTATTTCCTCCAGTACCTTAGAAAGGGTTTTACTGTCCATCAGCCGGAAGGGCGTATTGGCGTCCTCCACCCGGCATCCGAAGGTCATCCGCAGCACCAGCCGCAGTACCCTTGTAACCATCACCCGCTGCCAGCCATCCTGCCGGCCTTTCCTGCTTCCGATCAAAAGTCCGTATTCCGCCCGCTTCTCCCACAGCGGCCAAAATTCCTCCGGAAGCGTCTGTCCGTCAGAATCGGTCTGAAAAATATAATCCGCTCCGTCTGCAATGGCGCAGTGATAACCGTACAAAATCGTAGCCCCATGTCCCTGATTTGCTTTTTTCACAGCCCGCAGACAGGAATACCTTTTCTGCAGCTCCACCAGTTTTTCCTGTGTTCCGTCTGTACTGCCGTCATTGATTACGAACAGACGGCTCTCCTCCCCGATCTTTTCCACAATGGGATGCCACTGCTGTACTACGGATTCTATGTTCATCTCCTCATTGTAAGCCGGAATCACAATGATCAGTCGGTCCTGTTTCTTTTCTGTCATAAAAATCTCCATTCTGTCTTTATAGGGTTTCTTCAAAGCTGAACAAATAACTGTATTTTCTTTGTTGAATCCGCAGTATTTCCTCAATTCTTTCTGTGACACTTTTTTCATAATAAGGCTCATATGTTTTCAGACACGCTTCCACATCTTTTTGCGTAAAATTAAGTTGCAGCTGCTGACCATACATTTCTTCTGCCGCATCCATCTGAAGATCAAAATCTCTGTCGAATGGTTTTGCTTCAATTTTTTCATAGAAAGATTCTAACGATGCTCCTGCCAAGTAGTCATTAACCGTATCCGAAAATAGTGCCGCGCCATTATCAAATACCGGACACAAACGAAAATCACCATTTCCACTCCGAATTACCGCAATATTATGTGTATGACGGTCTTCATTAAGAAAAAAAGCATCTAGTTCCAATAACATAGTAACATATTTTCCGAAATTTTTAATACCTGTAATGCTTTCTATCGATGTTGTCAGATATCTGACCTTTTCCCCAATCTCTTTTCCTGCCATATTCTTAACAAGAGATCCGCCATAAAATTTCTGAAACAGCCGCTCGCAGGTCCAGATTTCTTCTCCCTCCTGTAAAAAAGAATTACTGCTGCATCCTCTGTATACCTGATTCTTCCAGACTATTTCTTCGTACTCATAAGATACATACTCCGGGACATTTGACTTTTTCAGAAGTTTTGAAACCACAATCTCTGCCAGACTTTCGTATCCCAGATAGTCTGCTTTATACCAGATTCCGTCTTTCATCCATTTGAACTGGTTTCCCTTTGAGGAATGACTCTCCCGCACCGGAAAATCTGCCTTTTTAAGCTCTATCATCTTCTTCCTCCACAAACTTTATCCACTGATAGTCCCCTGCCATACGCCCCTGTGTTTTCTGAACAATCTGCCACGGGTCATAAGACTGCAGTCCCAGATCCTTTAAAATCAATTTCATCTTGTCTCTTGTTCTCGGAAAACATCTGTCCTCCAAAAAAAACTCAAAATCTGCCCAGTCGGGATGTTCCTTACATCCGAATGCACGATACAGCACATCATCCGTCTCATTTTTTATTTCTATTTTTTCTTCTGAAAAATCCACATAGATTTTTGTGCAGATTTCTTCTCTGTTCATATAATATAAAATCTGTTTTGTCTGTAGCATTTCTGCTCTGTTCTGATACTCCCGGATCACATTTGATACCGCTCCTACGGAAACATTGGTCTGTTCCGCAATCTGCCGCACGGTGCTTCCCTGTTGTCTCAATTTCCATATGGTCTGCTTTTTAGCTAAGCTGAGAGACGGTCTGCCCTTTGCATGCTTCTTACATTCGCTCTCTTCATTTTTCTGCAGTCTGTTAATCTGACATTTCAAACGATTCACACGCTCCTCCAGCTTTTTTTCTCTTTCCTGAGACATTTTAAGTTCCTGCTCCAAATACAGGATTCTTTGCTTTTCATTTTCTATATTCTCTATCATATGACCTGATCACTCCTGCTTTGTATGTGTTTATAGTATAACGCCTCGTGTTCATTTATTCAAATACTTTTTGAACTTTTATTCCCGCAGGCAACGAGCCATGCGGATATGCTTGCATATCCATTTGGCAACTGCAGCGGGGTTTTTGACTTCCGGCACACTTGCTGACAGGCAAAAAAGACTGCAGGGCATGCACATACCCCACAGTCTTTCCATTCTTCCATCTTATCGGTCAAATCTGATCTTCATATACGATTTGATCTCTTCCACACATTTCTCAAATCCCAGTTTTCCGGAATCCAGACACAGGTGATAGTTTCTCGCATCGGTCCAATCCCGTCCGGTATAATACTTACAGAAATCTCCTCTGTATTTGTCGGTTTTTGCGATGAACTTTTCCATCTCTTTTCTGGTCATGCTGTTGCGCTCCATAGCCCGTTCCATACAAAATTCCTTATCTGCATGAATGAAAACGCTCATCACATTGGGATAATTTCTGAGGATGTATTCTCCGCAGCGTCCCACGATTACACAGGATTCGGATTCTGCCAGATCCTTGATAACCTTTGCCTGATAATTGAAAAGGTTGTCATCGGAAACAAATCCGCTGCTCTCCGGCGGAATTAAATCACCGTCGTAAGGGCGTTTCAGGATTTTGAACCAACTGGCCATTTTCAGTCTCTCGTCTTTTTCACCGAAGAGACGCTCGTTGATTCCGCTCTCCTCTGAGGCCATTTTCAGGATTTCGCTGCTGTAGCAGTTGATTCCCAGTTCCTTTGCCAGCATGGCTCCGATGGTCTTTCCGCCGCTTCCGTACTGTCTCGCAATTGTAATTACTACATTATCCATAAAATCTACCCCCTATTCGCCTAAATATGCTTTCTTTATGGAATCATCGTTCAGAAGATCCTCCGCTTTACCATCCAGCACGATTTTTCCGGTCTCCAGAACGTAAGCCCGATCCGCGATGGACAGCGCTTTTTTTGCGTTCTGTTCTACCAGAAGCACTGTGGTTCCGCTCTTTGAAACCTCCTGAATAATATCAAAGATTTCGTTTACCAGAATCGGAGACAAGCCCATGGAAGGTTCATCCATCAGGATAATCTTCGGCTGGGACATCAGTGCACGCCCCATAGCCAGCATCTGCTGTTCACCACCACTTAACGTTCCTGCCATCTGGTTTTTCCGCTCTTTCAGACGGGGAAACCTCTCATAAACCCGGTCTAAGCTTTTCTCGATTTCTTCTTTATCTTTTCTGGTGTAAGCCCCCATTTTCAGGTTCTCATATACGCTGAGATCAGCAAACACCCTTCTTCCTTCCGGTACATGGGCCATTCCCAGTGATACGATCTTGTGGGCGGGAATCTTTGTGATTTCCTTTCCCTCAAATACCACGGAACCTTTTTTCGGAGCAAGGAGTCCTGTGATGGTATGCAGGATCGTTGTTTTTCCCGCACCATTGGCTCCGATCAGAGCAATAACCTCGCCCTGATTGACCTCAAAGGATACCCCTTTGATTGCCTGAATCATGCCGTAAGACACTTCCAGATCTTTGATTTCCAACATTGCCATAACCGTTCCTCCTTATTCTCCCAGATATGCGGTGATAACCTGAGGATTATTTAACACCTCATTGGTATCTCCCTGTGCCAGCACCTGACCGAAGTTCAGCACTGTCAGTTTTTCGCAAATGCCGCCTACCAGTTTCATATCATGTTCAATCAGAAGAATGGTCATATGGAACTTATCCCGCACAAAACGGATGGTATCCATCAGCTCTCTTGTTTCATTGGGGTTCATGCCCGCCGCCGGTTCATCCAGCAGAAGAAGCTGCGGATCAGTGGCCAGCGCTCTGGCAATTTCCAGCTTCCTCTGTTTACCGTAGGGAAGATTGGAAGCCTTTGTCTGTGCTTCCTTTTCCAGCCCGAAAACCTCCAGAAGCTCCATAGCCTTCTCATTCATCTCTTTTTCAACCTTCCGGTATTTGGGCAGGCGAAGAATTCCTTCAATGGTGGAATAGGGATGATTATTGTGAAGTCCCACCTTTACATTATCAAGCACCGTCAATTCCTTGAACAGACGGATGTTCTGAAAGGTTCTGGCGATTCCCGCTTTATTGATCTCGATGATACTTTTTCCTGTGATATCTTTACCTCCCAGCGTGATTTTTCCCGTATTGGGACGGTACACTCCGGTCAAAAGGTTAAATATGGTGGTTTTTCCCGCACCATTTGGTCCGATCAGTCCGTAGAGCTGTTCTTTTTCGATGGTAATATCAAAACCGTCTACCGCCTTCAAACCTCCAAAGGAGATTCCCAGATTTTTTACTTCTAACAATGCTGCCATATTACTGAGCCTCCTTTTTCTTATTTTTTCCAAAAGACAGATGCTTTTCTCTCCACTCAACAGCCTTCGGCGCCCAGTTGAACAGCATCATGACAATCAAAACAATTGCGTAGATCAGCATACGGTAGTCGGACAGTCCGCGGAGAAGCTCCGGCAGAAGGGTCAGGACTACGGCTGCAATCATAGAGCCTCTCAGATTTCCAATGCCGCCCAGCACCACGAATACCAGAATCATGATGGACATGTTGTATCCGAAGTTGTTTGTATTTGCAGACAGCGTGGACAGGTTATGACCGTACAGCACGCCTGCCAGACCTGCCAGCGCTGCGGAGATGGTAAACGCCATCAGTTTGTATTTTGTAATATTGATTCCCACGGATTCCGCTGCAATCCGGTTGTCACGGATTGCCATGATTGCCCTTCCGTCTCTGGAATGCACCAGACGTATCACAATAAACAGGGTCAGCAAAACCAGAAGCATACCGATGGTAAAGCTGGCGTCATTGGGCGTTCCCGTGATTCCCTGCGGGCCGTTGACGATAACAACTCCATCCGGCTCCATATTGAGCGCCATGGTATCTTTCATGGAAAAATGAAAACCGTTTTTATCCTTGCCGATAAAAAGCACATTCACCAGATTCTTGATAATCTCTCCGAAGGCCAGCGTCACGATAGCAAGATAGTCGCCTTTCAGACGCAGTACCGGAATACCGATCAGAATTCCGAACGCAGCCGCCACAAGCGCTCCGATCAAAAGGGCAAGGAAAAAGCGCAGCGGCGCAAAGGTAATCACATCCTGCGTGCATTTCGAGAAAAATGCACTGGAAAATGCGCCTACACACATAAATCCCGCATGGCCCAGACTCAGTTCTCCCAGAATACCAAC
Source organism: Clostridiales bacterium (assembly GCA_018374355.1). GTDB lineage: Bacteria > Bacillota > Clostridia > Lachnospirales > Lachnospiraceae > Oliverpabstia. The sequence continues at coordinate 48,004 of JAHAFI010000005.1, forward strand.
TACCAGATTCAGGGAAACCGCAAGAATAATATAGGTACAAAGCGGCACCATCAGACCTTTTAAAAGGCTGGAAACACTGCCGGTATAGATCAGCGCCTGCATGATCAGATAAGCAAGAACCACAATGCCGTATGTAATCATATTCTGTTTTGTTATTTTGTTCATCTTCTTTAACATCCCATCCACCTACACTTTCTCCTGAATATTTTTACCGAGAATACCCGTAGGTTTCACCAGCAGCACCACGATCAGAACAGCAAACACGATAGCATCTGCCATCTGGGAAGAAATGTATGCCTTACTGAGAATCTCAATGATACCCAGAAGGATTCCTCCGATAAACGCTCCCGGAATCGAGCCGATTCCTCCGAATACTGCGGCAACGAAAGCCTTGATACCCGGCATAGCGCCTGTATACGGGGTCAGGCTCGGGTAAGCAGAGCACAGAAGAACACCTGCAATAGCCGCTAGGGCAGAACCGATGGCAAAGGTCAGGGCAATGGTGCCGTTGACATTGATCCCCATAAGCTGGGCTGCCCCCTTATCCTCAGACACTGCCCGCATGGCCTGACCGGCTTTTGTATTTTTGATAAACAAAGTCAGCGCTACCATGATCACGATGCAGACCAGAATCGTCACAATGGTCTCACCGGAAATATTCAAAGCTCCTCCTGCCAGTGACAGCCCCTTAAAGCTGATAGCCGTAGGGAAGGACTGGGTATTGGAACCGAAGATCAAAAGCGCCAGATTCTGCAGAAGATAGCTGACACCGATGGCTGTGATCAACACAGCCAGAGGAGACGCCGCATTTCGCAGCGGTTTGTAGGCAATTCTCTCAATCAGCATACCCAATCCGGTACACACAACAACTGCAATCAGCACAGCCGCGATCGGCGGCAGTCCGGCTTTCGTCATACCGATCAGCACCACGTAGGCTCCAACCATGATGACATCACCATGAGCGAAATTCAGCATCTTGGCGATTCCGTAAACCATGGTATACCCCAGTGCGATGATTGCATATACGCTTCCTAAGCTCAGTCCGTTGATTAAATAAGAAATAAAACTCATATACGCACCCTCTCATCTTTTTTTACCTTATTCTAACACAAACGATGTTAGAAAAAAAGGGCTGCCTGCGGCAACCCCTTTATTTTTTTATTCCATTTCCTGATAGGAACCATTGGTAATTACAAATACTTTTGCTTCCTTACTCGGCTCTCCGTCTGCACTCCAACTGATTCCTGTTCCTGTCATACCGTCAATAGTGATTTCTGTCATAGCTGTTTTCAGCTTATCACACATATCTGATACGGACATATCCGGTGTCAGCTCTGCTTTTTCTGCTGCTGCTTTGATAACGTATACGCAGTCATATGCATCTGCTGCAAACTGTGTTGGGGAAATTTCAAATTTTTCTTCGTAATCTTTTACAAATTTCTGTGTCTTTTCATCCGGTGCATCTGCAGTAAATGGTGTCATGAGCATTGCTCCTTCTGCCAGAGCTGCATCGAAGTTTTCCACATCCAGAATACCATCCAGACCGTCACAACCAAAGAATGCAGGTTTGAATCCCATCTTGTCTGCCTGTGTCAGAATCAGGGAAGCTTCCTGATAATAAATTGGCAGGAATACCAGTTCCGCGCCGCTGTCTTTTGCTTTCTGAAGCTGTACGGAGAAATCTGTTTTGTTGTCAGCAGTAAACGCTTCTGCTGCTACGATTTCAAATCCCTGATTTTTTGCTTCTGCTGCAAAGTTGGTATAGATACCGGAAGAATATACATCAGAGCTGTCGTAAATAACTGCAACTTTGGATGCCAGACCTTTTTCTCCGATATATTTTGCAGATTCTGTACCCTGACTCGGGTCAGAGAAGCACATACGGAATGCATTGTCATACTGGATACTTTCCACAGCAGTAGCGGAAGGTGTCAACTGGAACAGGTTGTCCTCATGGGATTTTGCAACAACTGCTGTACACGGTGCGGAAGTTGTGGTTCCCACCAGAAGCTGCATCCCCCAGTCTTTCAGGGTGTTGTACGCATTGACAGATTTTTCTGCATTGTGCTCGTCATCTTCAAATTTGTATTCAATCTTTTTTCCGTTGATTCCGCCTGCTGCGTTGATTTCGTCAACTGCAAGCTGTGTACCATTTTTTACTGCTTCACCGTAAGCTGCTGCTCCACCGGTGATCGGTCCGATAGCACCGATTTTAAATGTGTCGGCTGATCCGGCTGATTCTTTGCTGCCGCAGCCTGCCAGAGATGAAACCACCAGCGCTGAAGCAGCTAAAAGACTTGCAAATTTTTTTAAATTTTTCATAACTATCTCCTCCTTCATTTCATCCGAAATATTTATTGAATATAATACGCCACACATTGGGGGTTGTCAATGGATTCCTGCAATTTAATACTTTAATTTGCTAATTTTCTACGTTTTTTCCTTTCTACCGAACTAAAGTGATTGAGGAGGCCGTTTTTATTTCTCTCTTTTCACCGGGCCGAAAACATGTTACAGTACATCTATAAGGAGGTTTTACCATGAAGCCATTATTAATTGTCGTAGATATGCAAAATGATTTTATCACTCAGGCCCTTGGCACGCCGGAGGCCCGGGCAATCCTTCCCGCCGCTGTTGAAAAGATTAAAAACTGGGACGGACTTGTCTTCTATACCAGAGACACCCACCACTCTGACTATCTGAATACCGCTGAAGGAAAGAAACTCCCCGTTCCCCACTGCATCGAAAACAGTGAAGGCTGGGAGCTTGCGCCGGAAATCGCAGCCTGTGTACGCCCGGAGGATCTGCTCTTTGACAAGCCCACCTTCGGAAGCACCGCCCTCGCTCATGAAGCTGCGAAGCTGGGAAGAGCAAACCAGCTTTCTTCCATTACCCTGATTGGCCTTTGTACCGATATCTGTGTAATTTCCAACGCAATGCTTTTGAAAGCTGCCCTTCCGGAAATCGAAATCACCGTTGACCCTTCCTGCTGTGCAGGCGTTACTCCTGAAAGCCATGAAAACGCTCTTCGGGCTATGGCCATGTGCCAGATCACGGTTTCGGATCACAAATAACGAACTTTTCAAAGAAAGGATTTTACTTATGATTATCACAAAAGAGATGACCATCCCTGAATTACTGGAAATGGATGAACGGGCCGCCGGAATCCTCATGCAGTCCGGAATGAACTGTGTGGGCTGCGCTTCTGCCGCCGGAGAAACTCTGGAGGAAGCCGCTATAGAGCATGGCATCGACCCGGTTCTTCTGGTGCGGAAGCTGAATCTCTATCTCACCGGACAGGTTGTGTGACCGGATTTTCTGGGGATTATTTCAAATGTACGCCAAAGCGTACTCAAATTTTTCATGCTAAATTCAAAGACTGCCGGACTTCTCATCCGGCAGCCTTTCTATTATTCATTATAGACCAAAGCCATAAAGACCAGTTCTTCATCCGTAGGATTTTCCAGAGAATGGCTCTGTCCCACTTCGATCGTGCATACATCCCCCGGTCTCACTTCTGTCCTCGTCCCATCGTTATCCACAAAAATACCGGTTCCTTTTAAGATAAAATACGGTTCTGTGTTTCCCACATGCTGATGCCAGCCCACACTGCTGTGAGGACGCAAAACAGCCATTGCATAGAGAGATCCATGACCATTCAGTTCTTCCGGAGATACAATGTGGTGAAATTCCACACTTCCCTCTCCTCCTCTCGGATTTTCCACAACTGCAATCTTTGCTTTTCTTACCATTTTTCCTCCTATCTGCGGCTCAGACGAATCATGTTCCAACTGTGTTTTCCCAGTACCCCTGACAGTTTTCCGTCTTCCATTTTCACGGTATCGCCTGCAAACGGCACAACCTCATTGGGACATGCTTCCGTATTGACCGCTTTCATATCATTGTGGCTCATTACCACATGCTCTGCGATTTTATAATCGGCAAACTGACGCAGATCGCAGTACAGTTCCATGTCTTCATCCAGACTTTTATTCACTGCAAATACGGTCAGTTCTTCTTCCTCCTCATTCCATACAAGAACGCTGTCCAGATAAGGAGCGTCACCGTATGTCCTGCTTTCATAGACCGGAGTTTTCACCACGGTATGAAGAACAGTTCCTCTTCCGTACCGGCTGGTGTACATAAACGGATAGAAAATCGTCTGCCGCCATGCCCCGGTATCTGAAGTCATGATCGGCGCAATCACGTTGACAAGCTGGGCCATACAGCCGATTTTTACCCGGTCCGCGTGGCGAAGGAGGGTGATCAGCATACTGCCTACCAGCAGGGCATCTTCAAAGTTATACACATCCTCCAACTGATGAGGCGCTTTTACCCACTTTTCCAGTTTTTCATCCGCCTCATTGGAATGGTACCATACGTTCCACTCGTCAAAGGACAGATTGATATTCTTTCGGCTTCTTCTCTTTGCCTTCACACAGTCGCAGATGGAAACCACGGAAGAAATAAATTCGTCCATTCCCACGCTGCTCGCCAGAAAATCCGGAGTATCATCATTCCGGTTTCCGTAATACTGGTGCAGGGAGAGATAATCCACCTGATCGTAGCAGATTCCCAGAACGGTATCCTCCCAGCTTCCGAAGGTGGGCATCTCCAGATTGGAACTTCCGCAGGCCACTGTTTCAATGGAGGGATCCAGCATTTTCATCAGACGGCCGGTTTCTTCCGCTGCTCTTCCGTATTCTTCTGCGGTTTTATGGCCCATCTGCCAAGGTCCGTCCATCTCATTTCCCAGACACCACAGTTTGATATCGTGGGGAGCTTCATATCCATGTTTTTTTCTCAGATCACTGTAATACGTTCCCTCTTTGAAGTTACAGTATTCCAGCAGATTTTTTGCGTCTTCCGCTCCCCGGGTTCCCAGATTTACCGCCATCATTACTTCTGAATCTGCCTTTTTCGCCCATGACGCAAATTCATTCAGGCCAAACTCATTGGTCTCAATCACCTGCCATGCAAGATCCACTTTACAAGGGCGCTCCGTCTTAGGGCCTACGCCGTCTTCCCAGTGATAACCGGATACGAAATTTCCTCCCGGATAGCGCACAACCGGAACCTGCAGTTCTTTTACCAGATCGATCACATCCCGGCGCAGTCCCTCTTCATCTGCAAAGGGACTTCCCGGCTGGTAAATTCCTTCATAAACCGCCCGTCCCAGATGTTCGATAAAAGAGCCGTAAATCCTTTTATCCACTTCACTTACCAGAAAATGCTTGTCCACAATCAATTCTGCTTTTTTCATATCAATAATCCTCCGTTCTTTATCATTTTACTATATCTTTTACAACTATTCTATCTTTTCCTTATTTTTTCTTCCATTCCCTTTCTTCCGAAAAACTTGACTTTTCTTCCGGTTTTATGGTACGTTCATACACAGAATTTATTCTTTGGGAGGCAGGAAAAGATGTTTCAAATCAATTACTGTGAGTTCAACCGTTCCAATTATGACTGTGACCGTATCTACCGCCCCGGCGGAAGCGGCGATTATCTGTTTCTTCTGCTGAAAACCCCTATGAAATTCCATCTGAACGGGCAATTGATTCTTTCCAGAGAAAATGCCTGCATCCTCTACACCCCCGGCGTCTGTCAGGATTATCAGGCTGTGCGGAAATTCCGGAACAGCTATATGCATTTTTCTACGGATCTTGCTTTCGAGTCCAAATATGCTATTCCCGTGAATCAACTGCTTTACCCCCACAATTTTCAGGAAATGGATCTTATTTTCCAGAAAATCCAGATGGAATACCTTACCAGAGCGCCCCACTATCAGGATATGCTCCGCACCCTCTCGGAAACTCTGTTTCTCCTTTTATCCCGTTCCCTGATCCAGCCCTCCTTTGAACACCTTCCTGAGTTTCCTCTGCTCCACACCTTTCAGAATCTGCGCCTGCAGATGCTTCGAACCTGTGAGGAGGACTGGACCATCGGCCGTCTCTGTCTGGAAAGCAATATGGCTAAAAGCCAGTTTTACCATTACTATAAACTGTTTTTTGAAACCACGCCCAAAGCGGAGCTTTTGCAGGCGCGCATGGAGAAGGCCAGAACCCTGCTGACCAATGAAGCCCTGCAAGTCCAACAGGTCGCGCGGCTCTGCGGTTTTACCAATACCCAGCATTTTTCCCGGTATTTTAAGGAGTGGTACCATTGTTCTCCAAAATTTTTCCAAAATCCCGAAAAAAATGCTTGACTTTTGAAAGCCTTTTTGTTAGAATATCTAACTGTAGCGGGCAATGAATAAGAAATTGCCGCAAAGCTGCAAAACGCTGATGTGGCTCAGAGGTAGAGCACTTCCTTGGTAAGGAAGGGGTCACGGGTTCAATTCCCGTCATCAGCTTTTTTTATTTTCCAAAACTCAAAAAAAGCATCTCCGTTTTTGCGGCAGATGCTTTTTTTGATAATATCTTAATCCGTCTGTACTCTTTTGAATGTCTTTTCTACCATAATAATCATCATCACAAAGAAAATCAGCAGATAAACCGGAAACAGTTTGATACTGACATGGTTCGCAAGCAGCCCGAAAATCGGCGGCATAAACGTAGAACCAACATAAGCGCTTGCCATCTGGATGCCAATGATTGCCTGAGAATTCTTTGCACCAAAGTTGGCCGGGGTGGAATGAATAATGCTGGGATAAACCGGAGCACATCCAAAGCCGATAATAATCAGGCCAGCCAGTGCAAACAGATCCGTCTCAACCGGCAGAAGGAGACATAAAACCCCCGCCAGAATCACTCCTGTACCGATTCGAATCATCTGCCTGTCACCGAATTTTTCTGAAATAAAACCTGCAAGAAATCTTCCTGCGGTAATTCCGATAAAGAAAAGAGAGCCAAAGGCAGCCGCAACCTCTTTGGAGATTTCCCGCGCTTCCACCAAATAACTGCTTGCCCACAACATGGTTGTACTTTCCGCCGCACAATATCCTAAAAAACCAAGAAGCAGGTACGGCACTCCTTTGATCTTCAGCGCCCCTTTTATTCCAATGACCTCGTTTGTTTCTTCTTCATCGGCAGCGCTTTTATTGACCTTCCATACCGGCAGTGTCAGTACCAGAATCACAGCGATGGCAAACTGAATACCGGAAGTCATGCGATAGCCGTCGTTCCAGACAGAATTTGTCAGCGCCCAGCTCATCACGTAAGGACTGATGATTGTCCCCACGCCCCAGAAGCAGTGAAGCCAACTCATGTGTCTGGAATTATAATGAAGCGCCACATAATTGTTCAGTGCCGCATCAATTGCCCCTGCACCCAAGCCATAGGGAATTGCCCAAAGACACAGCATCCAGAACTCTGTTGCAAGTGAGAAGCCGAAAAGAGCTGCCGCCGTCATAAAAACACTGACTACAGTCACATATCTGGTTCCAAATTTTTTGGTTAACCGTTCAGATACCAGACTTGAACAAATGGTTCCTCCGCAAATGATGAAGGAAACAATTCCCATGTAAGAAATTGGGACGTTAAAAACTTCCCGCATGGTCGGCCATCCCGATCCCAGAAGCGGATCCGGCAAGCCAAGGCTGATAAAAGCCAGATAGATTAATGCTAACAATAATAAATACATTTTCTCCTCCTGTATACCTTACTTTCAAATATTCGACTCTGCCGTCACCTGCACACATTCCTTCACCTTCGCCCGAATCCTCTGAAGGGCATTGTCAATGGATTTTGGTGTCTTTTCCAGCCGTTCCGCAATCTGAAGATAATTTTCCCCATCCAGATACAGCTCCAGCACCTGATTTTCAAAGCTGCTCAATTGTCGGCGAATTCTGTTTTCCATGTTGACAGCATTTTCTTGGGCAATCACAATATTTTCCGGGCTCTGCTGAAACACGCTGCTGAATTCTTTTTCCCATTCCTCACCGCTCAAGGATACATAGCTGTTCAGCGGCTGATGCTTCTGACGGTTTGAGGACTGAATCGCATGATATATCTGCCTGTCCACACAAAGCTGGGCAAAGGTATAAAATGAGGCATCCCTGTCATTCCGGTAATCCCTCACCGCCTTAAAAAGTCCGATCATTCCCTCCTGAATCAGATCGTCCTGATCCCCTCCTACCAGATACAGCACTCTTGCCTTCTGGCGAACCATGGGTTTGTACTTTTCGATCAGATACTCGATTACCCCGTCATCCCCCTGCTGCATCATCTGCAGCAGTTCTTCATCCGTGTATTTTGTATATTCCTTCATGAATCTGTTTCCATACTCCTCTGAATGCTCTTATCCCCGCTGACGGGAAATCTCAAATGCCAGAATCCCTGCCGCAACGGAAGCATTCAGGGAATCGATATCTCCTTTCATGGGAATGGAAGCAACGAAATCACAGGCTTCCCTTACCAGACGGCTGACACCTTCCCCTTCATTTCCGATCACAAGCCCCATCGGTCCCTTCAGATCCAGATCGTAATAAGCGGTGCCACCCATATCCGCACACACAAACCACATGCCTTCTTTTTTCAGTTCTTCCATGGTTGCTTTCAGATTTGTCACCTTTGCTACCGGCGTATAGTTCAGCGCCCCCGCGGATGTTTTTGCAACTACCGCTGTAAGGCCTGCCGCTCTTCTTTTCGGGATGATAACGCCGTGGGCGCCCGCCAGATTGGCAGTACGGATCATCGCTCCCAGATTGTGCGGGTCCTCGATATTATCCAGCAGCAGGATAAATGGCGGCTCACCTTTTTCTTTCGCCCTCGCCAGAATATCCTCCACCGACGCATATTCGTAGGAAGCTGCAATGGCAATCACACCCTGATGCTTTCCCGTCTCGGATAACTGATCCAGCCGTTCTTTTTTCACATAATTGATAATGGTATCATGCTTTCTTGCTTCTCTGGCAATGGACCTTACCGGACCATCCTGACAGCCGTCCAGAATATAAAGCTTATCCACGGTCTTTCCCGCCCGGAAAGCCTCCAGCACCGCATTTCTTCCCTCTATTTTATTTTCCGTCATCCAAAGCCTCCAATCCGATTTTTATCAAATCAATCATTCTGCAATGTTGTTCTGTGAGATACAGATATCCCATCACTGCCTCAAATCCCGTGGCTCTCCGGTATTCCCCGGTAGTGGCGTTTTTTGCAGTGGTATAGGACTTGGCATTTCTCCCACGCTTATAAACAGCCTCTTCCTCCGGCGTAAGCAACGGCTCCAGCGCCCCGATCATAGCAGACTGGGTCTGGGCTTTTACCAGACGGCTTGCCCGTTTATGCAGTTTATTCGCCTGACAATTTCCCTGCTTGATCAGAATAGTCCGGATATACAGTTCATAAATCCCATCTCCGATATACGCCAAGGCAAGAGGCGAATAGGTGCGGATATCCGGGTCATCCAGTTGAAATTGTTCTTTCAGATAACTTATGCTCTCTTCCATTTTACTCCCTCTCTGGTATCCTCCAGAATAATTCCCTGCGCCAGCAGTTGGTCGCGGATCTCGTCAGCCCGTTTGAAATCTCTGGATTTTCTGGCAGCCTGACGCTCTTCAATCAATTTTTCGATTGCATCATCCAGATTCTCCTCGGCTCTTTCCACAATCAGACCTAAAACATCACTGAGGGAAATGATTTCTTTTTTTACAGCTTCCGCAAATTCTCCGGAGGAGGTTTCTCCTGCATTGGTATTTGCGAATTTTACCAGTTCAAAGATGGCTGATACCGCATCCGCAGTGTTCAGATCGTCATCCATAGCTTCCTCAAATTTTTTACGGTAAACCGCCATTTCTTCCATCAGCGCTTTTTCTTCTGCCGTCATTTCTTCCAGCTTTGCTCCCTCGGACAGATGTTTCAGATTTGTCACAGCAGTCACGATTCTTTCCAGCGCGCTTTTGGAGGATTCCATGATCTCCTGACTGAAGTTGATTGGGCTTCTGTAATGTGCGCTGAGCATGAAGAAACGCAGCACCTGAAGATCATACTGTTCCCCGATTTCCCTTACGGTAAAGAAATTTCCCAGTGATTTGGACATTTTTCTGTTGTCAATATTCAGGAAACCATTGTGCAGCCAGTAGCGGGCAAACGGTTTTCCGTTGCAGCATTCGCTCTGGGCAATTTCATTTTCATGGTGGGGGAATACCAGATCCTCTCCGCCTGCATGGATATCGATCTCCTCACCCAGATATTTTTTGGACATTACGGAACATTCAATATGCCAGCCGGGACGTCCCTCACCCCATGGAGACACCCAGAATGGTTCTCCGTCTTTTTTCGGTTTCCACAGTACAAAATCCAGCGGATCTTCCTTCTGATCTTCCCCGGATACCAGCAGGGAACGATTGCCGGAACGCAGATCATCCAGATTTTTGTGAGACAGTTTTCCGTATTCGTCAAATTTTCTTGTGCGGAAATATACGGTTCCCTCTACGGGATAAGCATACCCCTTGTCAACCAGTGTCTGAATCATATCGATCATTCCGTCAATTTCCTGTGTAGCTTTTGGATGGGTGGTCGCTTCCCTTACATTCATATCTGCCATATCTTTTTTGCATTCTTTGATATAACGCTCGGAAATTTCTTCTGCCGGAACACCTTCTTCAATGGATTTTTTGATGATTTTATCGTCCACATCCGTGAAATTGGAAACAAAATTCACTTCATAGCCTTTGTATTCCATGTAACGGCGAGCCGTATCGAATACGATCATCGGGCGGGCATTTCCGATATGGATAAAATTGTATACGGTAGGTCCGCATACGTACATTTTCACCTTTCCTTCTTCCAACGGTACAAATTCTTCTTTTTTCTTTGTCAGCGTATTATACAGTTTCATGGGCTTTGTTCTCCTTTTCTTCTTTTTTTCCTGCCTTCGGCTCCTCCTGCCGGGTATTTGCCGTGAGACAGGCATCATATTTTACATAACAGCCGTTCAGTTCTTTTTCCAGTTCCAATACTCTCATACTTAATTTTGCATTTTCCTCCCGAAGGCTGCGGATGGCATCCTTTACCGGGTCAGGCAGATGTCCGTGATCCATATTGTTTCGAGGAATCTTGACATCCTTCTGGCGGACAATTCTTCCCGGAATCCCCACCACGGTACAGTTGGGCGGTACTTCCTCCAAAACCACCGATCCGGCACCGATCTTGGAATTTGCTCCGATGGTAAAGGAACCGATAATCTTTGCCCCTGCGCTCACCATCACATTATCTTCCAGCGTAGGATGACGTTTCCCGGTCTCTTTTCCGTTACCTCCCAGAGTCACCCCCTGATACAGCGTCACATTGTCACCGATAATAGTGGTCTCTCCGATGATCACACCGCTTCCATGGTCGATAAACAATCCTTTTCCGATGGTTGCTCCCGGGTGTATTTCAATACCCGTTTTTCTGGCCGCCCGCTGGGAAATCAGACGCGCCATAAAATAATGACCTTTCTTATATAGTTTATGGGCTCTCCGGTATTGGATCATGACCCGGAAACTGGGATACAGCAATACCTCCCATGGCGTTTTTATTGCCGGGTCACGCTCCTGAATCACCTGAAACTCTTCTTTTAAATGTTCGATAAAGCTCAAATTTATTCCTCCCATCTGAGAAATTCAAGTTTAAGTTTCAAGACAAAAAATCCGCGGCTACTCCCTCTCAAGAGACGAAGTAATCCGCGGTTCCACTCTTTTTAAAGATGTTTCTGACATCTTTCACTCTATGCATGTAACGTATGCTCACGAATCCGGCTATCTGGCCTCTGCCCTTTCACCGAATCAGCTCCCGGACGCACTTCTCTGTCAAATTCATGGGATGGCTTCCAGCCGATGACCTTCCCTCTCTGGATTCTTTTTAACAGATACTCTTTCCATTCTCTGCTTTTTTCTGATTCCTATTTAGTTTATGAAAAAATTCAGGTTTTGTCAACCGTTTGAGCGGGAATTATTTTGCCCTGTTGTAACTATTCAGGGCCCTGTCCTTCATAGTCACGAATGCATGCACTCGAATCGCATGGTATGCGGTTTGGCGCTCGCAGGTCTCGGGATTGACTTGCATTGAGTCAACACTTCACGGGACAGTACAAGGCTGAACTATAATACTCTGTTACTCCCCGTCTGCCACAGCCACAGCAATTTTAGAATCTGCGGTTCCGTAATAGAGATAATATTTTTCTTTGAAATAAACCATTCCCTCTATAAAACAGGTTGGCATGACCTGACCGTTCAATTCAAAGGGTTCTGACGGGCTGATAAATGGCTCTCTCGTCCGGGCAAACACACTGACCGGATTGTCCGGGTCCAAAAGAAGCTGTCCTGCCTGATACATGGTATCATGTCCCCCTGCCATTTCCGGGTTCGGCCCTTTTCCGTTGTACAAAAGCACGATTCCATTTTCTGTCAGCACTGCCTGAGGCCCCGGTTCACATAGCACCTCATCATACCGACCCTTGCGGGGAGCAATCACCGGAAACAAAACCGGATTGTCTGCCCCATCCGCCAAAAATTCTACAGGTTCCCAATCCTTCAGATTGTCCGAAACTGCCGCATAGATATTGGTTTCACCCCAGTACATCCAGTATTTTCCCTGTATTTTTGCCGCATAAAAATGAGAATCTTTTCGTTCACAGACAACGGCTCCTGATTTTGACCAGAGCTCTGCATATTTTCCGTTCAGCGCTTTTCCAAAAACAGGTCCATGTTTTTTCCAGTGCAGCAGATCTTCACTTTCTGCACAGCATAAGCGGGCAATTTTTCCATCATACGCCGTATAGTACAGAAAATACTGTCCATCCTCTCTTTCTATAATGCGCGGGTCCTCGCATCCTCCATCCCACTCGATTTCACGGAATTCATCCTGCTCCGGGTACAGTACCGGCTGGAGCAGGGTTTCAAAATGCAGCCCGTCATTACTGACTGCAAGACCCACTCTTGAGGTTCCCGCATGGGTTCCCTCCCGGTCTTCCGCGCGATAGAGCAGATATACCTTATCATCCCTCACAACTGCCGCCGGGTTAAACACATCCTTTGCCTCCCAACAGATTTCCTGCCTGTTTACCGGACAGTAAAAGGCGGTTTCTTCTTTTGGTGTAAGGCAGGGATTTGCTGAACCGGCCTTTACAAACGGGCCGATCATCCAATCGTATTCTTTTTTCATCGTACATTCTTCTTTTTTCATCAATCGTTCTCCTTTTTTTCGTCAATCGTTCTCCTTTTTTCATCAATCATGCAAATAGCCTGAGAGGAAATTCCCTGCATGGTTCCGGTAAAGCCCAGCCCTTCTTCCGTTGTTGCCTTGATGTTTACCTGATCTGCAGATATCCTTAATGCATTTGCCACGTTTTCTATCATCGTATCAATATAAGGCAGTAATTTGGGTTTCTGAGCAATAATCGTTGCATCCAGATTCACTACCTGATAGCCTTTTTCATCCAACAGCTCTCCAACCTTCTGGAGCAGCAGAATGCTGGAAATCCCTTTATACTGAGGGTCTGTATCCGGAAAATGACGCCCGATATCCCGCAGCGCCGCCGCTCCCAGAAGAGCATCCATGATGGCATGTACCACAACATCCGCATCCGAATGGCCCAAAAGTCCCAGCTCCCAAGGGATTTTTACCCCTCCCAGAATTAAATCTCTTCCTTCTGTAAGCTTGTGTACATCGTATCCCATTCCAACTCTCATATGATTTGTGTCCTTTCTGTGCGTTTTTACTGTTCTGCTATGTCTGTTGCTGCTTTTTGGTTTTTGCTGTTTTTTGTTTTTTTGCTTTACTACTTTTGCCGCTTTTTTATTCTTGCTAATTTTCTGCTCTTGCTGTTTTCCGTTTCTTTTCTGCTTTTCTGTTTTTCTACCTTTCTGTTTCCTGCTGCTTTTCTGTTTTCTGCTGTTTTTCTGTTTTCTGCTGTTTTTCTGTTTCCTGCTGCTTTTCTGTTCCTCGGATTTCGATTTTCCTACTCTATCTGCTTTTACATCTAAGTATTCATTGCTTTCATCATACCGCAGTTTTTTTCATTTTTCAATGCTCTTTCAATTCCTCAAAGATTTTATAGATTATAGAATATCCCGAAAAAAATGCTTCAAGTACATCTCTGCATTTTCTTCTGCAGGACGTGCGTTATGCGGTATATTCCTGCTGCATCCATCCTGTCTCTGCCCTGCACCCCGTTACCGCTGCCGGAACTTATGCAGTAACTTTTCCTGTCATCCATTACGTCTTTTGGACATATACAAGAGATTCTTTTTTTGTATGTCCAAATATAGGTTTTTTTGCCTTGCGAAAATTCAAATACTGTCCTTTTGGACATATAAAGCGAAATCTTTCAGATATGTCCAAGATTTTGGTAGAATCATGGACGTATCCTAGCATATTTCTTCCTCAGGTCCAAACACACATTTTTTTCAAAATAATTCCTCATATTTCTTTACTGTCTTGGACGTATACGCTGAAATTTTATGCCTATGTCCAAACGTGTGAGCATTGGTTGAAATTTAAGTAACCACTCTTTTACTATATCCAACACGAGATATTGTCTGCTGCTGAATCCTCACTGAGCCCTGACCGAAATTCCGACTGAATTTCATGTAAGATCAAAATCCGATTTCGTCCATTCAAACTGGGGATAAACTTTTCACTTCAAATCTGAAATTCTGATGCTAAAATTATCGGGCTGAAATTCTTGTAAATTTATGTAAAAAAAGTTCTTGACTTTCTTTCAACAATTTAATATAATGTTCAAGCAGGTTGCGGTTAGCGCCTACGAATCTTGGCGAGATAGCTCAGTTGGCTAGAGCATGCGGTTCATACCCGCAGTGTCGAGGGTTCGAATCCCCCTCTCGCTACTTTAAAAGAATTTTAAAAATTGCTTGACATTTTTCCAATTCTTTTATATAATATCAAACAGGTTGTGAAAACAATCAAGACCCATGGGATCTTAGCTCAGCTGGGAGAGCATCTGCCTTACAAGCAGAGGGTCACAGGTTCGAGCCCTGTAGGTCCCATTCTTCTTTAAGAAGATATTTTCATATGGCGAGATAGCTCAGTTGGCTAGAGCATGCGGTTCATACCCGCAGTGTCGAGGGTTCGAATCCCCCTCTCGCTACTTTAAAATCCTGAATAATCAGGATTTTTTTGTTTGTCAAAATTATTTTATATGCAGACGGCCCGGGACAAAAATCCCGGGCCGTCTGTATTTTATGGAAGCTGTTTTCCTGCTGCCATGTATAGTGCATACCACTCTTCTCTTGTAAGCTGCACATCCGATGCCTTGCAGATTCCTCTGAGACGCTCTTCATTTGTAGTTCCCACAATCGTCTGTATCCTTGCCGGATGCCGGAGAATCCAAGCAACCGCTATGGCATTGTTAGTCACCTGATATTTTTCAGCAAGCTGGTCAATCAACTGATTCAGCTTAGGATATTTTTCGCTGCCCAAAAAGACACCTTCAAACATTCCATACTGGAACGGGGACCACGCCTGAATGGTAATGTCTTTCAGCCGACAGTATTCCAGCACACTGCCGTCCCTGTTTGTTCCAGCATCGTTGTGGACATTTACATTAATACCGGAATCAATAATATCACAATGGGCAATGCTGAGCTGAAGCTGGTCGATCAGAATTTTCCCGCCGCAGTAATGATTCAGCAATTCCATCTGCATGGAATTTTGGTTGCTCACACCAAAATAACGTACCTTTCCTGCCTTTTCCAGAATTTCAAAAGCTTCTGCCACTTCTTCCGGTTCCATCAGGGTATCCGGGCGATGCAGCAGCAAAACGTCCACATAATCCGTGTTGAGACGCATAAGGCTTTCATCTGCGGATTTCAAAATATGTTCCTTAGAGAAATCATAACTGGTTCCGGGATGGATGGCGCACTTTGTTTGGATAAACATATTCTCTCTCATTCCTGCGTCAACCACCTGTCCGAAAACACGCTCTGCTTCTCCTCCCGCATAGATGTCTGCATGATCAAAAAAATTGATTCCGCAATCCATGGCGGTGTCGATTAACCTTCTCACTGCTTTTTCTGACTGCAGGCCGGTAATCCGCATACAGCCCAGTGCAATTTCGGATGCACTGATTTTTCCTTTTCCGATTTCGATTTTTTTCATTTTCTACACCTCATTTATTTATTTTTCCGCTCTTTTTCTTTTGCGGAAATGTATTTTTACTTTTTTATAAACGCCTCATCCTTCGAAGGAATCCCCTCCTGATCGGTAACGTATCGTTCCACCTTCATATGCAGATCGTATTTCTCGCGCAAATGAATTATTTTCTCCATCATCGGTGATGCATGGTGGGCATCAATCGACTGTTGGTCTTTCCAGCTATCTATCAGAAGAACGGTTTCCCCATCTTCCATAGGTATAAAATATTCATATTTTATATTGCCCTGTTCAGCCCGAATGTCGTTTACAATTCCGCTTGCAAGCATTTCCTCTGCGAATTTTTTTGCACTGCCGTTTTGGCCGATATAGTAGATGTTTACCGTAATTGCCATTTTGTGTCTCCTTTCTGCTTTCTCAATACTATCTTATTCCACATCTCCAACATCCCTTACAATAATTGACCATCCTCATCATAGAACGAATCACAATAAACAAGTTTACCTTCTAATCCCGACTTTGAGGTCTCATTTAAAAATAAAATTTGAATGTCTTTATTTTCAGGTGAATCTTTTTCAAGAAATACCCCATACGGCATTGCTGATTCGAACGAAAACTGCGCATAATACTCCCCACCTAATAAAACAATCCAATCATACCCTAATTTTTTAGCTCTCCTAATACTCTCTTTTACAAGTGTTTTTCCTATTCCTTGCCTCTGGCTGTTTTTCTTTACTCCAAGAGGTCCAAGTGCCAAACCTTTTTTCTCTCCTATCATCGCAGGCGTCAGGGCATTATATCCAACCACTTCCAGATTCCGAATTGCAATCAGACAAAGTTCTTTTATATAATCCCTGTCATTTAATAATATTTCAGCAAATTCCCATTCATTAAATAAGGAATTCTTTCCCTCTCTCCAGAAGGCATCTTTTAGCGCTTCTTTCGCATGAGCCAGATTTTTTCTGTCTAAAGTTTCTATTCTCACACTATTTCCTCCTGATACAAAATTTATATTTATAACAAATCACCTTAATGAACCTTGGATACCGCGAATATAGCTCCTCCACCTGTCCGGCTACTCCTTCACTTTACGTAACTATTGCTTTACATTTTTTGAAATGAAAAGTAAATATAAATTTTATCATTTACCCTGTGTATCATTTTCTTTTTTGATATCCCGTTAGCTACAGCGGTGTTTTTGACTTTCTGGCAATATAAAGATACCTTGCGTTTTTCTTTTTATATTCCTCCAGCGAAACCAGTGCACAATCTGTCTGCTGAATAATCATAGAATACCACTGCAACAGTCCTTCTTGGCAAAATCCTCTTTATACTTTTCAGCGCTCCGTCTTTTCCGTTTCATCATGTTGTAAGTTTCTTCTGTAATATCTATAGTTTTATATTCGATATGATTATTTTTTTAAGCCTGAGCTAAAATGGTTGTATCACCATTTTCAGTTTTTTCCATAATATCACCTTCCTGATATCCAACGAAAAAAACACCATCACCTTTTAACCATTTGAATATTTTGGAAACGAATTGTGTCATATCTTTCGTAAAATACATAGTATCCATAGATGTGATCAAATCAAATGTATTTTCCGAATATACAGCTTCCTCCATTGTGTACACCTTAAATTCTGCTTTTTCACAATTTGTTTTTGCTGTCTCTATTGCATTTTCGGAATAATCAAATCCATAAATAAAGCTATTTGTTTTATCCTGCAGATACTTTAACATCTTCCCATTACCACAGCCAATATCCAAAATACGAGAATCCGATACCGCAGGCACATATTCTAAAATCCGATTGATCTGTTTCATATTGCTGAATCCGTCCTGTGAGAAATCTTCACCAAAAGCCTCTTTACAGTATAATTGAAAAGTGTAAGATTTTTTTGCCATATCATAAAATTTTTCATACTCATTGTAAAAAAGCAAGTCCTCTTTCATATCTTGCATCCCCTCCACACTTTCAAACTATTGCCCCTTTTTCTCATACAAAAGGTTTGAGTATGCCGTATAAGTATTTCCGTCGACAGACACCAGAGAGAAATTTTACCTTCTGTTCCATGATGTCAGCAATTCCTGTATGCAGAATATCTTCCATACGGAATCTTATGCTTCAATATTCTCTTCCTCACTTTATTCAAGTACCAATTTCACAGTCGGATACATACTTTTTACACCACAAAGTATACTCCATAAATGCATTAAGGTTAGAAAGAAGACCCTTTTTCAACTGTTCACAAATCTCATTTGCAAGTTCGAACTGTTTCAATGTAATATCCTTTTTTTCAAGTGCTTCTTCAAGCTCATCTCTATCATCTTCTATAATACAACCATCGGGATACACAATGAAGTCTAAATACAAATCCTCAAAAAATGGAACACCATCCTTATCGATACCTTGTTTTGAAATTATATCAATATACCACAATAATACACACTTTTCTTCATTCATCATTGCAGTAATACAAAAATTTTCATTGCTGGGCAAAATAGATATCCATTCATAGTTATTTTGACATACAACTGTATCCTCTCCATGAAATTTCCATATTTGAGGTTCCGAAATCTGAAGAATATCTATTTTCCCAATATATCCATGAAAGAAATCATCCTCTACAAATTTAATTGTTACGTTTTTCTTTAAAATAACTTTGTCCCACTCGTCATACGTTAATCGACTTTTTTTCATATGGTTCCTGACCTCTTAACTTTCCGATTTCATTTACTATAGCACAACAAGCAATACCTATTCAATCCTTAAAATATCAAAAAAACTCCCGGGGCGCATTGCGCCCCGGGAGTCAGTCTTTTCTCTTATTTAAAATAAGCCACACCGGATTCAAAGATCTTGATATCCTGCTCACCATAAATGTTCATAGCTACTGCATCGTCACGACGCTCGCTGTGTGCCATCTTACCTAAGACACGGCCATCCGGGCTTGTGATTCCTTCGATTGCAGCGTAAGAACCATTTACGTTCCATTCTTCATCCATGGATACGTTTCCGTTCAGGTCGCAATACTGTGTAGCCACCTGACCGTTAGCAAACAATTTGTCTAACCACTCTTTGTTTGCTACAAAACGGCCTTCTCCGTGGGAAGCCGGGTTTACATATACTTTGCCCAGTTCTGCCTGCTGCAGCCATGGGGATTTGTTTGTAACCACTTTGGTGTATACCATCTTGGAAATATGGCGTCCGATAGTATTGTAAGTCAGTGTCGGTGAATCAGCAGTCTGTCCAACGATTTCACCGTAAGGAACCAGTCCCAGTTTAACCAGAGCCTGAAAACCGTTACAGATACCCAGAGCCAGACCATCTCTCTCATTCAGCAGCTTCATAACCGCTTCTTTGATCTTCGCATTCTGGAATGCAGTTGCAAAGAATTTCGCAGAACCATCCGGTTCGTCACCAGCGGAGAATCCACCGGGGAACATGATGATCTGTGCCTGATTGATTGCTTCTTCAAAGATGCTTACGGAATCACGGATATCTTCCGCAGTCAGATTCTTAAATACTCTTGTGATCACATCAGCGCCTGCCCGTTTGAATGCCTTCGCACTGTCATACTCGCAGTTCGTTCCCGGGAATACCGGAATAAATACGGTCGGACGTGCAATCTTATTCTTGCAGATGTGGATGCTGTCTGCTTTGTACAGAGGGCTTTCCACTGCTTCCATGTTGTCGGTGCCTTTGGTCTTGAATACTTTTTCCAGAGTACCTGTCCATGCGTTCAGAGCCTCCTCCATGGAAATATTCATGCCGTCTTTGTATTCAAATGCTGCTCTGTCTGTTACTTCACCGATTACAGTGTAGGTTACGGACAGCTCGCTTACTTTTCCATCCGGAATTTCGCAGATGATATCACCAAAGCCCGGTGCAAACAGATCTCTCTCATCAAGATTGTGCTCAATCTTAACACCCATCCGGTTACCGAAAGCCATCTTGCTGACAGCGGCTGCGATACCGTGACGGTCCAGAGCGTATGCAGAAAGCACTTTTCCTGCTTTGATATCATTGTGCAGTTTTGCGTAAATATCCATAGTCTCTGCGTATTTCGGCAGATCGTATTCGTCTTTCGGCAAACGGATCCATACCAGTTTGCTTCCTGCTTTTTTCAGTTCAGGAGTAATCACTTCCTGTTTTTTCGCTACATCTACCGCAAAGGATACCAGTGTCGGAGGTACGTCAATCTCATTGAAGGTACCGGACATACTGTCTTTACCACCAATGGACGGCAGACCGAAGCCCAACTGTGCAGAGTATGCGCCTAAAAGTGCTGCAAATGGCTGGCTCCAGCGGCTTGGATCTTCTGTCATACGGCGGAAGTATTCTTGGAATGTGAAACGGATTTTGGAGTAATCTCCGCCATTTGCCACGATACGCGCAACGGATTCTACTACTGCATAAACTGCTCCATGGTATGGGCTCCAGCTTGATACATACGGGTCAAAGCCGTAACTCATCATGGTTACTGTATCTGTTTTTCCGTTCTGAACAGGAACTTTTGCTACCATCGCCTGTGTCTCTGTCATCTGATATTTTCCACCGTGAGGCATGAATACGCTTCCCGCTCCGATGGAACCGTCAAACATTTCCACCAGACCTTTCTGAGAACAGGTATTCAGATCTGCCAGATCGCTTAACCAGCGTTCTCTCACATCTCCCACCTCTTTGCGTGCCAGAACATTGTCCTCTTTGGCCGGAATATCTACCAGAACTTCTGTCTCCTGATGTGCTCCGTTAGTATCCAAAAATGCACGGGAAATATTTACGATTTCTTTGTCTCTCCATTTGAGAACCAGACGAGGCTCTTCAGTAACAACAGCAACAATCACTGCTTCCAAGTTTTCCTCGTTGGCATATTTCAGGAATTCATCTACATCTTTCGGGTCTACAACAACAGCCATACGTTCCTGAGACTCGGAAATTGCAATTTCTGTTCCATCCAGACCTGCATATTTTTTCGGCACCTTGTCCAGATTAATCTGCAGACCTGCTGCCAGCTCTCCGATCGCAACGGATACACCGCCTGCACCGAAGTCATTACATTTTTTGATCAGGCAGCTTACTTCTTCACGACGGAACATACGCTGGATCTTACGTTCTGTAGGTGCATTACCTTTCTGTACCTCAGCGCCGCACACTTCGATAGAAGCTTCTGTATGCACTTTTGAGGAACCGGTAGCGCCTCCGATACCGTCGCGTCCGGTGCGTCCGCCCAGCAGGATGATGATATCGCCCGGATCGGAATTTTCTCTCTTAACGGCCCGTCTTGGAGCTGCACCCAGAACCGCACCGATCTCCATACGTTTTGCAACGTAGTTCGGATGATAGATTTCTTTTACATAGCCGGTTGCCAGACCAATCTGATTACCGTAGGAGCTGTATCCGTGAGCAGCGCCACGAACCAGTTTCTTCTGAGGCAGTTTTCCTTTCATTGTTTCTTTTACGGAAACAGTAGGATCTGCCGCGCCGGTTACACGCATCGCCTGATATACATAGGTACGTCCGGAAAGCGGGTCACGAATCGCTCCGCCCAGACAGGTAGCAGCACCACCGAAAGGTTCGATCTCTGTCGGATGGTTGTGAGTTTCATTTTTGAAGTTGATCAGCCATTCCTCTTCTTTTCCGTCTACATCTACCGGAACTACGATTGAACACGCATTGATCTCATCGGATTCTTCCTGATCCGGAAGCTTTCCTTCAGATTTCAGTTTTTTCATAGCAAGAAGAGCCAGATCCATCAGACAGATGAATTTGTCATCTCTTCCTTTATAAAGAACTTCTCTGTCAGACAGATACTGTTCATATGTTTTCACGATCGGCTCTTTATAATCGCCGTCTTTGAAAGTAACATTTTTAAGTTCTGTGGAAAATGTGGTATGACGGCAATGGTCAGACCAGTAGGTATCCAGTACACGGATCTCTGTCATGGAAGGATTGCGTTTTTCCTCATTTGTAAAATAGTTCTGAATATGCAGGAAGTCCTTGAATGTCATAGCCAGATTCAGGGAACTATACAGCTCTTTTAATGAAGCCTCGTCCATAGCTGTAAATCCGTCAAAGATTTTTACATCTTCCGGATCGTCAAATTTTGTCACCAGTGTTTCCGGTTTTACCAGATCTGTCTCTCTGGAGTCTACCGGGTTGATGCAGTGATCTTTGATTGCTGCAAACTCTTCCTCAGTGATCGTTCCTTCAATTACATAGGTAGTAGCAGATTTGATGATCGGCTGTTCGTCATCTTTTAAAAACTGTACGCACTGAACAGCAGAATCCGCTCTCTGGTCAAACTGTCCCGGCAGATACTCCACGGAAAATACCTGTGCTCCTTCTGCCATAGGAATCTCTTCTTTATATAATATGTCTACCGGCGGTTCAGAAAATACGCAGTTACATGCCTTCTCAAATATTTCGTCGGAAATATTCTCCACATCATAGCGGATGTATACATGTACCCCTGTTACCGTTTTGATTCCCAGATAACTGCTGATTTCATGTTTTAATTCCTTTGCCTGTACTGCAAAATCCGGTTTCTTTTCTACATAAACTCGTCTTACATTACTCATGTTTGTCCTGTCCTTTCTTTGGTGGCGGCATATTTCAATACACCTGAACAACCTCGTATATCTTAAAAATACCATAGGAAATATTATAAGTAAAATTAATATATTTAATTAGTTTGATAAGTTTTTCTAATTTATTTCCTTTTGGTCTGGTTTCAGGCCTTATATATGTAAAATGAGGCTGGTACTTCCTCTGTCTTTCTGCTATACTGAATGTCAATAATAAGGAGGTCTTCTCATGGATATTAATTATGAATTATATAAGGTCTTTTATTACGTTGCAGTCTCTCTCAGCTTCTCAGAGGCTTCCAAACAACTTTTCATTTCCCAGTCTGCCGTCAGCCAGTCCATCAAGGTTCTGGAGAAAAAACTGGGAATCACCCTCTTTATACGCAGTACCAAACGTGTCCAGCTAACTCCGGAAGGTGAGACCCTTCTGCGCCATATTGAACCAGCCATGAACCTGATCAAACGGGGCGAAGCACAGATTCGTGAAACCAGCACACTGGGCGGAGGGCAGCTCAGAATCGGCGCCAGCGACACCATATGCCGCTACTATCTGGTTCCGTATCTGAACCAGTTCCACAAAGCCCACCCAAACGTCCATATTAAGGTAACTAATCAGACCTCTACCAAATGTGTCAGCCTGTTGGAAATGGGACAGGTGGATCTGATTGTCACCAACTATCCCAATTCCTACCTCAGTCACGGAGAACATGTGCGTGAAATCCATACTTTTCAGGACTGCTTTATCGCCAGCTCTTCCTATTATAAGGAGCTGAAGGATAAAAAACTGCATCTGAAGGATTTGCTCTCCTATCCGATCATGATGCTGGACAGAAAAAGTACCACCAGTGAATTTTTGCACAATCTTTTCCAGCAGCATCAACTGGATCTGGTTCCCGAAATTGAATTGGGCAGTAATGATCTGCTGATCGATCTGGCTCGTATCGGTCTGGGGATTGCCTTTGTGCCCGATTACTGTCTCCCGGTAGAAGGGGATCTCTTTCCACTGGATATCGAGGAGGAGCTGCCGGTACGAAAGCTGGTCATCACCCATAATCCCCAGCTTCCTTTGACAAAAGCCGCCAGAGAATTTCTCGATATTCTCTGATCCGGCTATTCACAGTCCCGTTTCTCCTCTATCGAGGTATGTTGAGGACTCCAGAATCCCTCCAGCGCCTGTCCTACAGTCTGCCGGGTACAGATTCGGTAGTCCTCCCATTCTCTCGGAAACAGATTTCTGTAATCCGGTGAACAGAATCTTTCGTCAAGAAGCAGAATTACTCCCCTGTCTTCACTGGTACGGATTACCCTTCCCGCAGACTGCAAAACCTTATTCATCCCCGGAAAACGGTAAGCATAGTCAAAACCATTTTCCTGCTTATGGTCATAATAGTTCTTTAAAATCTCCCGCTCATAATTCACCTGAGGCAGCCCCGTTCCCACAATCACAGCTCCTACCAGCTTTTCTCCTGTCAGGTCAATACCTTCCGCAAAAATTCCACCCATCACACAAAATCCCAGAAGTGTCTCCTGATTTTCCTGCTCAAACTGTCCGAGAAATGCCTCCCTGTCCTCTTCCTGCATGGAGGGGCTCTGAATCAGCACCCGCCTGTCCCTGTCCCCATACATATTTTCATAAATTTCTCCGATATCATTCATCATTTTGTAAGACGGAAAGAACACCATATAATTGCCTTTTCTGGCCGATGCCACCTGATGAATATATTCTGCAATCCTCCCATATTCCTCAGGCCCTCTTCTTGTATACCGGCTGCTCACATCCCTGCCTAAAATCACCTGTTTCTGCTCCGGCGCAAATGGTGTCTGGGCATAAATAGCATAATCATCCGTTCTGCCGCTCAAAAGCGACTTATAATACCGGATTGGAAGAAGGGTAGCTGAGAAAAAGACTGTACTGATTCCCTTATCCAGACAATTTTGCAGATTTACTGCCGGATTGACGCAGTACAGCTTCACCCGGAATCTTCCATCTTCATCGTGCTGGGTATACATCACATAATTTTCATCCAGAAGATCATAGATATTCTGAAAACTGCGCATCTCAAAGTAAAATTCCAGAAGCTGTTTTCTCACTTCCCCCTCTTCCAGTTCCTCCAAAAGCCGCTCCGTCTCTCCCATGGCATTCATCAGTGACACAGAAAATCCGCCCAGACTTTCCACCACCTGATACGTTTCGCATTCCCGCTTTAATTCTAAAAGCTGTCGGTTACATCTCTCCAGCGCCTTCTCCAGCCTTTTGCTGTAAGGCTTCACCAGTTTTTTGATTTTCAGCACATCCTCTTTATACAGGACGGCGCTGTACATCTCCCTCCCACGCTCTACCAGATTATGCGCTTCATCGATCAGGAAAATGTAATCCCCTCTGTTTCCCTCCGCAAAGAATCTCCGCAGATAGGCTTCCGGGTCAAACACATAATTGTAGTCACAGATAATCGCATCCACCCATGTGGCAACATCCAGACACATCTCATAGGGGCAGACCTGATATTTTTCGCTGTATTCCAGAATAGCATCCCGGTCATAGCTGTCCTTCTCCTGCAAAATCTGAAATACAGCCTCATTCACCCTGTCAAAATGTCCTTTTGCCCTCGGGCAGTTAACGGGATTACATTCTACCTCATCACATACACACAACTTTTCCTTTGCCGTAATAATCAGCACCTTGCACACAAGCCCCTGACTTTTCAGAAGCTGGAATGCCTCCCAAGCTACCGTTCTGGTAATGGTCTTAGCCGTGAGATAAAAAATCTTCTCCGAAAGCCCCTCCCCCATGGAACGCACCGCCGGAAAAACCGTGGATATGGTTTTTCCCACGCCCGTAGGCGCCTGAATGAACAACTGCATCTTTCTGAGGATTGTCCGGTATACACTACTCACTACATCCCTCTGCCCCGGTCTATAAGGAAACGGAAACTCCATCCCCTGCATGGATTCATTTCTGGTAATTTTCCACTGATGCTGCCACAGAGCCCACTGGTAATACTGATCGGTCAGCCATATAAACCAACGCTCCAGCTCCTCCAGAGAATATTCTCTTTCAAATCTCCGAATCTCCTCTGTTTCCATCTGGCAATAGGTCATCTGCACTTTCAGATGTTTCTGTTTTTCCCGGGTTCCGTAGATATAGGCATAGCATTTCGCCTGAGCCAGATGGACTTCCTCCGGCTCCTCCAGAAAACGCAGATCGCGGTTTACGGCCTTTATCTCGTCAATTGTTACTGAATCCTCCGTGTGGATAATCCCATCTGCTCTTCCTTCCACCACAATGGAAAACTCTTCGTACTCTATGAGATGGGACAGTGAAACCTCCGCCTGATACAGCGCTCCCATCTGTTTTTGAATTTTCCGGTGAATCCTGCTGCCCTTTGCCATCGCTTCCTTATCAGCAAAAGAGCCTCTTCTGGTATCCAGATTTCCTGAACGCAGGATAAACTCCACCAGATTTCTCACCGAGATCCGTATGATCTCTTTTTCCATGATACTCTTCCTTTCCCATCCAGTGTACTGTTACAGTTCTGTATAGGATTATAGCAGATTTCCGTGAAAAGTAAAATTCCTAGGAGACAGAAAAAGCCCCCGAAATGCGGATTTTTGCACTTCGAAGACTTTTTCTTTCGTAAGGGGGGTATTTCTATTTTCCTTCTGTAAAATTACGCAATTGCGAATTTCTGTAAGGTGTGATTAAATTCCTTGTTGTCACCGTGACATTTTACTGTCAGCTCTTTTGTCAAATCCATACTGAGAATTCCTAAAATAGATTTTGCGTCGATGATAATGCGATTATAGAATATATCAACATCAAAGTCGCACTTCCCAGCCGCTGCTACAAATTCTTCTACTTCTTTTGTCTGATTCAATTTAATTTTACTTACTTTGCACTCTGACATAAGCTTCATTCCTTTCCTATAATCAATTTACTTATTTGTATTGCTTCATCAAATGCGGCACCTCCCAACTGGTAGTACCACATTTAATTTTGGTTCATTATGCCATTTGAAAAGCCTTTTGTCAAACCCTTTTTTACAAAGCCTCCATTTGTCGAATCGTGCTTTTTTTTGTACATTTTGACACTAAATTAACTGGAATTTAACATCCTCCTTTATCTAAAATGTTTTCAATGAAATCGTTTTCAAACATATACCTGCCGGTTTCCGTATCCTGATACAAAAAAACCTCTTAATTTTTGTTAAATTCTACCATATGATTTCGGAATCTCAGTGGAAGATTCTTCCTTTGCAGTGCAGGATTTTCTCTCTCATGGATCGAAATATGGCGGCAAAAGCCTTGAAACAGCGTCTCAAAATCTGCCTCTGTATCCTGCAACTTTAAAAGACGTTCCATCTGCTGCCCTGCCCCGGAATAGATCGTGCATTTCTCATGTGGCGCATGAAGGAGAGCCTTTTTTCTCTTTTCATCGTAAATGATCCAGTATTCCCCCGAAAAACGATCTCCGAAATGCTCCTGAAATAAAAGCAGTACATCATTTTTCGGCTCCATCGGAGCAAACAGTATATTCCCCGGCAACTGTCGGAAACGAAGAAATCCCAGAAAATGATGGTATTCATTCCACACGTTCCGGTAAGCCTCCATGACCTTCCGCACATACGGATTTTTTAGATTTTCCAGCTTCTTTTTTCCATAAGAGGCGCCATGTACGGAAAGGCAGTCCACCAGTGTCCTGTATATGGCGGTTCCCTTCTCCGTCTCATAAGAGCAGGCGGCATAGCAGATCACTCTTGTAATCTCCTCCCCCAGTTTCTTCCGCAAGGTATTTAGTACCTTCTCCGCCTTTTCCAAATCTGTCTCCACGGTATGATACTGGCAAAAAAATTCCATTTCTCCACTGTCCCGGGTTTTAAGCTCCACATTGCCGTGCCCTACCCGCAAATCCCATGCCGTATAAACCCCGGTGAAAATCCCCTCCAGAGAATCCTCACAGAAAAATATATGTCTGTTATTCATCCTTATGCCAGCCATCCTTTCTGATCATCAAACAGTGACAACTGCTGATAGGTAAGACCGGAATCTATCGGCAGCCTCTTTTCGGAGCTTAAAAGATTCCGCAGGATATAATCCTCCTCCAGCTTTGTCCTGTACATCATCCGTCCTCCACAGGTGATAAAATACAGCGCACGCTTCAATACCACCCGCATCTTCCGCAAATCCTCGAAGGACAGACTTCCAAACTTTCTGGCCCCTACAATCTTCTTGGCAGATGTCACTCCAATACCCGGAACTCTTAAAAGGGTATGATAATCCGCAGTGTTCACTTCCACCGGAAACTGTTCCAGATGCCGGAGCGCCCAATCACATTTCGGGTCAAGAAATACGTTAAAATCCGGTTTTCCTTCCGACAGAAGTTCTTTTGCCTGAAATCCGTAAAATCGCAGAAGCCAGTCTGCCTGATAAAGCCTGTGTTCCCGCAAAAGAGGCGGACCCTGAGGCCGCATGGGCAGAGTGGTATCCTCGTTTACATTCACAAATGCAGAATAAAACACCCTCTTCAGTTCAAATTTTTGGTAAAGGGACTCTGCGGTATTGAGAATCTGGTAATCACTTTCTCCCGTAGCCCCGATAATCATCTGTGTACTCTGTCCTGCCGGAACAAAACGGGGCGTATGGCGGTATACAGTCAGTTCCTGCCTGTTTTCCGATACCCGCGTCTGAATCTGCCGCATGGGAGTGAGAATCGTTCTCCTTGTTTTATGGGGAGCCAGCGTGCGCAGCCCGTCCGCTGTCGGAAACTCCACATTGATACTCATACGGTCCACATAGTATCCCGCCCGCTCAATCAGCTCTGCCGGTGCTCCCGGTATCGCTTTCAGATGAATATAGCCCTGAAAATGATACTCCGTCCGCAGCTTATACACCGTCTGGAAGAGCAGTTCCATGGTGTACGCAGGGCTTTTCAGAATTCCCGAGCTCAAAAATAAACCTTCTATGTAATTCCTCCGGTAAAATCCCATGGTCAGCTCACAGACCTCCTGAGGAGTAAAGGAAGCCCTCACCACATCATTGGAAGAACGGTTTACACAGTATCTGCAGTCAAATACACACTCATTGGTAAACAGAATCTTCAACAGACTGATACACCGTCCATCCGCAGAAAAGCTGTGGCAGATTCCGGCTGCAATGCTGTTGCCCATACCCTTTCCGTTATTCTTCCTGTCTACTCCGCTGGAGGTACAGGCCACATCATATTTTGCTGCATCCGACAATATATTCAATTTTTTCTGAAGCTCCATCTGTTCCTGAATAACCATGCTTTTTCCTTCCCTTCTTCCGAACGTTTGTTTGTATTTATTCTATACCAAACATTTGTTCCTGTCAAGCACTAATTACAGAAAAAAAGAAAAATGAGACGCCTGAAAGGCTGAATCATTACAAAAAAAGAACAGCAACCCAATACAGGCTCCTGTCCTTTCTGCATTTCATATTTTATTTATTTCTCAGCCCATCAGATACAGCTTTTCCACTGCCTTTTCCACATACTCGTTATCCACTGCATGAAAAGCCCCCAGATCGGCCGCTTCTGCGTACAGCGGATTAATCGGCATTTTACCCAGTACCTCCATACCCAGCTCAGCTGCAATCTCATCGATATGGCTTTCACCGAAAATCCGGATCTGTTTTCCGCAGTCCGGACACAGTACATAGCTGTAGTTTTCCACTACACCCAGTACATTGATATTCATCATCTGCGACATCTTATACGCTTTCTTCACGATCATCTTAACCAGATCCTGAGGAGAAGATACGATCACGATACCTTCTACCGGCAGAGACTGAAATACTGTCAGCGGAACATCCCCGGTTCCCGGAGGCATATCCACAAACAGGTAATCCAGATCTCCCCAGATCACATCGGTCCAGAACTGTTTTACCATATTTGCCAGAATCGGTCCACGCCAGATTACCGGCTCCTCTTCATTTGGCAGCAGCAGATTGACAGACATAACTTTGATATCGTTTTTCGCAACCATCGGATAAATTCCCTGATCATCCGCATTGGCCGGTCCATGAAGTCCATACATTTTCGGAATGGACGGTCCTGTAATATCCGCATCCATGATTCCCACACGGAAGCCCTTCTGTGCCATCTGGTTTGCCAGTGACGCTGTAACGAAGGATTTTCCCACACCGCCTTTTCCGCTGACAACGCCGATTACATGTTTTACATTTGAATAAATGTTCATTTCCGCCAGCATGCTCTGGGGCTTTTTGCTGGAACATCCCTCACAACTTTCCTTGTTACAGGTTGTGCTGTTACATTCTTTTGCCATGTTACATAAACCTCTTTTCTTAATTCTCTTATATTTAAGCGAAAATATGATTTCCGCCTATACACTGTTCTTTCATACGCCCGTGACCTTTTGCCCGGGTCTCATTTCATAAAGCGGTCAATCGCTCTATTCAATTCCTCCAGCGCCTGCGCATCTCCCTCACGAACTGCATCCACAATACAGTGCTCAATATGATCCTGAAGAATCACTTTCCCTGTATTGTTGATCGCCGACTTCACTGCGGAAAGCTGAATCAGTACCTCTGTACAATCCCTTCCATCCTCCACCATCCTTCGGATGGATTCCAGATGGCCGATTGCCCGGGACAGCCGGTTCAGTACGGCCTTTGTGTTCTGATGAGTATGGGTATGTCCATGTCCTCCATGAGAATGGGTGTGTCCGTGCTGTATTTCATGCTCATGCTTCGCTTCCTCCACATGGGTATGTTCAATCACTGTTCCATCCTCCAGCACATGGGTATGCGTTCCTATACGGTCTCCCATAGATCCTCCTGTCTAAATCCCGGTAAAAGTATATCTCTGATGGATACCTGCCGTAAAAATGTCAAAGACAATACTTCCGTCCTTCTGTATATTTTTTTCATATGTGAATTCTTTTGCCTTAAATTTTTCCTGAATATAAGCCTCCGGATCTTCACACGCAATTTCTTCAAAAATCTGATCTCTCGAATGGTTCAGGGGACACTGATTGATAATCTCCCGAATCACTTCATATTCTTTCATTTTTCATCCTCCTGTATGCACTGCTTATCTATTATACCAGTGTTAAACGGAAAGAACAACCTCCCTAGGGGGAAGATTTTTGTGTTTTTTGTCGAAAAAGGATTGCCTAACCGCACATTACGGGTTATGATAAGACCAATTAACTTCAGGAGGATAATTACATGCAGCTTTTAGAAGAACGTATTTTAAAAGATGGTATTGTGAAACCGGGGAATGTTTTGAAAGTGGACAGTTTTCTGAACCATCAGATGGATATCCCCTTTATTAATGAACTTGGAAAAGAATTTAAACGGCGTTTTCAGGATGCCCCCATCACAAAGATCCTTACGATTGAGGCTTCCGGCATCGGGATTGCCTGTCTGGTTGCCCAGTATTTTGATGTTCCCGTTATTTTTGCAAAAAAAGCCCAGAGCCTGAATCTGGACGGTGAAATGTACACCTCCAAAGTAGAATCCTTTACTCACAAAAAAGTTTACGATGTGATTCTTTCTAAAAAATTCTTAGGACCGGAAGACCATGTTCTGCTGATCGATGATTTTCTTGCTAACGGATGCGCCCTGATGGGACTGATTGAAATCGTTAAAAAATCAGGCGCAGTTTTGGAAGGCGCCGGAATCGTTATCGAAAAAGGTTTTCAGGAAGGTGGAAAAATGATTCGCGATATGGGAGTCCGTCTGGAATCTCTGGCGATCATCGAATCCATGTCCGATGATTCCCTTACTTTCCGTGAAGGAAATTAATCTTCTCCCTCCACTCCCCGGTCAGACGTTCCAGCGACCATGCTGCGTTTGCGGGGCTTGTGGAGGGAAGTTTTTCTGCCTTTTTTCCGGTTATTGGTCTGGTATATTTTTCATACATGCGAAAAGCCGTCCCCCCATTCACAAAAATTTTTTCAATCTTTGCCCCGCTCAGAATTTCCCTAAGGTCATTGGGCACTACATCTTTGATGCTGCTGTCACTGGAGCCTTCGATCCGGCAGGAGGCAATCACATCCCACACGGCAATTCCGTGTTCCAGAAGCATTTTCCGCTTTTCTTCCACAGTCTGAGGCACCGGACATTCCAGCACCGCCGCCAGAACCTTCCAGAAACGGTTTTGGGGATGATGGTAAAAAAATTTTCCTTCTCTGGATTTTACGGAGGGAAAACTCCCCAGAATCAAAATTTTGCTGTTTTCATCCCAAACCGGTGGGATTTCATGTACTGCATTTTCCATCAATACTCCTCCTCATCAAATTCCACATCTGTATAATATCCTCTGTCTGTCTCCCGGATATCCTTTACAATTCCTTTTCTGGCTTTCAGTCTTTCATATCCCTGATAATTTCTGCTCATGGCGATCATTGGCTGAATGGTATAGTAATAAGACGTAGGGAGCGGGCTTTCCGTCACCTCTACTTCCTGTCCCACTTCCAAAAGTCCCTGACGTTCCATTTTAAATTCCATACTTCTCATAAGTTTACCCCTCTTTGCTTTTATTGTCTCAGGATTATTATGCAAATATAAGGCAGCTATACCTTTCTTTGCCGTTCCGACTATTTTCCGCTGTACGACCACAGGATTTTCGTCGATTTTTCTTCTTGCACAACCTGTTCCCTCATTATATAATAAAATACGTGATTATAACAGAATCTATTTAGATATCTCATAAAAAGGAGCTTACATATGGGTGGATTTTTTGGAGTTGCATCAAAAAGCAGTTGCGTATCCGATCTTTTTTTCGGAACAGATTATCATTCACATCTTGGAACCCGCAGAGGCGGCATGGCAGTTTACGATAAAGCACACGGATTTGACCGCGCGATCCACAATATTCAGAACTCACCTTTCCGCACAAAATTCGAACGGGATGTAGAGGAACTGGAGGGAACACTGGGAATCGGCTGTATCTCTGATTCCGAGCCGCAGCCATTGATGGTTCAGTCTCACCTTGGCAGTTTTGCCATCACTACTGTTGGAAGAATCAACAACATGGACGAGCTGGTAAAGCATTCTTTCGCCAACGGCTGCACACATTTTCTTGAAATGAGCGGCGGCAGCATCAATGCGACAGAGATGGTTGCCTCGCTGATCAATCAGAAAGCTTCTCTTGTTGAAGGAATCCGTTATGCACAGGATATGATTGAAGGTTCCATGACTATGCTGGTCATGACTCCTGAGGGCATCTACGCTGCCCGGGACCGTCTGGGACGTACACCAGTCATCCTCGGCCAAAAAAGTGATGCCGTCTGTGCCTCTTTCGAAAGTTTCGCATACCTGAATCTCGGATATCAGGATTACCGGGACCTCGGCCCCGGAGAGATCGTTTTCTTCACCCCTGAAGGCGCTGAAACCGTTTCCCCTGCAAGGGACGAGATGAAAATCTGCTCTTTCCTTTGGGTTTATTACGGTTATCCAACCTCCACCTATGAAGGAATGAACGTGGAACAGATGCGGTACAAATGCGGCGAAATGCTTGCAGAACGTGATGATGCAACGCCGGATATCGTAGCCGGAATCCCGGATTCCGGTATTGCCCATGCCATCGGCTATGCAAATAGATCCGGTATCCCGTATGCCCGTCCCTTTATCAAATACACACCAACATGGCCGCGTTCCTTCATGCCGGCCCACCAGAGCCAGCGTGAGCATATTGCACATATGAAACTGATTCCGGTTCGCGAACTGATTCATGACAAGCGTCTGCTGCTCATTGACGATTCCATTGTCCGCGGCACACAGCTTAGCCAGACCACCGAATTCCTGTACGGAAGCGGAGCCAAAGAAGTACATATCCGTCCGGCCTGCCCGCCGCTGTTATACGGCTGTAAATATCTGAATTTCTCCCGTTCCAAATCGGAGATGGATCTGATTACCCGCCGTACCATCCTGAAGCGCGAGGGAGCCATTACAGAAGCAATTCTGGAGGATTATACAAACCCGGATTCCCATAACTATAAAGAAATGGAACAAGCCATCAGTGATGAACTGAAGTTTACTTCTCTGCGTTATCATCGTCTGGATGACTTGGTTGCCGCTATCGGTTTGGCTCCATGTAAACTCTGTACCTATTGCTTCAGCGGAAAAGAATAAAAAAATGAAACAGCGCCGTCCTTAGGGATTGGCGCTGTTTCCTTGTTTTTATTCTTGATTTTTATTCATTGATCTTGCTTCCGCAGTTGATGCAGAACCTATCTCCCGGTTTCACCGGATTTCCGCATTTCGGACATACCGGCATCTGAGGAGCCTTCGGCATCTCTGGCTGCATCTTCATCTCCGGCGCTTTCGGCATTTCCGGCTGCATCTTCATCTCCGGTGCTTTCGGCATTTCCGGCTGCACCTTCATCTCCGGCGCTTTCGGCATTTCCGGCTGCATCTTCATCTCCGGTGCTTTTGGCATTTCCGGCTGCACCTTCATCTCCGGCGCTTTCGGCATTTCCGGCTGCATCTTCATCTCCGGTGCTTTCGGCATTTCCGGCTGCATCTTCATCTCCGGTGCTTTCGGCATTTCCGGCTGCATCTTCATCTCCGGCTGTCTTGGCATCTCATTCGTATAACCATTCTGCGCTCCGGGAGCATTTACCGGATATCCGCATTTCTTGCAGTAATTTTTTCCCGGCGGTACTACTGCACCACAATTTTTACAGGTTGGCATTGCACTCTGTGCCGTATTTTTGATTCCATTTCCCATATCCTGAACTGCAGATTTGAGCTGTGAACCGATCTGAGCACCCATGCTCTGTGCATTTCCGCCGCTGCGAGGCGTTACAGGCGGAACATTTCCTCCAAAGCCGCCGGCAGCATATCCGCTTCCCGGATTTCTGTAGCCCGGTGTTCCGTTTGGATACATCTTCTGATGCTGTTCTTGGAATTTGTTCATTAAATCACAGGCATAGAAGTAAGAAAGGAACGGAATGTTCATAAATAATGTGAAAAATACAGGAGATTCCACATTTACATCATACTTCTTGCTGGCGGTATCCAGTCTGGAACCCAGATTGTACAGCCAATACATCCCGTAAATACCGCAGGTAATGATTGACAGCAGCCAAGCAACGATATAATTCGGGGTTTCCTTTCCATCCTCCGCACAAATTTCATTTACATCTTCGCCGTATTTGTACCAGAAATAAATGCTGTAAATACCGCAGGTGATCAGCCCTAATACAGAGCTTATCAGACCATCACGTTTTTTAGATTGCATTGCTTAATCCTCCCTCTTAGAATACTTTTAACTTGTCTTATTATAACATTCGTATTCTGTTTCCGCAACTTACATACACGAAATTTTCTTTTAAGACTTTTTTAAGGTTACTGTTTAAGATTCGTTCCTCTTGATACTCTTCGCTTTTCCCTGTATACTAACGGTATCATATGGAAGCTGAGGTGTATTTATGAAGCAATTTCTTTCAAACCTGAAAATTCTGATTTTCATCTGTATTGCCTATTACCTGCTCACATGGTTTACAGGATGTCCGCTTCTCTATCTCACCGGGATTTCCTGTCCCGGATGCGGTATGACCCGGGCTTGGATCTCTGTCCTGCATCTGGATTTTGCTCAGGCCTTTGCCTGTCATCCCCTGTTCCCCACAGCCCCGCTGTTTGCCCTTGTCTTTCT
The DNA here is from genome assembly GCA_018374355.1 of Clostridiales bacterium. Classification (GTDB taxonomy): domain Bacteria; phylum Bacillota; class Clostridia; order Lachnospirales; family Lachnospiraceae; genus Oliverpabstia. The sequence goes on from JAHAFI010000005.1 coordinate 83,270, forward strand.
GTTTGAAGACCGGATCGATTTTCGAAAATACCGCTGGGCCGTTGTCCTCACGGCCGTTTTATTTTTTCTCGTCTACTTTATCAGGCTGATCTGGATTCCCAACGATATTGTAGTCTTTGAGCCGGAAAACGGACAGATTTACCGTACGCTTCAAAATCTTCTGGGCCTCTTGGGTTTTTAGAAGCCTGCCATCTGTACGACAAATACCACTGCCGCCGCACCTACCGCCACGGTCAGAAGTCCTTTCTTAAAATAAGCAAGAACCACTGCTGCCAGACAGCCTGCCGCTGCGCTGGCCTTCGATCCGGTGCTGGAAAAAATCGCCGGAAAGGTCATCGCTGCCAGTACCGCATAAGGCACATAATACAGAAATGACTGGATACGCACATCTGTAATCTTTTTCCGGAAAATTGCCATGGGAAGCATTCGAATCAGATAGGTAATCACTGCCATAACTGCAATGCTCTTCAAAATATATCCCGTTGTCATTCCTTTTCTCCCTTCTCCTCTGTCCCGATGGGAAACAGCCAAGCTGCCACCGTGCTTACCAAGATTGTGATCACAATAATCGACCATCCTCCCGTCAAATTTTTCAATCCCGGCAGGCAGGTAAACGCCACGCTGGCTGCGATTGCCAGAAGCACAGTAAAGAGGACGCTCTTTTTCTCCCTCGCCGGAGGAATGATAATCGCAATAAACATGCCGTACAGTGCAATTCCCAGAGCGCTGGACAGCGCTTCCGGCATCACGGAGGTTGCGATTCCTCCTGCCAGCGTACCTCCCGTCCATCCCAGCACCGGAGTCAGTATCAGCCCTGCCATATACGGCGCTGACAATTCTCCCGGCTGCTGCACGGAAACCGCAAATATTTCATCCGTTATGCCAAAGGATACCGCCAGCCGCTGTTTCATGCTCATCTGCCCCTCTACCTTCTGGGATACCGACAAGGACATCAGAAAATAACGGATATTGATGATCAGCGTGGTAATTCCCAGTTCCGCCATGCCGCCCCCGGCAATCATCAGATTTGCCCCGGCAAATTGGCCTGCACTGGTGAGGTTGGTCAGTGAAATCATCACCGCCGCCCACAGAGGCATCCCGGACAATACTGCTGTCATTCCAAATGCAACGGAAACCGAAAAATACCCCAGACAAATAGGAATCCCGTGACGAATTCCTCTCAAAAATTCATGTTTTCTCATATCTGCCCCTCTTCAACAATACGAGCCCTCCGCTTCCGGAAGGTTCATTTTTCAAATACTGTATCTTCGATACACTTCAGCATTTTACCACACCATTTAAAGAAAGTCAAAAAAACCTGAGGACAGGAGGCTGATTTTGAACCCTGCCCTCAGGAAAGCTATCTCTTAATTCAATTATGGCGGGAAACTATGCCTGCCCGGTTTTAGTGGTGGAACAGACGGATTCCTGTGAATGCCATTACCATATTATATTTGTTACATGTCTCGATAACCAGATCGTCACGAACAGATCCACCCGGTTCAGCAATGTATTTTACACCGCTCTTGTAAGCACGCTCAATGTTATCTGCAAACGGGAAGAATGCATCCGATCCAACAGTAACATCTGTCATCTGATCCAACCATGCCCGTTTTTCTTCTCTGGTAAATACCGCAGGTTTCTCGGTAAATGTTCTCTCCCAGTTTCCGTCAGCCAGAACGTCCATATATTCCTCACCAATATAAACATCAATGGCATTATCACGTTCTGCACGGGAAATACCCTCTTTGAACGGCAGATTCATAACAACCGGGCTCTGACGCAGCCACCAGTTGTCCGCTTTCTGTCCTGCCAGACGGGTACAGTGTACACGGGACTGCTGTCCTGCACCTACACCGATTGCCTGTCCGTCTTTTACGAAGCATACGGAGTTGGACTGGGTATATTTCAGAGTAATCAGAGAAACTTTCAGGTCTCTCTTTGCTTCTTCTGTCAGTTCTTTGTTTTCTGTCACGATATTGGAAATCAGTTCATCGTCGATTGCCAGTTCCTGACGTCCCTGCTCAAAGGTCACGCCGTAAACTTCTTTGTGTTCCAGCGGAGCCGGTACAAATTCCGGATCGATCTCAATTACGTTATAATTTCCTTTTTTCTTTGCCTGCAGGATTTCCAGAGCTTCCTCTGTATACCCGGGAGCGATGACACCGTCAGATACTTCTCTTTTAATAAGAAGTGCGGTAGCTTTGTCACAGGTATCGGACAGAGCGATAAAATCTCCGAAGGAAGACATACGGTCCGCACCCCTTGCTCTTGCATATGCCGCAGCGATTGGGGAGAAATTCTGCCAGTCCATATCGTCTACCCAGTAAATCTTTGCCAGAGTTTCTGTCAGCGGAAGACCCACTGCTGCTCCGGCCGGTGAAACGTGTTTGAAAGAAGTGGCTGCCGGGATTCCGGTTGCTTTTTTCAGGTCTCTTACCAACTGCCATCCGTTGAATGCATCCAGAAAGTTGATATATCCCGGTTTTCCGGACAGCACCTTGATCGGCAGTTCGGAACCATCTGCCATATAAATTTTGGAAGGTTTCTGATTGGGGTTACATCCGTATTTTAACAGTAATTCGTTCATCACATTTCTCCCTTTCTTATTTGTTTTTATTTACGATTCTTGTCTCATAAGTTCCTGCGGCGATATCGATATAACGGACAAAAAGAGAAACTTTATTGTCCTCATTCAGGCTGTTCCACAGCATCTCAGTAAATCCATCGATATCATCCGGGATTGCTACCAGTTTCGGTTCTCCCTCAAAGCTTGGCAGCGGATCGCCATCGTTTTTGTAAGTATGGATGAAATGTCCTTCTCCTGCCGGGCAGTTTTCATAAGCAAAGGTATAACGGTTGCAGGATTCGGGGTTTCCGTTATTGCTTTTCAGAATAGACATTGCGTAGTTGTATTTTCCGCTTTCAATGTGCATGATACCGGAGATACGCGGTGTGTAGTTCGGTCCGTCCGGCTCAAATTCTCTGCATCTTAAAGACTGTTCGAAGGTCAACTGTCTGTCCATACCTTCATAAATGGTATCTGTCTGGTCACCGTTGGTCACGATGGTTTTATTTCCCAGCACCCGAACCGGAGCATAGATGATCAGGCTTGGATCTACCAGTTTAGAAGGGTCAAACGCCTGTGTGCGGATACCTTCACCTTCTTCCACGAAGACTCTGTTACGGCTGTTCTCGCTTCTTCCCATGATGAAATAAGCAGTTACAGCTTTGGTTCCGTCAGCAGATTTTCCAATTACAATTCCTCTTCCGGGATATGCATTTCCCTGTAATTCCTGTTCCAATGATATCATTTTCATGAACCTGTCTCCTTTGTGTACGTTTTTCGATTTGTGAGTTACGCCCGAAGTATTCTGAAAACAAAAAAAGCCTGCAATCCGAGCTTAACTGCCCAGACGGTCGGCTTCTACCCCTTATACTCCCCGTGGTAGACTCCACTTCCGTCAGTCATATAAGGTACTTAAAACATAGCATTATTTTTTTGAGTTGTCAACCCTGCTGTTTAAAATTCATAAAGGGGAATGTACTCCCGTTCCTGTTCACTCCGTTCACAGCAACACGCTTCGCGATGCACACAAAATGTGATTTCATCCCATTTTTGCGCTGCATGTCTCGGGATTTCCGCGCAATCTGCGCGAAAACACCTCGCGGAATATTATCAGTGAACAGTAACATGTGCTCCCGTTCCCCTTTATGTCCATATCATTTATTTTACAAGAACTTCCTCCCCGCCGATTTCCTTCACAAAATACTCATCATGCTCTACCATCAGCATCGTAGGCTTCCATCTGCGAATCAGTTCCTCAATCTGCATCCGGGAAAAAATATCAATATAATTCAGCGGTTCATCCCAAAGATACAGATGGGCCTGCTCGCACAGGCTTTTGGCAATCAGAACCTTCTTCTTCTGGCCTTCACTGAACTGGCTGATATCTTTGTCAAACTGTTCTCTGGACAAATCCAGCTTTCGAAGAAGCGCCTTAAACAGTGTCTCATCCACCCCCTGCTCCTTTCCGAACTCCACAAGGCTCCCTTTCATCCATGAAGTGTCCTGAGGAACATAGGAAATCTTCATGCCCCCTGCAATTTCCACCAATCCCTGCCGCGGCAAAAGCTGTCCCAGAACCGCCTTGAGTATACTGGATTTCCCACAGCCGTTAGGGCCTCTCAGCACCTTTCGGTCACCGTTTCTTACTTTCAGATTCACATTTTCCAGCACAGTTTTTTCGTCATAGCCCAGCTCCACCTGTTCCAGATTCACCAGAATCTCCTTGTGGTGGGTCAGCGGAAATAATTTCAGGTTTTCAGCGGTTTCAATATTTTTCAGAAGACCTTTTTTCTCCTCCAGCGCCTCCTCTGCCCGGTTTTCGATCCCTTTCGCCCGCTTCATCATCTTGGCAGATTTATGTCCGATAAAACCTTTATCCACAAAGCCCCGGTTCATATCCCCGCTGGCCTTCCTTCCGTTTGCCGTCCGCTGGCCTTTTTTACTCTTCTCCACCTGATTCGACCAGTTCTCAGCCCTTTTTGCCGCTTCCTGAAGCTGTCCGATTTCTTTTTTCAGCTGCTCGTTCCGGTTCCGTTCCATTTCGTCCTGATTCTGTTTATTTTCCCACCAGACAGAAAAGTTCCCCTTCGTCACGGTGATGTCCTGCCGGTTGACCGCCAGAATATGATCCACACAGCCGTCCAGAAACATCCGGTCATGGGAAACCAGAAGAAATCCCTTCTTCTTTCTCAGATATTCCTGCAGAATTTTCCGTGTTCCCTGATCCAGATGGTTGGTCGGTTCATCAATCAGCAGAAAATGCTGCTCCTTGGCAAAAAGCACCGCCAACTGTACCTTCGTCTGCTCGCCGTTACTCAATGTTTCAAACGGACGGTATAAAATCTCACAATCTGCCTCCATCAGATTCAGTTCCCGGCAGATTTTCCACAATTCATAATCCGGATCGGCCTCTTCAATCACATCGATGGTAAGCGCTTCTCTGTGGCGAACCGCAAACGGAAAATAGTCAAACAGCACCGATGCCTGAATATGGCCCCGGTACTCGTATTTTCCCAGTAATAATTGTAAAAATGTTGTTTTTCCCCGGCCATTTCTGCCGATCATCCCCAGTTTCCAATCCGTATCAATGGTAAAAGAAACATCCTCAAATATCGTATCGTAAGAGCCATCATATCCAAATGTGAGATGGCTGATTTGAATCTGTGACATACGCCTCACATCCTTTCTATCCCAGATGTGCACGACTTCCCTTCTGCTTTTTTCATTTCCTTTTAAGGCGCAAAAAAGCCTACAGAAAATATCTTTTTTCTGTAGGCTCAAGTTCCTCTGCACCTGTATATGTTTAGAAAAAATGAATATCTTCCTGCGTGCACATCACAAACCAGAAACTCGCTTTGCGGGTTTCTAACTCTCTGTGCCATATCAAATTAATGTTATTTGCAGGAAATAATATACATTCTTTCAACTCCTTCGCATCATTTTTTTTAAGATAACACAGGTATGAAAGTTCGTCAAGTATAAAATCCGGAATTTTTCTTTTCTTCGTAACTATTCAGGACCCTGTCCTTTATAGTCACGAATGCATGCACACAAACTGCATTTTATGCAGTTTGGCGCACGTATGTCTCGGGATTGACTTGCATTTGCAAGTCAACACCTCGCGGGACAGTAAAAGGCTGAACTGTTACTTTTCTTCCTCACACACTCAAAATATCATGATTCACCGGATGATAAAACTCCTCTTTCACCTGTACAAATTCCCTCGTCCTCGCCAGAATCCACATCAGCTTCACAGCCGCAGCCTCCACCGTCATATCATAGGCCTGCAGAATATTGTACTGGTTCACCGCCTTAAATCCGACCTCATACACTTCCGCATCGCTTCCTTCCAGCATCACCTGAGTGGCGATGACCACAATCTTTCCCTCTCTGGTCAGTTGTTCCAGCTCTGCCAGAAAATTTCTTTTATTATAGAAGGGAATCCCTCCCACACCGTAGCTTTCAATGATAATCGCATCATACCGGTTCCCGATATACCGGAGAATATCCGGTTCCATGCCCGGGATCAGCTTCAAAAGAAATACTCTGGGATTTACCATGGTATAAAATTCCACTTCCCGCGGCTTCTCTTCTGCTTCCACATACTGAAGAATTCTGTTTTCATCAATAAATGCCGCTACCGGATAGTTGATGCTCTCAAAGGCGCTGTAGCTTTTTGAGCGGACTTTTCTCGCCCTCGTTCCCAGAATCGCCTTTCCGTCAAAAACAATATATACCCCATGCACACCCTCTTTCAGCGCAAACCGTACGCTGTCCAAAAGATTTTTTCTCGCGTCTGTAATCGGCGCACTGATGGGCTTCTGGGCTCCGGTAATAATCACAGGCTTTGCGGAATTCTGAATCAGATAAGAAAGAGCTGCCGCCGTATAGGCCATGGTGTCAGTTCCGTGAGTAACCACAAACCCATCATATGTTTCATAATTCTGCCGGATTTCTCTGACAATCTTCAGCCAGTGCTCCGGCTGAAGATTGGTGCTGTCCAGATTGAGAATCTGCTTTACATCAATATCGCAGATTTCTTCTGCTTCGGGAACGTAAGAAAGAATTTCCTCCCCGCTGGTCTCCGGAACCAGACCCTGTTCGGTCTGGATCGATGCGATCGTACCGCCTGTTGTCAGCAGCAATAATTTTTTCATATCCGTCCTCTTTTCTCTATTATTCGTAGCTGTCATTCTTATTTTTCCCTGATATTTTTCAGAGCATTCGTAAATTTGATCGGATTGCCATACATCAAAGTACCGAACCGGAAAATTTTGGCTGCCAGAATTCCCGATACCACACAGGATGCTGCAAGAAGCCCTCCCGATATCAGGATTTCCCACAGCTCCACGCTTCCCATAGCTACCCGGATCAGCATGGCATTGCTGGAAGTGAAGGGAATAAAGGAAGAAATCTTCATCAGCATGCTGTCACTGGCATTCATTCCAAACATTGCGATAAAGAAGGATGCCAGATAGATCATCATGATCGGCATGGATGATTTGCTGATATCCTCTGTTTTGGAAACCAGCGCACCCAGCATTCCAAAGAAAAATGCATACAGCAGGTATCCCAGCAAACCAAATACTACGAATGCCGCCCACACGCTTCCCGGAATCTCAAACAGAAAATCCAATTTGTAATCCCAGCTTTCCCGGAACATCTGATAAGAAACCACTGCGCTGCCCAGAATCAATCCGCACTGGATAATTCCCGCAATTGCTCCTGCCAGCACTTTTCCGAAAATCAGGCTGTTGCTGTCCACACTGGTAACCAGAATCTCAATCGCCCGGTTACTTTTCTCTGTAGTCACGGAAACGGAAATCATCTGTCCGTAGAATATCAGAAGAAAATACAAAATCATAATCAGCATATAGGTATACGCATAGTTTTTCACACTGTCTTTTCCCAGAATCTCCATCTGGGATTCTGGTACTGTCTGATAGAGGGTCTCGATTTCTTCCACATTGAGACCTTTTTCTTCCAGCTTCTGCGTCCGGTATAATCCTGTCAAAGCCTGACGAAAAGCGGCATCGTTTTGGTCCCTCATGGAATTATTTTCTACTACATAGGTATAGTGGAGCAGGTCTTCCACAAGAAATCCGGCTTCTGCCTCCTGATTTTCCACAAGCGTACGCACTTCTTTCTCATCTTTGCAGGATTTCCACTGAATTTCCTGTCCCATGGCCTGACTAAGGACATCCAGATCACCAATCTGTCCCTGACCGTCCCAGATCGCCAGCGTCATTGCCTCTTCTGCTGCTGCTTCTGTTCCCTCTGCCTGCTGTCCGCTCTCCTTTTTGGATTTCCCGCCCATAAACAGTCCGGGTACAACAATCAGCCCTATAGCAACAAGTGTCAGAAGAACCGTTGTCATCAAAAAGCTTTTATTCTTAAAATAGTTATTCAGTTCAAATTTTAATACAGTGAGAAATTGTCTCATGCATGGTCACCTGCCCTCTCCACAAAGATTTCCGTCAATGACGGCTCATAATTTCCAAAATATTCCGGTATCAGATTTTCTGTAAGCATCGTCTGAAGAAGCTGCTTTCTGTCTGTTCCCTCCCGCAGCTCCACGATCATTTCCGATCCCCGTTTTCCTACAAAGTGTACCTGCTCACTGAGTTTTTCTCTGATCTGTTCTGCCGTCTGATCTCCTGACATCCCTTCCAGAGAAAGCACCAGACGGTTTTTCCCGTACTCCGTCTTGATTTCTTTCAGATTCCCTTCCAGAACCACATCACCATGGTTAATCAGCACAATATCCTCACAGAATTCCTCCACATAAGCCATCTGGTGACTGGAGAAGATGACCAGCTTTCCTTCCTGAATCTGCTCCCGGATCACATCCTTCAGTACCTGAGAATTCACCGGGTCCAGCCCGCTGAAGGGTTCATCCAAAATGATGATCTCCGGATTACATACCAGTGTCTGGGCAAGCTGTACCTTCTGCTGATTTCCTTTGGACAGGGTTTCCAGTTTCTTTCCTGCGTATTCTGCCACGCCCATCCGTTCCAGCCAGTAAGCTGTCTGTTTTTTTGCGGTCTTTCCATCCAGCCCCCGAAGCGCTGCCAGATAAAGGATCTGCTCCTGTACCCCTTTTTTGGGATACAGCCCTCTCTCCTCCGGCAGATATCCGATCTGATGATCTGCCGGAGAAAATGGCTTCCCATCCAGCGTGATACTTCCTGCATTTGCCTTGAATACATCCATCAGAATCCGGATCGTTGTGGTTTTTCCTGCTCCGTTTCTACCCAGAAGCCCCAAGGCTCTCCCACTCTCAATGGAAAAGGATACGCCGTGGAGAACTTCTTTTTCTCCAAATTTTTTTCTCAGATCTTTTACTTCCAGTTTCATAGATACCTCCTACTTTAATCCCTTCATTTTCCAGATACCAAAACTCAATGTTCCTGCAACCCACATTCCTCCTGCAAGAATCAGCGGAAAGTTTCCCGTGTCAAACCGCATCTTTCCCATAAGTGACAGAATGATTCCTACAAGCAGGATTACCTGCATACTGCTGAAAGCCTTGTAACCTGCCTGATAAATCACCAGCTTCTCCGTCTCATCACAGCTTTCCAGCCATTTTTTATTGAATCTGAAGCTGGCTGGATCTCCCTTTTTCTGTGGATCTCTCTTCTGCATGAGATGATAAAACATAATTTCCATCACAGCCATGAACCCACTTCCCGCAATCATTACACCTGACATAAGAAGACTCTCCATAACCTCTTTTCCGTTGCTTGGAATAGGGTTCTCAGGAACGGCAATGCATCCTAAAATCAAAATGATCCCAACCGTAACATTGGTGAGCATGATACCTGCCTGCACCCAATGTTCAAATTTTTCCCCACAGATATCTGCCGTCTCATCTTCCGACTCCCTTTCCTTTTTCCAAAGACTGCGCAGATGCAGATAAATCCCCACAATGACCGCCGATGTCACAAGAACCAGAATGCTCTCGATCAGCAGCCCTGTCCTGTCCACTAATTTTCCCATTTCATCAGTGAATTCGGTCATGCTTTCGCCGGAATAGCTGATGGCCAGATTTGACAGCATACCAATGACTGCTCCCAAAATCATACAGATTCCCAGTTTAATGTAACTGATTTTGTTCTTCATTCCTCGTCCTCCTCATAAGCAAAAATCTCTTCCACACTGGTTTGAAATATCTTCGCCAGCTTCAGAGCCAGTGTGATCGATGGCGAATAGTCTCCTCTCTCAATCAGGCTGATGGTCTGGCGCGAGACTCCTGCCATTTTTCCCAGTTCGCTTTGATTGACGCCGAGACGGGCACGATGTTCTTTCAAATGATTGATTAACGGCATCTGATCTGCCTCCTCTCGCTTGTATTTTATGACAATAAATCTTGTCTTTTTGACAACTTTTTTTGTCATACCTTGTTTTTCTTACTATATCATTGACAACTATTCTTGTCAACCATTTTCAAAAAAATTTTTCAAAGTCAAATTTTGAGCAGATTCAAGTACGTCTCAACTGCCAAGATACCATTGATGCTCATTCCGGAAACGTCAAAAAAGGTACAGGGAATATCTCTGTACCTTTTCATCCTGTTTTCTCTTATATTCATTCATGTGAAAACCTGCGAACGGTTCCGTCTTCCGGTTCTAGCCGAGGGATATTTTATCAATCTGCTCCAGTTCTTCCCGGGTAAAGTCCGTATTTTTTACCGCCCGGATATTATCCAGCAGCTGGGAAGGTTTGGATGCCCCCACCAGAACACTGGTTACGATTCCATCGCGGAGTATCCAGCTTAATGCCATTTCCGCTAAGGTCTGACCACGTTTTTGTGCGATCCCGTTCAGCTCGCGGATCTGGTTCAGACGTTCTTCCGTCAGTGATGACTCCTGCAGGAAACGCCCGTCTGTTTTGATCCGGCTGTCTTCCGGGATGCCGTGAAGATAGCGGTCTGTCAGCATTCCCTGAGCCAGCGGACTGAAGGCAATGATACCTTTTTTCAGCTTCGCTGAGGTTTCTTTTAATCCGTTCTGTTCCACTGTTCTGTTGAAAATAGAATAACAATTCTGGTTAATAATGAATGGACACCGCAGTTCTTTAAGAATCGCTTCCGCCTGCTCCAGTGTTTTTCCATCATAATTGGAAAGACCTACATACAGGGCTTTTCCGCTGGCGACAGTCTGCGCAAGAGCTCCCATGGTTTCTTCCAGCGGAGTTTCAGGATCCATCCGGTGATGATAGAAAATATCCACATATTCAAGCCCCATGCGCTGTAAGCTCTGGTCAAGGCTTGCAAGCAGATATTTGCGGCTTCCCCCGTCTCCGTAAGGGCCGTCCCACATCTCATACCCTGCTTTAGTGCTGATAATCAGTTCATCACGCCACGCTGCAAAATTTTCTTTCAGAATCAGTCCCAAATTTTTTTCAGCGCTGCCCGGATTTGGGCCGTAGTTATTCGCCAGATCAAAATGAGTAATTCCGTTATCGAACGCCGTGAAACACAACTGTTTCATATTTTCATAATTTGCAGTGTCCCCAAAATTGTGCCAGAATCCCAGAGAGACTGCCGGCAGCTTCAGACCGCTGTTTCCGCAGCGGTGGTAGGGCATAGACTGGTAACGTGTTTTTGATGGCTGATACATAATTCTTTCCTCCTGAATGGTTATTTTTCTATTGCTACAAATACTTTTTCACTTCCGGTACGGATTTTCCCGCTTCTCTTAAACTGCGGATCAGGGCAACTCTTTCCACAGCTTCTTCTCTTTTATAGCGTCTGGTCAGATTGGCTTCCTCCTGTTCAAAGGGCAGCATTCCTTCCTCCGTATAGTGTTTGAGGGTACTGTAACGGCAGCCCGTCAATCTGGCCAGTTCGCCGATGGACACGTATTCGGAAGCAAGAATCTTTTCCATACTTCTCTGTCTCGCCATATAATGCCTCCTGTCCGTATATTTCTATGATACCAGATTTCCAATCCCAATACCATTTTTATTTGTAAACCGGAAGCAATTTGGCCCCCTGAATCGGCAGTTTGCATACAACGGTTGTGGGAAATACCCGGTAAAAGGCATTGTCAATCTTCAAAAGTGTCTCTGAACCGCTTTTTACTTCTTCCACATAATGGCCTCTCTCTGAAAGAAACTCCATGATTGCCGCTCTGCGGCTTGCCACGTTGGTTCCTAAAACAACAAAATCTATGAAAATGGCCTGCCGTCTGTCCAAAAACGGGTACAGCATGTTGACCCCTTCCAGATACGGGTTTTTGAAAAGATTCTTCTTAAAATTCAGAAAATTACCCACAGCATTTTCCAGACTGCTGTGAAATTCCGCCTGATTCAGGATCCGGCAAAGCTCATCTTTTGCTGCCAGCTCCACCATCCGGTTCTCGATTATTTTCTGTTCCTCTACAGAAAACAGATCGTGCATACATCCGCTCTCTCGAAACAGCCATAGAAGACAAATGCATTCCCGGGTAAGTCCGCCTTCCTCCAAAACCTCCGCACGCACCTGCTCTACCAGTCCTGTGTATGTTTCCTGATCGCTGCGGTACGTTTTGAGATCCACTCCCGCCGTATAATAATTCATATCACTGGCAAGCAAATCCGGCGCTTCCTCCAGCACCCCTTCCGACATCAGTTCTTCCGCAATTTCCTTCTCCAGCATCTGCGCTTCTTTTTTCTTCTGCTTTCTGATGTCCTTTAAACCCTTCTCCAGCTTTTCTTCCAGCAGCAAGTCCTGTTCTCCGGCTGCCAGAAATTCTTCCAGAATCTTTGCCGCCGCAACACCGCGAAGCACAGCACTTTTTGCCATGTTCATGTGCAGACTCTCCAGCCCGTCCAGACCGATCAATGCATACTGTTGTGACAACGTATAATCCTTCATATCCGCCTCCTGCATCCATGATGCTTTTTTCTCTTTTTTACGCCCGGTTACTTACTACTTATCACTTACTACTTACGATTTAATTATATGGCCTGCCTGTAAAAATGTCAATATATTTTACTGAAAACTTACGCTGCTAAGCAACAGTTCGTTACTGTTCACTCCGTTCACAGTAACGAATACTTACGTTTTGTAAGATCCATCATGTTATTTTCATTGAGGAACGAAAACAAATCTATTATAATAAAAAAGATCAGTCAAAAAATGAACGGATCATAACCAGAAAGGATTTTATTTTATGAAACGTATTTTAATTGTAGATGACGATATCCATATCAGCGAGGCGCTTGATGATATTCTCGTAAAGGCCGGTTATCTGGTAGCTCATGCTTATTCCGGCACAGAAGCCTTATATTTTCTTTCTTCCAATAAACCGGATTTGATACTATTAGATTTAATGTTACCGGGAATGAATGGCGAAGAAGTTCTGCCTCGAATAAAAGGTATTCCGGTTATCATTATGAGTGCAAAGGCAGACGTAAAAAATAAAGTGGCGCTTTTGCTTGGCGGCGCGGTAGATTATGTCACAAAGCCATTTGATACCGATGAATTATTAGCCAGAATTACGGTCCAGCTTAGAAAAAACAGTAATTCCGGCAAAGAGACAATTTTGGAATTTAAAGATATTAAAGTGGACACCGATACGCATCTGGTACAAATCGGAAAAGAAACTGTAAAGCTTACAAGAACGGAGTATGCAATACTGAAGCTTCTCATGCAGAATCCTACGCAGGTAATCACAAAATCCGTATTGCTTGACCGGATCAGCGAAGACACGCCCGACTGTATGGAAAATTCGCTGAGGGTACATATCAGTAATTTAAGAAAGAAGCTGCGTGATGTTTCCGGCAAAGAATATATTGAAGCAGTTTGGGGAATTGGGTTTAAAATGACGGAAGCTTAAATCTTGATTATTTCTTAACACTTTTCTTAACAGCTTTCTTAACAGCTTTACACTAGAATGAATTTATCAAAGAAAAGAGAGGTGTTATATATGGAATACATTTTAACAGCAAATGGTCTGACTAAAAAGTATAAAAATACCAAAGCATTAAACAACTTTTCCATGCATGTTCCGAAAGGTTCGATCTATGGCTTTGTTGGAAAGAATGGCGCAGGAAAAACAACATTAATCAGATTGGTGTGTGGTTTACAAAAAGCTACCGGAGGCGGCTATACCTTGTATGGAGTAAAAAGTAACGATCCAGCGATTTTAAAAGCCCGGCGAAAACTGGGAGCTGTTGTAGAAACCCCGTCCGTCTATCTTGATATGACTGCTGAGGAAAATTTAAAACAGCAGTGCTGCATAATTGGTTTACCGTCCTTTGACTGTATTTCTGAGCTTTTAAAGTTAGTAGGGCTTGAAAAGACCGGAAAGAAAAAAGTAAAAAACTTCTCATTGGGAATGAAGCAGCGATTAGGTATTGCCGTTGCTTTGGTTGGAAGTCCTGATTTGCTTATTTTAGATGAGCCGGTTAATGGACTTGACCCGCAGGGAATCATTGAAATGAGGGAACTCATTTTAAAGCTTAACCGGGAAAAACAAATTACCGTTATTATTTCAAGCCACATATTGGATGAATTATCACGGCTTGCAACGCATTATGGCTTCATTGATCAGGGAAGAATGGTTAAAGAGATAACTTCCAAAGAATTAGAGTCCGTATGTCAGAAATGCGTTCAGTTGGTTGTATCCGACGCGGAACCTCTTGCATTTGTGCTGGATGAAATGAGTTTAAAATACGATATCTTATCAGAAAACAAGGTAAATGTGTACGGAGATGTTCCGATTTCAAAATTATCTATAGCACTTTCCAAAAGAAATTGTGAAATTTTAACAGTACATGATATTGATGAATCTTTAGAAAGCTATTATATCAATTTAGTCGGAGGCGGCAGATATGAATAAATTATTGTATGCAAATTTTAAGCGTCTTTGGAAAAACAGATTGTTTTGGACCGGTATGATTTTTATGTTTTTAGCCGGTTCCGCTCTTGTCTTAAAACAGTATGAGCAGCACATAAACTATGGGCATAAGGTAAAGCTGGAAAGTACATTTTTTGCTTATGCAATGATGATTGGTGTTGTAAGCGCCATTTTCTGTACCCTGTTTGCAGGCGTGGAATATAGTGACGGAACTATGCGCAACAAAATAATTGCCGGACACAAAAGAACGGATATCTATTTCTCCAGCCTGATTGTAAACGGAGCGGCTTCTTTACTCTTATGCTGTTCCTATATATTGTCAAATATTATCTGGGGACTTCCACTCATCGGGTTTAAAAAAGCAGGACTTGAAACCATACTTATTTTACTGGCAGGCAGTATGATTACCGTGATTGCTCTTTGTTCTATTTTTACAATGGTAAGTCTTTTGGTTCATGGCAAGGCTCTCGCACCTGTGATTTGCATCGTCGGCATTTTCCTGTTGATTGCTTTTACAAATGAAGTTCAAAGAGTGTTAGACCAGCCTAAAGTTTGGTATGACGGTACTCCAAACATGGCTTATGTTGAGGGAGCAGAAAGAGAACGATTGGAATTTATATACAATGCTTTGCCGGCAGGACAGGAAATGCAATATGCCAGAATGGAAACGAAAAACATCGGAAAAATGTGTGCATATTCAACCGGTATGATTGTCCTTACAAGCGGGATTGGCAGTTTTATTTTCAAGAGAAAGGATATAAAATAAAGGGAGTTGCACATGAAAGTTTGGATATGTTTGTTAGTAATAGTTGTTGTAATGATCATAATGATGTTATCCGTGAAAATATATTTGCTGCGAAAATCTGCAAGAGAAATTTCTGTGTCTTTTCGTGATAGAATGACCAATGAAACAAATACATTAATAGACATATCCAGCCACGACAAATCTATGCTGGAGTTGGCGAACGAGGTAAATCAGCAGCTGGAAGAGCTTTATAAGCAGCGGCATCGTTTTTATCAGGGGAATCTGGAATTGACGGAAGCCATCACAAATATTTCCCACGATTTGCGCACTCCATTAACTGCCATTTGTGCATATTTAGATTTACTGAAGCCGGAAGAAAAATCAGTTTTAGTAAATAAGTATTTGGATAAAATTGAAAATCGAACTGTTGCATTAAGACAGTTGACAGAGGAGCTTTTCCGTTATACCGTTGCTGCTTCTGATGTGGAAAATGTTTCTTTTGAAAATGTTGTAATAAATCGTGTTTTGGAAGAAAGTATTTCATCCTACTATGCAGTTATCAAAAGTGCCAAAATTGTTCCGTATATCGAAATACCGGATAAGAGTGTAGAATGTGTTCTCGATAAGAATTCTCTGTCCCGTATTTTTGAAAATATATTGAGTAATGCAGTTAAATATAGTGACGGAGATCTGAACATCACATTACAGGAAAATGGAAAAATTACTTTCTCAAATCACGCTTACCATTTGACAGAAACACAGGTTGCAAGGTTGTTTGACCGTTTCTACACAGTCAACACTGCACGGCAGTCTACGGGATTGGGACTTTCTATTGCCAAGCTGCTTGTGGAGAAGATGAACGGTACAATATTCGCCAGTTATGAAAATGATATCGTGACAATATGTGTTGATTTTTCAAAATTGCAGAATGAATACTGATTTTCAGGGACAACAAGTGATATTATATAAAAAATGTTTTAAATCAGGAGTACAAAATGAAAAACAAATCCACTTCCCTCCCCGGCGCTCTGCTGAAAATGGAGCGGCTTCGCCAAAATAAAGGACAGAAAGAGGTCTGCTTATGCCTGCCTGAATATGGAGGAAATGATGAAGTGCTATGCAAGGTGGAGGGGGATTTTTTTTTATCTCCATCATAAAAAAGCACTGACCCTCATTCGCAGCGGCAGAAAAGAGCAGGCTGTTCTTTTCTTGAAAAATCCAAAAAATGTCTGCTCAAAAATCCGGATCACGACAGAACCGACTGGCTGAAATATGAGGAAGCTTGTTTTGAATGCCGGGAAGATTTTCTGGCTCAGCCGGAATACCTGAAATTGATGGAGGAATTAATCCGTGTACTGGAAAAAGAATGCCATTTCGGTCATCTGTATTTTTACCGAGATATAATCACAGAAGCTTACGCCGCTCAGCGAAAATACAAACAGGCCATGGAATTTGAAAAGAAAATTTCCTCAAACATTGAAAAAAGAGCGTTTGAAGCCCACATGCCCCAGCAATATTTCTCAAAATAAACAGATTTACATTATTGGATGCAGATTATAAAATAGAGCTCATAAGGGAGGTGCTCTATGAAAAGAAACATGCAAAAAACTTTATGGACAAAGGATTTTACCTGTATTACAGCAGCTACGGTTCTGTCCGCCATCGGCGGTGAGGCCATGAATCTTCCGGTCAGCCTGCTGGTATTTGAAGAAACTCAGTCCACCTTTCTCTCAGCGCTGGTTATGGTCTGCGGAATCCTGCCCGATGTACTTCTTCCGGTACTGGCTGCACCACTGATCGATAAAGGCGGAAAAAAGAAATGGATCGTGGGTCTGGATCTTCTTCTTGCTGTCACTTACATCATCATGGGATTTATTGTGGGTGTAAGTGAATTTAATTATCTCTTGTATCTGGCATTTATTCTCATAGTGGGAACCATATCGGTCTTCTACCGTCTGGCTTACAATGCATGGTATCCGGATCTGATTCCGGAAGGAATGGAACAAAAAGGATTTTCCGTCAGCGCAACCATCTATCCGCTGGTCATCATTGTGATGTCTCCAATCGCCGCAATTCTCTACGAAAATGTGAGTATGCGCCTTCTTTTCTGGATAGTAGCAGGGATTTCCCTTCTGTCCGTCTGCATTGAAAACCAAATTTGTGAGCAGTTCGTCAAAAAGGCCGAAGAAATTTACAGCTTTGCCGCATACTGCCGGGAGATCCGGGAAGGCTTTACTTATCTGAAAACGGAAAAAGGAGTCCGAAATATCTATTTGTATATGAGTGTAGCCAACGGAGGTTCAGAGGGAATGAATGTACTGACGCAGGCATTTTACCAGACCCAGCCATGGCTGAATGTGACCATGTTCGGATTTTTAAAGGGAGCTGAGATGATCGGAAGAACACTCAGCGGCATCTTCCAGTACCTGAAAGAGATTCCCGTAAAGAAACGGTATGGATTTACAAAATCTGTTTACACCATTTATAGTCTCATGGATCTTCTTCTGCTGTTTCTTCCATACCCACTGATGCTGGTCAACCGCTTTGCCTGCGGTGCGTTGGGAACCTCCAGCGCTACAATCCGGGAAACAGCGGTGCAGTCCTACCTGCCGAAAAACATCCGTGCCAGAGTCAACGCTGTATTCAGTGTGCTTTATGCCATCGGTTCCGTTGGTTTCCAGCTTCTTGCCGGGTTACTGGGACAGGTCCTCTCTTATCGGATGGGGATGGTGCTGATCAGCGGAATCCAATTACTCTGTATGCTTTTCCTTATTGTTTTGCCCAAAAACGAAAACCGTCCCATTTATGAGGCAACCCGGAAAACCGAACCGGAACAGTAACCTTTCAGATATGTAAAATTAGCGTGCGGATCTGATAACTATTATTGGTAGATTTTTTCCCCTTCTCATACTAAAATCAGATTATCATAAAATTCAGGAGGTACCCCAATGAATCTGGGTAATTGTTTATTTCACGCAAGAAAAAAATCCGGGCTTTCACAGGAAGCGGTTGCCGAAAAGCTGGGAGTGAGCAGACAGACTGTTTCGAAGTGGGAAACCGACGAAACGGTTCCTGATATTCGTCAGTCAAAAAAGATGGCTGTGCTTTACCACATGTCTTTAGACGAACTGATTGATTTTGATATTGATTTGAAAGAAATTCAGGATGTCATTGACAGAACAAGTGAAGAAGCCACAGAAAACATCGACTGGACAAATGCTTGGGGGAAAAAGTATCCCATTCTTCTTAACTATCAGAAAGAAGTAAATATTCCCAATTATGCTCACAGAATCGCAGTCATGCTGGAGGAGCTAAAGCAGGAATATCATTTCAACGAACTGGATGCCATGCTGGTTCTGAAGGATATCCTTTATCAGGTCTGGAAAAACCGCAAAAAATGAAAACGGCAGTAATTCCCCCGGCCTGCTGATTTTTCTGTGATAATACAGGCACTTCTAACGAAAATAAGAATCTCCCAAAGAATATCAGGTATGCAAAACCTTGATTTCCCGGGAGATTCTTATTTTCTTTGCTGTTCACATTTTTCTCATCTATCTTTTTATATCATAGTTCATATTCATCAGATTTTTGATTGTCTGTGCATCATCCGTGATATTTGCATCCCCGCGTATGGTATGTTTCATCACACTGCTGGCTACCGCGAAATTCACAATATCCTGTGGTTTATACCCTTTCATCATTGCATAAATAAGCCCTGCCGCAAAAGCATCCCCGCCTCCTACACGATCTAAAATCATAAAAGTAAAAATTCGGCTCTCAAACGTCTGTCCCTGATACCACATATAGGCTTTCAGGCTGTTCTCACTTCCGCTGTGCGCATAACGCACATGTCTGGCAATACATTTAATATTCGGATATTGCTTGACAAATTGGCGGAACACCTCATTCTGCTGTCCGTAATCCGGCTGCATCGGAATTTTTTCCTTATAGTCATGGCCGTTTTCATCCAGCAGATGATATGGTTCGATTCCGATCAGTACATCAACATACGGAAGACATTTGGTGCAATAATCTCTTGCCTCTTCCCATGTCCACAACATACTGCGGAAGTTTCCGTCGAAGCTTACCATCAGCCCCTTTTCCTTCGCTGCCCTTAAACATCTTAAAATCAGTTCCCGGCACCCTGCTCCGAGTGCAGGCGTAATGCCGGACAGATGCAGCCAATCGCAGCCATCCAGCAGCTCATCCACATCCACCTTTGAAAAATCATACTCCGTAATCGCACTGTGCCTACGGTCATAAGTCACCTTACTGGCACGGGTTCCATATCCCGTTTCCAGATAATAAGTTCCCATACGGTGTGTCGGCGCTTCCTCCGGCGCCGCCAGTATAATTTTACCGCAATGTACGTCATTGCTTTTCAGCATACGCACTGCACTTTTTCCAAGACTATTATTGGGAACAACCGTAAAAAAGCTGCTGTCAATTCCCAAATTTGCAAGTTCCATTGCGATATTCGCCTCACTGCCTCCATAGCTTGCTTCAAAATTGCTCGCCATACGGATTTTTTCATAATTCGGAGGTGTGAGTCTTAACATAATTTCTCCGATTGTAATAAATTTCATCTCTAATCACGCTCCTAAGCGAAGAAAGAATACGCGCTGCCATGAATCCTGCGCCGCCGACGATACTTTTCCATAAACTTACTCATTTTTTACTCCGAGAAGCGGCTGAATCCATTTTTCCACATATGCAATGACAGGCCCCAGTGTAAATCCCATTATCAGTGTTACCACCCCTATTTTCGCACCTAACAGCCATGCCGCAATAATAAAGCCGAAATCAAAGATGCACCTAAGCAGTCTGAACGAAAATTTTGACTGGTATTTATGAATGATAAACGGAATTGCATCATAAGGTGCAGTTCCCAGTTCTACGTCAATATAAACGGCCACGGCAAAAATAAATATACCCAAGGCTGGAATTAATATCAATATACGTACAATCATAGAATTAAATATCTCTGTTGGTATAATCATCCCCCATATCCATGAAAAAAAATCCACTGAGTATCCAACCATGAACATATTCGCTATTGTTCCAATTTTAGCAGCAACAGCTATGTTTAAACTTGTACATGGATCTGTTCCAAAGCTAAGCTGCACCAGCCATGACAAAGCAAATCCCATAGTAATTACTGCTAAAATTACCAGTATAAGACGTTTTCCAAAATTATTTTTATCATATAAGTTTTTAATAAATTCCTTCATCTGCAGCACCCTTCCCCGCCATTTTCTAATAACTCTTTCTGATTATTCTATAATTACAGCCGATACATCCCATATCGACGTTTCTACAGGATTTCCATCTGTCACATCCATTAGTGTCATCAATCTTCAACCATATTAGGAATTTTCGGCAATTCCTCCTGATGGATAAAGCCATAGAATTTTTCTGCATTTCCGCCTAAAAACAACCTCTTATCATTCTCCGAAAGCTTATCGCTTTTGCAAATAAAATCCCGGGACATCTGATAGGTGATGGCAGTCATGGTTCTGGGATAATCACTTCCCCACATCAGCTTTTCCATTCCACATATTTCTTTTGCCTTAACAATGGCTTCAACCGCAGAAGGATATGGATAATATTCCCTGTGAAACAGCCATGTAATCCCACCGCTCTCGATATAGACATTAGGGTATTTCGCAAGTGCAATCTGCGCTTCCCATCCTTCTCTTCCAACCATTCCAAAATGTCCTAACGCAATTCTTACATCCGGACATTCCTCAATGATTTCCCGCAAGGCCCCTACTTGCCGTGTTCCCTCCGCCAGATCGATAGCAACAAACTTTCCTTCTTTCTGGGCCATTTTGAAAACAGGCAATGAAGTCTCAAACGGTGCTTTCATTCTTGCACCGCAGATTTTGATTCCGTCAAACCCATCTGTTTTGAAATCGTCCCGTTCTTCATATAAACTACAAATTTTAATCCGGTCCGGATATTTCTTCTTTACCTCCTGCAGATACGCATCCTGATTTCCATCCATATATTCCTGCGTAATTACCGCTGCATTTACTTGTGCATAATCCATATTAGAAATCAAATATTCTACCGTATTTTCACCATTCAGGAGATACGGCGGCATCATCTGCCGCACGGTTCCCGCAAAATTACTTTTTCCTCCATACAGTCCGTAAACACTTCCCTCTGCAACTTCTCCCTGTTGTTTTTTCCATAGATGTACATGAGCATCAATGATCATGTGCCTTTCCCCCTTTTACGTTTTCGAACGTTTTTCTACAGTGTCACACCATCTTTAAAAATAGCGATTTCTCTGAATCCCTTCTCTTCCGTCTTAGTCTGTCTGCCTCCGGCTGTCTCTATGACAAGTTCCAGCAATCTCTTCGCAGCATCCTCTATCCTCTCTCCGTCGGTCACAGTTCCGGCATTAAAATCTATCCAGCCTTTTTTCCTTTTCGCCAGTGCGGTGTTGGTTGCTATTTTCATTGTTGGCGCCGGTGCGCCAAAAGGTGTTCCACGCCCTGTTGTAAAAAGAATCAGATGCGCTCCGGCTGCGGTCATGGCTGTAGAACTTACCAGATCATTCCCCGGTCCGTAAAGCATATTCAGCCCCTTTGTTACAACTGTATCACCATATCCGATGACATCCATAATCGGGGCTTCTCCGCCTTTCTGTACACAGCCGCAGCTTTTATCTTCCAAAGTGGTAATGCCTCCCTGTCGGTTGCCGGGACTTGGATTATCATAAACCACCTCATTATGACTGATAAAGTACTGCTTGAATCCATTGACCATATTTACTGCCTTGTTAAAAATTTCTTCACTGATGCAGCGGTTCATCAGCATTCCTTCAGCGCCAAACATCTCCGGTACTTCCGTGAGAACCGTACTTGCACCTCTTGCACACAGCATGTCACTAAACGCTCCCACTACCGGATTTGCCGTAATTCCGGAAAGCCCGTCAGAACCTCCGCATTTCATACCAACCACAAGTTCACTGACCGATATAGGTTCTCTTGTAAACTGTTTTGCATAATCTGCACACTGCTGCAGAAGTGTTCTTCCTTCTTCAAACTCATCATCTGCTTCTTGGCAGATTAAAAATTTCACACGATCTGTATCATACTCTCCCAACTCCTCCAAAAACTGCTCATGAGTCAGGTTTTCACATCCCAATCCTACTACCAGTACAGCCGCCGCATTGGGATGCCGTACCAGAGCTGCCAGAAGTTTTCTCGTCTGAGCATGATCATGTCCTGTCTGGCTGCAGCCATATGGATGCGGAAATGTATACAGACCATCGATGCTGCCTTTTACAAGATCCTGATTGTCCGCCACCATCTTTTTTGCCACATCGTTGACACATCCAACTGTCGGGATAACCCATATCTCATTACGGATGGCTGCCTTCCCGTCTCTTCTCCGATAGCCCATGAAGGTCTCCGGTTCCACACATGCCAACGGTTTTATATCCGGACGATAGCTATACTCTATTTCTCCCGACAAATTAGTCTGCATATTATGCGTGTGTATCCAAACTCCCTCTTCCACATCCATCGTGGAATGACCAATGGCAAAACCATATTTAATAATGCTCTCCCCTTGTGCTATCACTCTGACAGACATCTTATGTCCCTGAGCAATAGCCTCTTTCACCACGATCTCGCGATCTCCCACTTTAACAATTTCACCTGCTTCAACAGGACTGATAGCCACCGCTACATTATCTTTCTCGTTGATGCGAATCACTTTGCTCATGTTTTTCCTCCTCTCTATAGGCAGGATGCGTATGCCGCAAGCGCTCCCTCTCTACGAATTTTTTTTAATCCTTCTGCGACAGCACATTCAAGTCCTGCAATCTTTGTCAAATCTCTCTCCCAAAACCGAACATCAGACAAAACCGAATGTACCAACGTTTCCTCATCATCTGCTCTGTGGTCATAATAGAAATCAAGCACCCATGCATCATCCTGTATCCTGTACTCATTTCCCTTGGCCCGTCTGCAAATCAGTCCATCAGACTCTCTTCTCTGAATCTCATTGCTGTAGAAAGCAATATAGGCTGCCATACTCATAACCAGACAAGACGGTAATTCCTCTTTTTCTTCTACATAAGCCAAAAGAGACGGCAAATCTCTTGCTTTCCACTTTGATGAACTGTTTAGAGAAATACTCATAAGTTCATGGTCTACAAACGGATTATTAAAACGGTCGCCAACTGCTGCTGCAAATTCTTTCAGTTCCCTTTCATCTAACTCATGTCTTAATGTCGGGATTACTTCGTCATAGAGCAGCTTATTCATAAATCCCTTGACTGTTTCGTCATGCATACAGTCTCTTACAATATCAAAACCTGCCAGATAAGCTCCCAAAACAAATCCTGTGTGTGCACCGTTCAGAATACGAACTTTGCGGTGTTTATAAGGAGTCACATCCGGAACAACATGAACATTAAGTCCTGCCTTCTTAAAAGGTAATCTGTCTTCCAGTTCCTTGGAACCTTCAATTATCCAGACACCAAAGCATTCTCCTACATCTATCAGCTCATCATGATATCTATTTTCTTTCTCCAGAGCCTCCACTTCCTTTTGGTCCCGAATGCGTCCCGGTACAATACGATCCACCAATGTGGAACAAAAAATATTTTCCTGATGTATCCATGTTTTGAACCCCTCTTCCAGATTCCAGTCATTGATATACTGATCAACACAATTTAACAGTTCTTTACCGTTATTATCAATCAATTCACAGCTTAACATGATAATTCCCGGTTTTCCCGCTTTGTATCGTTCATAGAGAATTCGAGTCAGCTTTGCGGGAAAACTGATTGGCGGACGCTGTTCGAATGTACTTACTGTATCATGTACAATCCCTGCCTCTGTTGTATTGGAAACAATAATCTCCAGCTCATCACTCACGGCCATCTGAAGTACATCGTCAAAATTCTCATAGGGATTGATGCTGCGGCTGACAGAAGAAAGTACTCTCTTCTCATTCACCTTCTGTCCCTTTTCACTTCCCCGGAGATATACGGTATATAATCCTTCCTGCTTATTGATAAGCTCTGTAGGTCCTTGAGGGATAGGCTGCACCATCACAATCTTTCCATTCCAGTCTGCACGCTCATTTGCACAGTCAAACCAGTAATCTGCAAATGCCCGCAGGAAGTTTCCTCCGCCAAACTGCATGACCTTCTCAGGTCCTTTTTCTTTGATATATCCCTGATAACCGCTCTCTTTCAATACTTCATAATTTAATTGTTTCATATGCTTCCCTCTCTACCGGATATTAGAAAAATCAATGACTACTTTTAACATATCAGCTCCATGACTGCTAAAATCAGCAAATGCCTGAGCTGCATCTTTAAATTCATAGGTATTGGTAATAATCTTTTCCAGATCCACTTTTTCTTCTTTTACCAAATCAATCAGTTGAATAAAGTCTTTCTTTAACGCATTTCTGCTTCCAAACACATTCAGTTCTTTCTTCTGAATCAGTGTGAAATTGAAATCCAGATTTTTCTTTCCAACACCGATAAGCACCACTTTCCCACCAAATGCAGCAGCATCAATACAATTCTGGAAAGTGGACGGAAGTCCCACTGCTTCAATACACACATCAAAGCCATATCCCGTTTTTGTTCCATTCAGCTCAATGCTGCCTGTAATTTCTTTTACTGCTTTCTCCAATTCCTCCGCAGAGCTGTTCAGAATAGTTCCGGCAAATCCAAATGTATCCATGGCGTACTGTAATTTATTTTCTGCTACATCACAGAGATACACTTCTCCACCCAAAGCCTGCGCTGCATTGGCCGCCAGAACACCGATCGTTCCGGCACCCACAACCAATACCTTATCTCCCGGCTTGATTCCTGCTCTCTGAACACCATGATAACTGATACAGAACGGTTCAATAGCAGCCAGTATCTTAGGATCCAGTCCTTTTCCGTCATAAATGCGTTCTAAAGGCATCGTGATATATTCGCAGAATGCACCATCTCTCTGACATCCCATAGTCTGATTGTCCATACATGCATTCACCAGTCCTTCTTTGCAGCTATGACATTTTCCACAGTTGAAATACGGATTGCAGGTAACAATCATTCCCTCCTTGAGACCATATTCATTCTCATCAACTTCTACAATCTCTGCACTGAATTCGTGTCCCGGAATTCTCGGATAATCAAAGTATGCGAAGGTTCCTCGATATGATCCCAAATCACTGCCGCAAATTCCCCCATACAGTACCTTTAATAATGCTTCTCCCGGCTTTCTTACCGGTTTTTCTATCTCTCTGATTTCCACTTCTCCAGGTGTGTTAATATAAACTGCTTTCATTGTTAAACCTCCCGTTTTATTTATCCATATCAATAAATGACTGATCCCAAATTACTGCTGTTTTCAAAGGGGCATTTTTACAATAAATCTTATTATTATAGGCATCTATCGGATTCTTTATAAATGTTTCTTTGTCGATCAATTCTACAATCTTGTCATAATCACTATTCTCCAGAATCTGAATGGCACGCTCCATATGCTCTTGTCTGAAATTAATAGATGACAGAATAACCTGATTCTTAAATCCAAATGGCATCGTATCGAATCCTACTCTCGGTCCCAAAGAAAAGCTATTGTAAATTCCATTATTTCCAAGCACTCCATACTCGAAAGCAATCTCGTGTTCTACAGTGCTTCCACTTACACCAATGAAAACTGTAGCTGTTCCTCCGATTTTTTTCCGTATTGCCTCTGCAAGTTCTTCTTCCGTATCAAAATCATTTCTTACATACATGGCACCCGCATGTTCTACCGCAAAACGAACTTTCTGACTCTCTTCCTCACTTCTTGCCACAAATGCAATTTTAGCATCCGGGTATTTTCTGTGAATCAGATCACCTATAAACATACCCGTTGTTCCCAATCCAAAGATAACTGTCCGATCAAACACATGCTTCTTTGCCAGTTCTCTTGCTTCTTCTTCACTGCATTTATTTTTCGCCATTTCTACGCGGAAATTGTGTGCACTGCCAATGTCCTCCATTCTTTCCAACTGGAATACCATGCAGCCAAATGGATCCGGAAATACCATTTTTTTAGCGAACGACAGGGGAATTTTTCCATTCTCTGCAAAGCCATCCGGAATCGGAAGAAGCATATCAGGATTATAGTAATTGCAATCCGAAAACAATCCGTCTGCCTGATCGCACCCATATTCAAAGTAGGTTTCCTCTTCTGTATATCTGGTTGGGTCATAGCTGTTTCCGCCGCGAATCAGCACGATGGCAAAACGATTCTGCTCCGGTATCCATACAAGTCCTTCATGTCCGTTGATCAGTCTATTGGTTCCCTCCGGAAATTTTGCACCAAGTTTTCCCTGCCGCCCCATATTCATAAGTTCACGGTCTGTTCCACAAAAACCAACAATTACACTTTTCGCAAGAATTCCTTCTTTCTCTTCTTCCCCTCTTAATCTGCGTCTTTTGGGATTTATTAGTTCGACGTCCCCATACACCAGCGGATTCTCCTTGCTGTTCTGAAAATAAGTTCCTTTTACAATCATGTTTTTCCCTCCTAAATTAAATATTTGTGACTATGAAGCCTGAAAGGCTGAATAAACAATATTTTTGTGTTGTTTTGTATATTTGTTGACATTCCTGACACGCTTTGCTAAGTTTATATTGAGCAACATTTTGTAGTCAGGAGGTGTTGAATTGCAGACAAAATATACAAATTTAGATATACATTTTTCTTTGGAACACATGTCATTTACTGTTTTAAATCTTGTGTATGAGCGTTTTCTGCGTTCCATCCCAAAGCACAGCCACAGCAGACACAGCTATGAGATTCATTATGTTTCCGAAGGTTACGGAACTGCTGTCATAGAAGGTATCAGCTACTCAATCGTCCCCAATACTCTTTATGTAACAGGACCCGGTGTGGAGCATGAACAGTTTCCTACTCTCAGCAATCCCATGGTTGAATACTGCATCAACTTAAAGATTGCTCCAAATCACCAATATAATCGTGTTTCTCAGATTGTTACTCTATTCGAAAACACGGTCTTCTGGTTCGGTCAGGATACAGAACAAATTGGCCCGCTTATGGAACAGCTTTTTTCTGAAATGCAGCTCCAAGCACTTGGATACAAACTGCAAGTAGAATCGCTCCTATCCCAGTGTATTGTCAAAATGGTTCGTAATTACCAGACTGCTGCTCCGACTCCTTTTCGAAGGAAAGATACTCCTTTTGGTCCTTCCAATCTTTTTGAGCAAAAATACATCATTATTGAAGAGTGCTTTCTCTACGACTACAGAGATATTACTCTTACAAAGCTTTCTGCACTCCTTGGACTCAGTACAAGGCAAACCGAACGTCTTTTAAAGCAACACTATGGGAAAACCTTTTTACAGAAAAGAAATGATGCGCGCATGGCAGCTGCTGTTGTTCTTCTGGTTTCCACAAATGAGTCTGTAAACAATATTTCAGAATCTCTCGGTTACTCAACAGTAGAGCATTTTTCCAATGCATTCCGCAGACATTACAATGTCTCTCCAACCAACTATAGAAAAAATATTGCCAATTTCCCGTCCACTTAGCTTTTCTTTGTTGGCTATATTATATAAAATTTATTTTTTAAATTCTAGATAATTACTTGTCATACATTCTTTTTAGGTGTCGCATTTGCGCAGGTTTTGTTATTTTGATTTCCTGTGGACATTCATCTTTTTTATAGAAAAGTTTTAGGGGCAGGTGTGGCTCATCCGAGTCACACCTGCCCCTCTTTGGAACTGTCTGTTTCCCCACAGCCCCTCTGCCTGCGGTCATATGACCGCCGATAAAAATTTTTAAACCTATGTATCAGACTACTGCTGTATCAGCGCAGCATTCATTCAATCCGCTAAGATAATGAACCATCGTTTCCAGATTCTCCAGCATATCATTTTCCGAACCGTCCATATCCGCAAACTGAGGAATATCCTTGTTTTTTCCGAACTTAAAGCAGGCCGGCGTGTCAACCTCGCCTTCTCCCACAGCTACTTCCTTCCAGCCCTCTTCTGTTCTGCAAAAGTCCTTGTGATGCAGAGAACGCACATATTTTTCAATCTTGTGCAGCAGTTCCTCCGGATCTTCACCGCCATAGAATATCCATCCGGTATCCGGCTGCGCTCCTACTTTGCCGCCGCACTGCTCAAGCAGCCATTCATAGCCTGTTTTCCCATCAATTTTTTCCTCAATCTCCTTCGAGCCGTTATGGATAAGAAGTTCAATGCCCCACTTTTCCAGTTCTTCTGCAATTTTTACACAGTTTTCGGCAAATTCACTATACACTTCCTTTGTCACCGGAAATGGACACTGTATCACAAACTGCGACACCTGATGCTGTCTGCCCATTCGTTCCATAGACGGCAGTTCTGCCTGCAGATTTTCCGCAAAAGCATGCACGGAAAATGCACGGAGGCCTACCCGCTCCGCTTCCGCCAAAAAGTTTTCTGCCTCCTGCTCGTTCCACATTTTACTGCTGCTTACATCCTCATCTGTCCCAAACACAATGCACGGCTCAATAAACTCATATCCCATCCCATGTACTTTTTCAAAAAAGTCCTTCGGGTTGCTGCGACATTCCTTCGCCGCGCCGTATAATTGGAAACCAAATCTCATAGCAAATCCCTCCTTTTATTTTTTACTCACATCTGCCCTTTCCAAATTCACGCAAACCTCTGTATGATGAGTGAACGGAAACATATCCACCGGACAGATTTCCTTCACCCCATATCCCTTCCCACAAAAATATTTCAGATCCCGCGCCAATGTCTCCGGATTACAGGAGATATACACTACCCGTTTTGGCGCCATTTTTACGACGGAATCCATAAAATTTTCATCACTTCCGGCTCTCGGCGGGTCCATGAATACTACGTCCGCCTTCTCCCCTGCTTCAGCCATAGCAACCATAAATTTTCCCGCATCCTCCTGATAAAAACGGACATTTCGGATACCATTCCGTTTTGCATTTCCCACAGCATCCCTTACTGCATCCTTATTCAATTCCACGCCGATTACCTCTTTTGCATGGGATGCTGCAATCAGGCCGATGGTTCCGATACCGCAGTATGCATCGATAACCCGTTCTTTTCCACTTAAATTTGCCAGTTTGATAGCTTTTCCGTACAGCACTTCCGTCTGCTCGGGATTGACCTGATAAAAAGAATTCGGTGAAATCCGAAAACGGCAGCCGCACAGCTCATCCTCGATATATCCTTTGCCGTAAAGCACAATATTCCGCTCTCCCAGCACCATACTTGTTTTCTTGTCGTTCACATTCAAGACCACAGTGGTAATAGACGGATGCTCTTTCCTAAGAGCTTTCACAAAATTATTTTTTGACGGAAATACCGGAGAAGCAGTTACCAGCGCCACCAGCATTTCTCCTGTTTTCCGTCCGGTCCGGATCAAAACGTGGCGCAGAAGGCCATATCCGCTGTCCTCATTATAAATTTTGATTTTAAATGATTTTGCCAGTTTGCAGATTGTCTGGATCACCGCATCTGCTTCCTGATTTTCAATCTGGCATTTTGTCACCGGTACCACTTTATGAGTACCCTCCTCATAGATTCCTGCCACCACATCCCCATTTCTCAGATGCTTGTATGCAGCATGCACTTTATTTCGGTAATAATAGGGATTTTCCATCCCAATGATCGGCTGGATTCTGCCGAAGGGTTTCAGCAATTTCCCCACCCTTTTCTCCTTTTCCTTCAACTGTTCCCCATAGGCTGTTCCCTGATACTGACAGCCGCCGCATTTTTTTGCATAAGGGCATTTTTCTATCATCCTAAATCCCATCCTTTTCTTGAAAATAACTTTTCAGAGTTCTGGCGTTCCATTGTCAAACTGAAGCCCTCACCCTGCTTCGTGCTCATTATAGCATGGTTCTTCCCACACATCGAGTAAAATTCCAAAATATATTATGTTTTACTTTTGTCTCTTTACCCCTTATAATAAAAATAAAAAGGAGTTCGCTATGAAAAGAAAATATATTGCAATTATGATTGCTGCTCTGCTGGTTTCCTCCGTGACAGCATGCAAAACAGAATCCGGCTCTTCCAGTCAGGATTCATCCTCTCCTGTGCAGGATGTTCCATCCACAGAAAATGCTTCCTCAGATGCAGAATCCGAAAATCCAACTTCCCAGCCTTCCGGCTCCGATAGTTCTGCCGATACCGAGGAAAATGATTCTGCCCAGCAGAACGAAGCTTCTGCTGACGAGCAGCTTCTGCTGGAGCAAAACGGTATAAAGGTGTATGCTCTTGTAAGTGACCTTGCACAGCAAGCCACCTTGGGTATTCGTGCAGAAAATACGTCCGATCAGAACTACATCATCCAACTGGCCGATGTATCCGTCAATAACTTTGTAATGCATCCCGCTTTCAGTCTGAACGTGGATGCCAATTCTGTAAACGATATGAGCGCTGCATTTTCCCCTGAGGATCTGGAAGCCTGTGGAATTCAGACCGTTTCCCACATGGATGCCAAAGTGCTTTTACTGGATGCCCTCTCTTTTGAAACTCTATACACCTCAGAACCTGTCACAATCAAGACGGGAGAATCTGAGACTTCATCGTATGACGAAACCGGAGAGGTGGTCTATGACAAAGATGGTCTCAAGCTTGTATCAAAAGGAATCGTTGACGATCCCATCTCGGGAAAATCTTGGAAAGTCTACATTTCCAATGATACCGATCAGGATCTGGCTCTGGAGGCTTCCAACATTATTGTCGGTGATGCCACACTGGATGTCATTCTTTCCCTCACTGTTCCTAAAGGGAAAAAAGCCATCGGAACCATGTCGATTTTTCAGGAGGATCTGGACAAATATCTGATCACAGATATCCATTCTCTGGAAACCACCCTGAAGATTCTTGACCCGGAAACCTTTGAGCTGAGACAGACCATCGATGATATCAGTCTGACCTTTCCCTCCTGATCTCCCTTCAAGCTTTTCCCAGTGAAGCGCTTCGAAGCCTCCATCGGGAAAAAGCTGCACCAATTTTGTATCTGTGCTGCGGGCACAGGCACAAAACGGGTGCGATGCAGATTTCTTTGCATCGTACCCGTTTTTCTTTTATCTTGAAAACAGTTCAAGCACACCTCGGCGGATTGTATGTTTTCAGGCTACTCGCCCAGCCCGTCCTCAATCACTTCCACCAGTCTTTGCAGAGCGGTTTCCTCGTCCTCCCCTTCACAGGTCAGAATGATTTCATCATTGCATTTTACGCAGGCTCCCAGCACACTCAGCACACTTTTAGCATTTGATACGGTGTTATCAAACTCAAAGGTGATTCGTGATTTGAACTGCATCGCCTCTTTGCACAGGACGCCGGCTGGTCTCAAATGCAAACCGGTTGGGTTTTTAATTACTACGTTCTGTCTTACCATATTACTTTCCTCTATTCGTCTGTATTCTGCACTTTTGTCAACTGAACGGTTGTCGTTACGCTTTC
Organism: Clostridiales bacterium; assembly: GCA_018374355.1. GTDB lineage: Bacteria > Bacillota > Clostridia > Lachnospirales > Lachnospiraceae > Oliverpabstia. The sequence continues at coordinate 114,913 of JAHAFI010000005.1, forward strand.
TACCTGCATATATCCTTCCGGAAGTGTAATCGTCACAGGCACCGTATATTCCCCCTCCGTCTTATCTGTCAAATCAATGGATGCCTGAATCTCTTCCGCAAGCAATTCTTCCAGATCCGCCTCCCGGCCTTTCACCCGCACCTGCAGAGTGTCCTGCCCGAAGGTAGCCCACAGATTTTTTTCCAGTCCCTTGATTGTGATATTGGCTGTCTTCACGCCAAATTCCTTGCTGTCATAGGGAAGAATGCTGACCTTCACAAGCACAGACTGGGATGCATTCTCCGGTATTTTAAATCCGTCCTCCTCTTTCAGAAGCGTATTTAATTTAATATTAAATTCCTGATCCTGACCGCTTCCTGCTATATCAATCAGATCCGCGGGAATTTCAACGGTATTGTTGTTCTCCGCGAGAGTTTTCAGCGCTTCTTCACTTCCGGCAACTGATATTTCTTCCGGTGTAGTTGTGATTTTGTCCACCTGATAACCGTAGGACGGTGTTCCGCTGTAATTTGCCTTAATCTTTATATTGTCTACTATCTTCCACAATTTTACATCCACATCAATGGTACGCTGTTCATTGACTGCAACAAAACGCACATAATCCATTGCTTCATCGTAGGCGGAACCATTCTGGTCAATCAGCTTCAGGCTTGCCGTTTTTTTCGTATCCGATGCCAATCCGTTTACATTGACCGTAGCCACTACGCTTTTAATTTTGTTGATCATGGATTTCGGTCCCTGAATCAGTACTTTTTCTGTAGATGGCACACATTCACCGATTTCATAGCCGGTTACCGGTTTGCCCTCCGTATTGACAGTTATCACAAACTCCTTAGATTCCATATCTTCTATATAGACAGGAATCGTTTTCGGATAAATTTCCACATCTTTCATGGAAATTCCGCTGACCGGCTTAAACTGCACCGGGACATAAACCAAACCGGAATCCTCACTCAGGTCCACGATCTGGGTCATATCCGCCTCTACTGCAATATCTTTTCTGGCAGTGACTACGGAAGTCTTTCCCCGGATATATACCGTGACTTCCCGCTTTGTCTCATCCAAACGATAAGTTTTCCCTGACTTGAGGATATAATCGTCATTGATCACATTCACTCTTGCGGAATAATTTTCCATAATAACCGGATCACTGGCATTGGAAGCAAACAGCCAGATCAGCACCGCTACCAAAACAGAAACAATTTTCAGGGTCAGATTTTCAGTCAGTTTTTTCTTCATGTCTACCCCGTCCTTTCCATCTCTTGAATTTTCCGCTGTCTTCCTTTGATCCGGATTTCATCTTCAATTTGTTCAATTCTTCCCGCAGAGTTCCCGGATTCACACCGGTATGGATCTTTCCGCCCATCGTATAGGAAATCTTACCGGTCTCTTCTGATACGATAATAGTGAGCGCATCACTCACCTCGCTGATTCCCACCCCCGCCCGGTGTCTGGTTCCGAGACTTTTATTCAATTCCAGATTGTCCGAAAGTGGAAGATAGCAGGTAGCTGCAACGATTCTGTTGTTTCTCACGATCACTGCGCCGTCATGGAGCGGTGTATTGTGTTCGAAAATATTAATCAGCAACTGGCTGCTGATCATGGAATCCATGGCAATACCTGTTTTTTCATATTCTTTCAGAATAATATTCTGCTCAATAACAATCAGAGCCCCTGTCTTAACCTCACCCATAGCGTATACTGCATGAATCAGTTCTCCGATGGTCCGGTCACTGATCCGCTCCTCCGCAGACTTTCCTGTTTCAAAAGGAATCAGCGTGGCCAGCATTTTCTTTTCTCCCAACTGTTCCAGCGCCCGTCTCAGCTCCGGCTGAAAAATAACAATCACTCCCGTAATCGCCACAACACTAAGCTGCTTACAAATCCAGAGGATTGTATCCATATGTGACAGCGCAGCTACGATCAGGAAGATCACCACCAGCAATACACCCTTCAGCAGCATATAGGCCCGGGTATTTTTTACCCATACCATCAAATAGTACACAAAAATCGCGATCAGTAAAATCTGTATAATATCAATGAGGCCAAAGGATATAGGCAATGAAAAATTTGAAATCCGAAAACGGAAATTTAAATATTCAATAATATTCTTCATTCTTCCACTTCCCTCCTCGTTTTATCCCTTTCCTATAAATTCTTCAAAGATTCTTCCAGTCTTGATTCATAATCCACCTGTTCTGACGGGGGAACCGGATAATCCTGCTCCTGAATCTTTGTTATTTTTACATTTTTTGCGGCAATTCTCATCTTAGGAACTGCTTTCACATAGTAACAGTAATCGTCATCCTCATACTGAATATACTCCGTTCTGGTATAATCCACATTAAACAGGAAAAACTCCATGATCACTGCCAGTATAACCGCACCGATAGTTCCTGCGATCATCGGCAGAACCGGACTTTCCACATCCACAAACAAACCTCCGGCTACCATAATCACCACATAAGAAATACCTCCGGTAAAGATGGCAATCTGCCATGAATAATCCACCGGAAGTCTCCGGATAATGTTTACAATCAGAAGTACCGCTACAAAAGCGATGATATTCATCAGCATATCCTGATTTTTCAGAAGCCCATCCAGAAGAAATTTCAGATTTTCCGCAATCTTCTCCGTGTCTGTTCCCTGAAAAGCATTGGCATTTTTACTGACTAATTCAATGAAATAATGAACCACCACTCCGCAGCCCGCTGAAATCGCAGACACCGGAGTCCTTGTCAGTCCGTAACCTATGGGTATCGCGCAGGGAACCCCCATCTGAAACGCCAGCGGCGTCAAAAGCAGTACCAACGCGTCCTGAGGGGTAAACCGGATATACAGAATTACCAGAATCAGAACCAATGCCACCGCAAATCCCGCAACCTCCAATCCCGCTCCGTAACACTGTCCGGTCATCAAAAGCAGCCCGAAGGTCACCATCAGGTTCAGCGGCATAACAGAACAGATCAGTGAAAGAATCAATAACACAAAAATACTGTCCAACTGCTCCACAAAATCCAGTCGGGAATTGATGCTTTTGAAAACCACCATTGCCAGAATAAATTTCAGCACCGGAACGATAAAGGTACTGTATTTTGCATAAATCTGTTGAAGCTTTTCTTTAAATTCTAATAGCAAGGCCATGAATTACTCCTCCTGCTCTCTCTTATTCATAAAATTTCTGTAATTCTCCCAACTGCTGATTGTACATTTTTACGGATCGTTTTGCTTTAAAATACCGCAGGGAACAAATCGTATAGGTAACCACCGAATAGACCGTAAGGGTAATAATATAACCGCCAATCACCCCTGCCCCTACAAGCAGCAGATTCATCTTATGCACATTGTCCAGCAGATACTCCGAAAAATAGGCGCATACCAGAAGGAGAATCACACCGTAGCCCGCACTTGCCAGAAAAAAATTCTTAAACAGCGCAATGCCCAGATAGTCACTGCGGTAATATCTGGCGATTCTCATGTCTTCTTTTCCCTGTCCGTTTTCGTACCTTGCCAATTTTGTCATCAAACGAATTTTCTTTTCATCTAACATATATTCTCACCTGCATTCCATTTCATACAACTCATACCTGACGGTATTATCACATGATTTCCTCGAAATCATGTCTTCCGTATAATGTGCAGCGAATTTCTGCGGTTCCGCAGAAATCACCTATGCACAGATATAATACCTGACGGTATTATATCATAGATTCTACCCTATTAAAAGGGATTTTTCTCTTACGGTTTATAACCCATGACTATGAAGCCTGAAAGGCTGAACAGTGACTATAACCCTTCCCCAATACAAAGGGTCAAAAACCACACTTCCTTCACGCCCTGTTTCTTCAGCTTACCTGCAATGGCATTCACCGTACTGCCGGTGGTATAAATATCATCCACCACCAATACTCTTTGATACTGCCCTGCCTGACCTTCCACGGTAAACGCCTGTTCCAGATTCTTTTTTCTCTCTTTTCTGTTTAATTCTTTCTGTGCTTTTGTGAATTTTTTCCGCAGCACCAGATCGGTGCGAATGGGTATGGAAAACCCTCTGCTTACTTCCTCCGCCAGAATCTGCGCCTGATTATAGCCTCTGGCATTCTGTTTTTTCTTATGGAGGGGAACCGGAAGAATCACCTCCGGACGAATCCGGGAAATAAATTCTGTACTGTAGGTGCACATCAATTTTCCCAGAAATTCCCCATATTCTTTTCTTCCATGAAACTTAAACCGCATCAAAGACTGCTTCAGGGGATCTTTGTATAGGAAAATCCCCATTCCTCCGTCATACATCTGATCTCCCCGCCTGCAGTCGCGGCAATACTCCTGCTCCGCTCTGTTCAGAGGTTTACCGCATTTTTTACAGCGGGGCTCCCGAATCGGAACAGGAACTTTTTTTCTGCATTCTCTGCAGAGATACTTTTCATTTTTTCCCAGCAGATCATCGCAGAATACACATCTTCTCGGATAAATCCAATCCAGAAGATGACTGATCATTTTATGCATGAAATTCCTCAATTCTCTCTTTCAGACTGGTGTAACGCCCCTTTTCCTGCTTATTATGTATCATTTCCTGAAAAGTGACTTCACTTCCCACAACAGTTACACATTTTCTGGCTCTGGTAACGGCTGTATACAAAAGATTCCGGCTCATCAGAAGCTTCGGTCCTCCCAGAAGCGGCAGAATCACCGCCGGATACTCGCTTCCCTGAGATTTATGGATGGTCACCGCATATGCCAGTTCCAGCTCATCTAATTGCTTGAACGTATATTCCACATATCTGCTTTCCTCAAAAACAACGGTCATGGTTTCTGCAAAGGTATTGATTTCCTCCACGATCCCCATGTCACCGTTGAATACACCGATACCTTTTTCCACCGCAATCCCATATTTTCCCCGGATTTCCCACTCAAGCTGGTAGTTGTTTCTGATCTGCATGACTTTATCGCCTTCACGAAACAGACCGTTTCCGTGTTCTTTTTCTCTCTTTTTCTTATCTTCCGGATTCAGATACTTCTGCAGCACCTCGTTTAACCGCTCCACTCCCAGAAGTCCCTTTCTCATAGGCGTCAGCACCTGAATGTCCAAAGGTCTGGCCTGCACATAGGGCGGCAGCTTTTTCTGCACCAGATACACGATGGATGCCACGATCACATCTGCATCGTATCTCTTCAGAAAAAAGAAATCCTTACTCTTATTATCAATGGAGACCTCCGCTCCGGCATTGATCTTATGTGCGTTGACTACGATATCACTCTCCGTTGCCTGACGGAAAATTTTACTAAGCTTTACCACGCAGAACTGACAGGAATCAATGATATCTTTCAGCACACTGCCCGGCCCTACACTGGGAAGCTGGTTCACATCTCCCACCAGAATCAGCCGGGTTCCCACCTGAACCGCCGTCAAAAGAGCATGCATCAGTGAAATATCCACCATGGACATCTCATCAATGATGATCACATCCGCTTCCAGCGGATTCTCCTCATTCCGCTCAAAATGCGCCGCTGCCGAGGATTCCTCCATCATTCCGGTCAGTTCCAGAAGCCGGTGAATGGTAGACGCCTCATAGCCTGTAGTCTCCGTCATACGTTTTGCTGCTCTTCCTGTGGGAGCCGCAAGGAAAATATCCATCCCTTCCAATTCAAAATACTGGATCAGTGCATTGATGGTGGTGGTTTTTCCCGTTCCCGGTCCGCCGGTAATGACAACCACCCCGTTTTTTACAGATTCCACTACCGCCTGACGCTGCTGCTCGTCAAGCTCCAACTGGTTTTTCTTCTCGATAAACTCCAGCCGTTTCCGGATTGCTTCCTCCGGTTCTTCGTTCTGAACCCGAAGCTCCGTCAGTCTGCGGGCTGTATCCAATTCCAGATAATAGTACTGGCTGGAATAAATGATCTTCTGAATCTTTCCTTCCCGCTCAAGTTCCCGGATAATCACTTTTCTGTCCATGGCCAGATCCGTAATGTGCTTCTCCATCAGGGAAGCCTCCACGCCTAAAAGCTCCTGCGCTCTGGCAAGCAGGATTTCCTGCGGAAGATAGATGTGTCCTTCTGCTGCCGCCAGTGATAAAACGTAAAACAGCCCGCTTCTGATCCGGTAATCCGAATCCGTGTGGATACCGATCCTTCCTGCAATCTCATCGGCAATCCGAAATCCGATTCCCTGAATATCCTCTGCAAGCTGATAGGGATTCTCCTTCAAGACACTGTACACCCGGGAGCCGTATTTTCCGTAAATCTTTACCCCCAAGGTAATGGAAATCCCATACTGCTGCAGGAACATCATAGCGCTTCGCATCTCCGATTTTTCTGCAATCTGTTCTGCGATCTCTCTCGCCTTCTTTTCACTAATCCCTTTCACTTCCGAAAGACGTTCCGGTTCCTCATCCAGTATCCGCATGGTACTGTCCCCGAATCTGCGGACGATCCTCGCAGCTAAAGCAGCTCCCACGCCTTTGATCGCGCCGGAGCCCAGATACCTCTCTATGGCGATGGTATCTTCCGGAAGCTTTGTCTCATAGCTTTCCACCTTGAACTGCTGCCCGTAGGTGGCATGATCTACATATGAGCCCTGAAGTTCCAGAAGTTCCCCTTCTCCAATATATTCAAAAACACCTACACAGGTAACCTCTGAACCATCTGCCATCAGACTGAGCACTGTGTAACCGTTATCCTCATTTCGAAATATAATATGTTCTACATATCCTTCGATTGTATTCTGCATATTCCTGTTTCCCGTATTTTAAGAAATGTATAATTTTAACCGTTTATTTTCCCAGTTTTCCCATCATCTCTGCATACATTCCGGTGCCTTCTGCCACCGCACATGCAGGATTCTCCGCCGTCATGGTATTGATTCCCGTTCTCTCCATCAGAATCTCTTCCAGACCATCCAGAAGAGCTCCTCCTCCTGTCAGAACGATTCCCCGCTCCACGATATCTGCCGCCAGCTCCGGAGGCGTCTTTTCCAGTACACTGTGTACAGCCTCCACAATCTTCGTTGCCGACTCCTGCAGGGCTTCCCGGATTTCTTCTGAGGTGATAGTCACCGTTTTCGGAAGTCCTGTAATCACATTTCTTCCCTTGATCTCCATGGTGACTGTCTGGGGACGTTTGCAGGCAGTTCCGATCTTAATCTTGATGGCCTCCGCTGTCTGTTCTCCGATAAACATATTGTGCTCCTTCCGCACATAGCGGATGATCGCCTCATCAAAATCATTTCCCGCCACTTTAATGGAAGAGGATACCACCAGACCTCCCAGAGAAATCACTGCAATATCCGTAGTCCCTCCGCCGATATCTACGATCAGATTGCCAAAGGGCTTTGTAATATCAATGCCTGCTCCGATGGCTGCCGCAATTGGTTCCTCAATAATATAAACCTCACGGGCGCCTGCCTGATACGTTGCCTCTTCTACCGCTTTTCTTTCCACCTCAGTAACTCCGCTGGGGACGCAGATACTGATTCGCGGTTTCCGGAAAGCTTTTCTTCCCATGGCTTTCTGTATAAAGTGCTTCAGCATTTTTTCCGTAATGGTATAGTCAGAAATCACTCCCTGACGCAGCGGACGGATCGCCATGATATTACCCGGCGTTCTTCCGATCATCTGGCGTGCCTCTTCCCCTATGGCTTTTACCTTGTCTGCATCTTTGTCATAGGCAACTACGGACGGCTCTTTCAAGACAATCCCTTTTCCTTTTGTATAAACCAGAATACTGGATGTTCCCAAATCAATTCCGATATCTGCTGATGCCATAATAATCCCCTTTCAAAATATCATTCCTACCTATTATAAACAATTCCCCCTGAAATGGAAAGCGTTTTTTAGAGGTATTTTTCGACATAACGGCCGGTGTAGGATACCGGATTCTTTACGATTTCTTCCGGCGTTCCCTTTGCGATCACGCATCCGCCTTTATCTCCGCCCTCAGGACCAATGTCGATAATATAGTCTGCCGTCTTGATCACATCCAGATTATGCTCGATCACAACTACGGTATTTCCCCCTTCTGACAGCCGTTTCAAAATCTCCACCAGCTTATGCACATCCGCAAAATGCAGGCCCGTCGTAGGCTCATCCAAAATATAGATGGTCTTTCCCGTACTCCTTTTCGCAAGCTCTGTTGCCAGCTTCACCCTCTGGGCTTCTCCTCCGGACAAAGTGGTAGAAGGCTGTCCCAGACGAATGTAAGAAAGTCCCACATCATACAGCGTCTCCATCTTTCTTCGAATAGACGGAACATTTTCAAAGAACTTTACCGCTTCCTCCACCGTCATGTCCAATACATCGTAAATACTTTTTCCTTTATATTTTACCTCCAAAGTCTCCCGGTTATACCGTTTTCCCTGACACACCTCACAGGGCACGTAGACATCCGGCAGGAAATGCATCTCAATCTTGATGATTCCGTCTCCGCTGCATGCTTCACATCTTCCACCCTTTACGTTGAAGCTGAAACGGCCCTTCTTGTAGCCTCTCGCCTTTGCGTCTGCTGTAGCTGCAAAAAGATCACGGATCTGGTCAAAGACCCCTGTATAAGTCGCCGGGTTGGAGCGGGGCGTCCTTCCGATGGGAGACTGGTCGATGTTGATGACCTTATCCAGTTGTTCCATCCCTTCCACAGCCCTGCATTCTCCCGGAACTACCCGCGCCCGGTTCAGCCCCTTCGCCAGACTTTTATATAAAATCTCATTGACCAGAGAGCTCTTACCGGAACCGGACACACCGGTCACACAGGTCAAAACCCCCAGAGGAAACTTTACATCGATATTTTTCAGGTTATTCTGCTTCGCTCCCCGAACCGTCAGCCAGCCGGTGGGCTTTTTCCTTACCTCCGGTACCGGAATCTTAACTCTGCCGCTCAGATAAGCCCCTGTGATGGAGTTTTCATTCTTCATAATCTCCTCGGCAGTTCCGATGGCTACCAGTTCACCCCCGTGTTCCCCTGCTCCCGGGCCGATATCCACTACGCAGTCAGCAGCCATCATGGTATCCTCATCGTGTTCCACCACGATCAACGTATTTCCAAGATCCCTAAGATGGCACAATGTTTTCAGCAATTTATCGTTATCTCTCTGGTGAAGGCCGATACTGGGCTCATCCAGAATATAAGCTACGCCTACCAGACCGGAACCAATCTGTGTGGCCAGACGGATTCTCTGAGCCTCGCCGCCGGACAGAGTGGCTGTTGCCCGGGCCAGTGTCAGATATTCCAATCCCACATCCATCAGAAAACCGATCCTCGCACGAATCTCTTTCAAAACCTGACTTCCGATCATCTGCTGAGTCTGGGTAAGCTCCAGCCCGTTCATAAACTCTGTCAGCTTTGCAATGGACATGGAGGTAATCTCGAAAATATTTTTATCCCCCACCGTCACTGCCAGAGACTCCGGTTTCAGCCTCTGTCCGTGACATACATGACAGGGCGTGATCTGCATGAAAGTCTCGTACTCCTGCTTCATGGTATCTGATCCGGTCTCCCTGTATCTGCGCTCTACATTTTTAATCAGCCCTTCAAAGGCAACATCATAAACGCCCTCGCCCCGCTGTCCCTTATAATATACCTTCACCGTGTGTCCATCGGTTCCGTGGAGCAGCACATTATGAACTTCCTCTGAATAATCCTGAAAAGGAGTGTCCAGATCAAAATGATATTCCGCACTCAATGCGTCAAGAATAGCTCTGGTAAAACTTCCCTTGTCGGTGCAGGACTGCCAGCCCATAACCGCAATCGCCCCCTCCGAAATCGAAAGAGATTTGTCCGGAATCATCAGACGCTCGTCAAACTCCATCTTATAGCCCAGTCCCAGACAGTGAGGGCAGGCTCCGAACGGATTATTGAAGGAAAAGCTTCTGGGTTCGATCTCGTCCACACTGATTCCGCAGTCCGGACAGGAAAAACTCTGGCTGAAATTCATATAATTACCGTCCATGGTATCCACAACCAGCAATCCCTCTGCCAGCTTCAGCACGCTCTCGATAGAATCTGTCAGCCTTTTTTCAATCCCCGGCTTCACGGCAAGACGATCCACCACAATGGAAATCGTATGCTTGATATTTTTATCCAGCTTAATATCCTCCGACAATTCATACAGGCTGCCGTCCACAGACACACGGACATATCCGCTTTTTTTTGCCTGCTCCAGAACCTTCTCGTGACGGCCCTTTCTTCCTCTGACCACCGGGGCCAGAAGCTGGATCCTCGTGCGCTCCGGCAGTTCCATAATCTGATCCACCATCTGATCCACGGTCTGTTTGGCAATAGGTTTTCCGCACTTCGGGCAGTGAGGAATCCCAACTCTGGCATAGAGCAGACGGAAATAGTCATAAATCTCCGTCACCGTACCCACCGTAGATCTGGGGTTCCGGTTGGTTGATTTCTGGTCAATGGAAATGGCCGGAGAAAGCCCCTCAATACTCTCCACATTAGGCTTCTCCATCTGCCCCAGAAACTGTCTTGCATAGGAGGACAGACTTTCCATATATCTTCTCTGTCCCTCCGCATAAATCGTATCGAACGCCAGAGAGCTCTTTCCCGAACCGGACAGACCGGTTAAAACCACAAATTCATTTCTCGGGATGTCCACATCCAGATTCTTCAGATTGTTTTCATTTGCTCCCCGGATTTTTATATATTGTTTTTCTGGTTTTCCCATCATCATAACTTCTCCTAGTATAATAATGGTGTAGTCAATAAAGACTACTTGGTTAATAGTTGCATATCTAATCTAATGAATAACCGAAGAAGAGGATTCCCCCTTCAT
>JAHAFI010000043.1 GCA_018374355.1 Clostridiales bacterium
ATACTGGGTTTGTTAGGTTTATTAAGGTTACCCTTTTTTAGAAAATTAAAAATATTCAACTTTTTCACATCACCTCTTGACATTTCTTAGCTGGACTTTTTTCAGTTGCTCCGTACCTGCGGAGGTTTCTTTATGTTTCTTTGTGTTTTTTCTTTATCGAAATTCCACCACTGCGTACGGCTGAGCATTTTCATCACAGAGAGCCACTGTCCATACGCCGTCATTCTCTGCCACATGGGGAACCATCACATTTCCCAGCATCGCCTGTTTCTTATACTCCGCCCGCATCTGATGAATCTCAAAATCAGCAGGGATATAGTCCTGCGCTAGCCGCACATACTGCCCGTTATTTACATGATGGTTGGTGTCCAGATGATACTGTTTCACGGCAAATGCTTCTTTTTCCACGCTCTCTTTCGGAACGGGAATTTTTCTCGGTGCATAGACCATGTCCAGTTTTTCCTCCAGTTCATAAGCGCCCGCCTCCTCCGGCGGCACTCTGCACGGCATACCGGTCTTTACATCCAGAAATGTCCACAGGGAATTGGCGTAGGCCAAAGCCTCTCCCGCCTCTGTGGTGAGCTGGAAATTACGTCCACCCTGAAATCCTTTAAACTCATAAGGCCATGTATGGACCCGGATTCCTTCTCCCAGTTCAGGATACCGGTTCACACAGATCTGCCATGCGGACAGCACCCATGCTTTGTCAGACACCTCCAAAACTTCCATCCCTCTCCCCATAGCTTTTGAATGAAAAGTGGTACAGTCCTGAAAATAATTCAGCAGACTGTTCAATGTCATCTTTTTATCTTCGCCGATTTCACTGTATCGCACACGGCTTTCAAGTGTGTACATCTTATTACCCCCTGTTCGTAAAATTTCTACGATAGCAAAAGAAAAGCCTTGGATTCTTATCCAAGGCTTCAAGCTGGGCTACAAGGATTCGAACCTTGAAATGACGGAGTCAGAGTCCGTTGCCTTACCATTTGGCGATAGCCCAATATCATTTTGTCGTCTGTGTTTTGTCTGTGTTTTGTCTGTACCTCAGCGACAAAATGAATTATATAACAACGCGAAGAAAAATGCAAGTACTTTTTTTATTTTTTTTAACATTTTCTGTTTTTGACGGTTTTGCACTATGCGATATAACTTTTATCAATCGTTATCACGCATTCAAACCTCGGATCAATCTCCTTCATCCGGCTTCTGATATTTTTCTTTAGGTTTTTCTGGGCATCCCCATCGTAACAAAACGGAACGAGAACATCAAAAATCAGATTAATCTGCTTCTCTCCCCAGACCATTCGGAAATCGTGGAAGGTAACTTCCGGGTCATTTTCCCTGAGAACCTTCTCCAACTCATTTTTTACCGAAAGCACCCGCTCATCCCGAACTTCCACCGGATCCATGTGAATCACCAGAAAAATCCCCAGCTCTTTGGAAACTTCCCGTTCAATCCGGTCAATGATCTCATGGGAAACTTCGATGTCCGTATCTCTGGGAACCTCCGCATGAATGGAAGCCATGCTTCTGCTGGGTCCGTAATTATGTACGATCAGGTCATGGGTTCCGTTGATTCCCGGATACCCTTCCACCATTTCCCGAATCTTCCGGGCAAGCTCAGGGTCTGCGCCCTGACCGATCAGCGGCTCCAGCGTATCCTTTGCAATTCCGATTCCTGCCCAGACAACCAGCAGGGAAACCAAAAGTCCGGCGATGGCGTCAATATTCACTCCCGTTACCCGGCAGACCAGAATTGAGAGAATCGTAGCGCTTGTGGTAACCACATCCCCCATAGAGTCCGCGGACGTTGCCAGCATCACTTTGGAATCGATCCGTCTGCCTAGCTTCTTATTAAAAAGTCCCATCCAAAGCTTCACGCCCACCGAGACAATCAAAATCAGAAACGGAATCAGCTCAAAGGAAAGCTCCTCCGGGTTTTTCAGTTTCCCAAAGCTGGATTTAAACAGCGTAAATCCCACCTGAATAACCAGAAAAGACACCACAAGGGCGGCAATGTATTCAATTCTTCCGTGACCGAAGGGATGCTCCTCATCTGCCGGTTTTTCCGCCATCTTCACTCCCACGAAGCTGATGATGGAGGAAGCGGCATCCGACAGGTTGTTAAAGGCATCGGCCATAACTGCGATACTGTGCATCAGAATACCGATTGCCAGCTTTACTCCGAACAGCAGGACATTGCAGAAGATTCCTACCATGCTGGAAAGGATGCCGTAGGCGGTTCTTACCTGTACGTCATCTGTCATTTCATAATTTTTTACAAATTTTCGAACTAGAAATTCTGTCATTTTTTTCACCTTTTCTGCCTCTAAATGTATATCAATTTATATATCCTACTCGTTTTCCATTCACTCGTCAAGACTGTCTGAGGAACATTTCCTGTTTAAATTGGTCTTACATCATTTTCAGGTACACCTTAGGGTATTTACTGTGAACGACTTATCAGTTGGTTGACATAATCTTTCCCGGACATTCACAGGAATCTGCGGATATCCTTCGTTTCAGCGTTTACATTGTATTTACAAAATGTTATAATATTCTTAATTTATCAACTTTTTGTTTCGAAATGGAGGAAAGCTATGAGAGCTTTAGATTTAACCTTACTGACCGACCTATACGAGCTGACTATGATGCAGGGATACTTCAAAAATCCCACCGATCAGGTTGTTGTCTTTGATGCATTTTATAGAAAGAACCCCTGCGACGGAGGGTATGCCATTGCCGCAGGACTGGAGCAGGTGATCGAGTATATCCGTGATCTGCACTTTTCACCGGATGATGTGGATTATCTGAGAAGCCTGAATATTTTTGATGAGGATTTTCTGGAATATTTGAGAGGATTCCATTTTACCGGTGATATCTATGCGATTCCAGAGGGAACCGTGGTATTTCCGAGAGAACCTCTCCTGAAGGTTGTTGCGCCGATGATGGAGGCGCAGCTTATCGAGACAGCTATCCTGAATATCATCAACCATCAGAGCCTGATCGCCACGAAAGCTGCCCGGGTTGTCTATGCGGCCAAGGGCGACGGAATCATGGAGTTTGGTCTTCGCCGAGCGCAGGGACCGGATGCAGGCATCTATGGCGCAAGAGCCGCCATGATTGCCGGATGTATCGGAACCTCTAATGTTCTCACCGGAAAAATGTTTGATGTTCCGGTAAAAGGAACCCATGCACATAGCTGGATCATGAGCTTCCCGGATGAATATACAGCCTTCAAAACCTACGCAGAAATGTATCCGGGAGCCTGCATTCTTTTGGTGGATACCTATGACGTTCTGGATTCCGGTGTGCCCAATGCCATCCGCGTTTTCCGCGAAATGAAAGAAAAATATCCTGATTTCAAAAATTACGGAATCCGCATCGACAGCGGAGACCTCGCATACCTTTCCAAAGAGGCGTACAAGCTACTGGATGCCGCAGGTTTTGGAGATGCTATCATTTCCGCATCCAGCGATCTGGACGAGTATCTCATTGACAGCCTGAAGGCTCAGGGAGCCAAAATCAATTCATGGGGTGTGGGAACAAACCTGATCACCTCTAAGGACTGCCCTGCATTCGGCGGCGTTTATAAGCTGGCTGCTATCAAAGATACCGGAGACGAGGATTTTGTTCCTAAAATCAAGCTCTCTGAAAATACAGAGAAGATCACAAATCCCGGAAATAAAACGATTTTCAGAATCTACGACAAGACCACCGGGAAAATCCGCGCAGACCTGATTTGTCTGGCCGATGAAGTATTTGACGATACTCAGGACATGATTCTCTTTGATCCTCTGGAAACATGGAAAAAGACGAAAATCAAAGGGGGAACCTACACCCTCCGGGAGCTTCTTGTTCCGATTTTCAAGAAAGGGCTTTGTGTCTACACCTCTCCCTCCGTTATGGAAATGCGGGAAATCTGCCGGAAAGAACAGGATACCCTTTGGCCGGAAACCCGCCGTCTGGTAAATCCTCAGGAGGTTTATGTGGACCTTTCCGACAAGCTTTATAAAGTAAAATCTGAGCTGCTGGAAGAGATGAGCCTGAAAGCTCTGCAGTTACAATAATTCAAACGAATAGGATTCATAAATCAGCCCCACCTTTCATATAGTAAGGAGGATTGGTTTCTGTCATATCATTGACTGGCACAGCATGATACGACAGTCACCGTCTACTTCTATATGGAAAGCGGGGATTTTTTATGGATTGTACAATTTTGGTCAACCGGAAGCGCCCACTGACAGCCGATTATATTCCGCCCTGTCTTACGGAACCTTCCTTTCTCTTTGATGCTCCGGCAGGTGACCCGAAACGGCTGCTGATGCTGCCGGCTGCCGAGGCTGCCGCCCGTTTGTTCCGCCGGGGAAGGGAGCAGGGAATCACTCTGTATGGAATCTCGGGATACCGCTCGTACCACCGCCAAAAGGAATTATACCTTCAGCGGCTGAAAGAGACCTCTCAGGATTATGTAGACCGTTATCTTGCACCGCCGGGAGCTAGTGAACATCAGACCGGACTGGCTCTCGATGTATCCAGTCCTGCCGCAGGACTGGAGCTTACCGAACGGTTTGCAGATACAAAAGAAGGACACTGGCTTGCCGCCAATGCCCCTCTGTTTGGATTTATTCTTCGCTATCCCAAAGGAAAAGAAGAAATTACCGGGTATTCATGGGAACCATGGCACATCCGGTATGTGACAAAATCTCTGGCTCTCTATCTCTCACTTACCGGGATGACACTGGAAGAGTATTATGAGCATCCATAAGCTCTTCCATAAAAAAGATACCATACCATATGCAGAACACATACACAGTCCACAATTTCCGGCTGTTATCTGCCCTTCCCTTTTTATGTTCTTCCAGAAGCTCCAACAATTTTTCTGTATGAAAATACTTCTCCGCAGCCTCACTGGAAAATGCTTTTTTCAAATGGGCAATCCCCTCCTCTTCGCACATCCAGCGGCGAATCGGAACCGGGAAGCCCAGCTTTTTCCGTTCACTGGTATTCAGATCGATGTGACAGGCGGCAGCTTTTCGGAAAATATATTTCGTCACTTTTCCCCGCTGCTTCATCTCATGGGGAAGCCTTTTTGCCACAGTAAACACCTCTGTATCCAGAAAGGGGACCCGCACCTCCAGAGAATGAGCCATGCTCATACGGTCTGCTTTCTGCAGAATGTCTCCGGGCAGCCAGTGACGCAGATCGATTTCCTGCATACGGTCTGCATCGGTCAGTTCTCCCCCGCCCATCCCTGCATAGTCTTCTTCAAGAAATCGCTGAGGGCTCATGGCTCCTCCCGGGCGGCGCAGCAGTTCTC
This sequence comes from Clostridiales bacterium, assembly GCA_018374355.1. Classification (GTDB taxonomy): domain Bacteria; phylum Bacillota; class Clostridia; order Lachnospirales; family Lachnospiraceae; genus Oliverpabstia. The sequence goes on from JAHAFI010000043.1 coordinate 5,321, forward strand.
TCCGCTCCTCATAAGAAAAAATATTGGCATTCCCGATATAGCGTTCTTCCAGTGTCTTGCTTCCGCGAATCAGAAAATTCTTTCCCTTCCGGTTTGGCATATATCCCGCTGCCTTCCCCAGCCATCTGCGAAATCTGTCCGGCAGCTTCTGATACAGCCGCAAAGCCTCCGGCTCGCAGTAGATCCCATAACCGCCGAACAGCTCATCCGCTCCCTCTCCCGAAACTACCACCTTCACATCCTTCGCCGCTTCCATGGCCAGAAAATACAGCGCCACAGCCGAAGCATCCCCCAGAGGTTCGTCGAGATAATACAGTACCTCCGGAACCGCATCCCAGAATTCCCTTTCCCGAATCCGGCGGCTTCTGTGAGTGAGACCGCACTGTTTCGCCGTCCCGCCGGCAAGAGAGCCTTCATGGTAATAGCCGCCCTCCTCGCCAAACCCTACGGTGTAAGCCCTCTGCCCCGTAAATTCCGAAGCGATCAGCCCCGAATCCACACCACCGGACAGAAAACAGCCCACCTCTACATCTGCTTCCATATGAGCCTTTACAGAATTTTCTACCGCCTTGTCCACAACCTCCGTCAAAATCTCTTCACTTTTCCACTCTTTTGGAGTAAGTTCCGGGGAAAAATACCGGTGAATCTCCAGCACAATGCTCCCGGGGCGGTAACGAAGACAATGTCCCGGCTGTAAGCGGAAAATCCCCTTAAAAAAAGTTTCATCCAGAGCTGAATACTGAAATGACAGATATTGCTCCAGAGCCTCCTCATTCAGTTTCTTCTCATAGGCCGGATATTTTAAAATACTTTTAATCTCTGAAGCGAATACCAGTGTTTCCCCAATCATTGTGTAATAAAATGGTTTCACACCAAAAAAATCTCTCGCCGCAAAAATTTCCTTTTTCTTCTCATCCCATATGGCAAAAGCAAACATACCGCGAAGTTTCGGCAGAAGTTTTTCTCCCCATTCTTCATAGCCGTGAAGCAGAACCTCGGTATCCGACTGGGTCCCGAAAATATGCCCTGCCTCCTTTAGTTTCTCCCTAAGCTCCCTGTAATTATAGATTTCCCCATTAAAAATCAGCACCAGATCACCGGTTTCATTTTTCATGGGCTGAGCGCCCTTTTCCAGATCAATGATCGCAAGCCGCCGAAACCCGAAAGCCGCCTCCGCCTTCTGGTAACTTCCCCCATCATCCGGTCCCCGGTGACGGATGGCATCCATCATTTCTTCCAACACCGCCATCCGGTCAGTTTCCTTAGCACCTTTTCCCACAAATCCGCAAATTCCGCACATAACAGCACTCCCCTTTTCTTCTGTGATGCTATGAGCTTATCAGGGACTTATTTCAGAGCCATCTCCCAGTTGTAAAAAAAATGTAACTAAAAAATATCTCCATTTAAAATTCTAAAATAATGGCGGTCTGATTGATACCGTACAGACTGGATGAACTGCTGATTGCCAGAAGCCTGTGATTTGTCTCGTCATACTGAAGAAAATCCAATGCCCCCGCATTATAGTGGTAAAGAATCCTTCGTTCCCATTTTCTCTCCCAGTTTTCGCCTTCCCTCTGATAGATACAGATATCCTGTCCCGTATCCGCTTTTTCCGTACTGATCACCGTATCCCCCTGATCCAGAACAATAAACTGAACCATCTGGTTTTCACTGAGAATCTCTGCGTTTTCCTCTACACTTCCATAGTATTGTTCAATCAGCGAACCTTCCCCATAATTTCCGGTCTCTGCTTCTATTCTGTAAATTCTGCCAAAATCCTGTCCTACATAGACCCCTCCTGTTTCCGCATCCGGATAAATTGTCCCCTCGAATTCCATTCTTGCTAACGAGTGGCTGAGCTGCTGTTCTTCTCCCGATTTTCCTTCTATCTCAAAATTGCAGATTTCCAGACTGACCATATTTTTTTCTTTATACAGATTTGACGCCACAACCGCCAGAACCTTTCCATCCGCCACATCAAGATGCAGCTCTGTCTCCGTCAGCCAGAATATATCTGCCCCCTCTCCCTGAAAATAAGCATACTGCCCCACAACTTCTTTCTTCTCAATACTAAATATGTAAATCAGAACACTGCCATCCCTGTTATAAACATCCATCGTCCTTGGAAAAAAACAGTACGCCAGATATTTTCCGTCTCTGGACCATGCAGTCAGCGGAAAATACTCCTCTTCCGAACGCCCAAGAGCATCCCCATCCAGCAAAAGCTCCTCTTCCCCTGTTTCCAGATTGTTCAGATACATCTTAGCCTTGGGATCGGGATACGCCCGCTCCTCATCCAGCAGCAAAAGGAATCTGCCATCCGGTGACAGTGCGTTTTTCATAAACCGCTTCTCTTCCTCCGGCGCTTTGTCATAGATGGCCAGCCGTTCCCTGTCTGTCCTCCCGTACTCTTCATGAAATCCATAGCGGTAATCCATCCGGTCAAATTGAACACCGGTTCCATCCTCCGCTACCCTTGCCAGACGCATCTCATGTTCGCCGCATTCCAGCACCGAAACCGACTGCGGCGTAGGCGCCGCATACTCCCATGTATAAATTTTTTTCATCTGGTAGCCGTCTGTCCTGCCGTCTTCTGTCTCCTGCGCCTTTACCGGATTTTCAAGAACAATGGTCTTCACCTTCTCTGCCTGCCCACAGCCCGTCAGAAAACTAAGACACAACAAGAGAATACCTGCCGTCCGCATCTTTCTTTTCCTTCTCATCGCAGTTCCCCTTCCTCTCCGTCTGTCCGTTCAAATACTAATAGAAAAGTGGTATAAACTCCCGGATCACTCACAGCCCGGATTTCTGCTCCATGCTCCTCCATAATTTTTTTGCAAATAGAAAGCCCCAATCCGGCGCTTCCCTGTTCTCTAGAATATTCCTTATCCACCCGGTAAAAGGGTTCAAAAATATGGGCAAGCTGTTCCTCTGGAATCCCTCTTCCCCGATTGGTAACAGACATCATCACTCTCCTTTCCTCCCTGACTCCGCGGATGACGATGGGTGCATCCCCTTCCCCGTACTTAATGGCATTATCAATCAGATTAATCAGCACCTGTCTGATTTTCTCCTCCCATCCTGAAACCACCAGATTCTCATCCAGCTTCAGGCATATATGACAGCCGTATCGGTTTGCCTTGATTTCCATAGCCTCCGCTACACTTACCGCTATTTTTCCCAAATCCACAGGGCAGGGCGGATCTGCAAAGCTTCTATTCCCCATTTCCAACAGTTGAAGCACCATCTGGTGAAGCCGGGTACTTTCATGCAGAATATGTCCCACACCTTTTTCTGTAAGTTCCCGATCACTCCCCCCATCTGACTCTATCAACTGCGCATATCCCTGAATGGTCGTAAGGGGAGTCTTCAGTTCATGGGTTACATTATTGAAAAATTCCTGACGGCTGTTTAAAAGCTTTAAAATCTGCTCCCTGTCGTCCTTTATTCTCTGTATGTACTCCCCCAGCCGGCTCAGCATGGCGCTGTAGTCTCTGGAAAGTTCCCCCACCTCATCCCGGCGGCCGGAATCGGGAAGCTGTGCCAAAAGCTCTGCATCAATCCGATTGCCCTTCAAATCCGCTGAAATCTTCCGGGAAACCTTTGTCAGTTTCTGTATCGGCTTTAATATACCTCCCATCAGAAAATGGAGGAGTAAAAAGGCCGCCGCAAACACAAGAGCCGTCGTGTTCAGCACCATCCGCTCCATCTGTCTGCCCTGCTGCCAGAGAGTTGTATAATCCATCTCATAACGGATAATTCCCAGCGTTTTTTCTTCCACAATCACCGGAAGCGAAAAATAAACAGTAAGTTCTCCCTCCCCTCCGTAATCAAGAGTAATCGCTGCATTTCCCTTCATGGCTTCCTTCATATCCCCGGATTTCTTTTCCTCCTGATTCGCAGATCTGCCTGCATACAGCTTTCCTTCATTGGAGTAGACGCTCACCCCATAACGCCCTGCCCCTTCCAGTTCCTGCATAATGTCTCCCGCCAGCATCTCAAAACTGTCAATATCATTATTGGCCTCATTTAAAATCAAGACCTGCCGTACATAGATTCCCGTAGTCTCCCGAATAATTTCCACTTCCTGAGTAATCTGTTCTTCCCGACGCTCTTCAATTCTCACATCCAGCATCCAATACAGAAAAAAGGTGCTCACCAGAAATACCCCGGCAAGCCCCACGGTCAGCTGCAGCCGGATTCCTAAGATCACCTTCTCTTTTCTCTTTGTCCTTTTCCTCCTATGGAACATACTTATACCCCACTCCAAATACCGTCAGCAGCTTCTCTCCCAGACCTGTTTTCTTCCGCAGTCTCTGTACATGAATGTCCACCGTTCTGGTATCTCCCATATAGTCATACCCCCAAATCTGCTCCAGCAGAATCATCCGGGTAAATACTTGGCGGGGATGTTTCAGGAAATAGAGCAGCAGATCATATTCCTTAGGTGTCAGTTCCAAAAGTTTACCTTCCTTAAAAACTGCCCGCTCCTGCTCCCGAATCTCCAATCCACCTGATTGGAAGGGTATCGTTTTCTGTTCCTGTACTTTCTCAAACCTTCTTAGAATCGTTCTTACCCGCGCAACCACTTCCCTCAGATCAAATGGTTTGGTGATATAATCATCTGCCCCGGATTCCAGCCCGTAAAGCTTATCCTCCACATTCCCTCTGGCTGTCAGCATAATGATCGGAATGTTATACTCCTCCGTCAGCACACGGCACACATCCACGCCGCTCAGATCCGGCAGCATCCAGTCCAACAGCACAAGATTCGGGGACTGCTCTCCGGCAGCTACCAGTCCTTCCCCGCCTGTGTAGGCGCAGGTTACTGCAAAACCTTCTTTTTGAAATCCGTATTTTAAAATTTCAGCAATCGGTTTTTCATCTTCGATTACCAGAATTCTCTTCTTCTCTTCCATCTTCTTTTGTTCTCCCCTTTTATTCCCACAGGCAGCGAGCCAAGCGGATATGCTTGCATTTCTATTTGACTTTTACATCTGTGCATAAAAATATACTATATCACAGCCGCAAGCGGCCGCGGGCATACTATCTACTGATATTATACCACTGATATAGCATACTTTTATCAAACTTGTAAAAAAATTGTATCCATTTCGGCGAAATTTTCCCCGTCACTGCTCCATCTGACGCCCCAGAAATCCAGCGGCAATCTGTACCAGTTTTTTCTCCGTATCAGTCAGACCATTCCCGTCCTTTTTATTCACGATGATCACAGACCCAATGGCGTCCCCGGCCGCGATAATCGGCTGGATGATACGGGAACCCGTCCGTTCCTTCTCCTCTGCCGTCAGCGGAATCCAGCTTTTTTCTTTCGCATCCGCATAGATCGTCACTCTGTTCCGGATTGCCTCCTCCAGCTCTTTGCTGATATTTTTCCCCTGATACTCCTGCTGCTTCGGCCCTCCTGCCGCCACAATCTGATCATGATCCGAGATACAGACCAGATATCCCAGCGTCTGTCCCATGGCCTGCGCATATTCTCTGGAGAGATTTCCCAACTCCTCGATAGGCGAATATTTTTTCAGGACGATTTCTCCCTCCCGCCCTGTAAATATTTCCATCGGTTCCCCTTCACGTATCCGCAGAGTCCGACGGATTTCTTTGGGAATCACCACTCTTCCCAGATCATCGATGCGACGCACGATTCCTGTTGCTTTCATATAAAAGTTCCTCCATCTTACTTTATCTGTCATAATATCCATCTGTTTCCTATGGAGATAGTATTTGTAAAATACAGGAAGTTATACAAAATTTTTGATGGTTTTTAGCCGATACAGTTCATAATCCTCACTACCTCGCCCAGTTGTCTGATGCGTATCCTGTTTCATCGGTATTTTTCTACTTAAATATTAAAAAATGTATACAGCAGATACCCCAGCGTCGCACACAGCCCAATAGCAAACATCAAAAGCCCAAAAGAAAAGCTCTCTTCCACCATTTTTCCCACAGTCAAAAGAATTTTTTCTTTCCGCTTCAATCTGCCAATATGGGAATCCGGTTTCTGAAGATGTTTCCGGTTTCCTCCCTTGATCCAATAGAACAGCATATCCAATCGGTCGATTATCTTTCCCAAAACCGCCGCCGCATGGTTTTCCTCATGAACGTATACCGGTTCCTTCAACTGGCTGTGGGTAGTTTTTCTCGCCAGCACAATCAAACCGTCGGCAAAAGAGTCCATAATCCGGCAGATTAAGCCGAAGACGGCCGGAAGCATTCCCAGAAGGACCGGACGGTACACAAGGTTTTCCAGATCCAGCCATGGAGCCCAGCGGTCAACGTAACGGCCGTTTTTCATCAGAAGTTTTCTTACAACCACACCATACAGCACTGCTCCAATGCCGAGGGAAATCAGGCTTCCCTTTACATTTACCAGACTGAAATAATGAACCGGATGTTCCATTCCTTCCGCGAGGAAAAATCCCTGTCCCAAATCGGCAATACCGTCCATGGTGATTGAGGGTGTAAGTCCCAAAATCAGCACTAAAACTGCAGGAATCAACAGTACGAAAGCGCTGGATTTTTTCATATCCTGTCCCGCCATGGCATCGTATTCTTTCTGGCGTTTGGAATGTTTCTCCACAAAGACTGCCACATACAGCTTCGTCATATAAGCCACTGTCATTCCGCCGGACAGCAGGAATATCCATTCTGCCGCTTTCCACAGGGTAGGATTGGCAATCCAAGCCATCAGTTCCGGAACCGCCATTCCTTCCGCGAGAAGCACCTGATATTCCACAATGCTCTCATGAAGAAGGGTTTTGCTGGCATAACCGCTCCACAGAGGGACGCCTGCGATCCCCAGCGCTCCCATCAGGAAACAGAATTTCAGCAGTTTTTTATTTCTTCCGAAACCGCGGATCTCATTCAGATCCAGTTGGTGAAGATTCATGAATACTGCTCCCGCGCATAAAAACAGCGTCAGCTTAAACAGCGAATGGTTCACCATATGAAGAAATGCCCCTCTGGCCGCTATGGACGGGTTCTCCCCGGCCGCCGCTAAAAGTCCGTACATTCCGATTCCCACCAGAATAAATCCAATCTGAGAAACGGAAGAGCACGCAAGGGTTTTCTTCAGATTGATGGAGAAAAGCGCCAGAAACGCTCCCAGAAACATGGTTATGATTCCCAGCATCACAATTAGGCTTCCCCAGTACCAGTCACCTCCGAAAATCTGACAGGAGATCACGATAATGCCAAAGATACCGGTTTTCGTCAGAATACCGGACAAAAGCGCACTGGCCGGAGCCGGAGCAACCGGATGGGCCTTCGGCAGCCAGATATGAAGGGGAAAGCATCCCGCCTTCGCTCCGAAACCGAACAGCAGAAGTCCTCCCGCCAGATAAATCACCCGCTTATCCTCCACCTGAGCTGCCGCCTCATACAGACGATCCATCTCAAGGGTTCCCAGAACATGGTACAGCAGGAATAATCCCATCAGCATCACCAGACCGCCGATCACCGCCACGGCAAGATACGTAGCCGCCGCGCGCAGGGATTCGTTTTTCTCGTCAAACGCCACCCACACATAGGAGGTAAAGGACATCATCTCAAAGAAAATGAAGGTGGTATACAGATCTGCCGACAAAAATACACCGACGGTAGCGCCTAAAGTCAGCCACAGAAACAGGTAATACCGGCCGCGTTTTTCATAGTGGGCCATATATTCCCGGGAGAATACACCGCTGACGGCCCACATAAGAAGGGCAATCAGCACATACACCAGACGGAACCCGTCCAGCTCCAAATGAAGTCCGAAACCGCAAAAGCCCGGAATCAAAAGTTCGCCATACCCGGTCATCCCACCTCACCTCCTATTCCTGCTAAAAATGTCATCAACGGCTGGGAGTACACACCGAAGAAAAGAATAATCACTGTGAAAACCACAAGGGGAAGCAGCATCATCCAGTTTGGATCCCTTGCCTTTTTTGTCTCCTCCAAGATCTCCCGCTCTTCTGAAACCTTTGGAAAGTATGCCCGAACCAATACACTGAGCATATAAACCGCCGTCATCAATGCCGAGTATAAAAGAACGGCAACTGCAGCCGCCGGCAGGACGGCTCCCACTCCCTCAGAGGCTGCCGCACAGCTAAATCCTGCCTTCGCAATATTCCATTTACTGATAAAACCTGCAAACAGCGGAATTCCCACAAGGGACAAACTGGCTGCTGTCAGACAGGCAAATGTCACGGGCATCTTCCTTCCCAGACCATCCAACTGGTAAATGTGGGTCTTTCCGGTCTGATGCATCACAGCTCCGGCACAGAAGAAGGAGCTGATCTTCATCACACCGTGGAAGACCATATGGCTCAGAGCCGCCATAATCCCCAGCGGGCTCATCATGGACGCTCCCAGCAAAATGTAGGACAGATTACTGGTGGTGGAGTAAGCTAAACGGCGCTTCCAGTGAGCTTCCCGCACTGCCATAGTGGAACCGAACAGGATACTTACCATTGCTGCGCCCATTACCACCCACTGTACCCAGCTTCCCTTCAAAAACTCTATTCCGAAGCTGAAATACGTCAGCCGGATTACAGCAAACGCCCCCGATTTTACCACCGCCACCGCATGAAGCAGGGCCGTCACCGGAGTGGGGGCCACCGTAGCTTTCGGAAGCCAGCCGTGGCAGGGGAAAATCGCCGCTTTTACACCGAAGCCGAAAAATCCCAGCAAAAATACCACATAGAGAACATTTTTCCATTCCTCCGCCGCTTGTAAGTCCAGAATACCTCCCGGAATGAATTCGGTCCCTCCGGTCACGGAGAAGGCCATCACAAACACCAGTCCCAGAAATGCGAACGCCGCCCCGCCAATGGAATAGTACAGATATTTCCGGCTGGCCCGCCGCGCTTCCCTTGTCATGGGGTGGAGTACCAGCGGAAATGTCACCAGTGTCAGCATTTCATAAAACAGATACATGGTAAGGAGATTTCCTGACAGGGCAATTCCTGCCGTCACACCGTAGGTCATCAGATACCATGCAAAAAAAGACGATCTCCGTTCCTCATGCTTCATATATTCGATTGCATACAGAACCGCCAGCGGCCACAAAAAACCGATCAGCCCGGCAAATACCCGTCCCATTCCATCCAGTTGGAATGTCACGGAAAGATTTCCGAACACCTGAAACAAAACAAAACTGTCTCCCTCTCCTGCACTGAAGATCAGCCAGCCGAGAATCAGGCTGTTTAGAATCGTCAGCCCTTCCACATATATTCCCAGTTTCCGGTAATTGGAAAAGGAACCGAGCTGTATGGCAAGCAGGATCACCAGCCCGCCCAGTATCGGAAGAAGGGACGGCACACATAATAATATATTGTTCATCACTTATCCTCCCTTAAAATACCATATCGGCAATCTTTTCCAGCATTTTCATAAATGGTCCCGGAAAACAACCCAACACCAGAGTAGCTGCCGCCATCAGGCCTGCAGGTACCAGCATCAGCCGGGAAGGCTCTTTTCCCTCCAACCCTCTGTTTCGGATTTCCTCACCGTCAAATTCCTCACCGGGGAAGAATCCCTGAATGGTCAGAGGCAGCAGATACCCTGCCGTCAGCAGCGCACTGACCAAAAGCACTACAGGTCCCAGCCAAGACCAGATTCCCGTACCGGAGGCCAGCGCACCCTCAGCCAGATACCATTTGCTGATAAATCCGCTGAAAGGCGGAATACCGATAAGGGCAAGGGACACGGCGGTATAAATCACCAGCATTTTCGGCATGATTCGCCCCAGCCCCCGCATTTGTTCCACTCTGGTCCATCCGGTAGTAAAGATCACAGCTCCGGCGGCCAGAAACAGTGTATTTTTGATCAGGGAATGAAACACCACATGGGACATGGCGCCCACAAAACCCACAGGCTGTAAGATGCTCAGTCCGAACAAAATATAGGACATCTGGCTCACGGTAGAATACGCCAGACGTTTTTTCAGTACCGGTTCCTTATAGGCAAGCATGGAGCCCATAAACACCGTAGCCAGCGAAAGCCCAATCCATCCGGTCTGTACCCATGTTCCACGGATACTGTCCGGTCCCACAACAAAATAGATTACACGGATCACCGCCAGTACCCCGGACTTTGTGATCACTCCGGAGAGTACCGCACTGGCAGGAGCCGGAGCCGCCGGATGAGCGGTGGGAAGCCAGCCGTGCAGGGGAAACATACCTGCTTTTGCACCAAATCCAAGTATCATACAGAAGATTGCCAGAAGAAGCAATCCCTCTTTGCCGGAAAACAGATTTATGTCCAGCCCGCCCCCCGGTATAAATTCCAAAGAGGTTCCTGCACTTGTCATAAAAAAGATTCCGAACAGCGCCAAAAATGCGCCTGCAATGGAATAAAACAGATATTTCAGCCCTGCCATCACCGCTTCTTTCGTCCGCTCATGCAGAACCAGCGGAAGGGAGGTCAGTGTCATCAGCTCATAGAACACATAAAAGGTAATCAGGCTGCCTGAAAAATCCAGACCCACCAGCACACCCATGACGATCAGATACCAGCCGAAAAACCGATGCTCCTCTTTTTCATGGGTCATGTATTTAAATGAATAAAAACCCACCAGCAGCCACACGACTGCCGTCAATCCGGCGAAAACCATGGAAACATGATCCACCCGGAATTCGATTGACATATTCTCCGTAAGCTGCCATACTTTCAGTCCGGCCCCGCCGGATAAGAAAGCGGCCACAGTGAGAATACCCCCGCCCGCCAGTGAAACGGCGACGGTACCGGTCAGATATTTCCGGTTATTCCGAAAAGCCTTCACTGTCAATACCAGAATTCCCATAAGTATAGGAAACAGGACCGGCAGGATTACTATGATATTTCCTTCCATTTATTTTCTCCTCATTTTCCAGATATTTTTTATACCATCCGGCGGTTATCCGAACATTTCCAGCCCCTTCGCAATGGCATCTACAATCGGCTGGGAACTCAGTCCCAGAATCAGGTTCAGAATAATAAAGCAGGCAATGGAAAGTCTGAGATTCCATGGTCTCTGGCCTTGTCCGTCTGTACTTTCCTGCGCCTCCTCCTTTGTCTGTGCCGGAATATCCGCAAGTTCCTGCGCTTCATAGGGATACCGGGCAGAATACAGAGTAATCACCAGACGCAGGAAATAAATGGCATTCAGCGTAGTGCTCACCGACAGAACAATCAGTGTCACCATCATTTTTTCAGGGCTTTCAAGGGCCGACGAGGCAAACAGAAGCTTAGAGATAAATCCCGACAGCATGGGGAATCCCACCATGGAAAGTGCTCCAACGGTAAATCCGATTCCTGCCAGCGGGTTTCTGTGGCCTGCTCCTCGCAGACTGCGGTAATCCTTTTTCCCGCCGGAAACCTCGTAAAGTCCAACAGCACTGATAAACAGCAGGGCTTTTGTAGCGGAATGAGCAAAAATATGGAAAACTGCCGCGATCATACCCTCTCTCGTTCCCAGTCCGATTCCCATATAGATATATCCGATCTGCGCCACCGAAGAAAATGCAATCATCCGCCGGGTATCCTTCTGCATGATCGCCTGCACCGATCCCATGATCATACCGATCAGTCCGAATACGAAAAGAACATTGACAATCTGGCTGACAATCACCGTTTCTATTCCCAGAACCCGGTAAAAAAGTTTGATCAGAAGAAAAATATAGCCCTTCGAAACCAGTCCTGATAAAATCGCACTGGCAGTAGGGGTTGCGTAGCCGTAGGTGTCCGGAATCCATGAATGGAACGGATGAAGCCCGCTTTTAATTGCAAGACCCACACTGATCAGGGCGATGATTACCAGCATGGGAATTTCATAGGTTCCCGCCTTCTCGATTTCCAGCACCGCCTCCTTGGCCGGACTCATCAGCAGATGGCCCGTCACATCGTAAAGAAGGCTCAGTCCGATCAGGAACAGACCGGAACCCAACTGGCTCATGATCATATACCGGATAGCCGACGTAAAACTCCGGCCTTTCTGACGGATCATGATCAGTCCGCAGCCTGCAATGGTATTGATCTCAATAAAAACGTACGCCGTAAACAAATCGTTGGTATAGATCAGGGCAAGGAGGGAACTGAGCATCAGATCGATCAGAATGAAAAACTGATTGATTTTTCCTTCCTCCACATCCTTAAAAGTGTGATGCATTCCGCCGATCACTGCCAGCAGCATCACAATGCCGAAAAATACGGCTGTCAGTCCTTCCAGCACCCCGGCACGGATCTCATTGCCCCATGGAGCCGGAAAATGTCCCATCATATAGGTATAGCTTTCTCCCGTATTTATACAGAAAGCCAGCACCGCCCCGGACATCAGAGTGGTAATGATAATCGCAGCGATACTCAGGTTCTTCGCCTTTTTTCCCGATAAAACGGAGGACAGGATTCCTGAAAACATGGCAATGATAATGGAAAAGAAAGGAAAATTCTGTACAAAACTCATGATTTTTCCTCCTTTTTCGCCTTCATCAAAATCTCATCCAGATCCAGCGAATGATATCTCTCATAAAGCCGGATGGTCAGCGCCAGCATCAGCGCCGTAGTGCTCACCGATACCACGATACCCGTCAGTACGAGACCGCTGGGAACCGGATTGATATACGCAGACACCTCCTGAATGCCGTCCGTCACGATGGGAACCATTCTTCCGTGAATGTAGCCTTTTGCCGCAAGAAACAGATACACTGCCGTATCCATAATGTTCATTCCCATAATCTTTTTAATCAGGTTCCGGTGAAGCAGCAGCATGGTAAATCCAATGCCGAACAGAATCACCGACACCGTTTCTTCTATATTCGTAAATAAATATGCCGCCATTTACATGCCTCCTTTTCGGAACAGAGTATAAAAAGCATACATGGTGCATGCCACCACCAGTCCCACGCAGATATTCAGCGGCAGGATCAGGCCGCTGCTGATGATATCCCCCGGATTTCCCAGCGGAATCCCGCTTTCCAGATGATTGGCTCCGGTAAAGAAAGAATAGCTCTTTGCCAGACAGTAAAATGTCAGTGCGCTCACCGTAATTCTCCGGTAGGTTTTCTCTGTAAAAAATTTCTCCGTTTTTTCAAATCCGAATGCATTCAGATAGAGAATCAGCCCTGCGCCGATCACTGCACCGCCGGAAAAACCGCCTCCCGGGGAAAGATGTCCGTTCAATATGATATAGATTCCAAAAAGCATGATCAGCGGAACCAGCACTGCCGCACACTTTTGAAGAATCACATCATTTTTCGGCTCATAGAAACGGTCATTTGCCGCCTCTTCCAGACGCTCTTTATTTTTTTTGCTGTTTTCTATCTTCAGCAGGATCATGACACAGCAGGAACCGATAAAAAGAACACAGGATTCGCCAAAGGTATCAAAGGCACGGTAATCCAGAATCATTCCCGTTACAATATTCACTGCTCCCGTTTCCTGAAGACCTTTCTCGATATAACGGGCAGATACCTCGTTATTATCCGGATTTCCTGCATTTCCAAAAACCGGAAGGTAGGCAATTGTCCAGAGAAGAACACAGATAATACTCAGACATAAGATCACCGACATTACCTGATAGATTCTCCGATAAATACGAAGTCCCTTCTCTTCGGGAGTCTCGCTGTGCCTGTCCATCTTCTTTTTCCGGTGTTCCGCCGCTGTTTCCGCTTCCTGAATCACCGGCTCTTTTGGCGGAATTTGGACTGTTTCCATACCGTTTTCCAAAAGATCTACATCTCCGTCCATCCAGCGTTTAAACTTAAATACACGGCTTTTTTCATAATTATCCCTCTTCCTGCTCATCGCCATCCTCCTTTCGGATTGCCTTGATTTTTTTCAGTGTGACGAAAAACAGGATACTGGTAACCCCAGCTCCCACTGCTGCCTCTGTGATCGCCAGATCCGGTGACTGCAGCAAAATCCAGATCACACACATGATCAGGCTGTAAGACATAAAAATTACAATTGAGGTCAGCAGATCTTTCGCAAATGCCACCGCAACCGCACAGACAATCAGGCACAGCAGCAATAAAATTTCAAATCCCTTCATCGGCTGCCGCCTCCCTTCTTTCTTTTTCCCTTTTTCCGTTCCTTATGAATCACATGCAGCTCTCCCAGATGTTCATCAGTCATCGCCTCCAAACGGCTGATCATATGACCGGACACCGGGCTGGCCATCCAGAAAAACAGGATTACCAGAAATAATTTCAGCGAATCCATGGAAAATCCACGCACCAGAATCAGTCCCAGCAATACAAACAGAATCCCCAGCGTATCTCCCATGGCTGCCGCATGCATACGGTTCAGCGCCTTATGAAACCGGTTTACTCCAAACACGGCAAGAATCATGAATACCAGTCCGGTACAAAGGCAGACTGCCGCCGCTATAAACCTGCACCATTCCCAAATCATCGTTTGTCCTCCGTTTCCGGCTGTTTTTCCGCCTTTGTCTGTTTGTCTGTCTCCGGCTGTTTTTCCGTCTCCGGCTGTTTTTCCGCCTCTGACTGTCTATCTGCCTCTGACTGCTTTTCCACGTTATCTGCTATGGCATCCAGCGTCGCCTTCATATCTTTTTTCTGCAGATATACCCCTGTGTATACCTTACAGAGAACCACCACGCCCAGAAAGCTAATCATGGCATAGATCAGGCAGACATCCGCCAGATAATTTTCATCCAGATATACGGACAGTATGGCAATGATCGAAATGATCATGGTACCCGCCATATTTACCGCTATGATCCGGTCTGCAGTCCCGGGTCCCAGAACGGAGCGGATGATGCTTGCAATAACCAGAACCGCCAGTATCAGCACAGCTCCGATAAAGAGGATGTTATACGCTCCCGTTATCAGCTCCATCTCTTTTCCTCCATTTCCATTTTTTCCAAAAGTTCCACAAATACAGAATCTTCCATGCCCTCTGCCAGCTCTTTGTCTAAGCAGTGAACACAAAAATGTGTATCTTCCACGGAAACCGTGATGGTTCCCGGAGTAAGGGTAATGGAATTTGCCAGTATTACCCTTGCAAGCCCTGTCTGAAGGCCGGTATCAAAATATACCAGCGCAGGCTCCGGCTGCTGGTCCGGTGAAGTAATAATCCGCAGCACACATACATTCGCTTTCACGATTTCCTTGATCAATACCCAGAAATACTGCAAAAACAGCGGAACCAAACGGAACAGCATCCATTCCTTTTTCAGGCTGTAACCCATAAATCTGCACATAAAAAAGAAAAGTGCGGCAGAAATAACCGCCCCTAAAACGCAGATTTCAACTGTCACCTTGCCATTTAAAATAATCCACATAAAGAACAGCACAAATAACATTTGTTTTCCCCCTTTCCTTCTATATTTTTAAGCTGTTTCATGCTAATATTCAAGATAAACCATTGTCCATTATAACGTGAACTACTCGGCAATTGAATTACCGAGCATCTATATGCCGCACCTTCGGTGCTACCATAACGGGCGGTTCATGCGCCCAATATTGCTAGTCCTCAC
>JAHAFI010000044.1 GCA_018374355.1 Clostridiales bacterium
CATCTGCTTTTGCTGAAGCTGGTTTTTTTTTACGTTCCGCTCCAGAGCAGTCTGGACGATTTTTCTGAGATCTACGGATTTCTGCCGGATTCTTGTTACAAGGTTCTTCTCCGCATAGTAGGTTTCCAGTACCTGAGACACCGTTTCGAAATCTACGGTTTCCATATCCTGATATTGGGTCAGAGAGAAGGAGGCAAATTCCACAGGCTCCCTTCCGTTATAGACAATATTCGGGTGAAAGGCGCCGTTTTGGATATCTTCCAGCATCCCTGAAAAAGTGTGTGCCAGATGAAGCTTTTCCAGATCGGAGAGAGCGTCTGTGGGAAGGCCGCCGTCAATTCCTGCCCGGTGGCATACTTCCTCAGCCATCAGCGGACTGATTCCCGTAATGGAAGCGTAGAGGGATTTGGCGGTGGGAAGGGGTCTTGTAAGCACTTCCCCGCAAATGATTTCTTCCGTAAGCTCAAAAGGATTTTTCTTTTCCTGAGTGGCGGGAATAAAGTAAGGTCTGCCCGGAAGCACCTCCCTTACGGAACTCATATGGGCAGATACATGTTTGATGCTGTCGATGATCTGATCGCTGTCATTGCAGAAAATGATATTGCTGTGTTTTCCCATAATTTCCACAATCAGATATTTGGTGCATAAGTCCCCCAGCTCATTGAGGTGCTCAATGTTGAAACGGATGATCCGCTCCATCCCCGGCTGGGTGACGGACACAATCCTTCCGCTTCCGATATGTTTTCTGAGAAGCATACAGAAATTCGGAGCGGTCAGCGGACTGGGTTTGTTGCTTTCCGTGAGATAGATCAGCGGAAGAGAAGCGCTGGCAGAGAGAAAGAGCCGGTACTGCTTCTTCTGATTCTTTATAGTGATGATCAGTTCGTCATTTTCCGGCTGGGCGATTTTGTTGATCTTTCCGCCGGTAATAGTCTGATTTAATTCAGATACGATATTTGCAATAGTAATTCCATCAAAAGCCATAATTTAAAGTCTCCTAACATTTCTTTCCAGATAAATTTATTATATCAGAAAAAAATGATTTGACTAGGGTTTTATCTTTGTATATAATACTTTTATATGCATATTAACCAATTCTTAATAACTTCATAAGAGTTTGCTAACCTGCAAAAAAGGATAAAGTGAGAAATATAGACTATGATTAAAAGTATGACAGGATTCGGAAGATCCGAGGTGCAGGATTCGGAACACAAGTTCACCGTGGAGATGAAATCTGTAAACCACCGCTATCTGGAATTTAACATCCGGATGCCAAAGAAGCTGAGTTTCTTTGAAAACGCAGTTCGAACCCTCTTAAAAGAATACATGCAGAGGGGAAAGGTTGATGTTTTCATCACTTATGAGGACTTTACCAAATCTCATGTGGTCTTACAGTACCAAAAGGAGATTGCCGGTCAGTACCTGAAGTATTTTCAGGAGATGGCCAAAGATTTCGGACTGGAAAATGATATGACCGTATCACGGCTGGGAAGATGCCCCGAAGTATTTTCCATGGAGGAGAGCACATCAGATGAAAAAGAGCTGTGGAGCCTTCTGGAGCAGGCCCTTAGGGAAGCCAGCACACAGTTTTCCCATGCGAGAGAAAATGAAGGGGAGAACCTCAGAAACGATCTGTATGCGAAGCTGGAAGGTATGACAGAGAAAGTCACTCAGGTGGAAGAACGTTCTCCGCAGATTCTGCAGGAGTACCGGATGAAACTGGAGGAAAAGGTAAAAGAACTGCTGACGGATACGCAGCTTGATGAGAACCGGATCGCGGCAGAGGTGATTCTGTTTGCCGATAAGATGTGTACGGATGAAGAAACCGTTCGTCTGAAAAGCCACATTGACCATATGAAAAACGTTTTGGCTGATGGGGCAGGCGTGGGACGAAAACTGGATTTTATCGCTCAGGAGATGAACCGGGAAGCAAATACCATTCTGTCAAAGGCGAATGACCTTCAGACCTCCAATCTGGCGATCGATTTAAAAACAGAGATCGAAAAAATCCGTGAACAGATCCAGAACATTGAATAAGAGGGATTAGTTTGGCAAAATTTGTAAATATAGGATTTGGAAATATTGTAAATGCAGATAAAATCGTGGCTGTTGTAAGCCCGGACGCCGCTCCCATCAAACGGATGGTGCAGAACGCAAAAGAGGGAGGCCGGGTCATTGACGCAACACAGGGAAGGCGTACAAAGGCAGTGATGATTACAGAAGATTCCTTTATTGTCCTTTCGGCGCTGCAGCCGGACACCATAGGACGGAGATTTCAATTTGATAAAAATATCATGGAAGAAAAAGGGGATATGGATGAGTAAAACAGGTAGTTTAGTGATTATTTCAGGATTTTCCGGCGCAGGAAAGGGAACTGTGGTGAAAGCGCTGATGGCAAAGTATGACTGCTACGCACTTTCTATTTCAGCAACCACCCGTTCTCCCAGAGAGGGAGAAGAAGACGGCCGGGAATATTTTTTCAGGACGAAAGAAGAATTTGAGGAGCTGATCCGGCAGGATGCGCTGTACGAATATGCCAGTTACGTGTCAAACTATTACGGCACCCCAAAGGCGTATGTTCAGGAACAGCTTGCGGCGGGAAAAGATGTGATTCTGGAGATTGAGGTTCAGGGGGCGCTGAAAGTAAAAGAAAAAAATCCGGAAGCGCTGCTTTTATTTATCACACCGCCTTCCGCACAGGTGCTGAGACAGCGGCTGGCAGGAAGAGGGACTGAGACAGAAGAAGTCATCAATGACCGGATGTGCCGGGCTGCAGAGGAATCTGCACTCATGGAAAAATATGATTATCTGGTGATCAACGATGAACTGGATACCTGTGTAGAGGAAGTTCACCAACTGATTCAGCGGGAACATCTCAGAATGGACGCCAATCAGGACATGGTTGAAAAAATAAAAAAAGAATTGAAACAGATGAAAGGAGAATAAGATATGATACATCCATCTTATACAGAATTGATTCAGGCGGTAAACAGCGAAGTGGAAGCAGATGAAACTCCGGTGTGCAACAGCCGTTATTCCATCGTGCTGGCAACCAGCAAAAGAGCAAGACAGATTATTGCAGGTGCAGACCCAATGGTGTATTATCCTTCCGACAAACCTCTGTCTATCGCAGTAGAAGAGGTATACAAGGGAGAGGTTAAGATTCTTCCCGATACACAGGAGGAAGAGGAACAGCCGGAAACTGCATCAGCAGAGGAAGCGGCAACAGAAGAGTAAGGGGAAAGGGGCTGTCTCGATGTGTGAGACACCCCTTTTTGTAAAAACGCAGTTATCCTAACAGTTACAAGAATTGTACCTGTTTAGAAAATTCAAAAAAGAAGGGAAGTACCACATGAAAATATTTTTTGTGTCGCTGGGCTGCGACAAAAATCTGGTGGACTCCGAGGAAATGCTGGGAGCGCTGGCATTCAAAGGATATCAGGTTACAGATCGGGAAGAGGAGGCGGAGGTTATTGTGATCAATACCTGCTGCTTTATCCACGATGCGAAAGAGGAGAGTATTCAGTCCATCCTTGAGATGGCAGAATACAAAAAACAGGGGAGCTGTAAGGCTCTCATTGTAACAGGCTGTCTGGCGGAGCGGTACCGGGAGGAGATCACAAAAGAAATCCCTGAGGTGGACGCAGTTTTGGGAACCAACAGTCATGGGAATCTTCTGGAAGCAGTGGAGCAGGCGCTGGAAGGAAATACCAGCCATGTTTTTGAACCGCTGGAGGGAGTGCCCCAGCTTCCGGGAAAACGGATGCTTACCACCGGAGGCCATTACGAGTATCTGAAAATTGCCGAGGGGTGTGAGAAGCACTGTACCTACTGCATCATCCCGAAAATCCGCGGAAGATACCGGAGCGTGCCTATGGAGCGGCTTTTAAAACAGGCAGAAGAACTGGCAGAGCAGGGAGTGAAGGAACTGATTTTGGTAGCACAGGAAACTACCATTTACGGAAAAGACCTCTACGGAAAGAAATCGCTGCATCTGTTGCTGAAGGAGCTGTGCAGGATTCCGGGGATTCAGTGGATCCGTATTCTTTACTGTTATCCGGAAGAGATTTATCCGGAACTCATTGAGACCATCCGGGATGAGAAAAAAATCTGCCATTATCTGGATCTGCCCATTCAGCACGCCAGTGACTCTATTTTGAGAAGAATGGGAAGAAAAACTTCCAAACAGCAATTAAAGGATATCGTCGAAAAGCTGAGGGAAGAGATTCCTGATATTGTTCTTCGAACTACCCTGATCACCGGATTTCCGGGGGAGACGGAAGAAGACCACGCGGAACTGCTGGAATTTGTGGATGAGATGGAGTTTGAACGGCTGGGAGTATTTACCTATTCCCCTGAGGAGGATACGCCGGCAGCTTCCATGGAAAACCAGATTCCGGAAGAGGTAAAAGCCGACAGACAGGCGGAGCTTATGGAACTTCAGCAGGAAATCTCGGCGGCTTACGGGGAATCCCGTATCGGCCAAAGGGTGCTTGCCATGGTGGAAGGAAAGGTGGCCGATGAAAATGCCTACGTGGGCCGTACCTACGGGGATGCGCCGGGCATCGACGGCTACATATTTATCCATACCGGGGAACTGATGATGTCCGGGGACTTTGCTAAAGTAAAGGTCACCGGAGCTTTGGAATATGATTTGATAGGAGAGATTGAAGATGAATACACCGAATAAACTGACGATGCTTCGCGTTATATTGATTCCCTTTTTTGTTATTTTCATGCTGGTGGATTTCGGGACTTGGTCAAAATGGGCCGCTTTGGGGATTTTCGTGATTGCAAGCCTCACCGATACTCTGGACGGCTATCTTGCAAGAAGAGATAATCTGGTTACAAATTTTGGAAAATTTATGGACCCGCTGGCAGACAAACTGCTGGTCTGCTCCGCTATGATCTGCATGATCGAACTGGGACGGATTCCCAGTTGGGTGGTGATCGTTATTATCGGACGGGAGTTTGTTATCAGCGGATTCCGTCTCATTGCTTCGGATAACGGGGTGGTAATTGCGGCAAACTATTGGGGTAAATTTAAAACTGTCTGCCAGATGGTGATGATTATCGTTCTGATTGCCGATCTGGGAGGTAAGGCTGTGGTTTTAGAACAGATTTTGATCTACGCATCTCTGGCACTGACTGTGATTTCACTGGTGACGTATCTGTGGGAAAACCGTAAAGTGCTGTCCATGCAGGATTAAGAAAAATACCACAGCTAAAAAGGAGAGAAACCATGATCGTAGAATTAGTTTGTGTGGGAACCGAGCTTTTACTGGGAAATATCGTGAATACCAATGCGGCCTTTCTGGCTGAAAAATGCGCCGGACTGGGCCTGAATATGTACTACCAGTCTGTAGTGGGTGACAATGAGGAGCGCATGATACAGACCGTACAGCAGGCTGTGGACCGTTCCGATGTGGTGATCTTATGCGGAGGGCTGGGACCTACACAGGATGATATGACAAAAGAAGTGGCAGCAAAGGTGATGGGCAGAAAACTTTTGGAGGATGCCCATACCAAACGGTGTATTCAGAATTATATGGAACATTATCTCAGCAGTCATCCCGGGCTGAAACTGACAGCCAATAACTGGAAGCAGGCGCTGGTTCCGGAGGGCGCGCTGGTTTTGGACAATGCCAACGGAACTGCCCCGGGACTGATTCTGGAATCCGGTGAAAAAATCGTGATTCTTCTTCCGGGGCCGCCCAATGAACTGATCCCTATGTTTGAAAATCAGGTAACCCCCTATCTGCGTGAAAAACAGCCGGAAGTCATCGGCTCCCGTATGGTGAAGATCTGCGGCGTAGGGGAAAGCATGGTGGAAGATCAGATCCGGGATATGATTGACGCACAGAGCAATCCCACCATTGCCACCTATGCAAAAACCGGAGAGGTTCATCTGAGGGTGACTGCGAAGGCAGAGAATGAGGAAACTGTTTACCGGATGATCGAACCGGTTGTAAAGGAACTAAGAGAGCGTTTCGGAGATAGAATCTATACCACAAAAGAGGAAAAGACGCTGGAGGAATGTATCGTTGGACTTCTGCAGGAACGGGGGATGACGGTGACTCCGGTAGAATCCTGTACCGGAGGGGCGCTCAGTTCCCGTCTGGTCAATGCAGCAGGGGCTTCCAACGTCCTGAAGCAGGGACTGGTCACCTATTCAGAGGAGGCAAAACAGAGACTTACCGGAGTGAAGACAGCTACGCTGGAACGCTTTGGAGTTGTCAGTGAGGAAACTGCCGGGGAAATGGCCGAAGGAGCATGTAAGGCATTTGGCTGTGATATCGGACTTTCCGTAACCGGGATTGCCGGCCCGGATGGGGGAACGAAAGAAAAACCGGTAGGACTGGTTTATATCGGCTGCTGCTGCAGAGGAAATACCAGAGTGAAAAGATTCCATTTCAACGGAAACAGAAGTAAGATCCGTGAACAGGCAGTTGTTCAGGGATTGGTATTTTTAAGAGATTGTATACTGGAAAGCTGACAGAAACCGGCGCCAATGGAGAATTATTTTGGCGCCGGTTTCTGTTTGTTTTATTTCCGCATTTTCATCATCTTGATCAGAGAAAGCATTTTGTTTATTTTGGCCACTTCCTGAGGAGGTTTTCCCATTTTCAGCACATCTACGATCATATCCATCTCATCCGGTGTAAACTGCAGTCCCTTTTGCTGGGAGGTGTTTGCCGCACCCATTAAAAAGGACATCATATCATTCTGTGATTTTCCCTTTCCCTGCGCCAGAAGCGACTGGAGCAGAGCCATTTTTGCGGGATCGATTCCTGAAAGTGATGGATTGTTCATCCAGTCTTCTGCCATGATTTTCCTCCTGTTAACTTTCCGGGTTTTCCTGATACATCTGAAGAAGCTGTATGGTATTCAGTGCAAAGATCAATTGATCGATGCTGTCTTTGGCTGGGCCTGTGGCAAATCTGCGGATATCATTCAGCATGTCGTCCGGCTGTAGGGCTTTGGCCCCGGATGACATCATGGATAATTCCGGCTGGGGTCGGCTGAAAAAAGAGATGGTATTGGATAATTCCATTATTTTTGCATATATGGAAATCATTTGCTGGGTTTTTGCCGGCATATAGGGTACAGCCGCCTTTAGAACCTGAAGAGAGTCATGGGAAATCATGGAATCCAATGGAGTCAGTGGAGGCGTGGTTTCTTCACTCATAAGAGACCTCCGGGCTTTTTCTAAAGCATATGTCCCGGAGAGAAAAAATAGAACCGTTCAGTGGGCACATTCAACATTTTTTGAAAAAAAGCATATAATAAGTGTGACTATTCAGGACTCTATTCTTTGGAGTTGCCAATGGAAACCTGCAGGAAGGAGCGGCAGCATGGAAAAAATGATTATTAACGGAAATGAATTTTATGAAATAGATCTGGAATGTATCAAACGGAAACAGCAGGGGAAAGAGTGTGTGAAATCGCAGGAGGAGGAAAGGAAACAGCAGGGAACGTACCGGAAAGGAAATAATAACCCGGGAAAAAAAGGATAGCGCAGAGAGAAAGCCGGGTTGCCCCGGCTTCCTTTCTGCGCTTTTTACAGCCTGTGTCTTAGCATCCGCATCCGCCGAATCCATTGCCGAATCCGCCGCCGCAGAACAGCAGGAGAAGGATGATCAGGCAGCAGCTATTGTCGCCGCCGAAAACTCCGTTGTCATTGCCGCATCCGCATACGGACAACAGGATCAGAATCCACAGAATACCGCAGCATCCGTTATTTCCAAATAATCCATTGTCACGGTCACGTCCGCATCCGCAGTCACAGTCACGATCACATCCGCAGTTTGTTGCTGTAATATCACTCATTGTTTGTTCCTCCAAATAATTATTGATTACACTTCATCTTATGGAGAGGACAAGGTAAGTGTTACAGAATTTCTTTATGTTGTGGAAATTGCAGAGAAAACCTGATAAACATTCAGCGTACCGTATCCCCATTCCCGGTTTGGGTAGACTTCATCGGGATTTCTGTCGGCGCCCCGGATCAGGAGATTTTTGATTTCGGAGGTGTATAAAAGCTGGAACTGACGCTGGTTCATTCCCCATTCCAGAAGAAGGGCAGAGCTTCCCGCAGTGAGGGCTGCCGCTGCGCTGGTTCCGGTTTTTAGGGTATAGCCGCCTCGAAGATCCGGACCGGTGACATCCACGCCGGGAGCTGCGATATCCGGCTTGATCTGACCCGTTCGGGAATATCCCCGGCCGGAATTGAGAAAGAGACTGTTGTTATAAGCGCTGTAAGCGGAGGCAGTAATCACATGGGTGGAATTTCCCGGCATGGTGATAGTAGTGAACGGATCCGGTGATAAAAAGGTGACGTCCGGTGAAAGAAAGCCGCTGATAGGAAGCCACATATGGTACTGTCCGCTGAAACGGCTGCTGCAGTACACCTGAATATTCCAGATTCCCGGAGTTGGCTTCTCAAAACGGATGAAGATCAACTGGCTGCCGGAGGTGTTTTGAACCAGTTCATAATTCACATAGATTTTGGTCTCCTCCAAAAAGAAGCGGATCACCTCAGTTTTTCCCAGCCGGGCAGGGATACGGGGAATGGTTTCTCCTACGGGAGAGCGAAAGCCCACAGTGAACAGTTCCGGAGGCTGCCCCCAAAGCTCCAGAAAAAATCCCGGAGTGTTCTCCTGAACAAAGATTTCTACATTTTGGTATTCATTCTGGGATGGAACCGTTCCAAAGAAATGATGTGCCTTTCCCGCTTCGTTTCCTCCGGCAGCAATAGCTGCCACACCAGGGAGGGCATCTAATTGGCGGATGCTCAGATCCAGAGGCGTATAGCCGGAATGATCCCCCTGATTGCTTCCCAGCGCAATGCAGAGAGCCAGCGGCATCCGTACTTCCCGGGAGAGATCCAGAAGGTACTGAATCCCGGTCATCAGGTCGGTCTCCTGAAAAACCGGTACATCCCCCGAGAAAAAATAAAAGTCCTTCAAATGCTGTTTTGCCTCTTTCAGCCGTACCACTGCGATAGCGGACTCCGGAGCCGCACCGATAAATTCGGAAACAGGATCGGCAGTTCCCGCAGCTACCCCGGCGACAAAGGTTCCGTGCCCGTTGGTATCTGTGGAGGGCACAATCTCCAGAGGATTATCATCGGCAAGAGCCTGATTGATCTGTTCCTGCGTATAAAGTGTCCCGTAACCGAAGGGGCCGTTGTTATTTTCATCGGGAATGGTCTGATCCCAGATTCTAAGAATCCGGGAACGGTTTCCCGGCGCAAGAAAAGCCGGATGGGAGTACAGGATTCCCGTATCCAGAAACCCCATCAGAATTCCCTTTCCCTTTAACTGCAGCGCAGGCTGGGTCTGAGTCTGCAAAATCCCGGACTGCTCCAGACTGGTGGTATCCAGTGGAGTAAAAAGATTGGGTACCAGACTGTAGAGAAAGGCTGCCGGATTGTTCCCGCTTCCCTCCAGCACCCGGACATGGAGCATAGCGTAGGTTTCATTGATGATCTGCGGATCAAAAGCGGCATTTGCCTGAAGAAACCGTTCGGCGGTGGTGTAGTTGTAGGGAATAATCACATCTGCATAATCATTGGAATAGATTCGTTGCTGTAGCTGATTCATACGTTGTCCGCATTTTTTTCCTGTTTGTTGAAGTTTATGCGGAAAAAGCAAAAACATGATTACCGTGAAAAAGTGTTCCGGTACTCTCTGGGAGAAACAGAAAACGCATTCTTAAATGCACGGTAAAAACTGGAATAATCCTGAAAGCCGTACATCTCCACCACCTCCACGATGGGCAGACCGTTTTGAATGGCGTTTCGGCATCCCTCCAGCCGCAGGGAAAGAATGTACTGATGGATGGATATTCCCATATAATCCCTGAAAATCCGGGAAAGATAACCTTTGCTGACAAAAAATTGTTTTGACAGCACATCAAGGGAAAGATTTTCTGATAAATGGGAATGTATATAATTAATAAGATTACTGAAAAGATTTTCCGAGGGGGTATGTTTTCCGAGGGTTTTCTTTTCAAAAGTAATCCTATTGATCAGTACAAAGATTTCCATGAGAATGGAGCTGAGCATGGCTTTGGCGGCGAATTCCGGCTTTGCCTGCTCATCCAAAAGCAGCAGCAGATGGTCGCACAGATTGGTGGAAGCGCCGATGCTGGGTTGAATATGATAGGAATTGTTCTGTACCACCACATCCCACATATGGTTGATTTCCGGGTCGAAGGCAGCAAATTTTTCAAAAAAATTGATATCGCACCAGAGTACGATTCTGGAATAATGTCTTCCTGAAGCCGCCAGCATTTCTGAGGGATAATGGAGAAGGCCGGGAGGCAGCAGAAGAAAATCCCCCCGCTTCATATGGTATTCCTGACTTCCCACGACGTAATCCAACTGATCGCTGAGCAGATAATAAATTTCGAAAAAGTTGTGCCTGTGGGGAAAAACATTGGGCGGTTCGGCATCGGAATAGTAGTAAATTTCGAAATCTGGATTTTCCATATACTGTTCTTTTCGGAATAAATCGATGGTGTGTCGGATCAAAATGAACCTCCTCATAAAATAGTGTTGTTTTTGCAATGTAATGATGCGTATGAACAATGGATTTTTTTTACAGCTTCTATATAATATATCATATATGCTGGAGTTGTTCCAGTAAAAATGCAAGAATACGAAATGTTGTAAAAAGTAATTGAAAACAGTACACAGCCTGTCAAAAATGAGACAGACGGAAGGAGGAAAACGATGAACACAGATATTCAAAAACAGATTTCAGCATTCGGAGTGGTGCCGGTAGTTGTGCTGGACGAGGTGAAGGACGCAAAGCCTCTTGCAAAGGCGCTGGTAGAAGGAGGGCTTCCCTGTGCGGAGGTTACTTTCCGAACAGAGGCAGCGGAAGAGAGTATCCGTATCATGGCGCAGGAGTACCCGGAAATGCTGGTAGGTGCAGGTACGGTTCTGACGATCGATCAGGTGGACCGTGCAGCAGCGGCGGGAGCAAAATTTATCGTAAGCCCGGGATTTGATGCTGAAATCGTAGACTACTGCATAGAGAAGGGAATTCCGGTATTTCCCGGATGTGTAACTCCCTCAGAGGTTATTCAGGCAGTGAAACGTGGACTGGGTGTGATCAAATTCTTCCCGGCGGAACAGTATGGGGGAGTAAGTACGATCAAAGCGCTGGCAGCGCCGTTTGTAGGACTGAAATTCATGCCCACCGGAGGAATCGGTATCAAAAACCTGAAAGATTACCTGAGCTGTAAGTCCATCGTAGCATGCGGCGGAAGCTGGATGGTAAAAGGGGATATGATCAAAGCAGGAGAGTTTGACAAGATCCGGGAAATGACTGCGGAAGCGGTAGCTTTGGCAAAAGAAATCCGGGGTTAAAAAACGCTGAAAATCAGGAGGAAAAATCTATGAATTTAAATTTAAAACCTAAGAATGAATGTAAATTTGACGCAGTATCTTTAGGCGAGATCATGCTCCGTCTTGACCCGGGCGAAGGAAGAATCCGTACCGCCCGTTCCTTCCGCGCATGGGAGGGCGGCGGCGAATACAATGTAGTACGCGGACTCCGCAGATGCTTCGGCATGAATACCGCAGTGATCACGGCCTTTGCAGATAACGAAGTGGGTATGCTGATGGAAGACTTTATCCTTCAGGGCGGTGTGGATACCTCTCTGATCAAATGGATGAAAACAGACGGAATCGGAAGAATCTGCAGAAACGGAATCAACTTCACGGAGCGGGGCTTTGGTATCCGCGGAGCTGTGGGCTGTTCCGACCGGGCCAACACCGCAATTTCCAAAGCGACACCGGAGGACTTTGATTTTGAGTATATCTTCGGCGAACTGGGAGTCCGCTGGCTGCATACTGGAGGAATTTATGCAGCTCTTTCCGAGCAGTCCTGTGAAACAGTTCTGGCTGCCATCAAAACCGCGAAAAAATACGGCACGATTGTTTCCTACGATCTGAACTACCGTCCATCCATGTGGAGCGCCATCGGCGGAAAAGAAAAAGCACAGGCTGTCAACAAAGAGATTGCAAAATATGTGGATGTCATGATCGGAAACGAGGAGGATTTTACTGCCTGTCTCGGCTTCGAGATCGAAGGAAACGATGAAAACCTGAAGGAGCTGAATCTGGAAGGCTATAAAAAGATGATCAATGAAGCTGCCAAAACCTACCCGAATTTTAAGGCGGTAGCTACAACTCTCCGCGAGGTAAAGACGGCCACTGTCAATGATTGGAGCGCTATCTGCTGGGCAGGGGGCGAAATCTATAAAGCAAAGGACTATAAGGGTCTGGAGATCATGGACCGTGTAGGCGGCGGCGATTCCTTTGCTTCCGGACTGATCTACGGACTGATGACTACAGAAGATGCAGAACTGGCAGTAAACTACGGTGCGGCTCATGGAGCACTGGCAATGACCACACCGGGAGATACCACTATGGCAAGCAAAAAAGAGGTAGAAGCTATTATGGGAGGCGCAGGTGCAAGAGTACAGCGCTAGAAAGGAGAACCTCATGAAACAGATAAAAAAGCTGACCCTTCTTTCCGTTACCCTGCTGTTGATCATGACATTTACGGCCTGTGGTTCCGGTGAAGGGAAAACAAGGATCGTACGGATTGGGCACAACCAGTCTACGAACCATCCCACCCATGTTGCCCTGACTGCATTTGAGGAGTATATCAACAAAAATCTGGGTGACAAATATACCGTTGAGGTTTATCCCAACGAACTGCTGGGTTCACAGAACAATATGGTACAGCTTACCCAGACGGGAGCGATCGACTTTTGTGTGGCAAGTAATGCAATCTTAGATACCTTCAGCAAAAACTACGAAATCTTTAACCTGCCTTACCTGTTTGCAACACAGGAGGCGTATGAGCATGTTATGGATGACAAGGCCGTAACCGACCCGATTTTCGATTCCACAAGAGAAGCAGGATTCTCTGCGGTAACATGGCTCCATGCAGGAACAAGAAACTTCTATACGGTTTCAAAAGCAATTGAAAAACCGGAAGATTTAAAGGGAATGAAAATCCGTGTACAGCAGTCCCCGATCAACGTGGAAATGATGAAGCTTCTGGGCGGTTCCGCAACTCCCATGGGTTTTGGTGAAGTATATACGGCGCTGCAGTCCAAAATCATCGACGGTGCGGAAAATAATGAACTGGCGCTGACTGACAATGGACACGGGGATGTGTGCAAATATTATTCCTACGACATGCATCAGATGATTCCCGATATCCTGATTGGAAACAATGCATTTCTGGACGGGCTTTCCGAGGAAGACCGGAAGATTTTTGAGGAAGGCTTTACTCTGATCAATCAGGTACAGAGAGAAGAGTGGGGAAAATCCGTAGACGCTGCAAAGGAGAAAGCAGAAAATGAGCAGAACGTACAGTTTTTCTATCCGGATACCAAACCCTTTGAGGAAGCCTGCAAACCTCTGCACGAATCCGTTCTTTCCGGTAATCCGGCTCTGCTGGAAACCTACGATGCAATTCAGGAGTACAATAAACAGTACCCTTCCGGCGGTAAATAGGAGGTTGTCATGAATAAATTGAGAAATGGTTTAAACCATATATTGAATGTTTTAACAGGCGGCAGCTTTCTTGTAATGGTTGCAATCACCACTTGGCAGGTAGTAGCCCGCTATGTATTTAAATCTCCGTCCACATGGTCGGAGGAACTGGTTTCCTATATGTTTGCATGGGCCTCCCTCTTTGGTGCCTGTCTGGTAACAGGGGAACGGGGACATATGAATATTCCCATTTTGGTGGAAAAATTTTCCGAAAAAGGACAGAAGATTTTTGCGGTCATCGGAGAGATCATCGCACTGCTGTTTTCTGTGATCATTCTGATCTACGGCGGTGCCCAGATCACACAGCTTGCGATGGGGCAGCTTACCTCTTCTCTTGGAGTAGCTGTAGGCGTATTTTACTGTGTTCTGCCTGTGGCAGGCGTATTAAATACCGTTTACTGTATCCTGAATATCTGTGATATCGTAAAAAACGGACTTCCGGCAGCGGATGAGAAAGAAACGGAGGTGTAAGGTATGGCAATGCAGTCTTTGGCAATTATAATTATTGTACTGGCAATCCTGCTGATCGTGGGAGTGCCGATTTCTTATGCGATTGGTATTTCCGCTTTAGCAGCAATCGTAACCAGCGTACCGGTAGATGTTTCCGTACTTACAGCGGCACAGAGAACTTTTGTGGGAATGAGCAGCTTCAGTCTCACCGCCATTCCCTTTTTTATTCTGGCAGGTAATCTGATGAATCAGGGTGGAATCGCAAAACGTCTGGTAAACTTTGTGCTGGCAATCCTCGGCAAACTTCCCGGTTCCCTGCTGGTGACAAACGTGGGTGCCAATGCGCTGTTCGGAGCAATCTCCGGTT
This sequence comes from Clostridiales bacterium, assembly GCA_018374355.1. Lineage (GTDB taxonomy): Bacteria > Bacillota > Clostridia > Lachnospirales > Lachnospiraceae > Oliverpabstia. The sequence goes on from JAHAFI010000044.1 coordinate 14,403, forward strand.
CTGCATCTGCAGCGGCAGCAGCAGTGGGAAGCATGGTAAAAGACGGTGAAAAGGAACAGGGCTATGACCCGGCGATCTGTGCGGCGGCAAACGGCGCATCTGCTCCCTCTGGTCTTCTGATTCCTCCATCCAATGCGCTGATCACCTATTCACTGGCCTCCGGCGGAACTTCTGTAGCAGCGCTGTTTCTTGCAGGATATGTTCCGGGAATCATCTGGGCGGTTGCCTGCGTAATTGTTGCGATTATCATTGCAAAGAATAAAGGTTATCACGGTGCAGAAGGCAAATTCAGTTGGAAAACACTGGGGAAAGCAACCATACAGGCTATCCCGGCCCTCTCCCTGATTGTAGTGGTTATCGGAGGTATTGTTGCCGGTGTATTCACCGCGACAGAAGGAGCTGCGATTTCCGTTGTCTATGCGCTGATTCTTTCCATCTGTTACCGGAATATTACCCTGAAAAGCTTCTGGAAAATTGTGATTGACAGTGCAAAGGTCAGCGGTATGATCGTATTTTTGATCGGCGTATCCAATATTCTCGGATGGGTTATGGCATTTACACAGATTCCTCAGGCAATTTCCGGTGCCCTTCTTTCCATGACAGACAGCAAGTTCTTAATTCTTTTGATTATGAACCTGATTCTGCTGGTTGCAGGTACATTTATGGACGTTACCCCGGCAATCCTGATCTTTACCCCGCTGTTTCTGCCTATCGTAAAAACCTTCGGCATGCATCCGGTACATTTCGGGCTGATTCTGGTATATAATCTGTGTATCGGAAATATTACTCCGCCGGTTGGAAATACTTTGTTTGTATCCATCAAAGTGGGCAAGACTTCTCTTGCAAAGGTTATGCCGTATATGCTAATGTTCTACGCTGCGATTCTGATCGGACTTTTACTGGTTACCTATATCCCGGCCATCAGCATGGGGCTTCCTATGGCGGCAGGACTTGTATAAACTATAAAACTCAAATGTGAAATCATACAGGAGGATTACTACATGAAAATGACATTTCGCTGGTATGGAGAAGGAAGAGACTCCATCACACTGAAACAGATCAAACAGATTCCGGGAATGAGCGGCCTGATGGGCGTGCTGGATGAAAAGGCAGCAGGAGAAATCTGGACAGAAGAAGAAATTAAAGCCTATGTGGACCATGTACATGCAGCAGGACTGGAAGTGGAAGTCATCGAGAGCGTAAACGTTCACGAGGATATCAAGCTGGGACTGCCCACAAGGGATACGTACATCGAAAACTACAAAATTACCATCCGCAACCTTGCAAAATACGGTGTTAAAGTCATTGTATACAATTTTATGCCGGTACTGGACTGGCTGCGTACCGATCTTGCAAGGGAGATTCCTGAGGACGGAAGCAACAGCCTTTATTTCGATGAGGAAGAGCTGGGCTCCATGACTCCTGTGGAGATTGTAAAGAAAACTGCGGATAGCTGCAACGGCTTCAGCCTTCCGGGCTGGGAGCCGGAGCGTCTTGCTGAACTGGAAAAGACTCTGGAGCTTTATAAGAGTGTGGACGAGGAGAAGCTGTATGAAAACTTCAAATATTTCCTTGACGAGATCATTCCCGTCTGTGAAGAAGTTGGAGTAAAGATGGCCTGTCATCCCGACGATCCGGGCTGGCCGATTTTCGGACTTCCCCGTATCACCCACGATCAGGCAGGCTTTGACCGTATGGTAGCCCTTCATGACAGCCCGGCAAACACGCTCTGTCTGTGTACCGGTTCTCTGGGCAGCAATGTTGCAAACGATATTCCGGCGATCATCCGCCATTTCGGTGAGATGGACCGGATCGGCTGTCTCCATGTAAGAAATGTAAAACATCTGGGCAGCGACCGCCGTTTCCGTGAGGCCAGCCATCTTTCCGCTGACGGAGATCTGGATATGTATGAAATCATGAAGGCGATCCATGATACCTGTCCGGACACCTATATCCGCCCGGATCACGGCCGGATGATCTGGGACGAGGTAGGACGTCCGGGATACGGACTTTATGACCGTGCGCTGGGAAGCACCTATCTGAACGGACTTTGGGAAGCAATCTGTAAAAATACAGGAAAATAAAGGAGGAGAGCCGAATGAAAGCATTTATGGATAACGATTTTCTTCTGGGAACAGATACCGCGAAAATGCTGTATCACCAGTATGCAGAGAAGATGCCCATTGTGGACTATCACTGCCATATCAATCCTCAGGAGATTTACGAGGACCGGAAATTTGAAAATATCACGCAGGTCTGGCTGGGAGGAGATCACTACAAATGGAGACAGATGCGCTCCAACGGTGTGGATGAGCGCTACATCACAGGGAATGCATCCGACAAGGAAAAGTTCCTGAAATGGGCGGAAACTCTGGAAATGGCCATCGGCAATCCGCTCTATCACTGGAGCCATCTGGAACTGCAGCGCTATTTCGGCTACCATGGCCATCTCTGCGGGGAGACCGCAGAGGAGGTTTGGAATCTGTGCAATGAAAAGCTCCAGCAGCCGGATATGACAGTCAGAAATATCATCCGTCAATCCAATGTAACGGTTATCTGCACTACCGATGACCCGGTGGATTCTCTGGAGTGGCATAAGAAAATCGCAGAAGATGATACTTTTGAAACAAAGGTTCTTCCTGCATGGAGACCGGATAAGGCGATGTACATAGAGAAATCGGATTATCCGGAGTATCTGGAAAAATTAAGCGCTACAAGCGGCGTAAAGATTCATGATTTTACCTCTCTTCTGGACGCGCTGAAGGCTCGCATGGATTTCTTCGGTTCTATGGGATGCAGTGTATCCGACCATGGGATGGCTTATGTGCCCTGTGTGCCTGCATCTCTGGAAGAGATTGATGCAGTCTTTGCAAAGCGCATGGCAGGTGAGATTCCTTCCTCACAGGAGCAGGCAAAATTCATCACGGCCTTTATGACGGCAGTAGGAAAAGAATACCACAAAAGAGGCTGGGTGATGCAGATTCATTTCGGTGCAAAACGCGATAATGATAAGCGGCGCTTCAGACTTTTGGGACCGGATACCGGATTTGACTGTATCGGAGATCAGGCACCCATCGGACAGCTTGCCGATTATCTGAACGAGCTGACCATGACGGATGAACTTCCGAAAACAATTTTATATTCTCTGAATCCTAACGACAATGCGGCTATCGGAACCATCATCGGCTGTTTTCAGGATGGAAACACAGCCGGAAAGATTCAGCACGGAAGCGCATGGTGGTTCAGCGATAATAAGACAGGAATGCAGGAGCAGATGACTACCCTTGCCAATCTGGGGCTTCTGGGCAATTTTATCGGTATGCTGACCGATTCCAGAAGTTTTCTGTCTTACACAAGACACGAATATTTCCGCAGAATTCTCTGTGATCTGATTGGAACATGGGTGGAAGAGGGCGAATATCCCTATGACGAAAAAGTTCTCCAAAAGATGATTGAGGGAATTTCCTACAACAATACCATGAAATATTTTGGATTTTAACAGGAGGATAAGAAGGATGGAAAAAAATGTACTGAGTACCGATCTGAGCGGTAAGGTAGCGGTAGTCACCGGCGCAGGCGGAGTGCTTTGCAGCGCAATGGCAAAGGCACTGGCACGGGCAGGCGCAAAGGTAGCTCTTTTAAACCGCAGCATAGAATCTGCACAGGCCTACGCGGAGGAAATCGTGGCGGAAGGCGGAACTGCCAAAGCGTACAAATGCAACGTTCTGGAAAAAGAAACCTGTCTGGCGGTGGCCGAGGAGGTACTGAAGGATTTCGGCCCCTGCGATATTCTGGTAAACGGCGCAGGCGGAAACAATCCTAAGGCAACTACGGAAAAAGAATATTTTGAAACAGGGGATATTGACGGAGACACCAAAAGCTTTTTTGATTTGGAAGAAGACGGGGTGGACGCAGTTTTCCGACTGAATTTTATCGGAACCCTCCTTCCCACACAGGCTTTTGCAAAGCAGATGGTAGGACGGGAAGGCTGCAATATCATCAATATCAGCTCCATGAACGCTTATACGCCTCTTACAAAGATTCCGGCGTATTCGGGAGCTAAGGCGGCTGTTTCCAACTTTACCCAGTGGCTTGCCGTACACTTTTCAAAAGAGGGCATCCGGGTAAACGGAATTGCCCCGGGATTCTTTTCTACCAAACAAAATGAAAAGCTTTTGTGGAACCCGGACGGTTCACCAACCCCCCGTACCCACAAAATCCTTTCCGCAACTCCCATGGAACGCTTTGGAACGCCCAAAGAGCTGGAAGGAGCGCTGCTGTTTCTGGTAAACAATCAGGCGGCAGGATTTATTACAGGAATCGTTGTTCCGGTAGACGGCGGATTTCAGGCGTATTCCGGAGTATAGATAAGTGTATGGAACACCGTCCTTTTCCGGCGAATATCATATAGAAAATGCAGATAATGGTCAGAAGCGATGGATGGCAGAAAATTAACGGGTAAAGGCATCGGTGTGGCGATTCTGGACACCGGGATTTATCCTCATATAGATTTTGACAAACGGATTAGCGCATTCGGTGATTTTCTAAACGGCAGAAAAAAACCTTACGATGACAATGGACATGGAACCCATGTGGCGGGGATTGTGGGAGGGAGCGGAAAAGCCTCGGAAGGAAGGTACAAGGGGATTGCTCCGGGATGCAGGATCATTTCTCTGAAGATTTTAGATAAACGGGGAAACGGACGGATGCAGGATGTGCTGAAAGCGCTGCAGTGGGTCAGGGAAAATAAAAAACGTTACGGCATCCGCATTGTAAATATCTCCATCGGCACCGTGGGCAGCGGAAATAAAAACAGTGATCTCTTAGTAAAAGCGGTGGAAGAACTGTGGGATGAAGGCCTTGTAGTAGTGACAGCCGCCGGAAATATGGGGCCGGAGCCGGGCAGTATCACAGCGCCGGGAATCAGCCGGAAGGTAATCACCGTGGGCTCCAGTGATCTTCTGGATGCTTCCGGGGGTATCTCCGGAACCGGGCCTACAAAGGAATGTATCTGTAAACCGGATATCGTAACACCCGGGGCAGGTGTCATTTCCTGTGCACCCGGAGTAAAATCCGGCTACACGGTAAAGAGCGGAACCTCCATGTCCACCCCAAAGGTATCAGGAGCCATAGCGCTGATGCTGGAGAAAGACCCTCTCCTTTCCAATGTGGAAATCAAGATGCTTCTTAAAGAGGCGGCCGTGGACAGAGGCTACCAAAGAAATCAGCAGGGGTGGGGAGAACTGGATATGGACAGATTTCTCAGTCTTTAGCTTTGACAGGAACTTTCATAGGTTCAAGGAAAAATGGGAGAAACCGGCATCATGCCAGTTCCTCCCATTTTTCATAAAGTTCTTCCAGTTTTTCAGCAATCTCCGCTTTCTCTTTGGAGAGGCGTACACATTCCGATACATTGACAGCCACTTCCGGCTGAGACATTTCTTCATCGATTTCCCTGTCACGGGTTTCCAGACGTTCGATTTCCTGCTCAGTTTTCTTCAGATCATTTTCACGTTTCCTCTGGCGGGCCTGTTCCTCCTTCTGCTGTTTCCAATCCTGCTTTGTAGTGGAGGCAGAGACTTCTTCTTCAACCAGTGTCTCCGGCGCATAAATCTGGGTCAGCTCGTCTTTCTTTTCCATATAGTAATCGTAATTTCCGATATAATTGACCATAGCCTGATTCGTCAGGTCAAGAATCCGCGTAGCCGTCTGATTGATAAAATAACGGTCATGGGAAACGTAAAGCACCGTTCCCGTATAGCGGTTCAGCGCCTGTTCCAGAATTTCTTTGGACACGATATCCAAATGGTTGGTAGGCTCGTCAAGAATCAGGAAATTAGCTTCTGAAAGCATCAGCTTCGCAAGGGATACACGGCCCCGCTCGCCGCCGCTAAGAGCACTGATCGGCTTAAATACGTCATCTCCGGTAAAGAGGAAGGCTGCCAGCACGTTTCGGATCTCCGTATTGGTCAGGTAAGGATAATCGTCGGAAATCTCCTGAAAAATCGTCTTATCCATATTCAGTACATGGTGCTCCTGATCGTAGTAACCGATCAGAACCTTACTTCCCAATTCGATTTCCCCCTCATCCGCATCCAGAATTCCGTTGAGGATTTTCAGAATCGTGGTTTTTCCCGTACCATTGGCTCCGATGAT
>JAHAFI010000006.1 GCA_018374355.1 Clostridiales bacterium
AAACTGTTAATTCTTAATACCTTCAAAAAAAGTTGCCTGTTATAGACAGCTTAGTGAAGTGCGTCCATTTATGGCTGACCTCTACTTTCTTTCACACTATCCTCTCCATCTTTTATTCCCGCAGACAGCGAACCAAGCGGATATGTCCGCATATCCCTTTGACGACCGCTGCGAGGATCAAATCCCCCGCTGCCCTGCAGCGCTGCAAATTTGATGCTCCGTTGCCTGCAGCGGGGTTTTTGACTTTCGCACATGTGTTCATCATATCATGTGAAATACCGGGAAGTCAACGGTAAGTGCAAAGAGAAATCGGTATGCCGATACTATTCAATTCCGCAAGGCGCTGACTTGCATTTATTGCGGTATCCCGGCACAAAATCGGGTTTTTCTTTACACTTTTTCTATATATTTCCCGAAAACGTACCCCTCGTACTTTCCTGCAATACGCACCCGGTACCAGCTTTCTGTTTTTCCCGTCACATCTACCAGATTGCCTTTGTCTAACTGCGGCCAGCTTTTCATAACCCCGTAGCCCGTACCGGGGCCTTTTCGGACGTTTACGCTGTTTCCGGTACATTTTCCTACAAACGGATATTCTGCTTTCCCGGCTGCATCCTCTGTTCCAAAGTATGCTGCAATCACTTTTGCTTCCTCTCTGGCCAGTCGGTCCAGATTGGATTCTTCAAGCAGCCAGTTGGTGCTGCGGGTATTCGTATGAAAAGAATGTTCCAGAATCAGTCCGGGAACCCCTGCGGCTGCTGCTCCCCGGACTACTCCGTAATAGTCTCCCTTTGTTCCCCTTCTGTGTTCAATACGTGCCTCCTGTCTGGTTCCCATGGTTCTTGCCACCTGCTTAGTCAAAAGCCCGGCAATCTGGTCTGCTTTTCCGCTTACAGCGGTGTAGGCCACCACATAGTCAATATCCTCCCGCACCCCGTTTCCTACTGCATTGGAATGCAGGGACAGGAACAGATCGCACCCTTTCGAAGCGTACCCTCTGTCATACAGCCCCTTATCTCCTGCCTGACTGGATCTTGTAGTGATTACCCGAATTCCATACTGCTCCAGATATTTTTTCAAAAGGAGATGAAGCTTCCACATCGTATCTGATTCGTAATAGCTTTTTACCGCAGGAGACCGGTTATATTTTCCGTAATGCCCTGCATCAAGACAAATTTCTGCCATACACTCTTCCTTTCCGGCCCGCTCCCGGGTCCTTCCAAGAGAGGACTCTTACTCACTTTCTGCCTCCGGGATTCCAGCCACACTGGTTGCCAGAGACAGGATTCCCGCCAGAGCCGAAGCGGATATTACCATTTTCCACTCTACTCCGCTGATTACCGCCGCTGTACCGATCGTGGCTATAAATGTCTGGGCCATTGTTTTGATGGCGCGAATTGCCGCTTTTTTTGCCCATTTCACTGTATTTACCGATGGTTTCAATACACAATTTTTGAACATAGCGCTTTTCCTTTCAGCAAAAATCCTCTCTACTACAAAATTATGCCTTTTTCATTTTTTTGTTAATGCTTCCGCTTATTTCCATAAGAAATTTTTAAAAGCCTTATAAAAATCTTTTCGCTTTTTTCAGAAATCCTTTATCTCACCGACACACTTTCTCCACATTTTCCCGGTATATTATTACTCAAACAAAGGGATTTACCTTTTTTATATAGATTTTCTTTTTCATACTGCCGGGGTAGCTCATTCACCCCGGCTCTCCTTCTTTTTTCTACCAAATCTCCCTCTGATGATTATTCTTACTATTTTCCTCCACTCAAAAAGAGAGCCGTTTCCAGCCCTCTTTCATTTATTTAACCTTTTCCATCAAAGCTTCCTGCAGCACTTGAGAAAAGTTTACCCCAGCCCGTACGGCCGCTTCATTTAACCATTCCGGTATACTCAATGTCTTTTTTACTGCCTTTGAGCAATGTCGCCTGCGGTACTCCATCAAATTAAACTCCACTACCACAAGAAAACTTCCATCTTCTACTAAAATCCTATCCGGTTCCGACGCTTCCGGAAGATCTTCCCCTGCCTCCTCCATAGTTGTGACAGAAAGTCCCAATGCATCTACAGCCATTTCATATGCCTCCTGCATATCCTCTCCTTGTGTCATGCACTCTGGTATATCCGGGAACGTAACCCAGAATCCACCCTCTTCTGCTTTATGAAAAACTGCCGGATAAAATAATCTGTCCATACGTGATACCTCCTTTTTGTAGGCGGGGATTTATTTCAGCCCCGCCTGTTTAAGTATTGACTGCTCCATACCTTTTTTCAGGTCTTTGGAGTGATAAGGAACGATTACCGTTCTTTTTGTTTCGTGATTCGTCATTTTGACGTGTGAACCATTCTGCCCTACTTCCACGAAACCATTTTTCTTCAGGAGCTTTAGCATCTCCTTGGGACTCATTGGCATCTATTGTTTCTCCTTTCCTTATCATAGATTTATGATATCACGTATTTTTACGTATTTCAAGCATTCATTTACGTAATATATAGCATAAACTAGAATTATTTAATAATTGGTTCATTGCGTTGCCTCCTACATATTTTCTTCATTATACTCTGGTTTCTAACAAAATTTGACACTCCCGTTCCGCAAAAATGCATCCAAAATCCCTTGAAACCCCTTATTTTAAAGGCTTTTTCCGCCAAAACGTAACCAAATGGATTTCACCCTTTACAAATAGTATTCAAAACTATATAATAAAGGTCAGAGGTGATTTTATGACGATTGATACAAATGATATTTTAAACAGTATTTTAGAAAGTCTTTCACGGATAGACTATATTAAACCGGAAGATATCCCCAATATCCCCTTATATATGGATCAGGTAACTACCTTCATGGATGCCCAGCTTGCCGCTTCCAAACGTTTCGAAAGCGATAAGATTCTAACCAAAACCATGATCAACAATTACGCAAAAAACAATCTTCTTCCCCCTCCGCTGAAGAAGAAATATTCCAAAGAGCATCTTTTGGTTCTGATCTTTATCTATTATTTTAAAAATCTGCTCACCATCACAGATATCCAGTCACTGCTTCAGCCGATTACGGATAAATATTTCCATGGAAACGAGGAGCTGTCACTGGAAGATATCTATAATGAAGTTTTTCGTCTGGAAAAAGAACAGGTGGATGTGCTGAAAAAGGATATTACCAATCGCTATAAGATTTCTCAGGAAACCTTTTCACAGGTGCCTGAGGAGGATCAGGAATTTTTAAGAACATTTTCATTTATCTGTATGCTGAGTTTTGATGTTTATGTGAAAAAACAAATGATCGAGAAGCTGATCGACCAGCTTCAGCCGGTTCAGAAATAATTAAAAAATGGGAACAGCACATTTCTTTATGCGCCATTCCCATTTTTTGTTTCTTACTGTTTCTTTTTTAAATAACAACGTTTATTCTTCTTCTGCTTTTTCTTCATTCAATCTGCTGAATACCATCTCGTAACCATCATTTCCATACGTCAGAGAACGGTTTACACGGCTGATGGTAGCAGTGGAAGCTCCTGTTTTTTCTGAAATCTCCAGATATGTTTTTTTCTGTCTCAACATACGGGCCACTTCAAATCTCTGCGAAAGAGAAAGCAGTTCGTTGATGGTACATACATCTTCGAAGAACGTATAGCATTCCTCTTTATCCTTCAAACATAAAATGGCATCGAATAAATGGTCCACCGCTTCTGTATGTATTTTCTTACTCATTTTTTTCTCCTTTTCACCCCAGAATTTTGTTTTAACTATCTGTTTCAATCATGTTTACTATTTTAACACATCACTGCGAAAAAGCAAGGGATTTTATCAAAGTTTATGATGATTTATATATTTTTTTAATAATTGTACAGATTGATTCAACACAAGCTCCTGTGGAAATTCACAAACCTCCAGCAATTCATAAGCATTCTGATGATTTCCCACCTGCGTATCCACATGGGCATCACTTCCCACCACCACCGGAACGCCATACCGGGCGCATAAGTTCAACAGTTGGATGTCATTTTCCCTTCCGCCCACTCTGGTTGCTCTTGGGTCCAGCGAATGATTGTTCAATTCGATAATCTTTCCATACTCCTTCGCTCCCTGCACAAACGCCTCATAATCCATTGGGAAACGGCTGTCATCCGGGTGGCCGATAATATCCACATAAGGGTTTTTCATCACTTTCAGATATGCCTCCGTGTATTCCTCCCGGCTTCCCCTTTTCATACAGGGAATGTGCATACTGGCAATCGCAAGATCCATGTTTTTTAAAATAGAGTCCGAAAGATCCACCGTCCCGTCAAAATCCAGAATATTCAGCTCACAGCCCATAAGTAATTCCACGCCGTAATATTCTCTCTCCACCATTTTCAGGTTTTTAAAATAAATTTCGTTGCAGCTTCCCGGCATTTTCGGTCCGTGCTCTGTAATTCCCAAAAGCTGCAGTCCTTTCTCTGACGCACTCTTTGCCATTTCCCGTATAGTGGAATAGGCGTGACCGCTCACCAGCGTATGCGTGTGGGTGTCTAACACATAATTCATCATTTTTCCTCTGCTTTCTGTTATTCTGCGTAACTATTTTTTGCTTTCAAGAAGGGTCTCTTCCCATACAAATTCATTCCGTCTCCAGATATCTTCAAATTGTCCGTAAGGAACCGGGGACGTCTCCGTTCCCACCTCGATGGTCAGGCTTGGTATCCCCTGTTTGCTGATTGCCCAGTCCTTATAACCTGCCGGGTCCAGCGCCTCGTAGTTGGCATCCATCGAATATCCGGTCAGCAGGGAAATCCGTTCCCCAAAGGACATGGTTTCCTCATATAATTCCCCTTCCTGAGCAAAATACCAGTAAATCACGCTGCCCTGTGTATGATAGCTGATCGTCAATGAAAATGCTTCCTGCTGGGTGAGTTCAATCAGCGCCGCTGATTCGATTTCGCACCCGGGGCTTTCCCCCTTATAGTGATCGGAAGAGGGATGCCCCGCCGGATCCTGATACTCTTCCCACAAAGCTTCAAAATTTCTGTTCAGGTCTACACCGTTTCCGTTTGCCTTCCACCGTGTAAGATAGCTGCCGGAGGCTGTCTGTCCGTCCATCTGGGCGATCGTTTCCAGTTTTTCCCGCATCGTTTCATCCCTTACCCCCTCCACTCCCAACTGGCTGATGGAAATTCCGTCGGGATTTACCATGGGAATCACGTGAACTGCACGGTTTTCCAACAGTTTCTCGTAGCTCTGTTCCTGATAAGAGTCTCCCTGCGCCAGATGCTTTAAAAACATTGTCATTTGTTTCATCACCAACTGGCTCGTCATATATTCCCTTCCGTGGATACCTCCATTAATCAGAATTTTTTCTTCCGCTTCAGGATCGCCTATGACGAAATGCCACAATTCCCTTCCGTCTGCCGTCTTTCCCAGACTGTCCGTTTTCACATACTCCGGATATAATGCCGAAAAAACTTCTGCATCCCTGCTTAGATCTTCATAGGTGTACATTTGAGGGTTCTGCAGAATGATCAGATCCTCCTCTGTCACCTGCTTATCCTGCTGCTGTTCTGAATTTTCCTTATAGGCTTCCTCCTGCGTTTCCTGCTGAACTTCCTCCTTGACCATGCTTTCCCTGTACAAATCCGTCTCTCCCTGCAGAATGTCTTCCCCCTTCTCTATTATTTCCGCTTCTGCCTGAACAATACCTTCCGGAATTTTTGTTTCCTGCCAGACCTTCCAAACCACGCCGCCGCATACCACCGCAACTGCCGCCACTCCCGACAACCCCAAAAGCAGCGCTTTCTTCCGGCTTACCATTCGATCAGATAGCTGGCAAGTGCATATCCCGTATAGCCATTATATGATACCATATAAAATCCGTTTTCCGCTGTTCCTAAAAATTCCACCAGTTCTCCCAGCGGAATCTGGCAAAATTCCTCCGCCTGAGTGCTCGGTGTCTTTCTCAGTGTAATGCTCTCCTTGCAGTTCACCACCTCCATGAGGGTGGCGGCATCCGGTTCGTTTTCTATTTCAAAGCTCAGATAAGATGCCAGTGCATAGCCTGTCTGGCCATTGTAAATGATTTTGTGAAACCCGTTTCCCGCTTCCTCCACAAAAGTCACCATGGCGCCCAGTGGAATCTGACAGTATTCTCCTGCACTTGTACTGGGTTTCTTTCTCAGGGTGATGCTTTCTCTGCAGTTCACCACATAGCAGATGAGCTGGTCTGCGGGCGCTTCCGGCTGCGTCTCGGCTTCTGCCTGTGGTTCGGGCTCTGTCGGTGTTTCCTCCGGCGCTCCTGTTTCTGCCTGTGCTCCCGTTTCTTTTGGCACTTCCTCCTGCATCTCAGTTTCCGGCTGCGTTCCTGTTTCGTCCGCTGTCTCCGGCTGCGCTCCAGTTTCCGCTTCTGTCTCGCCCTGTGCTCCCATTTCTGCTTCTGCCTCGTCTTTTCCTTCCGCCCCGTCCTTCGATTCATTCTCAGCTTCCGCTGCTTCTTCCTCCCCGGACTTTTTGGCAGCATCCTCTGTCTCCTGCTGTACCGTCTGAACGCCCTGCTCTGCCTTTTTCCCTTTCAAAAGCGTCACACACGCCACCGTTGCCCCGATCAAAATCACAGCGGCAGCCACACAGCCAACGATAATCGGAACCGGACTTTTTCCTCTCGTTTCATTTTCCGGAAGTCTGCAGCCGCACCCTTCACAAAAACGATCCCCATCCCCATAACTTTGCCCGCATTTTGGACATTTTCTCATAATAGTTCCCCTCCTTTTTCATTTATTCGTATTATATCATATTCCTCATTTCCCGGACTATAGTTTTTACTATTTTCTTGACACTCCAGTCCGTGCGTGGTATAGTTTCTTTGAAAAAAATAAAGCAGAACAAGAAGGGGAGCCGATCGGCTGAGAGGAAGCACAAGCTTCGACCCTTATACCTGATTTGGATAATGCCAACGTAGGGATCTTTTGAACGCGTGATCGCAGAAGATATACTCATGTTGTCTTCTGCTTTTTTGTGCCTGTTTCCTGTTCTTGTTCTCCGCACAAAGGAGGAACTGTTATGTTCAATTTTTTTGTTACCGCAGAAGGCGGACTTACTACCGCCGGATACGTCATCTGCCTCACCTTAGCCCTTCTGGCCCTTGCTCTGGCATGTTTTCTGGCTGGAAAGTCCTCTTCCAAAAAGAAACTTTCCACGAAACAGCTCGTTTTCTGTGCCATGGCGCTGGCTCTGGGTTTTGTCACATCCTACCTCAAGCTGTTTAACTTCCCGTTTGGCGGTTCCATCACTGCTTTCAGTATGCTGTTTATCGTACTGGTCGGCTACTGGTACGGAGCAAAAACAGGTATCCTGATCGGATTCGTCTTTGGAATTATGCAATTTCTGCAGGAACCTTATGTACTCTCCCTGTTTCAGGTCTGCTGCGATTATCTTCTTGCCTTCGCCGCTCTGGGATTGGCCGGATTCTTTAAAAATTCCAAGAACGGCTTGTTAAAAGGCTATCTGGTGGCAATCATCGCCAGAGGCGCTTTCCATGCTCTGGGCGGATATCTTTATTGGATGGACTATATGCCGGAAAATTTCCCGAAATCTCTGGCAAGCCTGTACCCGATCATCTACAATTACACTTACATTCTTGCAGAGGGTGTTCTCACCGTGATTCTGATCTCCATTCCGGCGGTCAAAAAAGCACTGGATGCCGTCCGTAAAAATGCAATTTCCTGATTTTTCTGAGAGCCGGACTGCCGTCCGGCTCTTACTCTTTACCTTCCGTCATGTTCCTTCCGTAACAGTTCAGCCTTTCAGGCTTCACAGTTACAAATGCATGCACACAAATCGCATATCATGCGATTTGGCGCCCGTATGTCTCGGGATTGACTTGCATTTGCAAGTCAACACCTCGCGGGACAGTAGAAGGCTGAACTGTTACTTCCTCCCATTCTTTTCTTCCACACATGCTTGCATTCATTTGCTCACAATGCTATGATTATGGTAACTGTTCAAAAGGCAGGTTCCCGAATAGACAGTTACTGATTATGAATAGATGTTGGAGTTAAACCCAAATATATAAGTGAGGATTAAAAAATATGAAATGGCTGGAAAAGCCCTACCATTCTCTGGATTATATGCTAAAGAACCGTTTCGGAGAAAAAGTATACAAACTGACCTTAAACGGAGGGATGTCCTGTCCCAACCGTGACGGAAAACTTGGAACGAGAGGCTGTATTTTCTGCAGCGCCGGAGGCTCCGGGGATTTCGCGGCTGATGCGGCCCAAAGCATCGGGCAGCAGATTGAACAGCAGAAAGCCGATATCTGCCGGAAACGCCCTGTGGGAAAATTTATCGCGTATTTTCAGGCTTATACCAATACGTATGCGCCGGTGGAATACCTGCGCAGGATTTTCACTGAGGCTGTCAGCCATCCTGATATCATTGCCCTCAGTATCGGTACCCGCCCGGACTGTCTGGACGATGATGTGCTGGAGCTTCTGTCTGAATTGAATCAGAAAAAGCCTGTCTGGGTGGAGCTGGGACTTCAGACGATCCACGAGTCTACCGCCCGCTATATCCGAAGAGGCTATCCCCTCTCCTGTTTTGAGGATGCCGCAGCACGGCTTCACAGCAGGAATCTGGAAATTATCGTTCACACGATTCTTGGACTGCCCGGGGAGACCTTTCCGCAGATGCTGGAAACCATTTCCTATCTGAACCGTATGCCGATTCAGGGAATCAAAATGCAGCTTCTGCATGTACTGAAAAATACCGATCTGGCCGATGATTATCTGGCAGGAAAGTTTCAGGTGCTCTCACAGGATGAATATCTGAATCTTGTCATTTCCTGTCTGGAACATCTGTCGCCGGAGATTGTAGTCCATCGGGTAACCGGGGACGGACCTAAGGATCTGCTGATCGCTCCCCTTTGGAGCAGCGCCAAACGCACCGTGCTCAATGAGCTTCACCATCGGATGAAGGAGCAGGATAGCTGGCAGGGAAAGTGTTATAAGGAGGAACTGTTATGATTGAAAATTCTTCTACCCTTTACAAAATGATTATTCTCTATATGCTGGAAAAGGTTAATTTCCCCCTGTCCAACAGTCAGATTACCAACTTTTTCCTTGATAAAGAGTATACCACCTATTTCCATGTACAGCAGACCATTCATGACCTTCTGGAAAGCCGACTTCTGGAGGAGCAGAAAAGCGGCAACAGCATCTTCTATCAGACCACCGAAGAAGGGCGGAAAACTCTGTCCTATTTTGAAAAAAATATGTCCGATGAGATTTTGCGGGAAGTCAACTCTTTCCTGAAAGAAAATGATTATGAGATGAGAAATAAAAATTCCATAAAAGCTGAATATTACCGGACACCGGAGCAGGAGTATGTTGTTCAGCTTCAGGTCCGGGAAAAACAGCTTCCCCTGATCAATCTGGAGCTGACCCTTCCCTCCAAAGAAATTGCCGAAGCGTTCTGCAGCCACTGGCCGGAAAAAAGTCAGGAAATTTACGCATACCTGATGAAAACCCTTTCCTGATATGTCCGTTGTAAACAAAAAATCTTTCTAACTGTTCAGAAGGACAGGGTCCTGAATAGTTACAAATCTTTATAAAAAGCCTCTCTGTGACAGACTGCCTGAGCAGCCATCACAGAAAGGCTTTTTCATTTTTTCAGACGGATTCCGGCTCTTCCCTGCTTCTGAGCCGCCGGATACGCTCTCCTGCCTGCTTTTCATATCCCAAATCCGTAGGAATATAGAATCTTTCCCCTTCAATCTCTGAAGGAAGATACTGCTGTTTCACATAATGCTCCGGATAATCATGGGCATACCGATATCCCACTCCATGTCCCAGTTTTGCAGCCCCCTTGTAATGGGCATCCTGAAGATGGGGCGGAACCGTCGTCTTTTTATTTCTCACAGATTCCAGCGCTGCAAATACGGAATTGCACGAAGCGTTGCTCTTGGGTGCTGTAGCAATATAATTGACCGCCTCCGCCAGTATGATCTGCGCTTCCGGCATGCCGATCCGCTCCACCGCCTGAGCCGCCGCTGCAGCCACCACCAAAGCCTGAGGATCCGCCATTCCCACATCCTCCGCTGCACAGATCATGATTCTCCGGGAAATAAATTTGATATCCTCTCCCGCATACAGCATCTTCGCCAGATAATAGACAGCCGCATCCGGGTCCGAACCACGCATACTCTTGATAAATGCAGATATCGTATCATAGTGCTGATCTCCGGTCTTATCGTAGCGGACTACTCTTTTCTGTATACATTCGGAAGCCGTTTCCAAATCGATATGGATTTTCCCGTCACTGCTGCGCTCGGTGGTCAGCACGCCCAATTCAATAGCATTCAGCGCTGCCCTAGCATCCCCGCCGGAGATATCTGCCAGAAAATCCAGCGCCTCCTCCGTAATCTCTGCCTCATAGCTTCCCAGCCCCTTCTCAGTATCCGTAACCGCCCGGATCAGCAGTTTTCTGATATCTTCTTTTTCCAAAGGACGCAGTTCAAAGATAATTGATCTGGATATCAAAGCACCATTTACCTCAAAATACGGGTTCTCCGTGGTGGCGCCGATCAGCACCAGTGTCCCGTCCTCCACGAAAGGAAGCAGATAATCCTGCTGGCTTTTATTAAATCGGTGAATCTCGTCTACAAACAGAATCGTTTTCCTTCCATACATTCCCAAACGGTTCTGCGCCTCCTTCACCACTTCCTCCATATCCTTTTTCCCTGCGGTTGTGGCGTTCAACTGAGTGAATTCCGCGCTGGTGGTATTGGCAACCACCTTCGCCAGCGTAGTTTTTCCCGTCCCCGGAGGGCCGTAAAAAATAACCGATCCAAGCTTATCCGCCTTGATTGCCCGGTACAGCAGCTTCCCTTTCCCTATAATATGCTCCTGCCCTACCACTTCTTCCAGCGTTACAGGACGCATCCGGGACGCCAGCGGAGACTCGTTCTCCAGAGCAGTTTCTTTCATATAATCAAATAAATCCATAATCTGTACTCCTGTATTATTTTCTTCCGTGCAGCTATTCAGACTCCTGTTCTTCCTAGTCACGAATGCAGTTACTCTTCCGTCATTGTATCAGAGATTTTCTGTTCCTACAAGTGGCCTTCACTCTGCGATCATCCGGTCTGCCGTCACAAATGTAAATCCTTTTTTCTTCAACGCGTCCACAATCTGAAAGGCAGCCTCAACGGAGGTCTCATATCCGTCATGCATCAAAATCACATCCCCGTCCTCCGCCTGCTCCAGCACTCTTTTCACAACTGCATCCGTATTTTGCAGCTTCCAGTCCAGAGAATCCACATTCCACATCACGGGGATCATCTCTACCCCGCACTCCAGATTTTCATCCCACTCTCCAAAAGGCGGTCTGACATACATGGGATACTCTCCCGTACACTCGTAAATCAGGTTATTGGTCTTTGCAATTTCCTGACATGCTTTAGTTTCCGGGAGCTTATTGAGCTGTTTGTGGCTGTAGGAATGATTTCCCAGCAGATGCCCCTCCTCTGCCAGATGCTTTACTGCCTCCGGATACTTTTCGATATTGGTTCCCAGCAAAAAAAAAGTGGCCTGTACTCCTCTCATTTTCAGGCCTTCCGACAATCTTTCCGTATAAGCACTGGGACCGTCGTCAAAGGTGAGGGCAATACGCGGGGCTTCTTCCCCTCCCATGGCTGCCGTTTCGCATCCCTCCTCCTGCGTTCCCCCTATATGGTTTTCTCCTCCGGCAGTTTTGCCCTTCACTCCCCACACAATACAGACCATCAGCCCCAGAACTATAGTGATCATCGGTTTCACCCGGCTATATAACTGCTTCCAACTGTTCATTGCTGCTCCGCTTATCCGTTTTATAAATGTGTATGTTGGAACAGAAAAAAAAATCCCTGTAAACCTTTCGTCTACAGGGATTAATATTTTCTATATATTATGCAAGTTTGCTTTTAGCCAGCTCTGCCAGTGTAGCAAATCCTTCTGCATCGTTGATAGCCATGTCAGCCAGAACTTTTCTGTTCAGTTCAACGCCTGCTAATTTCAGACCATACATAAATTTGCTGTAGGACAGTCCGTTGATTCTTGCTGCTGCATTGATACGAGCGATCCAAAGCTGTCTGAACTGACGTTTTTTCTGTTTTCTTCCAGCGTAAGCGCTTGTCAGAGCACGCATAACAGACTGTTTAGCGATTCTGTACTGTTTGGATCTTGCTCCTCTGTAACCTTTTGCCAGTTTCAGGACTCTATTGTGTTTTTTCTTTGCATTTAATCCGCCTTTAATTCTTGCCATTTCTCAATTCCTCCTTCAATCTCAATCTTATAAGTACGGTAAGATTTTCTTCATGTTCTTAACGTTGCTCTGATCCATGATAGTTGCTTTTCTGAGGTTTCTTTTTCTCTTCTGAGATTTTTTTGTTAAGATATGGCTTTTATAAGCTTTATTTCTTACGATTTTACCTGTACCTGTAGTTTTGAAACGTTTAGCAGCAGCTCTGCTTGTTTTAATTTTTGGCATTTTATGTTCCTCCTTGATTTTGCTTTTCTATTTTTAACGTTTTTCAGTTAAAAACATAGTCATACTTCTGCCTTCCACCTTCGGCGCTTTTTCCACTACCGCGATATCTGACAGTTTCTCTGCGAATTCGTCCAGAATGTATTTGCTGCTCTGCATATGCGCCATCTCTCTTCCACGGAAACGTAAAGTTACTTTTACCTTATCACCTTTGGAGATAAACTTTCTGGCAGCTCCCACTTTGGTATTCAGGTCATTTGTATCGATGTTCGGAGACAAACGAACTTCTTTTACCTCGATGGTTTTCTGTTTTTTCTTTGCTTCTTTTTCTTTTCTGGCCAGTTCATATTTGTACTTTCCGTAGTCAATGATCTTGCATACCGGCGGTTTCGCCGCAGGTGCAATCTTCACCAAATCCAGTCCTGCTTCCTGAGCACGCTTATAAGCATCTCTTGAAGACATAATTCCCAACTGTTCCCCATCTTCGCCGATCAGACGAATCTCTCTGTCTCTGATCTGCTCATTAATCATTAAATCGCTAATAGTGGTACACCTCCATCATTAAAAAACTTCCTTGTTCAGTGCATAAAAAAGCAGATAGTCAGACTATCCGCAATAATATCAGTAAGATTTCCTTATCGATTCTTATTAACCGTAGTCACTTCATTGTGCTAAGGTGAGAGCGGATACTCTTCTTTGTTTTTCATACCTGAGTATGGTATCATATTTACCTTTCTGTGTCAATCATTTATTTCTATTTTTTTATTTTCAATGCATCCAGACAGCACCTTACGTTTTCTTTACTTTTTCTTATAATCTCCTCACTCAGCTTGTATATCTCTCCAAATCTGCTATAATAAAACATCATGTTAAACATGAAATTCAAGCATTCTCTGCAACTCATTGATTTGCAGCACACAAAAGGAGTGAAAAACGTGAAAATAAAATCTTTTCTCTATATCACAGGAACCGGTATCCTGCTTGCCGCCCTAGCCGGATGCTCAAAGGATAAATTCGATGCCTCCGCCTACGCAACGGCTCTGTTGGACGCGGAATATAAGGGTAATTTTGATGAATACGCAAAGCTGTCCGGTCTGGACGCCGAAGAGCTGGCTTCCCGGTATGAAGAAACTATCGCCAATCTGGTTTCCCTCGACGCAGGGGACTCCACTGTTGCTCCGGGAAATGAAACTATTCCTCCGCAGATGCATCAGGATTACACCGATCTTTGGAAAAATGTTCTGAAAAAAACTGACTATAAAGTAACAGAAACCGAAAAAACCAGTGATACAAGCTATAAAATATCGTTGGAAACCCGGCAGATGAATTTCCACTCCCTCTCAGGAGAGATCCTAACCGAAAAGCTGATGGAATATTATGCGTCAAGCACGATAGATCCCGAGGCTGATACGGAGTTTTCTCAGCTTCAGTTTATGCTGGAATCCTATCAGGAAGCTTTAGAAGACCTTACCTATGCAGACCCGGAAACAGTAACCCTCACGCTGAGCAAAGAGGAAAACTCTTCCTTCACCATCTCTGATGAGGAGCTCGATACCCTGCTTACAAATCATCTTTTGGATGCCAAAGCGGCGGCAGATGAATCTGCGGTTTCTAACGGGCAGACCCCTGTCACAGAGGCCACACCGGATCAGACTCTGCCGGAAAATCTGGATGAAGCGCCGGTAAGCCAGTTGGGAGAACCATTTACCCTCCGGAAAGACGGAACAGATCTGGCAACTTTCTCCATTGATAAAATAGAGGCA
Organism: Clostridiales bacterium; assembly: GCA_018374355.1. Lineage (GTDB taxonomy): Bacteria > Bacillota > Clostridia > Lachnospirales > Lachnospiraceae > Oliverpabstia. Next base: position 14,259 of record JAHAFI010000006.1, read on the forward strand.
ACGGAGGAGCGAAGTGAGTATGACCCCTCCAATCCGGAAAAGGTCATCGTAATCACCTACACCTATCAGAATCTGGCGCTGGAAAGTCCGCTGTTATATGATGAGATGAGTTTTCAGGTTTTAGAGGGCGAAACGGTCTGTACCCCTTACTATCTGCAGAATCTGATTCCTGCGGATGCAGCGGTCAAGGGCGGCGATGCCATAACCGCTTCTCTCGCTTACGGTGTGTCCTCTACCTGTACAGAGGTTACGGTCTATATAAACGGCGTTCAGATTGATGTTCCGTTTACCGTAACAGCTCCGATTTCCTGATCAGACTATTTCGCAAAACAATATCTTTCCGAACAATTACGATTATTCACACAAAATTCAGGGTACTTTCCTATCGAAAGTACCCTGAAAAAATTTTATCTTTTTTCTGTTTTTTTACTTACTGCGAAAAGTTCCGCAGCAGGTTTCCTCACAACTGCAGGCTTGGGAACCATTGATATCGATTGCTCCCGCTTCACAGCATTTGTCCTCATTGAATGTGCAGTTGCAGGCGCTGCATCCTACCTGAATGGTGTCGCAGCCGCATTTGGAACTGTTGACATTGCTGTCACCGGAGCGCTCCATAAAGCTGGAGCAGCAGGTCTCATCTACTGATTTCGCATGGTCTCCGCTGACCTGAATATCTCCTTTGGAGCAAAGCTGTTCTTTGTTGTATACACATTTTACCGCAGTACATCTTAATGCTGGCATCACACATACCTCCTTTTCTGATTTCCGATTTTAGTATGTGCGATATTTCTTATATTATTCAAAAAATTTTGACAGCAGACTCAAAAACTCTTCTCCAGTTTTTCCACCATTTCATCCACATCGGCTTCCGTGATTACCAGCGGAGGCACCATACGAAGCACATTAGAACCGGCAGAGATCACCAACAGGCCGTTTTCAATGGCTTTTGTCACCACTTCTCCCACCGGTTTTCCTTCCAGCACCAGTCCCTGCATCAGTCCTTTTCCACGCCTTCCGGAAATAAAATCATATTTTTCCACCAATGCATCCAGCTTCTCCTCCAGATATGGGGTGATCTTCCGGACATGTTCCAGAATCTTTTCTTCTTCAAACAGATCGAACACTTTGCTGACCGCCTGACAGGCAAATGGATTTCCGCCGTAGGTGGTTCCATGATCTCCCGGAACCAGTGAGGCTTTTGCTGTCTTTTCATTTAATACAAACGCCCCTACCGGAACGCCGCAGCCCAGCGCTTTTGCACAGGTCATCACATCCGGCGCTACGCCGTAATCCTGACAGGCGAACATACTTCCTGTTCTTCCCATTCCGCATTGAATCTCATCCAGAATCAACAGGATATCCTTCTCATCACACAACTTGCGCACACCCTGAAGAAACGCCGGGTCTGCCGGATAGATTCCTCCCTCGCCCTGTACGGTTTCCATAATTATTGCGCAGGTTTTATCGGTAATCTGTGCTTTCACACTTTCCAGATCATTAAAATCGGCAAAACGGATTCCGCCGATCAACGGTTTAAACGGCTCCTGATAGTGGGTATTTCCCGTTACCGAGAGAGCTCCCAGACTTCTTCCATGGAAGGAATGGTTCATGGCGATGATTTCATGATCCGTATTGTTGTCTTTCAGATATGCATATTTTCTTGCCGCCTTGATGGCTCCCTCAATGGCTTCCGTACCGCTGTTGGTAAAAAATACCTTCGATAACCCGGAAGCTTTCACAAGCTTCTCAGCCGCCTCAATCATCGGCACGTTATAATACAGGTTGGAGGTATGGATCACCCGGTCAAGCTGCTCCTTCAGCGCCTGTGTATAGCCGGGATGATTATAACCCAGAGCAAATACCGCAATGCCCGCCGCAAAATCCAGATATTCTTTTCCTTCCACATCGTACAGCCGGACGCCTTCCCCTTTTTCCAGAACGATCTGAAAACGGTTATAGGTGTGCAGAATCACCTGCTCTGCCCGGTCTATATATTCTTTACTGTAACTCATAGTCCTTCATTGCATCCTTTCGTAAGATTGCTGTTCCGATTCCTTTATTTGTAAAGATTTCCAGAAGCAGACAGTGGGGAGTCCGTCCATCCAGAATATGTACTCTGGAGACCCCTTCCTCAATGGCATCGATACAGTTTTGCAGCTTTGGAATCATTCCTCCGCCGATATTTCCGTTCTCCATCAGTTTTCTGGCATCTTTTACGAAAAGCTGGGAAAGCAGGGTGGACGGATCCTGCGGGTCTTTATATACTCCTTCAATATCCGTCAAAAATGCCAGCTTCTCTGCATGGACCGCTTTCGCAATGGCGCAGGCCGCATCGTCGGCATTGATGTTGTAGGTCTGGTAATTTTTATCCATACCTACCGGACAGATGACCGGAAGAAAATCTTCATCCAGAAGATCGTTGATGATCTTTGGATTGACGGAGGTCACATTTCCCACAAATCCGATATCTTCTCCATCGGCATACTTCTTTTCTACACTGAGAAGTCCCCCGTCTTTACCGCTGATTCCTACGGCTTTTACGCCCAAAGATTCCACCAGTGTCACCAACTCCTTGTTGACCTTGCCCAGAACCATCTCCACAACCTCCATGGTTGCCTCATCGGTTACCCGCAGGCCGTTGATGAATTTCGGTTCCATACCGATTTTTGCCACCCAGCGGCTGATTTCTTTTCCTCCTCCGTGAACGATAATGGGTTTAAATCCTACGGATTTTAGCAGCACCACATCCTGAATCACCTGACGCTTCAGGTTCGCATCCACCATAGCGCTTCCGCCGTATTTCACTACAATAATCTTCTTATTAAACCGCTGAATATAGGGAAGCGCCTCAATCAGCACCTCTGCCTTCTGAAGATATTCTGTTTTCACCATTGCTTTCTCCTCCTCTTTCTATGAACGGTAATCCGCGTTAATTTTCACATAATCATAAGTCAGGTCACAGCCCCACGCGGTTGCCTGTGCATCGCCCATTTTTACATCTGCGATCGCCGTCACTTCTTTTTCCGAAAGAATCTTTGTGGCTTCTTCCTCGCTGTAATCAGTTGCCACACCATTTTCAATGATTTTCAGTTTTCCCGCTGTGCTTTCAAAATACAAATCCACCCGTTCCGGATCAAACTGCGCTCCGGAATATCCCATAGCACAGAGTATCCGTCCCCAGTTGGCATCATGCCCAAAGATGGCTGCTTTGGTCAGATTGGAGGTAATAATGGATTTGCTGAGGGTAACCGCCTGTTCCTTACTTTCGGCGCCGATGACCTTCGCCTCAAACAATGCAGTAGCTCCCTCCCCATCGGAAGCAATTTTCTTTGCCAGACAGGTATTCACATACAAAAGTCCTTCCAAAAACTCCTGATAGTCTTCCGTTTCTCCGGTAATCTCCGGGTTTTCCGCCATTCCGTTAGCCAGAAGCAGTACGGTATCGTTGGTTGAGGTATCCCCGTCCACGGAAACCATGTTGTAGGTGTCTGCCACTACCTCGCTCAGAGCCTTCTGAAGCATTTCTTTGGAAATGGCTGCATCTGTGGTCACGAATCCCAGCATGGTACACATATTCGGGTGGATCATACCGGAACCTTTACACATACCGCCGATCTTGACAGTTTTCCCACCGATGGTCAGACTTACTGCCACTTCTTTGGACACGGTATCTGTTGTCATGATGGCCTGCGCTGCCAGGGTGCCCGCCTCTTCCGCCCCGGAAAGCAGCGGAACCAGATTCTTCACTCCTTCTCCCAGCTTATCCATGGGAAGCTGTTTTCCAATTACCCCTGTGGATGCCACCAAAACAGCTCCCTCGGGAATATGCAAAGCTTCTGCCGCAATCTCTGCGGTCTGTCTGCAGTAGGAAAGTCCTTCCTCTCCGGTACATGCATTGGCCACACCGCTGTTGATAACGATAGCCTGCGCGGTGGGTTCCTCATAGACAACATGCTGATCCCATTTAACCGGAGCCGCCTTCACCACATTGGTGGTAAAGGTTCCTGCTGCCATACACGGCTTCTCGCTGTATACCATAGCCATATCCTTTGTATTTCCTTTTTTAATTCCTGCCGCAAGTCCTGCCGCCTGAAATCCCTTTGCTGCGGTCACGCCGCCTTCCACTATTTTCATATCTTCTCTCCTCTTTCGCTCTGTCTACGGGAACATGGGAACCAGTTCCAATCCTTCGCTCTCCTTCAGCCCGAACATCAGGTTCATATTCTGCACCGCCTGACCTGCGGCGCCTTTCACCAGATTATCAATAGCGCCCATCATAATGATCCGGTTGGTTCTGGGGTCAATCTTGAAATTTATATCCACAAAATTGCTTCCCTCCACCCATTTTGTCTGAGGGCACACCTCTCGTTCCAGAACACGGACAAATTTTTCTTCTTTATAATACTTATCATAAACTGCTTTTATTTCCTCATAAGTAACTTCTTTTGTCAGGGAAGCGTAAGCCGTAGCCAGAATTCCCCGGTTCATAGGTACCAGATGAGGGGTAAAATTCAGACGGATTTCTTTTCCGCAGGCGTATCCCAACTGTTCCTCAATCTCCGGCGTATGGCGATGGCTGGCTACGCCGTAGGCTTTCATATTTTCATTGACCTCGCAGAAAAGGTTATCTGTCTTTGCACCTCTGCCTGCTCCTGAAGTACCGGATTTTGCATCGATGATCAGGGTATTCGGGTCAATCAGCCCCTCTTTTACCAGCGGATAGCAGGTGAGGATACTGCAGGTGGTATAGCATCCCGGATTTGCCACCAGTCGGGCTTTTTTCACATCCTCCCGGTTGATCTCACACAGTCCGTAGACTGCTTCATCTATATACTGGGGAGATTTGTGTTCCAGCTTATACCACTCTTCATATACTTTGACATCCTTGATGCGGAAATCCGCACTGAGGTCTATGATTTTTACTTTCGATAAAATTTCTTCATTTACTAAGGAAGCGCACAGCCCCTGCGGGGTTGCCGTGAAGATCACATCCACCTGCTCTGCCAGTTCCTTCATATTGTCATCCATACATTTTGCATCTGTCAGTTGAAAGAAATTCTGATAAATGGAAGCATAATTCTGATCAATATAGCTTCTGGAGCCGTACCATTTAATTTCTGCCTCTTTATGGGCCAGAAGAATTCTTACCAGTTCTGCTCCGGCATATCCTGTTGCGCCGATAATTCCCACTTTCACCATGATTATTCTCTCCTTTCGGGTATTTTCCCCATACATTGCTTTTCTATTTTAATCTTTTCAACTATCAAAGTAAAGTGTTAAACCCTATTCTTTTTTCATTTTTTTGATTTGCATAATTATACATCTTAATCGCATATTATGCAAGCTTTTTATTTCTATAATTTATTTGACATTTTTTATATTTCCTATTGATTTTTTTCTGTATATGATGTATATTAACCCATATATTATTCATGAAATACACATAAATATTCATTTTAATATCAGGAGGCTATTTATTATGAAAGAAAAAGTAGTATTGGCATATTCCGGCGGACTGGATACCACAGCCCTGATTCCATGGCTGAAAGAAAATTTTGACTATGAAGTAATCTGCTGCTGCATCAACTGCGGTCAGGGAGCGGAGCTGGACGGACTGGATGAGCGGGCAAAGCTGTCCGGCGCTTCCAAATTGTATATTGAAGATATCATTGACGAGTTCTGCGACGAATACATTGTACCCTGTGTACAGGCGGGAGCCGTTTACGAGCACAAATATCTGCTGGGAACTTCCATGGCCCGTCCGGGAATCGCAAAACGTCTGGTAGAGATTGCCCGCAAGGAAGGCGCTTCTGCTGTCTGCCACGGCGCAACAGGAAAAGGAAACGACCAGATCCGTTTTGAACTGGGTATCAAAGCTCTGGCTCCCGATCTGAAAATCATCGCTCCATGGCGTATGACCGACGTATGGACTATGCAGTCCCGGGAAGATGAGATTGAATTCTGTAAACAGCACGGTATCGATCTTCCTTTTGATATGAGTCACAGCTACAGCCGTGACAGGAACCTGTGGCACATCAGCCATGAAGGTCTGGAACTGGAAGACCCGGCAAATGCTCCGAATTATGACGATCTGCTGGTTCTGGGTGTTACTCCGGAAAATGCTCCGGATGCAGGCGAATATGTAACCATGACTTTCGAAGCGGGAGTTCCGAAAACCCTGAACGGAAAAGAGATGAAGGTATCTGAGATCATCACAGAGCTGAATGCCCTTGGCGGAAAACACGGTATCGGCATCATCGACATCGTGGAAAACCGTGTCGTTGGTATGAAATCCCGCGGCGTGTATGAAACTCCGGGAGGAACCATTCTGATGGAAGCTCATGACCAGTTGGAAGAACTGATTCTTGACCGCGATACCATGGAAACCAAGAAAAAACTGGGCAGCCAGTTTGCACAGATCGTATACGAAGGAAAATGGTTCACACCTCTTCGTGAGGCGATTCAGGCTTTCGTGGAATCTACTCAGCAGTATGTGACGGGAGAAGTAAAATTTAAACTGTACAAGGGCAATATCATCAAAGCAGGAACCACCTCTCCTTACAGCCTGTATAACGAATCTCTTGCATCCTTTACTACCGGTGATCTGTATGACCACAACGATGCCAGCGGATTTATCACCCTCTTCGGACTTCCTTTGAAGGTTCGTGCGATGAAAATGGCTGAGTTGGAAAAAAACAATAATAAATAAGTAAAAACGCTGGGATTTCCATGACATTTTGTGGAAATCCCATTTTTTTCATGAAATAATATTGTATTTCTTTTTTAACAATTGTATAATAACTCCAGTTAAATAACTAAATACCACCGTGTAAACAGTCATTGGCTTTTCACACGGTCTGAAACAACAAAAAATAACAAGAGGTGAAGTATGAAACGAAAATACAACAGAATATGGTCGCTGGTTCTGGCAGGTGTCCTCACATTTTCAGGAGCCGTACCTGCCGCCGCTGCTGAAGGACAGCCGGACAATCTTCCGGTTTCCCAACAGCAGGTGCAGGAAGAGACTTCTTCTGAGCAGCAGACGCCGGAAGAGACTTCTCCTGAGCGGCAGATGCCGGAGGAGGATTCTGCTCCCGGAGCACTGGGGGCTGGTTTTCTCTATGCGGAACTGTCCCAAGATGAAACCACACAGAATGTAGTTGTAAAACTGGAAACAGATGAAACTCTGGAATCCGCTGTTCTGTTTTCCGAAACCAGTCAGGGGAAAGAAGAAACTTCTGCTTCCCAGATTATCGGAAACTACGCAGCCTTCCAGCTTCCCGCTTCTGAAAGCAGAACCTTCACAGGTGTGGAATCCACCATCGGAGAACTTACCTATGAGACAGATCTTGCACCGCTGGAAGAGGGAACAAAGCTGGATACCGAAGATTTTCAGGATTCCGCTGAATCTGCCGTGGCAGCATACTCTCTGGACAGCGATGCAGAGGAGCAGAAAGCTGCCATTGCCGGCAGTGTGATTACCACAAATCTGGATGAAGCCGTCAGCGGAGAAGAAATTGCTGATTCCGTGGATGCGGCTGGCTCTTCCGTAAAAACCCGTACCACTGCCCAGACCCCTTCCGATGAAAACCGGAAAAAGATCATTGTCCTTGATCCGGGGCATGGAGCGGCTGGTTCCGGTACATACCGTGACTGGGGAGATTTCATTGTGGATGAGGCAATTATCAACTTTAAGATTTCCAATTACACAAAGGAAGCGCTGGAGACCAATTACTCCAACATTGAAGTTTATCTGACCAAGACAACACAAAATGAAAAGCCTGATATTTCTGAGCGGGTGGCCTTTGCGGTGGAGAAAAAAGCGGATATCCTTGTGAGCCAGCACGTGAATGCTACTACTGAAACGGTCACCAAAGCCAACGGCGTATTGGCCATGGTACCCAAGCTGGATCCTAATCACAACTATCATGAGGAAACGGTAAAAGAAACCCACGAACTTGCCCGGTCTATTCTGGACGAGCTTGTCAAACTGGGATTTAACGATATGGATTTCCAGTACCGTCTAGGCAGCAGCAGCTACGAAGATGGTTCTCAGGCCGATTACTACGGAATTATCCGGTACTGCCGGATTAACAATCTTCCGGGTACCATCATCGAACACGGTTTTGCAAATAACCGGAACGATGCCCTCAAGCTTACAAACGAGAACATGCTGAAGCGCATAGGTGAGGCCGATGCGGCAGGAATTGCCCAATACCTGAATCTTTCCTCAGGAACCTCCGATACACCGGAGGAACCAACACCGCCGCCAACCGTTACACCAACACCGATGCCAACACCGACACCGAAACCTCCCACTGTTTCCAAAAACGAATGGATACTTTCCGGAGGACGCTGGTGGTACCGTCATGCAGATGGAAGCTACACAAAATCCAACTGGGAAATGATTAACGGACAATGGTATCTCTTTGATTCCAGCGGCTGGATGCTCACCGGATGGCAGATGAAAAACGGAAGCTGGTATTACATGCATAGTTCCGGCGCCATGCTCACCGGATGGCAGTTCATCAACGGTAAATGGTACTACATGAATTCTTCCGGTGCCATGCTTACCGGATGGCAGTTCATCAACGGTAAATGGTACTACATGAATTCTTCCGGCGCCATGCTTACCGGATGGCAGTTCATCAACGGTAAATGGTACTACATGAATTCTTCCGGCGCCATGCTCACCGGATGGCAGTGGATCAACGGTAAATGCTACTATATGGATGCTTCCGGTGCTATGGCCTCCAATACTTGGATCGGCACTGATTATGTGGATAGTTCCGGCGCATGGGTTCCGGGAAAAACCCAAGAGGCTTCTGCCAAATGGATTCTCTCCGGAGGACGCTGGTGGTATCGCCATGGTGATGGCAGCTACACAAAATCCGGCTGGGAAAAGATCAACGGACAGTGGTATCTCTTTGATTCCAGCGGTTGGATGCTCACCGGATGGCAGATGGTCAATGGAACATGGTATTACATGAACGGTTCCGGTGCCATGCTTACCGGATGGCAGTTCATCAACAACAAATGGTATTACATGAATTCTTCCGGCGCTATGCTCACCGGATGGCAGACCATCAATGGAAAAACCTATTATTTGAGTGCTTCCGGCGCAATGGTTACCGGGAAACAAACCATCAGCGGAAAGGTTTACTATTTCCAGTCCAGCGGCGCTTTGTCTGCCTAACTTACATAAATCTTTAAAAAGAGGCTGCTCCGACAGATTATTCTGTCGGAACAGCCTCTTTTCTTACCATCCCTTTATTGTCTATTTAGGACCCTGTCCATCATAGTCACAAATGTCTTCTGAACAGTTACTCTTTATTCATTTTCATCCACATATCTCTGAATATTGGATGCATTCACATATTTCTTCATCTGTTTCCCCTGCACCACCACCAGCGTGGGAGCCTGCATAATTCCATATTTTGACACCAGCTCAGGGTTCTTCTCCGCATCGATGAGCTGATATTCTTCCCCTTCCAGCATTTCCTTTGCAATTTTGCAGTTGGGACAGGTGCTGGTAGTAAACAGGTATTTTACGGAATCGGGACGTTCGATCCGCACCTCATCTCCACTCATAGTCACTACTGCGGTCTGGGCCTTCTGCGCTGCCGGGGCTTTGGAATTCAGAATGTCGTATACGGTCCGGTTCTTGTATTCCTGAGATTTTCCGTCATTCCAGTTCTGCACCGGACGGTAATATCCGGTAATCCGGCTGTATACCTCCGATTTTTTTCCGCAGGTCGGGCAGGTAAAATGTTCTCCCGAAATATAACCGTGCTCCCTACATACCGAATACGTCGGTGACAGGGTGTAATACGGCAGGCGGTAATTTTCCGCGATCTTTCTCACCAATGTCGCAGCCGCTTTCCAGTCCGGAAGCTTCTCTCCCAGAAAAGCATGAAATACCGTGCCTGAAGTATACAATGTCTGCAGTTCATCCTGAATATCCAGCGCATCGAAAATATCCGAGGTGTAATCCACAGGAAGATGGGAGCTGTTGGTATAATACGGGGTATCTCCCTCATGTCCTGCAGTAATAATATTCGGCCAGTGTTTTCTGTCATGTTTTGCCAGACGGTAAGCCGTGGACTCTGCTGGTGTAGCTTCCAGATTATACAGATCGCCGTATTCCTCCTGATAGTCTGAGAGACGCTCCCGCATATGGTTCAGCACTTTCCGGGAAAATTCCTGTGTCTTTTCATCAGACATGTCCGCCTGTATCCATCTTGCATTCAGTCCCGCCTCATTCATACCCACAAGACCAATGGTGGAAAAATGGCTGTCAAAGTTTCCCAGATACCGTTTCGTGTAAGGATACAGCCCTTCATCCAGCAGCTTGCTGACGATTTCCCTCTTGATATGAAGAGAACGTGCAGACAAATCCATCATATGATCCAGACGGCGGAAAAATTCCGCTTCATCTCTGGACAGATACGCAATCCGCGGCATATTGATAGTCACCACACCTATGGATCCGGTGCTTTCTCCTGAGCCAAAATATCCTCCCGTTTTCTTTCTCAGTTCTCTCAGATCCAGTCTCAGACGGCAGCACATACTGCGCACATCGCTGGGCTCCATATCACTGTTGATATAATTTGAAAAATACGGTGTTCCGTATTTGGAAGTCATCTCAAACAGCAGACGGTTATTTTCCGTATCGGACCAGTCAAAGTCGGAGGTAATGGAATACGTCGGAATGGGATACTGGAAGCCTCTTCCGTTGGCATCCCCCTCAATCATGGTCTCAATAAAAGCTTTATTGACCATATCCATCTCTTTTTTACAGTCCTTATACTTGAAATCCATCTCTTTTCCGCCTACGATAGCCGGAAGCTCCGCCAAATCCCCCGGAACCGTCCAATCCAGCGTAATGTTGGAAAACGGCGCCTGCGTACCCCAGCGGCTGGGCGTATTTACTCCATAGATAAAGGATTCAATACATTTTTTCACTTCCGGGTAGCTTAACCCGTCTGCCTTTACAAATGGCGCCAGATACGTATCAAAAGAAGAAAAAGCCTGCGCGCCGGCCCACTCGTTCTGCATGATTCCCAGAAAATTTACCATCTGATTGCACAGCACGCTTAAATGTTTTGCCGGAGCTGAAGTGATCTTCCCTTCTATGCCCCCCAGTCCCTCCTGAATCAGTTGTTTCAGTGACCAGCCGGCACAGTATCCTGTCAGCATGGAAAGATCGTGAATATGGATATCTGCGTCTCTGTGGGCATTTGCGATCTCTTCATCATAGATTTCCGACAGCCAGTAATTAGCTGTCACCGCTCCTGAGTTGCTGAGGATCAATCCCCCAACGGAATACGTTACCGTGGAGTTTTCCTTTACCCGCCAGTCCTCTACTTTTACATAGCTGTTTACAATCTCCTTGTAATCCAGAATCGTAGATTTCATGTTCCGGACCTTTTCCCTCTGCTTGCGGTACAGAATATACGCTTTCGCCACCTCTGCGTATCCGCACTGGATCAGAACGTTTTCCACACTGTCCTGAATCCCTTCCACAGACACCAGATCTTCCTCTATTTTATTTTGAAAGTCTGCTGTAACCCTGAGTCCCAGCATCTCCATCATATCCTGTGTATACTGCTTCCCGTTTGCCACAAAAGCCTTTCTCACCGCTTCTGTGATCTTGTTAATCTGAAATTCGGCAATTTCGCCGTCTCTTTTTACTACTTTAAACATCTTACCCCACACCTTTCCTGATTCGTCGTGTACCTCTATACTAGCAAACTATTCCTCCCATGTCAATCAAAAAACACTATATCTTGTGTTCGTTTACATAACTTCACAAGATATAGTGTTTGCCTTTTAAACCTGATGATACACCTCCATAGGAACATAGGCCTTTACGGAAATCCCCTCCGGCTGGTATTCTTCCTGAATCACCTGCCCGTGTTTTCTGATCACCGCAATCAGTCCTGCCTGATCATAGGGATAAATCCGTTCAATATACACCTGTCCCTCCTGCAGAGTCTGTTCCAGAACCTCCTTCAGTTCCTCCAGCCCTTCCCCTGTTCTGGCCGAAATTTCCAGTACATGATCCGCCTGAAAATCCCTGAGCTGTTCCTTGTCGAGACACAGATCCTGCTTATTAAACAGTGTGATCACCTTTTTATCGGATACCCCAAGCTGTCTGAGGGTATCATAGACTACATGCATATGCTCCTCTTTCTGAGGATTGGAAGCATCCACCACATGCAGGATAATATCTGCATATTTTGCCTCCTCCAGCGTACTTTTAAACGCTTCTATCAGATGGTGGGGGAGCTTTCGTATAAATCCGACGGTATCCGTCAGAAGAATCTGCTGTTTTCCCGGCAGATCCAGCACCCTTGTGGTGGGATCCAGTGTGGCAAATAACTGATCCTCTTCCAGTACATCTGCCCCCGTCAGGATATTCAGCAACGTGGATTTCCCAGCATTGGTATAGCCTACGATGGCTGCCACCTTTGTTCTGTTTTTCTCCCGCTGCACACGGATCAGATCCCGGTGTCTCTGAACCTCTTCCAGTTGTTCCTTTAACTGTCCGATCCGGTTATGGATCAGCCGCCTGTCCATCTCCAGCTTTTTCTCACCCGGTCCTCTGGTACCGATTCCTCCACCCAGACGGGAAAGAGAAGCCCGCATTCCCACCAGACGGGCCGCACGGTATTTTAACTGGGCCAGCTCTACCTGAATCTTGCCCTCGCTGGTTTTGGCCCTTCCGGCAAAAATATCCAGAATTACCATAGTTCGGTCCATCACCTTACACTCCAGCTCCCGCTCCAGATTGTTGAGCTGTGCCGGGGAGAGTTCGTCATCGCAGATCACTCCCGTTGCATCCAGATTATAAATCATTTCTTTCAGCTCTTCCAGCTTTCCTTTTCCCAAATACGTCCCCGGATGAATGGATTCCCGGCTCTGCATCACACTGCCTACCGAAATAGCGCCCGCTGTTTCTGCCAGCTCCCTCAACTCCAGCAGAGACTGCGCGGTATCATCTGAATCATACGTCTGAACGCCTGCCAGAATCACCCGTTCCAGTTGTTCTCCCATTTCATACATATCTCTTCCTCCTGCTATCTGGTAGAAAGAAATTCATTTTCTCTCAGTCCCTGTTCATCCTCCGGATACTGCTCCAGATAAACCTTCATTTTTTCTTTCGCGGTGGCAAAATCCCTTTTATATTCATACGCCACAATCTCATTATAGAGAAGGCTCTGGGTCACTTCCGGATCGTTTTCCGCCAGTCCCAGTTGAATATTCTGAAGCGCACCGTCATAATTTTCTTCATAGATATCGCAGATTGCCAGTCCGTTATAGGCTTTGGCTCCCTTTTCATTTTCCGCCAGATATTCCTGATACATGGATCTTGCACTGGAAGGATCATCCATATCCAGATACACGTTGCCCAAAAGAAGCATGGCATCCCCGTATCCCATCTTCATGGAGGAAATCAGCTCTTTTTTTGCATTTTCATAGTTTTCCTGATAGGCATAGATCCTGCCCCGGTGGTAATAATCCTCTCCGGTTTCCGGCTCCAGTTTTAAAGCCTCCTCCAGATAAGCATTTCCATCTGCCGTTTTATTCTCCTCCCGGTATATCTGGTAAATATTGATATACAAATCATAATCCTCGCAGTCTTTCAGGGCTCTGGTAAAGTCCTTCCCTGCTTTTTCAAAATCCCCCAGAGACACATACGTTTTTCCTCTCAGGAAAAATGCCTGCGGATCCTCCTTCATTTTCAGGATATCACTGTAGATCTCAATCGCCTTCTCAGTTTCGCCGTAAGCCAGCCGGGCCTGCGCAAGATAATACATAACGTCCTTTTCAAAGGTCTCATCCGGCGAATCCATAGCATTCAGGCTTCTGGAAAATGCAGCGATGGCCTCAGGGTAAGAGCCCTTGGACAGCCATGCAATCCCGTATGCCCGGTAAGCTTCCGGCAGACGCTGTTTCTGCGCAATCACCTTCTCAAACTCCTGAATTGCGGCATCGTATTCCTTTTTTTCCAAAGCCTCCATACCGGCTCCGTAATCCCGGTCTGCTTTCTGTTCCCCGCAGCCCGCGATCATCAGAACCATACACCCTAAAACCATCAAAATCTTTTTCATTACAGAATCAGACCCTCTTTTTCCATCACTTCGATCACGCCGTCCACCATTTCTTTGCAGATGGAATCCTTCTTTGCTTCCACCATAACGCGGATTACCGGCTCAGTTCCGCTTTCCCGCACCAGAATTCTTCCGTCGCTGCCTAATTTCTTTTCAACCTCTGCAACGGCTTCCTGTACCGCTTTATTATTTCTTGCTGCCGCTTTATTAAATACTCTTACATTTTTCAGAAGCTGTGGATATATGGAAACCTCAGAAGCCAGCGTATTCAGCGGAAGCTTCTTCTCAATAATAACCTCCATGACCATCAGGGAAGTCAAAAGGCCGTCTCCTGTGGTTGCGTGTTTGCTGAAAATAATGTGACCGGACTGTTCTCCGCCCAGACTGTGGCCGTTGGCCATCATATTTTCACAAACGTATTTATCTCCCACTGCCGTCTTTTCGTATTTGATGCCCGCTCTGTCACAGGCCTTGTAAAGTCCCAGATTGGACATGATGGTGGTAACGATGGTGTTATTTTCCAGTCTTCCCTGCTCCATCATATATTTTCCGCAGACATACATAATCAGATCACCATCTATAACATTTCCCAGATGGTCCACTGCTATACATCTGTCCGCATCACCGTCATAGGCAAATCCCACATCCAGATGTTTCTCTTTTACAAACTTCTGCAGAACCTCAATATGTGTGGAACCGCAGTTGGTATTGATATTCGTTCCGTCCGGCTCGTTGTTGATCACATAGGTTTTTGCTCCCAAAGCGTCAAATACACTCTTTGCGATAGAGGAAGCGCTTCCGTTGGAGCAGTCCAGACCTACCCGGTAATTCTTAAAAGAACGGGTGGGGATAGAAATCAGATAGCCGATGTAGCGGTTTCTTCCTGCGGAGAAATCAATCGTCCGTCCGATATCTTCTTTTACTGCATAAGGAAGCTTCGGCTCTTCATCATCGATGTATTTCTCGATCTGAGCTTCCACCTCTGCGTCCATTTTCTGACCGTTTCCGTTAATGATCTTGATTCCATTGTCATAGAAAGGATTGTGGCTGGCAGAAATCATAATTCCGCAGTCAAAATTTTCCGTGCGCACCACATAGGAAACACTTGGAGTCGTTGTTACATGCAGCAGATACACATCTGCTCCCGAAGCTGTCAGTCCTGCAACCAGAGAGTATTCGAACATGTAGCTGCTTCTTCTCGTATCTTTTCCGATAACAATCTGCGCCTTGTGTTCTTTGCCGTAGTACCATCCCAGAAAACGTCCTACCTTATAGGCATGTTCCACTGTCAGATCCACGTTGGCCTCTCCGCGAAAACCGTCTGTACCAAAATATTTTCCCATAATTTTTTCCTCCTATTTCTTACTCCTCTTTGATTTATACTTCAGCAAGATTGCTGCTGTATACGCCCTGTTCTATCAGTTCCCGGATTGCTTTTTCTACCGCTTCCCGATCCTCCTGATAGGTAACTCCAAACCAGCGGGAGTCCGTGGGAAGCACGGAAACACTGGCCTTTCCTGACTGAATCAGTTCATCCACCTTCATAGGAAGCAGGTATTCCTTCTTCAGATCCCCTTCTGGAACGTTCTGCAGGAAGGATACAAATCCCTCATCCAGAATATCCAGAAATTCCGGCTGGAATCCCCACATATTCATGGAAACCAGACTTTCCGTATCCAGCGGAAGGATTCCTTCTTCTGTTTCGCAGCCTGCCCCTTCCGGCGTTTTTACGATATCGAAGGTCTCCTTGATTCCCACCAGATTTCTATTTTCGTCCAGCCTGCAGATTCCTCTGGTTACCGAACCGTTGTCACTCAATGTATTTTTCAGAACAAAACCGGCCATGCAGATATCTTCCACACCGTCTTTCATGGTATGCTCCTGTACCAGATAATCATGAAGTTTTACGAACGGATCTTTTCCGTAATAATCGTCTGCATTAATCACGGCAAAGGGTTCACGGACAACGCCCTTACAGCACCGGACAGCCTGAGCCGTTCCCCAAGGTTTCGTACGGCCTTCCGGCTTTTCAAAGCCTTCCGGAAGATCGTCCAGCTCCTGAAATACATAGGCAACCTCTGCAATCTTTTCAATTCGTTTTCCGATAATTTCCCGGAAATCCTTTTCCAGATCTTTGCGGATGATAAATACGATCCGGTTAAATCCGGCTTCCAGCGCATCATGGACGGAATAATCCATGATGATCTCCCCGTTTGGTCCCACCGGAGCCAACTGTTTGATTCCCTTTCCGAATCTGCTGCCCATCCCTGCTGCCATAATGACGAGTGTTGTTTTTTTCATTTTCCTTACCTCCAAAACACTGCAGACTTTATTCCTGCAGATTTGCCAGTTTTGCTGCCTGATCTGCTGCGATCAGGCTGTCGATTACTTCCTGCAGATCACCATTCATAATTCCGTCAAGCCGGTGAATCGTCAGCTTGATTCTGTGATCCGTCACTCTTCCCTGAGGGAAGTTGTAGGTTCTGATTTTTTCTGAGCGGTCTCCCGTTCCCACCTGACTTCTTCTTGCTTCCGCCTCCGCATCATGGCGTTTCTGCAGTTCCAGATCATACAGACGGGAGCGAAGCACCTTCACGGCTTTATCCCTGTTTTTAAGCTGAGATTTTTCATCCTGACAGGAAATCACGATTCCTGTAGGGATATGGGTCAGACGAACTGCAGAGTCCGTGGTATTTACGCACTGTCCTCCGTTTCCGGATGCACGGAATACGTCAAATTTACAGTCATTCATATCAAGCTGGAAGTCAATCTCCTCCGCCTCGGGCATGATCGCCACGGTGATTGTGGAGGTATGGATTCTTCCGCCGGATTCCGTCTCCGGTACACGCTGTACCCGGTGTACTCCGCTCTCGTATTTGAGCCGGGAATAAACACCGCTGCCGTTGATCATAAAGGTAACTTCCTTAAATCCGCCGATTCCGTTTTCATTCAGGGACATCATCTCTGTTTTCCAGCGCTGGGTCTCCGCATATTTTACATACATGCGGTAAATCTCCGCCGCAAATAAAGCGGCCTCATCTCCGCCGGCGCCTGCACGGATTTCGACGATTACGTTTTTATTGTCATTGGGGTCCTTGGGCAGAAGCAGAATCTTCAGTTCATGCTCCAGCTCTTCAATCCGTTTCTTTGCCTCGGAAAGCTCTTCCTTCAGCATCTCCCGCATCTCTTCATCGGATTCCCCATCCAGCATGGACAGGCTCTCCTCTACAGTCTGCTGGCAATCCTTATACTCTTTATATGCGTCTACAATCGGCTGTAAATCGCTCTGTTCCTTCATCAGCTTCTGAAATCTTGCAGGGTCATTTGCAACTCCCGGCTCATTCAGCTCGCTGAGTATTTCTTCCAGACGAATCAGCAAATCTTCCAATTTATCAAACATTCTTTCTCCTCCTGAATTTTATCCTGTCCGCTTTCTTCCCAGTGCCACCCGGTCAAGTCCCGCCAGATCCCGGCAGACCTCCACCTGTTCATATCCTGCTTGGGTGAGCAATGCTCTCAAAGCTTCTCCCTGATCATATCCAATCTCAAAACAGAGCCAGCCGCCCGGATTCAGATATCCGTCCGCCTGCTCCACAATTTTCCGGTAAAAATAAAGGCCGTCCTCTTTTCCATCCAGCGCAAGCCGTGGTTCATGATCCCGCACCTCGGGCATCAGCGTCTCCAGCTCCTTCGAAGCAATGTAGGGAGGATTCGATACAATCATATCATAAGTTCCCCGAACCCGGGAAAATAAATCGCTCTCCGTAAATTCTGCCGGTATTTCCAGCCGTCTGCTGTTTTCCTTGGCCACAAGCAAGGCTTCCGGAGAAATATCCACCCCTGCTCCCGTAAGTCCCAGCTCACAGTGTTCGCCCAGCAGGCTTAAAAGAATACAGCCGCTTCCTGTACACACATCCAGAAGCTTCATACCGTGTTCCAGCCGTTTTCCCGCTTCCTCCACCAGTATCTCTGTATCAAACCGGGGAATCAATACCTGCTCGTTCACATAAAACTCATATCCCATGAACCAAGCCGACCCGGTAATCTGCTGAAGGGGAATCCGTTCTTCCCGCTGCTTCAGCAGCTTTTCATACCGTTTCCCCTGTTCCTCATCTATTTTATCATTTTCATGAAGAAAATAATAGCTTTTTTCTATTCCAAAGGCAAATTCCATCAGCGCCCAAGCATCTGTCCGCCCATCGGGAACACCAGCCTTTAAAAGCCGCTGTTCACCCTCTTTTAAAGTTTCTCTCAATGTCCTCATCATTGGCTGTCACCATACTGTTGGGGAAAATTTTCCTTCAGATATGCCTTCCAGTCAAAAACCGCTTCCACAGCGGCAATAGCCACCTCCGCCATCTCCGGCTCCGGCTCTCTGGTCGTAAGTCTCTGAAGAGCCAGCCCCGGCTTACTTAAAAGCGTCACCAGCGGATTTTCACTTCTTCCTGCCAGACGGATGATTTCATAAGAAACCCCTGCGATTACCGGAAGCAGCATCAGACGTACTGCCACCCGAAGCCAAGGGGATTCCACCCGGATGAACAGGAAAAAAATGATGCTCACGATCATTACAAACAACAGAAAACTGGTTCCGCACCGTTTATGTTCCCGGGAGCTTTTCATCACATTTTCCACGGTCAGCTCCAGACCGTGTTCCACGCAGTTGATACATTTATGTTCCGCTCCGTGGTACATAAATACCCGCTGGATATCCTTCATCCGGGAAATCAGCAGCAGATATCCCAAAAACAGAAGCATCCTCATACATGCTTCCCCAATTGCGATCAAGCCTTCCGACTGGGTCACATTCCTTAAAAAGCTGGCAAGAAAATAAGGCAGCATGATAAACAATGCAATGGAAAGTACCACGGAAAATGCAACGGTACCATACATCAGCCATTTCTCCTGTTTTTCTTTCTTTGCCTCGGCCTTCTCCTGCTCTTCTCTGGTCATTTCTTTTTTCTTTTCCGTCTCTTTCTCCTCTTCTTCCTCAAAAAAGCTGGCGGAATAGGTCAGACATTTCATTCCAACAACCAGTGATTCAAAAAAGGCAATCACGCCGCGGAAAATCGGCAGCTTCCACAGCTTTTTATCCTTTGTCCAACTGCTGTAGGGTTCTACCTTGATTTCAATCTCCCCGTCCGGCTTTCTGACGCCCACGGAATACTGATCCCCGCTTCGCATCATAATCCCTTCCATCACTGCCTGACCACCAATATTTGATGATTTCATCTTTCCTCCATCGTCTATGAATATCCCCGGATCGGCGGGGATATCTCGTTGTAACACTCCAAATCGTCACATCTGTTTACAGTTTCCCGGAGAGTAAAACGGGTTGAGATTTTATCAACCTCAACCCGCTCAATACTCGTATTTTTTTATGCGTTAATGCCGTATTTTTTATTGAACTTATCAATACGTCCACGGGCTGCAGCCGCTTTCTGCTGTCCTGTATAGAAAGGATGGCATTTGGAACAAATTTCTACGTGAATATCTTTCTTTGTAGAACCTGTTACGAATGTGTTTCCGCAGTTGCATGTTACTGTTGCCTGATGATATTCCGGATGGATTCCTTCTCTCATGTTTTTCACCTCTTCTAAAATTAATTAATTATATCTATTTGCAAGCGTCCGGCCCTTCAAGATTGTATCCGAACCCTCACAGCTATTTTGTTTTTAATATTTAAACAGCTTGTAAAGTATAACATATTCCTGATGGAAATGCAAGTTCTTTCCATTAAAATTTTGCGTACTTTTTTGTGCAGATTTTGCAGGCTGATATCCCTTAGATGAACTTCTGTTTTCTGATCATCTGGACAACTTCTTGGTTATTTCGGGTTTTAGCAAACATATTCAGGATATTTTCCACAGCTTCGTCCGCTTTCATTCCGTTCAGCGCCTTCCTCATGATATAGACAGCCTCCTGCTCGTCCCCGCTCAGAAGAAGATCCTCTCTTCTGGTTCCTGATTTTGCAATATCAATGGCCGGGAATACCCGTTTTTCCTGAAGCTTTCTGTCAAGAACCAGCTCCATGTTACCGGTTCCCTTAAATTCCTCATAA
Organism: Clostridiales bacterium; assembly: GCA_018374355.1. Classification (GTDB taxonomy): domain Bacteria; phylum Bacillota; class Clostridia; order Lachnospirales; family Lachnospiraceae; genus Oliverpabstia. The sequence continues at coordinate 34,437 of JAHAFI010000006.1, forward strand.
ACCACATCGTCCATCTTGCTTCCGGTATCCACAAGCGCAGTGGCCAGAATGGTCAGGCTTCCGCCCTCCCGCATATTTCTTGCTGCTCCGAAGAAACGCTTCGGCATATGAAGGGCCGCCGGATCAAGACCTCCGGACAGCGTTCTTCCGCTTGGCGGAACCGTCAGGTTATAGGCTCTTGCCAGACGGGTGATGCTGTCGATAAAAATCGTAACATCCTTTTTGTGCTCCACCAGACGTTTTGCCCGCTCAATAACCATCTCCGACACCCTCTTGTGATGCTCCGGCAGCTCGTCGAAGGTGGAATAAATAACTTCCACATTTTTTCCTTTGATTGCTTCTTTGATATCCGTCACTTCCTCCGGACGCTCGTCAATCAGCAGAATGATCAGATGCATCTCCGGGTTATTGCGCAGAATAGACTGGGCCGCCTCTTTCAAAAGGGTGGTCTTACCTGCCTTCGGCGGAGACACAATCATTCCTCTCTGGCCTTTTCCGATCGGGCTTACCAGATCCGTGATCCGCATGGCCATGCTTCCTCCCGGACGCTCCAGCCGCAGACGCTCATTGGGGAAAATCGGGGTCATATCTTCAAAATTGTATCGTTTTACGCTGTCGTTGGGAGACATTCCATTGATGGAAGTCACATAGAGCAGAGCTCCGAATTTTTCATTCTGGCTTTTTACCCTTGTGCTTCCCCGGAGAATATCGCCTGTTTTCAGATTGAAACGGCGAATCTGGGATGGGGATACGTAGACGTCATTTTCTCCCGGAAGATAATTATCGCTGCGGATGAATCCATATCCGTCTGCGAGAACTTCCAGAATTCCGTGAGCTTCAATTCCACTGTCAAGCTGTCCGAATTCTGCTTTCTTCTCTTCGATCTGTTTTTCCTGCTCTTTTGTATCCTCGCTCAACATTCGTTCTACCAGCTCGTCCTTGCGGAGACCGGAAATGCCTTTCAAGCCTCTGGCCTTTGCCACCTCACGCAGTTCGCTGGCTGATAATGATTCATATTTTTCTCTATTCATTCAATTATTTCCTTTCCGTTTAACGGTCTGTACTGCTGTCTTCTATCTATACAGGTACACTTATATTTAGCGTACCATTCACACCGTTATTTGTCAACTTTCTTGCTCAATATTTCATCCTTCTACTATAACCTCCTGTTGGCACTCTTTGAACAGCCGCTTGCATATTTCCCCCAATCTGCTATGATAGGATTACTGTAATCGTCCTTCATCGTTACAGATTACTTTACATTATTTTTTCGAGGTGTTACATATGCAGCATGATCTGACTAAGGGGCCGATTGCCTCCTCCATCCTTCGTTTTGCTTTTCCCATGATTCTGGGAAATCTTCTTCAGCAGTGCTACAACGTTGCCGACACGCTGATCGTCGGCCGTTTTTTAGGAACCGATGCCCTGGCAGCCGTTGGCTCCGCCTACACGCTGATGACCTTCCTTACCTCTATCTTTATCGGTCTTTGTATGGGAAGCGGCGTTTTATTTTCGGTCTGCTTCGGAAGAAAGGACATGGAGGGACTGAAAAGAAGCATGTTTCTGTCTTTTACCATGATCGGTCTTCTGACGCTGGTTCTGAATATCGCAGTTTTCCGTTATCTGGACCTGATTTTAGTCTGGCTTCATATCCCCTCCTCCGTCCTTCCGCTGTTTCGGGAGTACATACGGATTATTTTCTGGGGAATCAGCGGTACCTTCCTTTATAATTATGCAGCCGCTCTTTTGCGGGCGCTGGGAAATTCCTCCGTTCCCCTGATTTTTCTGGGAATCTCTGCTGTTTTGAATCTGGTTCTTGACCTCTGGTTTGTTTTGGGATTTTCTTGGGGAATTGCAGGAGCCGCCTTTGCCACGATTCTTGCACAGTTTGTATCCGGTTTTGGAATCGTCGGTTACGTTCTGATCCGGCATCCCGAGCTGCGGATTTCCCGACAGCATATGGGCTTTCACAAACACCTGCTTCTGGAAATTGCCCGCTGCTCCCTCCTCACCTGCCTTCAGCAGTCCGTGATGAATCTGGGAATTCTGATGGTACAAGGGCTGGTCAACAGCTTTGGCACCACCGTCATGGCGGCATTTGCTGCCGCAGTGAAAATCGACTCCCTCGCCTACCTTCCGGTACAGGATTTTGGAAATGCGTTCTCCACCTTTATTGCACAGAACCACGGGGCCGGACAAACGGAGAGAAACCAAAAGGGCATCCGGGTGGCTGTGAGGACATCTGTGATTTTCTCTGTGGCGATCTCGCTGGTGGTCTGTATTTTCGCCCGCCCTCTCCTTCAGCTCTTTGTTGCACCTGAAGAGACGGAAATCCTCTCCGTGGGTGTGGAGTATCTGCGGATTGAGGGCGCGTTCTACTGGGGAATCGGCTGTCTCTTCCTTTTATATGGGCTTTTCAGGGGAATGCAGCGGCCGGGAATTTCACTGGTGCTTACAGTGATTTCACTGGGAACCAGAGTGGTTCTGGCCTACGTTCTTTCTGCTGTGGATTGGATGGGTGTCACGGGAATCTGGGCAGCGGTGCCTATTGGATGGGTTTTGGCGGATATTGCGGGATTTGGTTATTACCGGGTATTACGGCGTAAAAAATAGCCCTTATTTTAAGGGCTAAACGACTGCGGTTAGTGGGACTCGAACCCACACGGTTGCCCACTGGCACCTAAAACCAGCGCGTCTGCCAATTCCGCCATAACCGCATATTTCTTTTTATCACCTGAGTAAAAAAAAGACAAGTCCTTTGACTTGTCCAATGAGGCATCGGGGATTCGAACCCCGGACAACTTGATTAAAAGTCAAGTGCTCTACCGACTGAGCTAATACCCCGGATCTACTGGGCTAGACAGATTCGAACTGTCGAATGCAGGAGTCAAAGTCCTGTGCCTTACCGCTTGGCGATAGCCCAATGTACGCCTTACGGCAGGGTGGATAAAGGGATTCGAACCCTTGGCCTCCAGAGCCACAATCTGGCGCGCTAACCAACTGCGCTATACCCACCATACCTTTTCTCCATAAGAGAAAAGTAACGTGCTTGGAGGGATTCGAACCCCCGACCCACGGCTTAGAAGGCCGTTGCTCTATCCAACTGAGCTACAAACACGTATTCATCAGACGCTACCGTCCGACGAAGCGGGTGATGGGAATCGAACCCACGTATCCAGCTTGGAAGGCTGGTGTTCTACCATTGAACTACACCCGCATGGTAATTAGTGAAGCTGACTCGGGGTGACAGGATTCGAACCTGCGACCTCCTGGTCCCAAACCAGGCGCTCTAGCCAAGCTGAGCCACACCCCGCTTTGTCTCGTGTCAAGCACCTGTCGCTCAACACAAGACGTATTATATTATAGCCTTCACCAAAAGTCAACACCTTTTTTCATTTTTTTTATTTTTTTATCTTTCCAGAAAATTTTGGGAAAAATGAGCCTCTCCTTCCTGATCAATTTCCATAATCAGGAAGCCGGGTTTCCGCCCGGACTGCCGCGGATAGGACAGGCTTCCCGGATTTAACAGAGTGATATTTTCCTTCTGTTCCAGAAACGGACGATGGGTATGTCCAAACATCACCACCTGAACCCCGCGGCTCACCGCCTCCTCCTCCAGCATGGAGGTATCGATGGAAACCCCGTACAAATGTCCATGGGTAACCATAATCTTATAATTTCCCAGCGAAAAAATCTCTTCCCTCTCCAAATCCGAAAAGAAATCATTATTTCCTCTTACAATATAACAGGGACATTCGGCGATCTGCCTGATATAATTTTCTTCCCCCTCCACATCTCCGCAGTGGATCAGTGCATCGATGGGTTTTACCTTCTGCAGAACCCGCATCAATTCGCTGCAGCGTCCATGCGTATCGCTGACTACCAGTATTTTCATTCCATTCCCACTCTTTCTTTCAGTTCTTCTGCCATTTTTCTAAGGGCTTTTCCTCTGTGGCTGATTTCATTTTTTTTCTCTTCGGAAAGCTCTGCCGTTGTACATCCAAATGCAGGCACATAAAAAATCGGATCATAGCCAAAGCCATTTTCACCCTTTTCTTCATATCCTATGATACCTTCCACCGTGCCCTCAGTGGTGATAACCGTTCCGTCCGGAAATGCCGCAGCAATGGCGCATACGAACCGGGCAGTCCGTTTCTCGTCCGGCACTCCCTCCAGACGCTGAATCAAGTTGGCGTTTTTGATTCTGTAGGAAGTATCTTCTCCCATGTACCGCGCAGAGTATATCCCCGGCTCCCTGTTCAAATAATCGATTTCCAGACCGGAATCATCTGCAAGAACCACTTCCCCGGTTAACTGAGAAATTGCCTTTGCTTTGATCACGGCATTCTCTTCAAAGGTTTTTCCATCTTCCACGATATCCGCCTCAATACCGGCCTCTTTCATGGAAACCACCTGTACCGGAAGCTGTGCAAGAATTTCCCGGATTTCTTTCATTTTATTGACGTTACCGGTTGCGAAAATAATCTGCTTCATATTTTGTATACTCCTTATTAATGTTTTATCGTAACAGTTAAGCCCTATACTGTCCCGTTTTATCCTCTTTTCGGCGGCCTCGGTCCCAAAAACTGATAGTAATAGGTCCGAATCATTCCGTTATAAATCTTCCGGTTTCTGTCAGCCTTCCGTCCGATATATTTCTCTGCCTCCTCATAGCTGGTGATCAGATACATGGACCATGAATCCAGCCCTTCATACACCTTTCCGATCTGCCGATACAAATCCGGAAGCATTGCCTTTTCTTCCAGCCGTTCTCCATAAGGAGGATTGGTGATCACAAATCCATACTTTTTAGGATGCCGCAGCTTCTGCACTTCTCTCTGCTGAAAATGAATCAAATGATCCACCCCTGCCACAGCCGCATTTTCTCTGGCATTTTTCACCACTTCTCCATCAATATCAAAGCCCTGCAGATCCATCTCCAGATTAGCATCTACCAGATCCTGCGCCTCCTCCAGCGCATCATACCAGTGTCTTCTGGGAATCAGCTCCTTCCAGTCCTCTGCGAGAAATGAACGGTTGATACCCGGTGCCATATTTGCCGCCATCATAGCCGCCTCAATCAGGAAGGTTCCGCTTCCGCAGAAAGGATCCACCAAAATCCTGTCCTGTTTCCATGGGGTCAGCATGATCAGCGCTGCCGCCAGTGTTTCTGAAATAGGCGCTTTCGACTGCAGTTTACGGTATCCCCTTTTGTGCAGAGAGGTTCCCGTGGTATCAATGGCAACCGTCACAACATCCTTCATAAGAGAAACCCGAACCGGATAATCCGGGCCGTCCTCCTCAAACCATTCCTTTTTATACTGCTGCTTCAGCCGCTCTACCATAGCCTTTTTCATAATCGACTGGATATCGGAGGGGCTGAACAGCTTGCTCTTTATCGAAGAAGCCTTTTTCACCCAGAATCTGCCGTTTGACGGAATATAAGATTCCCATGGCAGGGCTTTTGTGGCCTCAAACAATTCGTCATAGGTGCGGGCAGTAAACTGTCCCACTTTCAGAAGGACCCGCTCGGCTGTACGCAGAAACATATTTGCATAAGCTACTGCCTGCTCATCCCCCTGAAAGGTCACCCGGCCGTCCTCTACCTGAATAATCTCATATCCCAAATCGATAATTTCTCTCTTTAAAACTGCCTCCAGCCCGAAATGGCAGGGCGCAATCAATTCAAATTGTCTCATAAGCGGTATTCCTTTACAATTTTTTCATCAAATGTTTTGATCGTAAACAGATCCTTTTCCAAAATCGCATAGGTGGGAGGATTTCCCTCTTTCGGTATGGATACGGAACCGGGATTCAGAATGGTAATCCCATCTACTTCCTTTGCCTGAAGCACATGGGTATGCCCATGGAGAAAAATATCGCCCTTTTTCAGCGGCGGCAAATGATTCTCATTGTAAATATGTCCATGGCTGCAGTAAATCATCCGGCCATTGATTTCAAAAAATCCGTAATCTGCCAGAACCGGGAATTCCAGAACCATCTGATCCACCTCCGCATCACAGTTTCCCCTGACATTGGAAAGCTGTTCCTTCCGCTCATTCAGCATGGAAATGACTTCCTTCGGCATATAGTCTTTGGGAAGGTCATTTCTTGGTCCGTGGTAAAGCAAATCCCCCAGCAAAATCAGCCGTCCGGCCTGCTCCCGGTCAAACGCCTCCAGCATTTTTCTGCAATAATAGGCTGAGCCATGAATATCCGATGCAATCATGTATTTCATTCGTATAATCTCCTTTATGTAGCGGGCGGCGGCGCCGCCCGTTTTCGCTTCTTACTTATTTTACTATGATTACCTGAAAAACACAAGATTCCTTCCCCTATATTCCAGAATCCCTCCGGCCACGGAAACGGCCCGGTATCCCTGTCTTTTCAGGTCACGGGCAGCTACCATGCTTGTAGACCCCCGCTCACAGTAGACCACCACTTCTTTCCCCCGGGGAAGGTTCCATTTCATATCCTCTTCATATGGAAGGTTTATCGCATGTCGAATATGAGAAATCCGGTATTCTTCCTCAGTTCTGACATCCACAAGGCAGACATCCGGATAGCGGTTCACATAATCATCAAGTTCCCTCACAGAAATCAAACGCAGCTGTTCCATAAAAATGCTCCTTTTTTCTTATCCTATGCAAAACAGAGGGATTTCTCCATCCTTCCCCTCCCGGTTTCCCACATCCGCCCAAGGCTCATGTTTCTTGGAACAGGAAAAAGAGACAGACTACCCGGCGGTGTCTGCCTCTGCATTCCTTACTGCTGCTTGTTCAGACCTGCGTCTTTTGCAAAATCTGAATGCTTATCCGGTTTTCGTAATTACGATTATCCTTAATATTTGCTGCTGTACTCGTTGGAAGTTTTGCTGTTTTTTGCGTTTTTAGCAGCTTTGTTCTTTGATTCCAGATTGGAAGCGTTTTTATTTGACTGGTTGTTCTTTGACTGTGCATTGTCTGCTTCATCGTAGCAGTTGTTCATTCTGTTGTTTGCATTTGTTTCGTTGCTGTAATTTTTAGACATGGTTCTTCCTCCTGTAAATCCATTGATTATATTCCTTTCGGATTGCTCCGAATCGGTTTACAGGATTAGTATGTCAAAATAATAGGAGTTTATTCATTTCTTTGTTGCAATTTTTACCAATTTGTATTATAATCATCCTTGTAAAAAGAATTTACCCTTCAAAAATTTTTTTTACAATTAATAACCCCTTATTAATTATTTATACTCCCCTCGAAACCCCGGTAGCTCCCCTACCGGGGTTTCTCTTTGCCTGTTTTATAGAGTTTTCCGGGGTTTTTATCGCTTTGGAATACGTTTCTTCTATCATATCCCTCCATCAAAAAACTGTCCGTCTGCCGCAGATGAAGCGGCAGACGGACAGTTCTATTTTTGTTTAAAAAATGAAATGATCAGCCCAATCACCAGAACCGGAATCATAATAGGAAGCAGGAAGGATACCACCGATCCCACCAGCCAGAAAATCACACCCAGCACCAGCAGAACAATGACCGCCGCCAAAAGGCAGCCTCCCCGGGTATGAATGGATACCTGACGGCCTCTGTTTTCTCCGGGATTTTTCTCCCGTTCCACAGACCAGTCATTTTCTCTTTCCGGGTTCTCTTCATAAATCACCCTTCGGCTTCCTGCATTTTCCCCGGCATCCATAATCGTTCTGGCAATCAGAAGGGGATCTCCCAACTCTTCGACGGCTTCTTCCTCCAACAATCCGTTTTCGATTTTTTCTGTAAGATAGCTGTCATAGTACCGTATGTGTTCCGTTACTTTTTCCTGTGGAAGGGTCTGTGACAGACGCCTTCCCAGACTGTCTAAAAAATCATGTTTTGTCATATTCTGTCCCTCTGTTTTTTTCCTGTCTCTTCTCCCCGAAAATCCCTGCCGATCATTCTGCACTCTCTGCAGACAGTCCTGCACTGAGTTCCTGTATCTTCTGGAGTACCCGCTCACTCTCAGCGCCTTCAAGGGGCGTCGGCTGATAGTCATTGTACTGCTGTACGGAGGAAAGGGAACAGGGAATGATGTTGGTCACATCATCCTGTACCAATGTACCATTTTCAAAAGTAAAGGTCTGCTGGAAAATCATCGTATCCTTGTCCGACGGGTTTCTATTACCGCCGAAGCAGAAATTTCCCAGACTGTACACGATATTTTTTCCCTTGTATTTCTCAATTCCCTGAAGTACATGGGGGTGATGGCCTACCACCAGATCCGCGCCGTTATCAACAGCGGTATGAGCCAGAGCCTTTTGTATATCATTTGGATAAGTTTCTTTCTCTTTTCCCCAGTGGAAGCTGACGATAACCACCTGCGCCCCCTGCTCCTTCACGCTGTTGATATTGTCGATCACCTGCTGTTCCCGGCCCATGCCGTCCGCAAGCTCATAGATTCCCACCAGTCCTACTTTGATTCCTTTGATTTCTTTGATTGCAGTCCTCTCATATCCGAAGCTGGTGATTCCCGCTGCATCCAGATACTGGATCGTATCCGTGTAACTCTGTTCGCCATAGTCCTTACTGTGATTATTGGCCAGATTTGCCGCTTCTACACTTCCCGCTGTCAAAATTTCTGTATATTCCGGTTTCCCCTTAAATGCGTAGGTTTTGTCCTGTCTCGTATCAGATTCGGTCAGTGTTCCTTCCATATTGATAATGGTCAAGTCATCTGCCCCGAGAATATCCTTCACATTCTGGAAGAAATATGCCGGATCCTTCTTTACAATATAGAATGCGTCAAAATTGGAGCTGGTATCAAAATTGATATCGGTTCCGATGGTACAGTCGCCAACTGCGCTTATCGTAAGCTTCACCGCTTCCACCGGCTGCAAACTCTCCGGCTCCGGTGTGGCTTCCCCTTCAGGATCTCCTGCTTCCCCGCCGCTCTCCGGCGAGACCTCACTTCCGTCCTGTGCATCCCCTGCAGTGCCTTCACCATCATTTTTCTGCTCCGTGCTGTTCGCTTTCTCCGCGTCCGACTTTGCCTGAGCGCTGGCCTGCTGCGCATTCGGCTGGTCTCCCACAAATACCTTTGTCAAAACCATCGCTCCCACTATTAGAAGCAAAAAGACTGCTAATGTTATGGCTCCAATCTGAAATATCACGATTTTCTGCCGATAGCTCATCTTCTTATTTTTTTTCCGTCTTCCGGCTGCACCGTTTCTCTGTGTTGTTTTTCTTTGTTCATTTCTCGTCTGTTTCATAAATCTCCCCATATTATTCATATTTAAACGCCTGTTCTGCTTTTATGATACCTGCTTTTTGAAAAAACTGCAAGTGGCGGCGCCCCATTTTTGCCTTCCTTTTGTTTACATTTTTCTTTCATATCCTTATAATATACTTAAAATTATTTTTTAAGAAAGGAACGTCTATGAAATCTTATCAAATCACAGAATGGTGCCGCCATTTTCTGGAAATGCAGGTAGCCCCCGGAGACCTTTGCATCGACGCTACTATGGGAAACGGACATGACACCCTTTTTCTCAGCCAACTGACCGGACCTTCCGGAAAGGTTCTGGCCTTTGATATCCAGCAGGCCGCACTGGAAGCAACCAAAGAAAGGCTTGCGCTCCATCAGGCCGCTGACAATGTACAACTGATTCTGGACAGCCACAGCCATATGAGCGGTTACGCCCTTCCGGAAACCGTTTCCTGCATCGTATTCAACTTCGGCTATCTTCCTTCCGGGGACCACCGGATTGCCACCAGAAGCGAAACCAGCATCCCGGCTGTTCTTCAGGGACTGGAGCTTTTAAAAAAGGGCGGTCTGATGAGTCTGTGTATCTACAGCGGAGGGGACAGCGGATTCCACGAGCGGGACAGCCTGCTGGAATTTCTCCGGACACTGGATTCAAAAAAATATCTTGTAATCCTCTCCTCCTACTATAACCGACCCAACCATCCTCCCATTCCGGTGCTCATCCACAAACTTTAACCATTCAGAGCTCTGTCCTTCACAGTTACGAATGTATGCACACAAACTTTACGGCAAAGCGGCGCCCCAGCCGCATTCTATGCGATCGGGGCGCCGCTCTGTCTGTCATTGACCGTTTGTTATTCAGTTTTCAAGATGAAATTCCACGGTGATTGTGGTTCCATGCCCCGGCTGGCTCTCCGTTCGGATCACAGCATGGTGCATGGTGGCTCCATGTTTTACAATGGACAGACCCAGCCCGGTTCCTCCGGTCTGTCGGGAATGGCTCTTATCCACCCGGTAGAACCGCTCGTAAATCCTCTCCAGATCCTCTCTGGCGATACCGATTCCGCTGTCCTGTACCTGCCAGTATACGCAGTCGGCCGTTTCACGGATTCTGACCTTCAGCCAGCCGCCTTCCACATTATACTTGATCCCGTTATCCATCAGATTGAACAGCATCTCAAAGAGAATCTGCCTTACACCGGAAATCGACACCTTTTCCCCGTCTATGGAGACAGTGACATTCTTTTTCTCGGCAGCATGTTCCAGATGCTTTTTCACATCCTGCGTCAATTCACAGATATCCACCATTTCCTTAGGAAATTCGCCGTCACCTTCCTCAAGCTTAGAAAGCTGGATAATATCCTGAACCAGATTGGTCAGGCGGTTGGCCTCCTGATGGATTCTTCCCGCAAACTCAGGAATATCCCCCGCCTGCACCATGCCGTTTTCAATCAGCTCCGCATAACCGGAAATGGACATCAGAGGCGTTTTCAGTTCATGGGATACATTGGCGGAAAATTCCCGGCGCATCTGCTCGGCGGCTTTCCGTTCCGTAATATCCCATACCAGAATCACCGCACCCACACATTTTCCCGAAACCTTTACCGGGTTTGCCAAAAGCTGGTAGCTTCGCCCGTGGACCTGAAGAACTGTTTCATTATATTTTCCGGCCAGCGCCTCGTCCAAAGCCTTCCTAAGCTCCTGACTTCTGCTGACCCTGCTGATGGATTTTCTGATACAGTCACTGGCTCTTACCTGAAAGAGCTCCTGCGCCGCATTGTTGATGGAGAGAACCTCCGTCTGGCTGGCGATCACCAGTCCATCCTTCATATTTTCCGTAATAGCCAGATATTCCTCATGGCGTTCTTTTAATTCCTGCACCTGTCTCGCAATCTGCTGGTTCTGATCATGTACCCGCAAAAGCAGGGGACGCAGCTCCTCGTATTCCACATGGCGGAGAGGATGCTCCAGATCCAGTTTGTTGATGGGCTCAATCAATTTTGCCGTCTGCTTCTGTACCACGAAAAATGCTACAATAATGATTCCCAAAACCAGAATTCCCATCAGGGTAATGCTGGACTGCAGAAAAATCAGCACCGTATCCGTCAGTCTCGCAAGACGGAGCACACTTCCGTCCTCCAGACGGACAGCGTAGTAAAAGGTCTGCTTTTTCAGCGTATCCGAATACCGTATCGCCTCTCCGATTCCCTTTTCCCGTGCCTCCAAAATCTCCGGGCGGTCCCCGTGATTTTCCATCACCTCAGCTTCACCGGTAGAATCAAACAGTACCGTACCATCGGCATCCACAAGAGTAATCCTGCTGTCATCAGACATTTGAGCTATTTCTCTAACCAGATCCCTATTATCACTCTCTTCCAGAGCCACCCGGATATATCCGGCTTCCTCTACCACACTCTCATGCATATAGTTGTCAAACTTGTCATACATAGCCAGACTGATGATCAGAAAGGTAAGCAGCACGGAACTGAGCAGCAGTCCGCTTACCTGATTCAGGATTTTCTGTCTCATCGCTCGTCACCGATCCGGTAGCCGACGCCCCGCACCGTCTCAATGCAGGAACCGGAATCCCCCAGCTTCTGTCTCAGGGTCCGCACATGTACATCCACGGTTCTCGTCTCACCGTCAAAATCATATCCCCAGATTCTTGTCAGAAGCTGATCACGGCTCAGGACGATTCCGTTATTTTCCATCAGATACCGCAAAAGTTCAAACTCTTTCAGCGTAAGCTCCACTTTTCTTCCGTTTTCCAGAACCTCGTGACGCCGTACCTTCACCTGAATCGGTCCATGGGTCAATTCCTCCTCCGGCTTTGACCCTCCTCTTCTGAGTACCGCCTTGACTCTGGAGATAAATTCCATCATACCGAAGGGTTTTGTAATATAATCATCTGCTCCCAGATCGAGTCCTTTGACCTTATCGAATTCTGCGCCTTTGGCGGTTACCATGATTACCGGAATTTCTTTTACCTCCGGCATTTTTTTCAGCTTTTCAAGAATGGTATAGCCGTCTTCTCCCGGCATCATGATATCCAACAGAATAAGCTCCGGCAGTTCCGTGCTGAGCGCCTGAAACAACTGACTTCCGTTTTCCAAGCCCTTCGCTGTAAAACCGGTGGTTTTCAGTGTATAAACCAACAGTTCCCGTATATTCCGTTCATCTTCCACGCAGTAAATCATAATTTGTCATTCCTCCATTATGGCAGCATATATTTTTCACGCGCCTGTAAAACAAGTCCCCGGAAAATACCGCTGTCCTCATTTTTCACGCTGTCCAAATAGCTGTGAGTGTCATACGTATCGTCTCTTACCTGAGTGACGCATACGGAAATGTTGGAACAGTGATCTGCCACACGTTCCAGACTGGTTGTGATATCCGAAAGGATGAATCCCAGTTCGATGGTACATTTTCCGCTCCGCAGTCTGCGGATATGGCGTTTCTTCAGTTCCTGATTCAGTTCATCAATTACTTCCTCCAACGGCTCGATCCGCTGCGCAAGCTGCAGATCCTGATCCTGAAATACTCTGTAGGAGCTTTCCACGATATCTCTTACCGCCTCGGTCAGTACCTTTAATTCTGCCTCCGCTTTCTTTGAGAAAGTCAGATCCTTGTCTTTCATCTCTTTTGCCGCTTCCATGATATTGATCGCATGGTCGGAAATACGTTCGAAGTCACCGATACAATGAAGAACGATGGAAAGCGTATGGCTGTCATGGCTGTTCAGGTTCTTTCTTGCCAGTTTTACAAGATAGCTTCCCAGATCATCCTCATATCTGTCCACGATGCTCTCCAGCTCGCTTACTTCCTTCGCCTTTTCTTCTGTGTAATTTCCAATCATTTCCAATGCGGTAAACAGCGTCTTTTTGGATTCCTCCGCCATCTGCACTGCCACATTCACGCTCTGCTCAATAGCAAAGCCCGGTTTATCCAGAAAACGCGGGTCCAGAAGCATCAGATCGCTCTCTGTCTCTGTAGTCTTTTCTGTCTGTTTCTCGTCGCGGATTGTAAGGCATGCCAGTTTTTCCAGACCTTTGGCAAAAGGCAGGAGCAGAAGGGTTGCAAACACATTAAACAAGCTGTGTACTACTGCAATTCCCGCACCGTTTGCGGCATCTCCCAGAAATGCAAAATTTGCAAACTGGTTTATGGTATAAAATACAATCATAAATACGGTAGTTCCGATGATATTGAAATACAGATGTACCATCGCTGCTCTCTTAGCATTTTTGCTTGCTCCGATAGAGGAAATAAGAGCAGTCACACAGGTACCGATGTTCTGTCCCATGATGATCGGAATCGCCACCCCGTAGCTTACCGCTCCGGTTACACACAGCGCCTGCAGGATACCTACCGATGCGGAAGAGCTCTGGATTACCGCAGTCAAAAGCGCTCCGGCCAGCATACCGAGAATCGGATGGGAAAATGCAGTGAGAATTCCGGTAAATTCCGGAACATCTGCCAGCGGTTTTACCGCAGAACTCATGGCGTCCATTCCAAACATCAGCACTGCAAATCCTACTAAAATCCCACCGATATCTTTCTTCTTTTCATTTTTGACAAACAGCATCATCACAATGCCCACTGCTGCCAGAACCGGGGAGAAGGACGTCGGCTTGCAAAGCTGGATAAAGAAGTTGTCCCCTTCGATTCCTGAAAGACTGAGAATCCATGAAGTAATCGTTGTACCGATATTGGCTCCCATGATAATTCCCACTGCCTGAGATAATTTCATGATTCCCGAGTTAACAAAACCTACCACCATAACCGTGGTTGCCGAGGACGACTGGATCACCGCAGTCACTCCTGCACCTAAAAGTACCGCTTTAATAGGATTGGAGGTCAAATTCTCCAAAATACGCTCCAGCTTTCCGCCGGATACCTTCGCAAGTCCATCGCCCATCACATTCATTCCGTACAGGAACAGGGCGAGACCGCCGATCATTGATAAAACACTGAAAAAGTCCATAATTTCCTTCCTCAATTCCCTTTCTCTGTCTTTTTTTGCAGAACAATTACGCAGATTTTTTCATTTTCACCTGTTTATTTATGATAACGGACTTCTCCGTACTTCGTGCTTCCGAAATCATATAAAATTCATGTTAAATTTTCTCTCAGGGAAATGTTAAATCTATGTAAAATCCATCTCTTTTTGTGATTTTACTTGGATTTTACAATCCTTCCATTTGTTTTTCCATCCATTTCCTTACATCTTTGAATACCCGCAGCTTTCCCTTTTCATTCAAAATCTCGTGGCGCATTCCCGGATATAGTTTCCCTTTTGTTTTTTTGTAGCCCACATGACGCATATGCTGTACTGCTCTGGCATATTTTCTCGGGCCTCCGATGCAGGGATCGTCTGACCCTCCAATAAACAGTATCGGCAGATCCGGATGATTACATTCCCATCCTTCCCTGCTGTAGCACTCTTCCATCAATTCAAACAATGCTTCATATCCGTCTACGGAAAAGGTAAAGCCGCATAAAGGAGAACGGTCGTACTGTGCCACCACCTCCGGGTCGGAACAGCACCATGAAGAATTTCCCGGTTCTTTGGCAAATTTTCTTGCAAATGCTCCAAAAGATGCCTTCTCCAGCAATTTGCCGGGATGACGGTCCCCTTTCCATTTTTTCTGGATTCGGACGATTCTTTGTCCCATTTTCAGGGCCGGATTTTTACTGGGTGAGCCGCATACCACCAGCATGTCCAGATCCCGGTCATACTTTTTCGTATAAACCCGGACCACCATGGAGCCCATGCTGTGGCCGAACAAAATAACCGGAAGCCCTTTCCATTTTTCCTTTAATTCCAGCGTAATCTGGTGGGCGTCCTCCACCAGAGCCTTTGCGCCGCCTCCATACATATATCCCAGATCTTCCGGACTTTTTACGCTCTTTCCATGACCTCTGCAGTCATGAATCACAGCAATATATCCCTTCTCCGCCAGATATTCCATGAAGGGCAGATAGCGCTCCTTGTATTCCGACATTCCATGATGAATCTGAAAAATCCCCTTAGGTTCTCCTTCCGGTATCAGCTCCAGAAGGTCCAGCTCCAATCCGTCTATGTCTGAAACAATCTTTCTGCTCTCTTTTCTATATTCCATTTCCACCTCCCATTTTTGTTTCTATCTGTATTTCTTCCCATAGTTACCAATTGCAATAAGCGCAATCACTGCAACGATAATATTTACCGTCAGCACCATCCTATTATTGGGAAATAAAGCCACAAATACCTCGTCCAGCGCCAGTACGCCGGTAAATACTCCCATGGCCCGGCTGTACTTTATCTTGTCCTTTTCGCTCATTTTCCGGTTTGCCACTCTTCTGTTCCCATTGATTTTTTTCAGAACAGCGTCTCCTTTTCCGGCCAGCAGCACAATGGAGAGCACTCCCAGTATAGCTGCAAGAATCCAGTCAAACATAGGTCCAAACATTCTTCTTCACCTCCAATAATTCCATACCATTATATCTATTTTTAAGAAAGTTGTCTATGTTTCCTGTCACTTTCCTTTGTTTTTTGTTATAATAGAGGTGCTGTTCGCAGTAATTTATCTTGAAAACAGATAAGACTTCCAAATATAAAGAAAGAGAGAATAGATAATGAATATCAAACAACTGAATCAGGAACTTTTTTCTTATATCAAAGAGAGCCCTACAAATTATCACGCAGTAAACGCTGCCGTAAAAATTCTGGAAGAAAACGGATTTCTCCCGCTTAGGGAACAGGATGGATGGGAACTTGCACCGGAAGGAAAATATTATATCACCCGGGGCGGCACCTCCCTCTTTGCCTTCCGTATGCCCCGGACCATTTCCAAAACACCGTTTACTTTCCAGATGATCGCAAGCCACAGCGATTCCCCCTGCTTTAAACTGAAAGAGCAGGCGGAAATCTCCGTGGAAGAGCATTATACGAAACTGAATGTGGAAAGATACGGCGGTTCCCTGATGGCCCCATGGTTTGACCGTCCTCTTTCCATCGCCGGAAGGGTAGTCGTGAAAGATGGAAATAAAATTTCCAGCCGTCTGGTCAATCTGGACCGGGATCTGGCTATGATTGTAAATCTTGCCATTCATATGAACCGCACCGCTAATGACGGACAGAAATATCAGGTACAGACCGACCTGCTGCCTTTAGTGGGAAGCGGAAAGAAGGATTTTTCCGTAAGAAAGCTGGTGGCTGAAGAGCTTCAGGTACCGGAAACTGCCATTCACTCTGTAGATTTGTGCCTTTACAACCGGATGGACGGAAGCATCTGGGGCGCTGACAATGAATTTATCTCCTGCCCGCGGCTGGACGATCTTCAGTGTGTCTTTGCCTCCATCCGGGCTCTTACCGAAAATGTCCATCCTCAGGTACTGTCCGCCGCTGTTGTCTTTGACACGGAAGAAGTAGGAAGCCAGAGCCGTCAAGGCGCCTGTTCCACCTTTTTAAAGGATTGTCTGGAACGGATTTATCTGGTTTTAGGGTATTCCAGAGAGGATTTTCTCCGGGCTTTGGCAGGAAGTTTTCTGATCTCGGCAGACAACGGTCACGCTCTTCACCCCAATTATCCGGGGAAATCCAATCCGGGGCACCATCCTTATCTCAATGGCGGGGTGCTGATTAAGTATGCAGCTAACCAGAAATATACTTCTGATGGACTTACGGGAGGTATTTTCCGGATGCTTTGCGAGGAATGGGATGTCCCCTGTCAGGCATTCTTTAATCATTCCGATGAACCGGGGGGATCTACATTGGGAAATTTGTCTATGTCTCAGGTTTCTGTTCCTACTGTGGATATCGGAACTCCTATGTTGGGAATGCATTCCCCTTATGAGACCGGGGGAGCGGAGGATACGGTTTCTCTTTACCGGGCAATGCAGGCGTTTTATCAGACACGGATTTGTTTGGATGGGAATGGGGAGTATCGGTTGGTGAGGGAGTAGATTTGCGAAGAAGTTGGGATTGCTAAAGCGGACGCCGGGGAGGGCCCTCCCCGGCTGGGTTTTGGCTATCTCTGAGTAGCATCGCACGTCAGCTTTGCTGACATTGCTGGGATAGAGAGCTTTCGTTATTGGAAAAGCTGATTTATGGTCAGGGACAGGCCAGATAGTATCAGAAAGAAAATAGATATTTTCTTTATAAGCTTTTCTCCAGTCTGGTGGGATAACCATAGGCCGGAAATCAAACCTGTCAGCATTACCGGAAATAGAGAAAGCGCTTGTATCATAAGGTTTTTTGTTAGGATTCCTGTCACGCCGTATAGAATAATGCGAAAAGTATTTTCCACCAAAAATACCACGCAGAGATTTCCCCTGAAAGAACTGTTATCCTCTGTTGTTCGGCTGATATAGGCGGCCAGAAGGGCGCCTATTCCGAAAAGACCACAAAGGAGTCCTGACAGAATCCCGATAACCGCCAGTTTCCCGGGAGAGGTTTTTCGTTTCTTTTTTCTGTGCTCCCGCACCAGCATTTCTATTCCCAATCCCGTCACAACAATTCCAAACAAAAGTTTTATCCACTGGACATTCCCGTTTTTCAAAAGATATACACCGGGAATGCTTCCGGCAATCACCATCACCGAAACTGGGACATAGATTCTTGCCGACAGAGCTTTCCTTTCCCTCCATGCTATTACAATGTTGGACGGATATCCCAAAATTAGTTCCAATGGTGAGATTTGTATATTGCTGGTATGGAAACTCAATATGGTACTGAAAACCAGTGTGTTGGCAAACCCGCACATTCCTTTCACCAAATAAGCACACAACGCTGCCACAATCATCCATAAATCCATCATTCTCCCTCTTTTCCTGTTATTTATTTTCTTACAACAAGAATAATGCGTTATTTTTATTTTTTCTATAAATATAGAGGGATATTTTATAATTATATTGAGTTTTATTGTTGTTCATCCTAAATTGTACCGCTATAAAACCAAAACAAAAAAGAGACCCCACACAGGATCTCTCTCAAAGCACGAGACGGGATTCGAACCCGCGACCCTCGCCTTGGCAAGGCGATACTCCACCACTGAGCCACTCGTGCATTTCTCTGTTCATCGAACAAAGATAATATACTATAAATGGAAACGATTGTCAACATAAATTTTCTATTTTGTATATGAAATTGACACAAATCGTCACTGTTCATTGCGGGATATCCCTCTCCAGCTCCTACGGGCGCATGATCGCGCTCAATACATACTGGTTATTCGGGAAATTCTTCTGGCTGATCTCATCCAGACGGATCAAATCCACATCCAGCCAGAGTTCCTCTGCCACTACCATCATGTGGGAGAACATGATGCCGAAATTCAGCTCGTCCCATCTGCCCAGACGGTCGCTGGCGTGTTTTTTGGAAAAAATGTGAATCCGGCTGTCAAAGACCACAAAACGCCAAGGCTGGCTGTTCATACTGGAGGGAGCCATGCGGGCCGCATCCAGAAGCTGCTTCATCCACTGTCTCGGTGTCTCCTTGTATACGCAAAGCTCGTTCAGGCTGAGACGTTTCGCCTCAATCTGTTTTCGAATACAGCTTCCTTTCGCTTTTCCGAAGGCAAGGACTACCATCAGTTTTTTGTTATCCCTTTTCTGATATTTCTTTTTCAGGACCGGGTTGCCGATAAAGCAGCTTCCCAGCCCCTGTGTATACAGATACAAAGACAACTGTTCCATCAGATACCCGGCATTCATCATCGCCCGGTCTTTCTCCTCGGAATAAAGCACCAGATAATAGGGGGCTTTTACCCCCATCATCCCCAGCAGCTTATACTGTGCCGTTCTGTTATCAAAAATTGCAAGTTCTGTCTCGATGCCGCCGAACAGTCCCTTGATCTCCTCGAACCGTGTCAAAATCGCCTCAAGTGTCTGAGGGCTGAGAGCATCATTTGTATAGTTTCTCACTGACTTACGAACAAAAATCGCTTCAAATAAATTCATGTTATCACCTTTAATTTTTCTGTAACACTATTGTAACATGTTTTTTCCGTTTTGCAACAGCATCCTGCAATTTTTCTATATTTTTTTATCTGTTTCCGAAAGCACTTATACAGAAAGCAGGGCTTCCAGCTCGCCCACCGTCTTTTCAAAGACCTCCAGCGCCGCTTCCACCGGCTGCTTTTTCGTCATATCCACTCCACAAATCTTCAATAAATCGATGCAATCCATAGAGCTTCCTCCACTCAGGAACTTTTTGTATGCATCAATGATACCCGATTCCCCACTCAGGATCTTATTGCTGATTGCAATAGCCGCCGCAAAGCCTGTGGCATACTGATACACATAAAACGGAGTATAGAAGTGAGGGATTCGTGCCCACTCCATAGCAATTTCCGGATCGCTGACCATCTCCTCGCCAAAATACTTGCAGTTCAGGTCATAGTAAAGATCTTCCAGTACCTGTGCGGTGATTCCTTCTCCTCTTTCTGCCTTTTCATGGGCCAGCATTTCAAACTCTGCGAACATCGTCTGACGGTAAACCGTTCCCTTAAACTGATCCAGAAAATGATTGAGCAGATATGCTTTTTCCTTGTCGTCTTTTGCATTTTTCAGCATATGGTTGATCAGCAGCGCTTCATTACAGGTGGATGCCACCTCCGCTACGAAAATCCGGTAACCTGCATAGGTGAATGGCTGGGCCTGATCGGAATGGTAGCTGTGAAGGGCATGTCCCATCTCATGAGCCAGTGTAAATACATTGTCCAGATTGCCCTGATAATTCAGCAGTACATACGGATGGGTTCCG
This sequence comes from Clostridiales bacterium, assembly GCA_018374355.1. Classification (GTDB taxonomy): domain Bacteria; phylum Bacillota; class Clostridia; order Lachnospirales; family Lachnospiraceae; genus Oliverpabstia. Next base: position 54,403 of record JAHAFI010000006.1, read on the forward strand.
TAAGCGCCCCATGAATAAGCGCCTCCTCTTTTGCCCTGATTTTCGTAAATATCGATCCAGCGGTTGGAAAATCCTTCTTCCAGAAGTGCGATGTAGTCCTCTCCCAGAACCTGAAGTCCCTCTTTTACCATCTGTTTCGCTTCCTCAAAAGGAATCTCCCGCTCTACTGACTCCACAATCGGAACGTAAACATCGTACATATGCAGTTCTTCCAAACCCAGAGCTTTCTTTCTCAGCTTCACATACCGATACATAGCCGGAAGCTTGCTGTGAACTGCTTCAATGAGTCTTGTATAAACATCGGTAGGAATATTGCCGCCGTCCAGCGCCATTTCCATACAAGAGGCGTAGCCCCGGACTTTTGCATAGAAAATATCCTGTGCAAGATTTCCGTTATAGGCGGCAGCAAGCGTGTTCTGGAATTCACGATATTTTGCATAAAACTGTTTGAATGCCTGCTCTCTCACCTTCCGGTCTTTATTTTCCAGACAGCGGACAAAATTTCCCTGTGTCAGTTCCATTTCCTTCCCGTCCACTGTGATTTTTCCGAATCTCAGATCTGCATTCTGAAACATGGAGAAAATATTCTTGGGAGCCTGAGCCATTTCACCTGTCCGTGCCAGAACCTCCTCCATCTCCTTTGACAAAATATGCGGCTTCATCCTAAGAATCTCAGAAAGCATTCTCCGGTACAGTTCAAGCCCCGCTTCCTCTCCGATCAAAGTATCCAAAGTATCCTCCGAAAGCTCCATCAGCTCCGGTTCCACAAAAGAGGCCGCCTGTTCCAGTTCCATTTCCAGTCTGGACGCTCTGGCAGAAAGTCCCTGATAATGGCTGTTTCCCGTATCCTCATGGTAACGCTGGTTGGCGTAAACATAAACCTTCTCAAATCTGCATTTCAGGTCATCCAGCTCCTTCAGTGCGTGTAACAGCGTGCTGCCGTTCTCCGTCAGTTTACCCTGATATTTGGAAAATCCCTTCAGTTCTTCCGATAACTTCTGAAAATCCGCCTCCCATTCCGTGTCTGCGGCATATAGGTCCTCGATTGCCCAGCAATCCTCCGGTCTCTGCTCCTGTCTTGTTCTCTCTCCCATGTCTTCTTTTACCTTTCTTTTTTCATTTCCTGAATCTCTGTAATTCTGGCATTCACATCTGCCTTAAACTGTGCCCATGCATCTTCATTTTCCACAAAATATTTGGGACAGATTTTTCCCGTCACATCGTGATGGCGGATCACATCCTCACTGGTCAGTCCAAATCGGTCACACAGCCATCCCGTCAGGGAAACCATGGACTCATATGTACTCTCATTAAATTTCCCTGTCTCGTCGGGATGACAACACTCTATAGATAGTGTATCCTTGTTTCTTTCATTTGATGCATAGGAAATTTCCGTACTGGGCACACACTGTATAATCTCCCCCTCCAGTCCCACAATAAAATGGCTGCTGGCCTTGGTCAGATGCGCATCCTTCAGCCCCTGAAAATAATCCCGGTTCGCCTGTGCGCTGGTTCCCGGATTTCCTATATAATGGATGACAATTCCTTTGATTTCCTTCAGCGCCGTTCCCGGTCTGGAATATTCGTTCACATCCAGAAGCTGCACATCCAGCTCGGGCGCTCCCACCCACTCCTCTTCTCCATTTTTCATCATTTCACTGAGATTTTCTGCGGTGATTGCTTCCCGCTCTCCCGAGAAAAACAATTTTCTTCCCAGAAAGATTATACCCGTCAGGCAGATCACCCCCATGGCCAGTACGGCTATCACTCTTCCTGCAAGCTGTTTCTGTCTCCTTCTTCTGGAGCTTGTGACTCCTCTTCCCCCTTGTCTTTTGTTCCCCATAATTTCTCCCATCTTTTGAGTATGCCCTGATAAAAAACAAAGCGATCCCTCAAAAAAGAGACCGCTTATCTTTTTACTCGTCTACGCTATAGTTTGGTGCTTCCTTTGTGATATGAATATCATGCGGATGAGATTCTTTCAGAGATGCAGCGGAAATCTTTACAAATTTTCCTGTCTCCTTCAAAGTCTCAATATCTTTAGAACCGCAATATCCCATACCGGCACGAAGTCCGCCGATCAACTGGAATACTGTATCTTCCACGTGACCCTTATATGCTACACGGCCTTCTACACCTTCCGGCACCAGCTTTTTCGCATTTGCTTGGAAATAGCGGTCCTTACTTCCGTTTTCCATAGCTGCGATAGAGCCCATACCACGATATACTTTATATTTTCTTCCCTGATATAACTCAAAGCTTCCCGGGCTCTCGTCACATCCTGCGAAAATACTTCCCATCATACAGACGTTTGCTCCGGCTGCAATTGCTTTTGTCATATCGCCGGAATATTTGATACCGCCGTCAGCAATGATCGGAACGCCGTACTCTTTTGCTACGCTGTAGCAATCCATAACAGCGGTAATCTGCGGAACACCGATACCTGCAACTACACGGGTAGTACAGATAGATCCCGGTCCGATACCTACTTTTACGGCATCTGCTCCTGCCTCGATCAGATCTCTGGTTGCGTCTGCCGTTGCCACATTACCTGCAATTACCTGAAGCTCCGGATATTTTGCCTTGATTTCTTTCAGTGTCTTAAAGATATTTGCAGAATGTCCGTGAGCAGAATCGATGACAATAACGTCAACGTTCACTTTTACCAGTGCATCCACGCGCTCCATCACATTTGCTGTGATACCAACGGCTGCTCCGCAGAGAAGGCGGCCGCGGCTGTCCTTTGCAGACAGAGGATATTTGATCTGCTTTTCAATATCTTTGATAGTGATCAAACCTTTGAGATTGAAGTTTTCATCTACAATCGGAAGCTTTTCTTTTCTTGCTTTTGCAAGAATCTTCTTCGCCTCTTCCAGAGTAATCCCCTCTTTTGCAGTGATCAGACCTTCTGCAGTCATGGATTCTTTGATCTTTTTGGTGAAATCTTCTTCAAATTTTAAGTCACGGTTTGTAATGATACCAACCAGTTTCCGTCCTTCTGTAATCGGAACTCCGGAAATACGGAACTTAGCCATCAGGTTGTTGGCGTCCTCCAATGTATGTTCAGGGGACAAGAAAAATGGGTCTGTAATGACGCCGTTTTCCGAACGTTTTACTTTATCTACTTCATCTGCCTGTGCCTCGATAGACATATTCTTGTGAATAATACCGATACCACCCTGTCTGGCCATAGCAATCGCCATGCGATGCTCGGTTACCGTATCCATTCCTGCACTCATCATCGGAATGTTCAGTTTTACTTTTTTAGTCAAATGCGTAGTCAAATCAACCATATTGGGAGTCACTTCTGAATACTGTGGAACTAACAGTACGTCATCAAAAGTAATTCCATCACCAATAATTGTACCCACTTTTTTTCTCCTTTCGTTGCGCTTATCTTTTTGTTGACCATTAGTGTAACAAAAAACCATCGGACTGTCAATCAGCAAACCTGCTCAAAAAAACTTTTTCCAAATCTAATCAAAAAAGACTTTTCTGGGTGCTTTGGTTCTCATGTCTTTCAGCATCTGCTGGGATGGCTCAAAAAGAACTTTTGTCAGTTCCCCGTTGGCTGAGATCAGCATCGCATACACTGACTTTTCTCTCTGGGGATCCTGAGATGTGTAGTCCTTGATTTTCAGCTTCGTATTGTTGTTGTGGTAATCCAGACGGTGGGAAGCCGCCGGTGCAATCATATCGGCATTTGCGATATCATAGCTGGCGATTCTTTTTCTTTTCGCTCTGTTCAGGATTCTGTCCACATCCAACTCACCGTTTACATACTGATATTCCCATTCTACATTGAATCTGGGAAAAATGAAGATGTCTGCAATACAAATGGCAATGGCCGGCACGGTGATCAGTATATTCCATGTAAGCAGGGCCAGCACCACCAAAACACCGGTCAGACCCATCAGCGCCGCTCTCAGGGCCGTATCCTTTCCGGTTCTTTTTTTCTTAATCAGTTCCTCCAGATACAAATCACTCATTACTTTCCTCCTTCATATATATATGTGATAAATTCTTTTGCATTTTCCTTATGTTCTGCATTGACCATAATTCCCAGCCAAACATCTTCCCCTATGCCCATTCCGAATTTCTCCAGCGTGGGGCTGCCGCTTACATTCAGTCCGTATTCGCTCACATCGTCCCCGTAGGCTTCCATCTGCTCTTCGGTCAACAGCTCGTCCATGGGCAGAAATGCATCCATATCCCTGTAATGTTCGAACTGATCCTTAGGTGCGATCATCGCCTCCAGTTCTCTCGCTCCGATCAGCGTAGTCAGCTTCATCACCGACGTATAATCCGCAGAATCATCACCTGAAAAATACATGCTGGCATCGATCATGATCTCATGATATTTGTCTTCGTCTCCCAGATACGCCTTAAAATCTTCAGCCATGGCTTCGGAATCCCCCATTACTCCATTTAAAACCGCCACGGAAAATACGTTTTCAAACTGGGAGCGGTAAATCATCTGGCCGATCACACTGATTGCCAGAATGATCAGCAGCAGAACCGCCATATGCGGCTTGTAGTATGCCCATATGTGACTGAAACGGTCTTTCCAGCGCATACCCTTGATTTTCTGCCATTCCAACTGACGTTTTTCTTTTCCCGTCAAATCACTCTCGTATCTTTTTTCCGTCATCCTGTGCCCTTTCTTTATTTTTCCATGCGTCTCGGCGCACTATTTCCGTACGTTTCAGCGTACTCATGGAGTTATTTTAGCACAAACAGGAGCCAACGTCTATCGGATTGGCTCCTGCTTTTTCTTAAAATTCTGTGAAATTTTCTTACATCATACCCATTCCCGGGTTTCCAGCCGGCATAGCCGGAGCATCTTCTTTGATGATGGAAACTACGGACTCTGTGGTCAGCAGTGTAGATGCTACGCTTGTTGCGTTCTGCAGAGCGCTTCTGGTTACTTTTGCAGGATCAAGAATACCTGCTTTTACCATATCCACATACTCTTCCTTGTATGCATCAAAGCCTACGCCTGCATCGGATTCTCTTACTTTGTTGATGATTACGGAACCTTCCAGACCTGCATTTGCTGCAATGTGGTACAGCGGAGCTTCCAGCGCTTTCATGATGATCTTTGCGCCTGTCTTCTCATCACCTTCCAGAGTCTGTACCAGCTCCTGAAGAGCTTTTGTAGCATGGATGTAAGCGGAACCGCCGCCTGCGATGATACCTTCTTCCACTGCTGCTCTTGTAGCTGCCAGCGCATCTTCCATACGCAGTTTTGCTTCTTTCATCTCTGTCTCAGTAGCTGCACCTACTCGTACAACTGCTACGCCGCCTGCCAGTTTTGCCAGTCTTTCCTGCAGTTTTTCACGGTCAAATTCAGATGTTGTCTCTTCGATCTGAGATTTGATCTGGCTGATTCTTGCCTGAATATCTTCTTTATTTCCTTCACCGTCAACGATTACAGTGCTTTCCTTCTGAACTTTTACAGATTTTGCACGGCCCAGCATTTCCAGAGTTGTCTCTTTCAGATCCAGACCCAGTTCATCGGAGATTACCTGTCCGCCTGTCAGGATTGCAATATCCCGCAGCATTTCTTTTCTTCTGTCACCGTATCCCGGAGCTTTTACTGCTGCTACGGAGAAGGTTCCTCTCAGTTTGTTTACGATCAGAGTAGTCAGCGCTTCGCCTTCGATATCCTCTGCGATGATCAGCAGTTTGGAACCGGACTGTACGATCTGTTCCAGAACCGGCAGAATGTCCTGAATATTGGAAATTTTCTTGTCTGTGATCAGGATGTACGGATTGTCCAGTACAGCCTCCATCTTATCGGTGTCGGTTGCCATGTATGCGGAAATATATCCTCTGTCAAACTGCATACCTTCTACCAGATCCAGTTCTGTCAGCATGGTCTTGGATTCTTCGATGGTGATTACGCCGTCTTTGGAAACTTTTTCCATAGCGTCAGCTACCAACTGTCCAACCTCATCATCTCCGGAAGATACGGCTGCAACTCTTGCAATCTGTTCTTTTCCTTCTACCTGTTTGCTCATGGATGCGATCACTTCCACTGCTTTATCGGTAGCTTTCTTCATTCCCTTTCTCAGCACGATAGGATTTGCGCCTGCTGCCAAGTTTTTCATTCCTTCGTTTACCATAGCCTGTGCCAGAACGGTAGCTGTGGTTGTTCCGTCTCCGGCAACATCGTTTGTTTTGGAAGCAACTTCACGGATCAACTGTGCTCCCATATTTTCAAAACCGTCTTCCAGCTCGATTTCTTTTGCGATAGTAACACCGTCGTTTGTGATCAGCGGATTACCGAAAGGTTTTGCCAGAACTACGTTTCTTCCTTTCGGTCCTAAAGTTACTCTTACTGTATCTGCCAACTGGTTTACGCCTCTTTCCAGAGCTGCTCTGGCATCTGCGCCAAATTTAATTTCTTTTGCCATGATTCAATTCCTCCTGCTTTGCGCTGTTTATTTTACTACTGCTAAAATGTCGTTCTGTTTTACGATGATATATTCTTCACCGTCCAGTTTTACTTCTGTTCCGGCATATTTGGAGTAGATAACCTGATCTCCCACTGCAACTTCCATCTTCACTTCTTTACCGTCCACGATTCCTCCCGGACCTACAGCTACAACTTCTGCCTGCTGGGGTTTTTCCTGTGCCTGACCCGGCAGTACGATACCGGATTTGGTTGTCTCTTCTGCTACCAGTTGTTTTAATACAACTCTGTCTCCCAATGGTACTAATTTCATATCTATTGCCTCCTTATTGAATAGTCAATTGTCTTTTTATTAGCACTCGTTCTTGTCGAGTGCTACCGATAATCCTATATTAGTGATTTTGCTCTCTTTTAGCAACTTCTGTTTTTTCCTGTTTTTTTATATTTTCTCGTTATATACTTTTGTATGCTCTTATTTTCTCTTTTTTTCTCACTTTTTCATATTTTAGATTTTTCTTCCTGCTGTCTGCCTGTCTATGAATTCCAGTTTATGCTCTAAAGCCCAAAAAGATACCGCCCACGTTCCGGCGGGCGGTATCTTTTTGAATCTATTCGCTTTTCTCAAATGTTTTGAGGTTCTTTCTGGTTTTCAATTCTTCCAGTTCGTCAAAAATCACTTCGTTCAGAACCTTAATGTAGGTTCCTTTCATTCCGCTGGAGCGTGATTCGATCACCCCTGCGCTTTCGAATTTGCGAAGTGCATTTACGATGACGGAACGGGTAATTCCTACACGGTCGGCAATCTTGCTGGCAACCAAAATACCCTCGTCCCCATCCAGCTCGTCAAAGATATGGATGATTGCTTCCAGCTCGGAAAATGACAGGGTACTGAAAGCGGATTTTACAACCTGCACCTTTCTTGCTTCCTCTGCATTCTCTTCGTTGACGGAGCGCATCATTTCCAGTCCCACTACGGTAGTGCCGTACTCGCTTACAATGATATCCTCAATGTCATACTGTTCCAAACTGCGGTACATAAATACGGTTCCCAGACGTTCACCGGCGATGTCAATAGGGTTGATGATCGCACGGTATGCACCGATACCTTCCCCTTCAAAGCCAAGGGTCTGAAGGTTTACATTTTCCTTCGTGGATAACACGCTTAAAAATCTGTCGTTCAGCAGGGGATCTACATGACCGCCTACCTTGTTTTCGATCAGTTCCGTAATTTCTTCCACACCGGGGCACAAACTCACGCCAAGAACTTTCCCTTTTTTACTGATTACCAGAATATTCGAATCCAGTGTTTCCATCATTACTTTGCAAATATCATTAAAAACTACCTTTGTGGAACTATTATTGTGCAGCAATTTGTTGATCTTTCTTGTCTTGTCCAATAACTGTACACTCATCTTTTACTCCTTTCTGGTTTTCTATTTCCGTAAGCAACTTTCCTTTATGTCCGGCTGCTAAGCGCAATTTTAATACTCTGTTCATTATATCATGTATATTCGCAAATAGCAATACTATTTTCTCATATTTTAAATGTTTTCTGACTATTTATATAGCATCCTCTTTTGTCTGTTTTGTTGTTACATAACCGCAATGTTCATCGGCACAGACCTTTTTATTTCCTTTTTCCAGCATATAACCGCCGCATTTCGGACATTTTTCTTCCAGAGGTTTTTGCCATGACATAAAATCGCATTCCGGATTATCTTCACAGCCGTAATATTTTCTTCCTTTTTTGGTCTTTTTCAAAACCACTTCTTTTCCGCATTTCGGGCAGGATACACCGATTTTCTCCAGATATGGTTTGGTATTTCTGCAGTCCGGGAAACCGGGGCAGGCAAGGAATCTTCCATGGGGGCCGTACTTGATCACCATGTTGCGTCCGCAGTTTTCACAGATCACATCGGTGACCTCATCCTCCAGCTTCACCTCTTCCAGCTCCTTCTCCGCAGCCTTTACAGCCTCGTCCAGATCCGGATAGAAGTTTCGTACCACAACCTTCCAGTCTACCGTACCGTCTCCCACCTTATCCAAAAGCTCCTCCATGGTGGCTGTAAAATTCACATCCACGATACTGGGGAAAGCTTTTTTCATCATCTGGTTCACTACTTCCCCTAATTCCGTCATATACAGATTTTTCTGCTCCTTTGCCACATATCTTCTGGCAATGATGGTGGTAATCGTAGGCGCATAGGTACTGGGTCTTCCGATTCCCAGCTCCTCCAGCGTCTTAACCAAAGATGCCTCCGTATAATGGGCCGGGGGCTGTGTAAAATGCTGCTGGCTGTTAAATTCCTGAAATTCCAGCGCTGTATCCTCATCAATACTTCTCACCAGCGTGTTGCTCTGGGTTTTTTCTTCCTCTTCCTGTACGTAAACCGACATAAATCCGTCAAAGGCCAGTTTGGATGCTGCAACGGTGAACAGATACTCTCCGCCGCTGATCTTCACAGATGTGGTCTCATAAACTGCCGGCTTCATACGGCTTGCTACAAAGCGTTTCCAAATCAACTGATACAGACGGAACTGGTCTCTGGAAAGGGATTCTTTGATCAGAGCCGGAAGCCTTTTCACATCGGTGGGGCGGATTGCCTCATGGGCGTCCTGTACCTTTCGTCCCTCTTTTTTCGTTCCTTCCGCATCTGCGGTATATTTTTCTCCGTAGTGCTCATCGATAAAGCTTCTCGCCATAGCGTCCGCCTCGTCGGAAATTCTGGTGGAATCGGTACGCAGATAGGAAATCAAACCTACCGTTCCGCTTCCTTTGATGTCCACGCCCTCATAGAGCTGCTGCGCCAGACGCATGGTTTTCTGCGTGGAGAAATTCAGCGCTTTGGCTGCTTCCTGCTGCAGGGTACTGGTTGTGAAGGGAAGAGGCGCTTTCTTTGTCCGCTCTCCTTTTTTCACATCCTTCACCCGGTAAGAAACGCCCTCCAGCTCTTTTAAAATCTGATCCAGCTCTCCCTTCGAAGAAATATTGATTTTCTGTTTTTCTTTTCCGTAAAATTTTGCAGTCAGAGGCTTTTTCTCCCCCGGAATATGGAAAATACCGTCCAGTGTCCAGTATTCCTCCGGGATAAATGCGTTGATTTCATCCTCCCGGTCGCCGATGATCCTCAGCGCCACAGACTGCACCCTTCCCGCACTCAGGCCCCTCTTGATTTTCTGCCACAGAAGGGGACTGATCCGGTATCCCACCATACGGTCCAGCATACGTCTCGCCTGCTGTTCATCCACCAGATTCATATCGATGTCTCTGGCATGTTTGATGGATTCCTTTACAGCGCTTTTCGTAATTTCATTAAAAGTGATTCTCCGCATCTTTTTTTCGTCCAGCTTCAGCGCTTTGGACAGATGCCATGAAATCGCTTCTCCCTCACGGTCCGGGTCAGTTGCCAGATACACTTTATCGGCCTTCTTCGCTGCCTTTCTAAGGCCGGCAAGAAGCTCACCCTTTCCGCGGATCGTTATATATTTAGGTTCATAGTCATTCTCTACATCAATTCCCATCTGGCTCTTTGGTAAATCCCGCACATGCCCTTGGGATGCGGCTACCTCATAATTGCTTCCGAGAAACTTTTTGACTGTTTTTACTTTTGCAGGTGATTCTACAATCACAAGATATTTTGCCAATGTCTTCCTCCCCAATTTTTTCAAACTACCTGTCGTTTTCCATGATTTTCCCCCGGATATAATTATTTTTCCATACTTCCTGTGCCAGACCGGAAAGCTGCAGATGCATCAGACCCGTCATCAAAGCTGTCAGCGGCAGCCCGGTTTCCTCCTGAAGCTGCGTGACCGTTTTAGGGGTTAAATCGAGACAACTATACACCAAATCATCTTCCCTTGCAAGCCCTAATCCCTTTTTTTCTTCCTGATTCCTGCAGAAACTCTCCTTTTTCCTTCCCCAATTCATATCCTCTAAGATGATTTCCGGCTTCCATGCAGGCACTGCTCCCTGATAAATCAGGCGGTTGCAGCCCACGCTCAGAAGCTCTCCCACCCGGCCCGGCAGAGCAAATACCGTCCTTCCCTGCTCCAGCGCCTGATCCGCAGTAATCAGGGAACCGCTTTTTTCTTTCGCCTCTATGACCAGAACTGCATCCGCCAGACCGCTGATCAGCCTGTTTCTCATGGGGAAATGCCATGCCAGAGGAGCGCTTTCCGGTTCGAATTCCGAAATAACCCCTCCCCGAAGCTTCATTTCCTCATAAAGTCTTTTGGCGGATGCCGGATAGCAGATATCCACACCGCAGCCCAAAACCGCATAGGATTTTCCACCTCCCGCCAGCGCCCCGGCGTGGGCTGCACTATCTATTCCTCTGGCCATGCCGCTGATGATCTGAACCCCTTCCCCTCTAAGAATTCTGGCGTACTCAAATGCCATATTTTTTCCGTAAGCGCTGCAGTTTCGCGCGCCTACAATGGCAAGGGACGGCTGATCGTCCTTTGGCAGTTCCCCTGCCACATAAAGCTTTTCCGGCATTCCCTCCAGTTTTTCCAGTCTCCGGGGATAATTTTCCCCTCCCTTTTTCACAATCTTTATTTCATCTGTATTCACCCGTTACCCTCCATATTTTCCTCTTTTTTCAAAATCATCTCCAATACTGCTTATCTATGCTCCGGTATCCGATGGCCTCCGCCAGATGTTCCTCCCGGATCCTCTCGCTTCCCTCGAGATCCGCCGCAGTTCTTGCAACTCTGAGAATCCGGTTGCACGCCCTTCCGCTAAGCCCCAAGCCGGAGAATGCCTCTTTTAAAAGCTGTTCCCCCTTTTCCTCCGTAACGCAATACTGACGGATTTTTTCCGGGGGAATTTCTCCGTTAAAGGAGAAAGCCTCCTCCCGGTATCTCTTTTGCTGCCTCTCATGAGCCTGAAAGGCCATTTCCCTCATCTGCCGGGTGGTCCATGGGGAATTCTCTGGTTTCTCCCGAAATTCCTTGTAGGTGGGAGGGGTTGTCTCAGCGCACAGATCCAGTCTGTCCAGCAGGGGCTGGCTGACCCGGTTCAGATACCGCCTGACCTCCGTCTCCGAACAGTTGCAGCGGTTTCTATCGGGAAAATAGCCGCAGGGACAGGGATTCATAGCCGCAATCAGCAGAAAATCCGCCGGAAAACAGTATCTCCCTCCGGTTCTTGCTATACGGATCTGTTTTTCTTCCAATGGCTGTCGTAAAAGCTCCAGACTGGTCCTGCTCATCTCCGGAAATTCATCCAAAAACAGCACTCCTCGGTGAGCCAGCGTGATCTCCCCCGGCTGGGGAATCCGCCCGCCTCCGGCCAACGCCTGAGGAGAAATGGTATGATGGGGGGAACGAAACGGCCTTTTGTCAATCCATGGCCTGTCTTTTGGCAGCATCCCTGCCACGCTGTAGATTCCTGTCAGTTCCAGCGCTTCCTCCCGGCTCAGTTCCGGCAGAAGTCCCGGAAGTCTTCCTGCAATCATGGTTTTCCCGGATCCGGGCGGTCCAAGAAGCAGGAGGTTGTGAAATCCGGCTGCCGCCAAAAGAGCTGCCCGTTTCCCGGAAGCCTGTCCCCGGATATCTGCAAAATCCGGCCCGAAATCTTCTTCTCCTGTCTCTGTTTTCACGGTCAGATTTGTTTCCTCCTCCCACCTTCCTTTTTTTACTGCCTCCACAAATTCTCCCAGATTTTCCACTCCCGTCACTGCGATTCCATGAATCATCCGGGCCTCCTCCAGATTTTCTTTGGGAACGACACAGGCCCGGCATCCGATTTCCTTCGCCTTTGCAGTCATGGCAAGGATTCCCCTCACTCCCCTGACTGCTCCGTCCAGACCGATTTCTCCGGCTACTAAAATCCCTTCCAGCCCGCCCGGAGGCAGATGGCCTGTGGCCTCCAGCATGGCTGCTGCTATAGGCAGGTCAAATCCGGTTCCCGTTTTTTTGATATCTCCCGGTGACAGATTGACCGTCACCTTTCTCGGGGGCAGGGAAATATTGCTGTTGTGAAGAGCCGTCCGTACCCGGTCCTGAGACTCCTTCACCTGACTGCTCAGACTTCCCACCATGGAAAATCCCGGCAGCCCCCGGCTAACATCCACCTCCACGCAGACCGGAACCGCTTCCAGCCCGTGGATCGTTGCTGATAAAATACTGGTATACATGGTTCTCCTTTCTTTTCGCTGTTTCAGAGCGAATTTTATGATTTGAAATTTATGTAAACATTTGAAGAGAAAGTGGAAAAGCACAATTTCCTCCCCTTCCGCATAGACTAGAAAGAAATCGTTACACTCCCTTTTGAGGTGAATCCGTGAAGACCTTTCAAAAACCCCTCACCATGGAAGAAGAAAAACTCTATCTCCAGAGATACCAAAAGGGTGATTTAAAGGCCAGAGATGTGCTGATCGAACGGAATCTCAGGCTGGTAGCTCATGTTGTAAAGAAATATCAGGGGTTGGATGAGGATTTGGATGATTTGATTTCCATTGGAACGATTGGACTGATAAAAGCCGTATCCACCTATGATATGACAAAAGAAAGCCGGCTGGCCACCTACGCTGCCCGCTGTATTGACAATGAACTGCTGATGATGCTGAGAAGCCGAAAAAAAACTTCCCGTGAAATCTCTCTTTACGAACCCATTGGCACAGATAAAGAGGGGAATGAAATTCATCTTCTGGATATTGTTGAGGGAAACGAAGCCGATATTACAGATACCTGCATTAAGAAAGAAAATATCCGCAGGCTGTACCGGCTTTTGGGAGAAGTGCTGACTCCCTTAGAATATAATGTCATCAAATACCGCTATGGGCTGTATGGAGAAAAGGAGCTTACCCAGCGGGTGATCGCGAAACGGCTGGGAATCAGCCGTTCCTACGTATCCCGCATAGAAAAAAATGCCGTATTAAAGCTCCGTGACAGGTTCCTTCCGGCGTAAAATGTCGTACTGATCCAATTCCATCCCCAGATCAATAAAAAGGATCTGTTTCGGATGAGGAGCGCTTTCCATAAGATTTCCCTCTTCATCCCGGATGCTCTTCACAGTTACTTCCACATTCTCCCCATTGGGTTTCATCACCTCAATGGTCTCGCCTACGGAAAATTTATTTCTCTGGGAGATGCAGTAACCTGCCTCTGTTTTCTCTCCCACAATTCCCAGATAAGTATATTCCTTGATATACGTGTTGTTGTCATAAATCTGTGCTTCTTCCGTCGGTTTTCCATAGAAGAAGCCGGTTGTGAACTGCCGGTAGGTACAGTTGGAAATCTGTTCCTGATACCAAGGCATATTCTGTTCATACAGTGCCGGATCTTTCAGATAGTCGTCGATGGCTTTCCGATAGGTCCGGGCCACTGTAGCTACATACAGAGCCGTTTTCATTCTTCCTTCAATCTTCAGGCTGTCGATTCCCGTCTCAACCAGATCAGGTATATGCTCGATCATGCACAGATCTTTGGAATTGAAAATAAAGGTTCCTCTCTCATTTTCATAGACCGGAAAGTACTCTCCCGGACGGCTTTCTTCCATTATAGAGTATTTCCACCGGCATGGATGGGTACAGGCTCCCTGATTGGAATCCCGCCCGGTGAGGTAATTGCTCAGCAGACACCGTCCCGAATAGGAAATACACATCGCTCCGTGAATGAACGTCTCGATCTCCATATCCTCCGGAATCCTGCTTCGGATCTCCTTCAGCTCCTCCAGCGACAATTCTCTGGCAGAAACCACCCGCTTCGCTCCCATCTGATACCAGAACCGATACGTTCCGTAATTGGTATTATTTGCTTGGGTGCTCACATGGCGTTCGATTTCCGGGCAGACCTCTTTTGCAATCATGAATACCCCCGGATCAGATATGATCAGAGCATCCGGACCAATCCCTCGCAGCTCCTCAAAATAGCTGCGGACACCCTCCAGATCACCGTTATGGGCCAGAATATTGGCGGTTACGTATACCTTCACGCCGTGTTCATGGGCAAACCGGATTCCTTCCTTCATCTCTTCCATTGAAAAATTCTTTGCTTTTGCCCGCAGACCGAAAGCTTCCCCGCCGATATAGACTGCATCGGCGCCAAAGACTACTGCTACCTTCAGCACCTCCAAGCTGCTGGCCGGAACCAGCAATTCCGGAATTCTCATTTTCATTTCTCCTATCGTTTTGTGCTCAGCGCCACCCCGTCCCCCAGAGGGATCAGGGAGGTCACCAGCTTTTCGTTATGTTTCAGTTCGTACAGATACTCCCGCATCCGCTTGTAAATCGTCCGGTTTCTCCGTTCCACGGCAAACCGGGATTCTATAATATCTCCTTCCTGAAGCACATTGTCCGATACCAGAATACCGCCGCTTCTCAAAAGCCGCAGTACCTCAGGAAGAAAATGAAGATACTGACCCTTTGCAGCATCCATAAAGATGAAGTCAAAGGGTCCCTCCAAAGTTTTTAATATCTCTGCCGCATCTCCGGGAATCAGCCGGATCTGCTCCTCCCTGCCCGCCTTTTTAAAGTTTTCCCGGGCGATGGGAATTCTCTTTTCATAATTTTCTATTGTAACCAGTTCACAGGGCACCGGATTGTACTCGCACATCAGCAGGGCGGAAAACCCTACTGCACTTCCCACCTCCAGAATCCTCTGAGGTCTTGCGGCCGCCAGAAGAAATTTGAGAAAGCTCTGCATCTCTCTTCGGATGATCGGAACCTGATCCCGTCTGGCCTGTCTTTCCAATTCCTCCAGAAAAGGGGTATGCCCCTCGTCCAGTGAATTGATGTAGGTTACCATACGCTCGTCTACTATCATTCTCCGGTTTCCTCCCCGGACTCTTTTTCTTCGGCCGCTTCATCGGAAGGCTGGCCCTCTGTATTTTCTTTCGCCAGAATTTCCAGAATCTCCTCTACATTTTGAGAGGTGTTCAGAAGATATGCCCCCGGCTGAATTTTTCCCCGGTAATCGGAAAGCTTTTCCTGCATCCAGAAAATAACCGGACGCTCAATCAACCCTTTGTCCCTCAGAGTTTTTCCAATGTCATAGACATTTTCTTCCTCCTTCACAACGACAGTAACATCCTGCCCTTCTTCTTTGGTTGCTGCCATCGGATGCTGGTCAAAAACAAGATATCCAAACCGATAGGCTGTTCTTCCGGCATAAATAATGGCTAAAATCACACATCCGTAGATCAGAAGCCTGATCAGACCCTTGATTCCGCCGATTGCCGCCCGTTGAGCCATATCTTTTTTTCTCTTTTTACCCATAATCCTCCTTGTCCGCTTCCCTTCTTTGGCTGCTTCCAGATCCTTTGTAACTCTGAAGCCTGAGAGGCTGAATAATTACTGTCTTTCTTATACCTCAGGTACTTTGATATCGATATTGGTCTGGATGCGTTTTACTACCCGCTGTACCAGTTTGCATACATCCAGCTCTGCCTCCAGAAATTCATTGACCACCGGATTCATTCTGAAATCCTGATAATCTCTCTCAAACTGATCAATTTTTTCAAACAGTCCTTCACTGCTGTCGTCATTGTTGAAATGAAATACCGCTGCACGGAATTCATCAATTTTATTTCTGAGCTCCGGCTGCTCTTTCAGCTTTTCTTCACACTTTGCGTATCTTAGATAGACTTCTCCGTCCTTAATCGCTCCAATCAGAGAATCTACATTCATCTGTATTCTGTCCATGAATCTTATGCCTCCATAATGATCGGCAGAATCATCGGCCGTCTTTTTGTGCGTTTCCATAAAAATTCACCAAGAGAATCCTTGATTGCAGATTTCATCTTGCCCCAGTCAGATATTCTTCTGTCCAGACAGGAGTCAATGGCGTCTTCCACAACGCTCTTTGCCTGACCCATCAGGTCTTCGGATTCTCTCACATAAACAAATCCCCGGGATACGATATCCGGGCCTGCCAGCAGTTGATTGCTGTATTTTTCCAGTGTCAGAACGACGATCATAATGCCGTCCTCCGCCAGATGCTGACGGTCTCTGAGCACGATATTTCCCACATCGCCCACTCCAAGGCCATCTACCAGAATAGCTCCGGTGTGGACTTTTCCGGTTACGCCCGCCGACTCTTCATTGAGTTCCATCACATCCCCTGATTCCATGATGAAAATGTGATCCTTAGGAATTCCAAGGCTCTCGGCAAGATTGGCCTGTGCTTTCAGATGACGGTACTCTCCGTGAACCGGGATCGCGTATTTCGGTTTTACCAGTGAATAGATCAGCTTGATCTCTTCCTGACAGGCATGACCGGATACGTGTACATCCTGAAAAATAACCTCTGCACCTTTGGCTGACAGCTCGTTAATCACTTTTGATACTGCTTTTTCATTTCCCGGAATGGGGTTGGAACTGAAGATAATGGTATCCCCCGGTTTGATTGCCACTTTTTTATGGATATTGGACGCCATGCGGGACAATGCCGCCATGGACTCGCCCTGACTTCCCGTGGTGATCAAAACCATCTGTTCATCCGGATAATTTTTCATCTGGTCGATATCAATCAAAGTGTGTTCCGGGATATTCAGATAGCCCAGTTCGGATGCCGTGGTGATGACGTTGACCATGCTGCGGCCTTCCACTACGACTTTTCTTCCGTATTTATAGGCAGAGTTGATAATCTGCTGTACTCTGTCCACATTGGACGCGAAAGTGGCAATAATAATTCTCGTATTTTTATGCTCGGCAAACAGGTTGTCAAAGGTCTTTCCTACTGTGCGCTCGGACATGGTGAAGCCTTTCCGCTCAGCATTGGTACTATCGCACATCAGCGCCAGCACGCCTTTTTTACCGATCTCTGCAAATCTCTGCAGATCGATGGCATCACCAAAAACAGGGGTATAATCCACTTTAAAGTCACCGGTATGAACAACGATTCCCGCAGGAGAATAGATGGCCAGTGCAGACGCATCGGCAATGCTGTGATTGGTCTTGATAAACTCGATGCGGAAACAGCCAAGATTGATGGACTGTCCGTGTTTGATGGTTTTTCTTTTCGTGGTTCGAAGTAAGTTATGTTCTTTTAATTTGTTGTCGATCAGGCCGATTGTCAATTTGGTTGCGTAAATCGGCGCATTAATTTCTTTTAAGATATAAGGCAGGGCCCCGATATGGTCCTCGTGCCCATGGGTAATCACAAAACCCTTAATTTTCTCATAATTGTCTTTCAAATAAGTAATATCCGGGATGACCAAGTCGATTCCCAGCATATCGTCCTCAGGGAATGCCAGACCACAGTCCACCACAACAATACTGTCTTCATACTCGAAGGCAGTAATATTCATTCCGATCTGTTCCAGTCCGCCCAGAGGAATGATTTTTAATTTTCCATTGTTATTTTTTTTCAAAAAGCACCTCCGCTATTATTTCCGAACACTTTTACTCCATCTCTATCTCCACATCATCCATCATCTGTGCAAATACTTTGGAAATTGCTTCCAATTCCACATCATCTTCTACCATCACGTACTCTGCTTCCAAATCCGTATCGGAAGATAAATCTTTCAGGATATACGCATCTGCTTCCTCATCCATGGAATCTGTTACCAGAATATAGTTCATTCCGTTCACTCTGGTCTGTTCTTCCACGTAAAATTCCACTTCTTCCCCTGTTTCTGTCATAAATGCAATCTTGTCCATCGTAAACCTTTACCGTCCTGTTTTATTTTTTGAAAATCAAATTCTAATCCTCCGGAGACTTGATCGGTAACTATGAGGCCTGAAAGGCTGAATAGTTACCTTTATCTGTTTCCAAGATAGAGATAATCCAGATAGTTCTGCAGGATGAATATTGCTGCAATTTCATCCACATGTTCTTTCCTGTTTTCTCTCCGTACTCCGGTTTCCATCAGTACACGGTTCGCTGATACAGTCGTCAGCCGTTCATCCCACATAACAACAGCCAGACCCGTTCTCCTCTCTAAAGCTTTCTTGAACTCCAGAGATTTCTCAGCCCTGTCTCCCAGTGTATTGTCCATATTCTTTGGTAATCCCAGTACGATCTTTTCAACCTGATACTGTTTCGTCAGTTCTTCGATTCTTGCCAGCGTCTGACGCAGCTTGTTCTCGTCTTTTCTCCGGATGATCTCTACGCCCTGAGCAGTCAGACCCAGCGGATCGCTGACAGCGACCCCCACTGTCTTCGATCCGAAATCCAGTCCTAAAATCCTCATCACCGGTTCTCCCAAGCTCTGTTTTTAATATACTCTTTCAGAAGTTCCTCCACCAGCTCGTCCCGCTCTACTTTCATGATCATGCTTCTGGCGCCCTTGTAGCTGGTAATGTAAGTAGGATCACCGGACATAATGTATCCTACGATCTGGTTTACCGGGTTATAGCCCTTTTCTTCCATCGCAGTATATACTACATCCAAAACTTCTTTTACCTGTACTTCCGGTTCTGTTTTCACTTTAAAATACTGTGTATTACTTAAATTTGCCATCTTCTCACGTCCTTGATTATACTTGATATCTATTCTATTCTAATACAGAACATACAAAAATTCAATGAAGAAATTATAACATTTTACTGAATTTTTCTTCTTCCAAAAAGCAGCTCCGTCTGATAAATTTCTTCAGGTATGACCAAAATCCGCCTGTTTTCCAGATTTTCCTCCGACTTTATTCCTACTTTCAGGTACTCGGGGGTATGGCCAACCCAGTAATGTTCTCCTTCGATCTCCTGCTGTTCCTCAAACAGTACTTCTTTTTCCTGTCCGAGGAACTGTTCCATATACTTTTTCTGCTGTTCTTTTCCCAGTTCGATCAGTATCCTGCTCCGTTCCTTCTTGACAGACTCCGGAATCTGATCCGGCATCACGGCTGCTTTCGTGCCTTCCCGTTTGGAATAGGGGAAGATATGGGTCTCGTAAAATCCGATTCCTGCCACAAAGCTTCTGGATTTTTCGAATTCTTCCTCCGTCTCCCCCGGAAATCCGGTGATTACATCTGTCGTCAGGGCCGGATTGTCAAAGTATCTGCGCAGAATCCCGCATCTGTGCTGATATTCCTCAGCGCTATAACGGCGGTTCATCCGCTTTAAAGTCTCTGTACAGCCGCTCTGCAGTGACAGGTGGAAATGGGGGCATACCTTCCAAAGCTTGGAGAGTTCCCTTGCAAATTCCTCGGTAATGATTCCCGGTTCCAAAGAACCAAGACGGATTCTCCCAATCCCCTCCACTTCATGAACTGCCTGAATCAGAGTGAGCAGGTTTTCTCCGTCCTCTTTTCTGTCCACACCATAAGAGCTTAAATGGATTCCGGTAAGAACCACCTCCTGACAGCCCGAAGCTGCCAGACGTTTTGCTTCCTTCACTACCTCCTCCGTCTTTCTGCTCCGCACCCGTCCTCTGGCGTAGGGAATCATACAGTAGGTACAGAATTGATTACAGCCGTCCTGTACCTTCATATATGCTCTCGTGTGTTCTTCGGTCCGGTCAATCTGCAGACCTTCGTATTCTTTCGTATGATTGATATCAATCATTTCTTTTTTTCTGACCCGCTCTCCCTGATACTCTTCCAGAAGAGAAATCAGATCCTGTTTTTTATTATTCCCAATGATCAGGTCGATAGACAAATCTTCCTCCGCTTTTTTCTCTCCGGCCTGTACATAGCATCCGGCTGCTACCACAATTGCCTCGGGATTCATTTTTTTTGCCTTGTGGATCATCTGTCTGGATTTTCTGTCTGCGATATTGGTTACCGTACAGGTGTTGATCACATAGATATCTGCACCCGGAGCAAAGGGGACAATTTCATAGCCGGCAGACTCCAGCATCTGCTGCATGGCTTCTGTCTCATAGGCATTCACTTTGCATCCCAGATTGTGCAGCGCAACTTTTTTCTGCATTTTCTGTTCCCGCCTCTTTCTTTTCGTTATTTTATTACTGTTCACTCCGTTCACAGCAACGATTTACTTCATTTTACGTAATCTTTATATGCTTTCATCTTGACTTTTAATTCCCGAAAAGGTAAGATTATCTTAGTTAAAAAATAATTTTCTTTATTTTGGGAGGAATATAATATGAAAACAGTCAGCATTTCACTTAATTCTATTGACAAAGTTAAAGCTTTTGTAAATGATATTTCCAAATATGATTTTGATTTTGACCTTGTATCCGGCAGATATGTGATCGACGCAAAATCTATCATGGGAATCTTCAGCTTAGATCTCTCCAAACCGATCGATCTGAACATCCACGCTGAAGGCGCTCATCTGGAAAATGTACTCACTGTACTGAGTCCTTATATCATCTAATTTAACAGAGTATGAATCAAAGGCCGCTGCATCCTGCAGCGGCCTTTTTCACTGCATCCCCTTATTCCACTCGGATCAATTCAGCAGTCTTTACCGCCTCTTCCAGCATTTCATCGATCTTTTCCGCAAGATTTAATTCGGATTTTTTGATCATATTGATATTCGGTTTCGTTACCGGATGCTTTGCGACGAAAATCGTACAGCAGTCTTCATAGGGTTGGATTGAAGTTTCGTAGGTATTGATTTTTAAGGAAATATCGACAATTTCCTGTTTGTCAAATCCGATGACCGGACGGAATACCGGCATGGTACATACTTCATTGGTGGCTGCAAGGCTCTGTACGGTCTGGCTTGCAACCTGTCCGATACTTTCTCCTGTGATCAGCCCCAGACAACCTGTTTCTTTTCCAATCTGCTCCGCAATTTTCATCATATAGCGGCGCATAATGATGGTCAGCTCGTCATGAGGACATTTATCGTAGATGTAAAGCTGGATATCGGTAAAATTCACCACGTGAAGGTTGATAGGGCCGCTGTATCGTGCCACTAATTTTGCCAGATCAACCACTTTCTGTTTTGCCCGCTCACTGGTATACGGCGGTGCATGGAAATAAACTGCATCAATCTTTACGCCACGTTTTGCAATCATATATCCCGCTACCGGACTGTCGATTCCACCGGACAGAAGAAGCATAGCTTTTCCATTTGTACCGATGGGCATACCTCCCGGTCCCGGAATGGACTCGGAATAAATGTAGATCTTATCACGGATTTCCACTGTAAGCAGGATATCCGGGTTGTGTACGTCTACCCGCATCTCTGGAAAAGCATCCAGAATCCTTCCGCCCAGTTCAGCATTCAGTTCCATGGAGGTTCCGGGATACGTCTTTTTCGCACGGCGCACATGTACCTTAAAGGTTTTATTTTTATCTGCATATACGTGATCCACGTATTCTACCACATCTTTGGCTAACTGTTCCAGACCTGCATCCTCCAGAATGACTACCGGACAGATATATGCGATACCGAACACTCTCTTCAAAGCTTCCACGGTCTCATCGTAATCAAATTCACCTTCTGTTCTCACATAGATTCTTCCCTGCTCTTTGGAAACCCGGAAGGTTCCTTCCACTTCTTTCAGAACGTATACCATCTGACGGATCAGTGCGTCTTCAAAAAGATATCTGTTTTTTCCTTTTATTCCAATTTCTGCGTATTTCACCAAAAAAGCTTTAAACATTGCTTCCTCCTTTATCTTCTCGCATACCGGCGCAGCATAGGCAGTACCTCTTTCAGTACCTCCAGCGTATAATCCAGTTCTTCCTTTGTAGTCATTTCACAGAAGCTGAACCGCACCGTAGATTCCATCTGTTCTTTCGGCAGTCCGATGGCCGTCAGTGTGGGGCTTTTGCTTCTTTTGTGGGTAGAGCAGGCGCTTCCGGCAGATACATAGATCTGACGGTCCTCCAGTGTGTGAAGAAGCACTTCGCTGCGCACTCCCACAAAGGCCGCACTGACAATATGAGGAGCTCCTTCCTCTCCCTTCATTCCGTGAACAACCACCTGTTCCATTTTGCTCAGTTCTTCCACAAAATATGCCCGCAGCTTTCTCATATGGGCCACATTTTCTTCCAGATTGCTGTAAATTTTTTCCGCTGCTGCTCCCAGACCTGCCGCTCCCGGCACCGGATCCGTCCCGGAACGCATTCCTCTCTGCTGGCCGCCTCCATAGATATACGGGAGTATTTTTATCTTCTCATTGACATATAAAAATCCAATCCCCTTAGGGCCATGAATTTTATGACCGCTGACTGACAAAAGATCGATCTGCATCTTCTTAGGCAGAATTCTGTATTTTCCATATGCCTGAATGGCATCCACATGGAAACAGGTCTTAGGATTTTTCTTTTTGATCAATTCTCCGATCTCTGCAATGGGCGCAGCCGCACCGATTTCATTGTTCACAAACATCACGGAAACGAGAATGGTTTCCGGCGTGATAGCCTGTTCCAGTTCTTCCAGCGAAATTCTTCCTTCCCCGTCCACGCCCAGCCGGGTCACGGTAAAGCCCTGCTGTTCCAGATATTCGATGGGAGCGGATACCGCCGGATGCTCCATACAGGTGGTGATGATGTGTTTTCCGGTTCTCTGGTTTGCCAGAGCCGTACCGATCAGCGCCCAGTTGTCTGATTCGGTTCCTCCTGAGGTAAAATAAATCTCCTTCTCATTCACCTTCATGGTCTTTGCGATCCGGGACAAGGCCTCTTTCAGATACCGTTCTCCCTCCACACCCTTTTGATGCATGGAGGACGGATTCCCGTAGTCCTCCATCATGGTCTTTACCACCACATCCCGCACCTCCTCATAGCAACGGGTTGTAGCGGAATTATCTAAATATGCTTCCACTTGTTCTTCCTTTCCATACAGCCGATATTTAACTTTTCCGGCTTTCCAGTGTAAACATCAGTATTGACAGCATGGTCAGTCCTGCAGTCTCCGTCCGCAGGATCCGTTTCCCCAAAGTTACCGGTCTTACTTGATGCTCCAGCGCCAGCTCCACTTCTTCCGGCGCAAATCCACCCTCCGGGCCGATAAAAATCCCTATAGACTGTCCCGGCTGGATTTTTTCTATTATCTCTCTGGTATGTGCCATATCCTCAGCCAATTCATAGGGAATCAGCCGAACATCCAGCATTTCCGCATATTCTAACGCCTGCGAAAATTTCATCACCGGATGGACCTGCGGAATCAGCATCCGCTTGGACTGTTTGGCCGCGCTCTCTGAAATCCCCTGCCAGCGTTTGATTTTCGCCGCCTCTTTTTTCCCATCCAGTTTCACCACTGCCCGCTTGGTTTCCACGGGAATGATCTCATAAACTCCCAGCTCCACAGCCTTCTGTATGATCAGTTCCATCTTATCACTTTTGGGGAGTCCCTGAAACAGATAGATTTTTGATGGCAGCTCCATCCCCGCTTCCTCCACAGACTGCACCGAGACCAGAATTTCTTCCTGTCCCAGCGATGCAATCTCACAGGTATATTCCTCTTCTTCCCCTGCACTGATCAGGATTTCTTCCCCGATTTTCATGCGGAGTACATTCTTTATGTGATTTACATCGTTTCCGGTAATGCAAATCTGCTTATTTTCCATATCCACCTGATCCCGGTGCACAAAAAAACGATGCATCTTTACGCCTGCTTTCTGGCGGTTACGGATACCCACTCGCCCTGATAGGTCACTTCCACAATTTCCAGTCCTGCTGCCTTCACAGCTTCCACCACAGTTGTCTCTTTATCATCGATAATTCCCGAGGTGATATAAATTCCGCCCGGTTTCATCTGATTGACAATCACCGGGGTAAGGGGAACCAGAACATCCGCCAGAATATTTGCCACTACGATATCGTATTTTTCATAGCCTATCTGATCCTGTACCTCTTTATCATCGATGATATTCCCGATCATCATTTGGAAATCTTCTGTGGGAATACCGTTTACTTCCTTATTCTCTTCCACTGCCGGCACCGCACAGGGGTCTAAATCCGTTCCAATAGCATGTTTTGCCCCCATTTTCAATGCAATAATGGACAAAATTCCGCTTCCAGTCCCCACATCCAGTAATTCTGTCTCCGGCGTCACATATTTTTTCAATTGACGGATACAAAGCTGGGTTGTCTCATGCATACCGGTTCCAAAGGCTGTACCCGGATCGATGTGAATGATCATCTTATCCTTATCCTCCGGCTTCACCTCTTCCCATGAGGGAATAATCAGGATATCATCCACATAAAACTGTTTAAAATACTGTTTCCAGTTATTGATCCAGTCGATATCCTCCGTTTCATCCACGGCAATGCTTCCCTCACCGATAGGGCAGAACATTCGAAGTCCCTCCAGCTCCTCCTTGACGGATGCCAGAATTTCCGCTTCTGTCACAGGTGATCCGTTCATCATCAGCGTACCGTCCTCGGCTTCCTCCACGAAAAAGCTTAAATAAGCGATTCCGTCATCCTCCGGTCCCTCCGGAAGAATGTCCACAAACATCTGCTCCTTCTCCATGGCTGTCAGGGGAACCTTATCCTCGATCTGCGCGCCTTCCAATCCGATATCATACAGGGTACTGATAATGATATCCTCCGCTTCTGTTGTTGTTTTTATTCTGAATTTCTTCCACTTCATTCTTTTCACCTCATAAAATCATATATTTGATTCCCGGGATTGCCTTGCGTTTGCAAGGCAACACCTCGCGGAACAATAATCTCCTAAACAGTTACGATTCCTTCCTACAGAAAGAAGGACACGACGGTTACCGTCACCAATGACAATAGAGTTGTCAGGAGGATGCCTTTTGACATCACCTCGCATTCCATGTCGTACTGCTTTGCCAGCATCAGCGGCATATTTGCCACCGGCATGGCAAGAATCAGTACACTGGCCTCCACCATCATGGTATTCGAGAATACCTGTTTCAAAACCAGAGCTGCCAGAACCGGAATTACAATCTGACGGATCAAAATAAACAGATACAATCTGGGAACCGTAAATATTTCTTTCACCTTCATCTGGGACAGGGTTGCTCCCAGCACCAGCATGGACAGGAAAGTGGTACATCTTCCGGTGTAGGATAAGCTGTCTGCCACCACTGTGGGCATGGGAATCCGAAACCAGAAAATAACCACAGTCAGAATCGCTGCAATCGTTCCGATATTAATAAAATTTTTCCAGACTCCGCCTTTTTCTCCCGAAGCTCCGACAGGATGCAGAATATAAATGCCATGGGTATAAATCAGAAGATTGAAGAACAGGACAAATACCGTCACATAAATGACCGCCGCGCTTCCCAGCACCGCCGATACCACCGGAATCCCGATAAATCCTATATTTCCATAAACAGTCATCATGTTGTAAAACCGCCGTTCCTCAAGAGGCGCTTTCATCAGCACAGGAAGTACAAACCCCAGAAGAATCAGCCCCAGAAAAACCACTGCCGCAATCCCTGCCGTAACCAGAATATCCTGCCGGGTAGCCGTAGTTGTTTCATCAAATGCGCTGGACAGCATAATGGCCGGATTGCACACCATCGTAATCAAAGATGAAATGTCTTTGCTGCTGCCCTGACTGCACCACCCTTTTTTAAATACGATGGTGCCAATCCCAATCAGGACAAAAATCACCAGCATCTGCTGGAAAACCACTGCTGTGCTCATATTTCCTACCCCACAACCTTCCACATTTTTTTACATCATTATTCTGGATTTTACCCGATAATGTATAACTATAACGGAAAATCTTTGAAAGTGCAACAGGAAAACGATGTTCCCGTTCAAGTACGTGATTGTAAAAGGCTGAACTATCATCAAGTACATCCCAGAAAAAATACGCAGGAAATACGGCAGACAGGAATCCTTTCATGGGGCATCCCGATTCTGCAGCATCTCCTGCGATACATTTCAAACCTTCTTTTCCGTTTTGTAACTATGAAGGACTCTGTTCTTCATAGTCACGAACAGTGACCTTCTGAACAGTTACTCCGCTTTAATCTTCAAAGGTCTCTTTTAATTTGTCCATAAATCTTTTTTTCTTCTCTTTTTCCGGAGCCTTTGCCGGACGGTTGCCGCAGGCCGCATCGTAAGAACGCAGGGCTTCCTTCGCCTCCTCGGACAGCTTTGTAGGTACCTGTACCACCAGAGTAACGTAATGATCACCCCGTACGTTTTTATTTCTCAGGGAAGGTACGCCTTTTCCTCTCAGACGGATTTTTGTATCGGTCTGGGTTCCCGGTTTCACTTCATATTCCACCTCTCCGTCAACCGTACTGATACGGATGGTTCCGCCCAGCGCTGCCTGTGGGAAAGTGATCGGTGCGGTAGAGAAGATGTTCATATCCTGTCTCTGGAAAATCGGATGACGAGCTACCTGTACTTCTACCAGCAGGTCTCCTCTCGGTCCTCCGTTCGTACCCGGCTCTCCTTTTTCACGGATACGGATGCTCTGTCCGTCATCGATACCGGCCGGAATGGATACCTGTATTTTCTTTCTGCTGGATGTAAATCCGGTTCCGCGGCAGTCAGTACATTTTTCCTTGACCACTTTTCCTGTTCCGTTACATTCCGGACAAGTCTGTACATTTCTCATCATGCCGAACATGGACTGCTGAGTATATACCACCTGACCGGAGCCGTTACATTTCGGACAGGTTTCCGGAGAAGTACCCGGTTTTGCCCCGGTTCCGTTACAGGTCTTACATGTATCTTTCAACGTCAGCTCCAGCTCCTTCTCGCAGCCAAAAACGGCTTCCTGAAAGGTAATATGAACCACTGCTCTTAAATTTGCACCCTTCATAGGCCCGTTGTTTGCTCTTCTTCCGGTTCTTCCGCCGCCGAACAGATCGCCGAAAATATCACCGAAGATATCACCCATATCTCCGCCGTTAAAGTCAAAACCGCCAAAGCCGCCGAAACCGCCCGCTCCACCGGCTCCGCCATTTTCAAAAGCGGCATGGCCGAACTGGTCATAGGTTTTCCGTTTTTCAGGATCGCTCAAGATTCCGTAAGCTTCTGTCGCCTCTTTAAATTTCTGTTCCGCTTCTTTATCTCCCGGGTTCATATCAGGATGATACTTTTTGGCCAGCTTTCGATATGCCTTTTTCAAAGTCGCATCATCAGCTCCGCGGTCAACCCCCAGAACCTCATAGTAATCTCTTTTATCTGCCATTTTTCTTCACCTTTATGCTTATTTTTACGGCTTCAAGGACGGAGACGCCTGCCGCATCCCCGTCCCTTCCAGTCTTATCTCTTTCAGGTACTCCCTGATCCTGAGTTATTATACTTCCTTGTAATCAGCATCTACCACATCATCGCCATAGCCTGCTTCATTTCCACCCTGAGTTGCGCCGCCCATATCCGGGCCTGCACCCTGTGCGCCTGCTGCCTGAGCCTGCTCATATACCTTAGCAAACAGTTTCTGTGCGCTTTCCATCAGTTTTTCTTTTGCAGCTTTGATCTCAGCAACCTGAGCTTCTGTCATGTCTTCTGCAGGAGTTTTCGCAATCAGATCTTTCAGTGCATTCAGATCTGCTTCTACAGCAGTTTTATCATTTGCATCGATCTTGTCGCCAACTTCTTCCATA
Organism: Clostridiales bacterium; assembly: GCA_018374355.1. Lineage (GTDB taxonomy): Bacteria > Bacillota > Clostridia > Lachnospirales > Lachnospiraceae > Oliverpabstia. Next base: position 82,175 of record JAHAFI010000006.1, read on the forward strand.
GCTTTTTCAGTCTGGAATACCATAGCGTCTGCATCATTTCTTGTGTCGATGGCTTCTTTTCTCTTCTTATCCTGTGCTTCGTACTCAGCAGCTTCTCTTACTGCTTTGTCGATATCGGAATCAGACATATTAGAGCCTGCTGTGATTGTGATGTGCTGCTCTTTACCTGTTCCCAGGTCTTTTGCAGATACATTTACAATGCCGTTTGCATCGATATCGAAGGTTACTTCGATCTGCGGAACACCTCTTCTTGCTGGCGGAATACCATCCAGACGGAACTGTCCCAGAGATTTATTGTCTTTTGCAAACTGTCTTTCACCCTGTACTACGTTGATGTCTACTGCTGTCTGGTTATCTGCTGCTGTGGAGAAAATCTGGCTCTTCTTTGTAGGAATCGTTGTATTTCTCTCAATCAGTCTTGTTGCAATACCACCCATAGTCTCGATGGACAGAGACAGTGGAGTTACGTCCAGAAGCAGGATGTCGCCTGCGCCTGCATCTCCGGCCAGTTTACCGCCCTGTACGGAAGCTCCCAGAGCTACACATTCATCCGGGTTCAGGGTTTTGCTTGGTTCATGGCCTGTGATCTGTTTTACTTTCTCCTGTACAGACGGAATACGTGTAGAACCACCTACCAGCAGAACTTTGCTCAGTTCGGAAGCGTTCAGGCCTGCATCAGAAAGGGCTCTTCTTACAGGTTCTGCAGTTCTCTCTACCAGATCATGTGTCAGTTCATCGAATTTTGCTTTTGTCAGGTTCATATCGAAATGTTTCGGGCCTTCTGCTGTAGCAGTGATGAACGGCAGGTTAATGTTTGTTGTTGTTGCGGAAGACAGCTCTTTTTTCGCTTTTTCTGCTGCTTCTCTGATTCTCTGCAGAGCCATCTTGTCAGCGGACAAATCTACACCCTCTGCTTTTTTGAATTCAGCCAGCATATAATCTGCAACCTTCTGGTCAAAGTCGTCTCCACCCAGTCTGTTGTCACCTGCTGTAGACAGAACTTCGATAACACCGTCACCGATCTCGATGATGGATACGTCGAAAGTACCGCCGCCCAAGTCATATACCATGATTTTCTGCTCATGCTCGTTGTCCAGTCCGTAAGCCAGAGCTGCTGCTGTAGGCTCGTTGATGATACGCTTTACATCCAGACCGGCGATTTTACCTGCATCTTTTGTTGCCTGACGCTGAGCATCGTTGAAGTAAGCCGGAACAGTGATAACTGCTTCTGTTACTTTTTCGCCCAGATAGTTTTCTGCATCAGATTTCATTTTCTGCAGAATCATAGCGGAAATCTCCTGCGGAGAGTATTTTTTGTCATCAATATTTACTCTGAAATCACTTCCCATATGTCTCTTGATGGAAGAGATCGTTTTGTCTGCATTGGTAACAGCCTGACGTTTTGCAGGTTCTCCAACCAGTCTTTCTCCTGTTTTTGTAAATGCTACAACAGACGGTGTAGTTCTGGAACCTTCTGCATTTGTAATAACAGTTGGTTTTCCTCCTTCCATAACAGCTACACAACTGTTGGTTGTACCTAAGTCAATACCAATAATTTTTCCCATGATGTTTTTCCTCCTAAATAATATAGAATCTATGATAATTAAATGTTTAACTGCCTGTGGTTTACCCGGTTAGTTCGCTACCTTTACCATGCTGTGGCGTACCACGAAATCTTTGTAAAGATAACCTTTCTGGAATTCTTCTACTACAATGTTTTCTCCTGCTTCTTCATCCTCCACATGCATCACTGCGTTGTGGAAATCCGGATTGAATTCATTTCCAACTGCCTCGATCGGTTTTACTCCCATCTCATCCAGTGTGGTCATCAACTGTTTGTAGATTTTTTCCATTCCCTGAACGAAAGGATCTTCGCTTCCTGCTGCCATTCCCAGTCCCCGTTCGAAGTTATCCACCACCGGGAGGATCTTCTCCACGATTTCTTTGGCTCCGATCACATACATACTTGCTTTTTCTTTTTCTGTACGCTTTCTGTAATTATCGAATTCCGCCATCTGACGTTTTACCTGATCGGTCAGTTCTTCGATCTTCTCGTCTTTTTTGTCTTTCTTTTCTTTTTTCTTTCCGAAGAATTTTCTTTCTTTCGTTTCGCTTTCTGCCTGTTCTGAAGCCTCTGCTGTCTCTTCTGCCGTTTCCTCTGTTTCCGGTGTTTCCACACCCTCTCCTTCGGATCCTGCTGTAGTTTCTTTTGAATCCGCTGCCTCGGTATTTACTTCTTCACCGGTTTCTTCAGATAAATTTTTATTTTCTTCTGTCATTTTTTACATTCCACCTTTCTATGGCCCCTTGAATATGTTATCCAACTGGATTTTCAATGTTTTCAGATTATCCACAACATTTTCATAATCCATACGTTTCGGACCAATGATACCGATGGTCCCCTTCATGCCCCCGCCAAGGTCATAGGATGCGGTTACTACACTGCAGTCCTTCATGGTTGAAATCGGGCCTTCATTTCCTATATATACTTGAATTCCTGTGTTCTCTTCAGATTCAGGAACGGTATCCTTAATCATCTCTGCCAGCGCTCTTTTTTCTTCAAACGCAGAAATCAGTTCACTGGCTCTGCTGCTGTCTGAAAGTTCCGGATATTTGAAGATGTTATTAGCGCCGCTGGTATAAACCGGAACCTCCTCTTCCTCCCCGGAAATCGCTCCTGCCACAGTATCCAGCACGGTACTGATTACCCCGCTGTGAACTCCGGCCTGCTCTTTCAGTTTTGTAATCATACTCAGATTGATTTCTTCTATTGTTAAGCCATTCAGCTGGGTATTCAAAAGCAGATTCAATTTTAATATCTGCTCATCATCTATCGGTTCATCCAGACTGATAATCTGGTTCTTCACCAGATTTCCTTCCACAACGATAACCGCCAGAAGCTGGTTTTCATTTACTTTGGAAAGCTGAATAAACTTTACTTTGTTGTGATGATAGGTGGGCCCGGTAATCATGGTGGCATAATTGGTATTGGAGGCAAGAACCTTGACTACCTGCTTCAATACTTTTTCCATCCTGTCGGTCTTTTCTATCATCAGTTCCTTGATCTCGGCTACCTCCTGCTCCTTTTCCCTCATCAGTTCGTCCACATATAAGCGGTACCCCAGATCGGAGGGAATCCTGCCTGCCGAAGTATGCGGCTGGACAATGTAGCCCAGATCTTCCAGATCAGACATTTCATTTCGAATGGTAGCAGAACTGAGTTTCAAATCTGTATACTTGGAAATCGTTCTGGAACCTACCGGCTCCCCGGTCTCCAGATATGTCTGAATGATCGCTTTCAGGATTTTCCGCTTTCTCTCATCTAAATCTTCCACCTTGTTCCACTCCTTTCTCATCTCTGTCTGTTATGTTGTTAGCACTCATTCATATAGAGTGCTAACATCTCTGTAATTAAGATAGCACTGGGGGGAATATTTGTCAATGTTTTTTTGCAATCTATTGATATTTTTTTATTAACTATTCCGCTGGTCACTGTTCGCGAGGTGTTGATGCTTCCAGATAGGGAAAGACTACATTTCTCCTGCCTTCTGAAAACACTGCAGGGTATTATGTAGTCTTCCCATTTTTCGTTAAGAATCCAGCTCTGCCAGATTTTTTTTCAATTCTACCATTTTGTCACGCAGCTCTGCTGCCATTTCGAAATTCAAATCGGCAGCGGCAGCCTTCATCTGCTTCTGAACCTTTCCGATCAATTCCTCCAGCTCCTTGCGGCTCATGGATTCCATATCTTTTTCCAGCGCTTTCTCTGTTTTTGCCACTTCTTTTGAAATACTGATCAGATCCCGCACTGCCTTTTTAATGGTCTGCGGTGTGATTCCGTTTTCCTTATTATATTGCTCCTGAAGTTTACGGCGGCGCTGGGTCTCATCCATCGCTCTAGCCATGGAATCCGTAATGTTGTCCGCATACATGATCACATGACCCTCCGCATTTCTCGCCGCCCGGCCAATGGTCTGAATCAGCGAAGTCTCCGAACGCAGGAAGCCTTCCTTATCCGCATCCAGAATAGCCACCAGCGCGATTTCCGGAATATCCAATCCTTCGCGGAGAAGGTTGATACCAACAAGCACATCAAATACATCCAGACGCATATCCCGGATGATCTCTGTCCGCTCCAGTGTATCAATATCAGAATGAAGATATTTGACACGGATTCCCATTTCCCGCATATAATCCGTCAATTCTTCTGCCATCCGCTTGGTCAGGGTTGTCACCAGAACTTTATTGTGTTTTTCAACCTCCCGGTTTACTTCTCCCACCAGATCATCAATCTGGCCTTCTACCGGACGCACCTCCACATAAGGATCTAAAAGCCCTGTGGGGCGGATAATCTGCTCTGCCCGCAGAAGTTCATGTTCCTGCTCATAGGGACCCGGCGTGGCAGACACAAACATCACCTGATCAATCCGTTCCTCAAATTCCGGGAAGTTCAGCGGGCGGTTATCCTTTGCTGACGGAAGCCGGAAGCCGTAATCCACCAACGTGGATTTTCTGGACTGATCCCCTGCATACATCCCTCTGACCTGCGGAACCGTGATATGGGACTCATCAATAATAATCAAGTAGTCATCCCCAAAGTAGTCCATCAGGGTGTACGGCGGCTCTCCCGGCTTTAGACCGGACAAATGGCGGGAATAATTTTCAATACCGGAACAAAATCCGGTCTCTTTCATCATCTCCAGATCAAAGTTGGTGCGCTCATTGATTCGCTGGGCCTCAATCAGCTTGTCCTCGCTCTTAAAGTACGTTACCTGCTCCTGAAGTTCTGCTTCGATGTCCTTAGACGCCTCCAGAATACGCTCCATAGGCACCACATAATGGGATGCCGGATACAATGCGATATGGTTCAGCTCCCGTTTGATTTCTCCTGTCAGCACATCCACCTCGGTAATCCTGTCCACTTCATCACCGAAAAATTCCACACGAACCGCGACATCACTTTCATAGGCCGGAATGATCTCCACCACATCCCCCCGCACCCGGAAGGTTCCCCTGTGGAAGTCCATGTCGTTTCTGTCATACTGCATGTCTATAAGGCTTCGCAGTACATCATCCCTGTCCTTCTCCATACCCGGACGGAGGGAGAGTATCATGTTCTGGTAATCCTTCGGGCTTCCGATGCCGTAGATGCAGGATACACTGGAAATGATGATTACGTCTCTCCGTTCAGAAAGCGCAGCGGTGGCGGAAAGGCGGAGTTTGTCGATCTCCTCGTTGATGGCGGAGTCTTTGGCGATGTAGGTGTCGGTGGAAGGGACGTAGGCTTCGGGTTGGTAGTAGTCGTAGTAGGATACAAAATACTCCACTGCGTTGTCCGGGAACATCTCCTTGAATTCTCCATATAACTGAGCAGCAAGTGTTTTATTGTGAGCGATAACGAGCGTCGGTTTTTGTAGTTCCTGAATCACGTTCGCCATCGTGAATGTCTTACCGGAACCCGTAACCCCTAGTAAAGTCTGGCATTGGTTGCCTTCCTTAAAGCCTTTTACCAGTTCTGCGATAGCCTGCGGCTGATCTCCGGTAGGCTGATATGGGGCTTTTAAAACAAATTTATTCATGGTCAAAACCTCCTTTGTGACTTTTGATACGTTCAATATCAGCCACATTTTAAAAACCATTCGTAATGAAATTCGTAACGAAAACCGGGAATCCATGCCTTATAAATCACTTTTACGAATTTTAGAAAGCAAAAGTCACAAAACCGGATTTCGAGGATTAAATAACACTAAATAACACTAAATCAAATATACAGGCAGAGCACTTCGCAAAACCTACGGTTTTCCTCAGTCGCTTCGCTCGCCAGATGTCTGGAATAATATTTACCCATGCAAGCATGGCAAATATTTTCCATCCACCTGACTCTGCCTTAACGCACATTATAGCAAATATCTTTCTAAAAGTATATATCTCAAAGCAAAGAAAAGTACAAATGTTCGATTTTTCATTTGTACTTTCCATGCTTCCATATTCATAAGTTTTGTCAGGCGGCTTGCAAATATTCGTCCGCAATGCTCTCTATCTCTTCTATATCAGAATAATCATAATATTTGTTTTCCCGCTGCTTGGGCATGACTTCTCTCATAAATGGTTCGATTGCATACAGGCAGTCCTCAATAATCTCTGCGGTATCTCCATAAATGTCCGCTGAAATGATTTCTTTGGAGTGTCCCAACATATTCGCTATTCCCTTGATATTGAAATCATTCTTCAAGAGAATTGTCGTATATGTATTTCTTAACTGGTGGAAATGAATGTCCGGCAACTCCAGAGAAGCAAGCAACTTTTTAAAATATGGATGATGGTAGCCCTTACTTCTTGGATTTCCATAAGTAGAACAACAGATATAATCCCAATCCCGGAACTCCTTTGATTTCCGCCTGCGGTTCTTCTCATATATCTTTCGTTGTTCCAGTATCGCCTCAAAGACAAAATCCGGTATGGGAAGTTCTCTCACACTGGAAGGTGTCTTTACCTTTATCTCCTGTTTTGTCAGCATTTTGGGTTCTACATCTTCTGCCTTTGAGTTCGGTTTCTTCCCTAACTGTCTTTGGACTTTCAGCGTCTGGTTAATATAATCCACATCACTATATTTCAGTCCGTTGATCTCACCACGCCTCAGCCCCATAAGCACCGCAAACAGGATTTGCATATAAATCGGCGTTTCTTTGCCTGCTTCTATCAATTTGAATACTTGTGGCAATGTAAGTGTCTTTTTCACATCAATCGTTAGAACACGATATGCCTTTTTCTTAACCTTTTTCGGAAGTAATACTCCCTCTGCTGAATTTTCCCCAACAACATTCTTAGATTTCGCATAATCTAATGCAGTTTTCATAACGGTTTGTGCCAGTCTTGCGATAGATTCATATTGGGCAGCAACCGAATTATAAAATTTTCGGATATATCCCTGATTCAGTGTTGCCATATACATTTTTCCCAGTTGGGGAATCGCATAATTATAGACAACGTTCTTATAACTGTTATAACTATTATCCGAAATTCTAAGCCGCATAATATCTTCCAGCCAAAACTCCAGAAAATCTGCAACCTTTATCTTTCCATAAACAATATACGTCCTGTCACGAAGCTGTCCTACAACCTCATCTCGTGCGGTATTTGCCTCTCTTTTGCTCTTATATCCAGAGTGCTGTTTTGTCAAAGTTGTTTCATCTGCAAAAGTAAGCAGAACACGGAAACCATATCCCGTCTTTATATTAGTAACCGAGTAGACCTTATACTCTACGTACTTTTTAAATTCAAACTTCTTGCCCACGCTATCCCTCCGTCCCTGTCCTTTCCGGCACAAACGTATCGTTCATAAAGGCAATAATTTTGTCTTTCTCGTCCATAACATCACAATAGTATTCATAAGTAGTATGGATGGAACTATGCCCCAACAAACCCGATATTTTCACAAGCGGCACACCACGTTCAATCAGGATAGTTGCGAACATGTGACGCAACCCATGCACGGTAATTGCCGGGAGTCCGTTCCGTTCACACATTTTGGTTAATGCCTGATTAAAGGAACTTAAAGCACGAGGCTTACCATCCGGCTGACAACTTACATATCCATTGTCATCATAGTAGTTCCCTTTCCACTCTTTCTCCAGCTCCACTCTGCGTAATCTGCGTTCCACTTCAATCATCACCGCTTTAGGAACACGTAGGATACGGAAGCTGTTTTCTGTCTTTGGATCACGTTCAATTACCGCATATTCTTCAATTTCAAATGCACCTTTTACTTTCGGATTCGCCACCAACTGCCGACTGATTTTCATAGTCTGTTTCTCAAAGTCAAAATCACTGAACTTTAGACCTAGAATCTCCCCTTTTCGCAATCCGCAAAATAATCCCAACAAAATTTCCAAATACCACGGATTTTTAGAAGCAACATTCAACAATATTTTTATCTTTTCTTTGCTCAAAATGCGTATCTTCGGTTTTGCCCTCGGATATGGTTTTGTCTCCGGCAATGGGTTATGCTGGATAAATCCATCTATCAATGCGTCTTTCATGGCAAGGCTTAAAAGTTCCCTGCCTTTGTTACCTGCCGAAATACAAACTTTCGCTGTTCCCTCCAGTAATGCGTCCAGATATTCCACTGTGACATACTTTAGTTTTACATCATTGGTGAGATTCGGTAAAAGCAGTTCATACAACGTATACGAGCCTATCATCCTCGTTGTTGTCTCTATTCGCAATGAGTAAATATGTTCAAACCAATATTTAAGGTAATCGGCAAACATTACATCTGTATTCTTCAGAAATGCCACCTGAAACTCTCTCTGTCTGTCACGGTAACGGTTTTCATATTCCCAATAACTTTTTTCTGCCTCTTCCGGCGTTTGGAATCCACCTTTTTTACTATATTTCGTGGTCATATCATCCATCAACTCTTTTGTCCGGTGATACCACGAACTTCCTTCAAAAAAGACAACTCTTTTTTCTTCCTGATTTTCTTCTTTCGTATCAGCCTTTCGATTCTTCTGCACCATCTATTTCCTCACTTTTCTCACTCCCCGCTCAGCCATTTATCAAATGGTTTGCAGGGGATTCTATAAACTTTGCCTATCTTGATGACACGAAACGGTTCCTGCTTATGATAAACCTCATCCAGAAATTCATAGGTTTTCGTTCTTCCTATTCCAAGCAGTTTCTGGATTTCCTCCGCACCATATACTTTTTTTGATATATCAAAAGAATCTGTCATGACCGTACCTCCTCCCATCACACTCCCTGCGATAAAAGGACTGTACGCTTATAGAATAACGTACAGTCCCCACTCCGTCTAACATGCAAATTTTTCAATCGCACACTTGACAACACTTTATTTTTATGCTTTCAATAATATTTCTTTCTTATTAAATAGTCATATCCCTGTCTGCTGTTGCAGAACATACACGTTTCCTTTTTCTGTTGATGCTGGTCTGCCCTCTTTACAAAATGTTCCGGGGATTCATAAAATACTTTGACACACACCGGACAAAGGCACATTTCAATCGGTTTATCCAATTTTCTCACACCAGTACTTTTCCTCAGTGCTTCATCTACTTTACGCATTTGATGCCTGTCTATCGTCCCTACAAAATTTTCCAAACGCTTTTTATCTAAAGTCCGTATCTGCTCCAGCAGTACAACAGAATTTTTCTCCAATCCCTTTCTGTTTCTCAAAGAAACATGTGTAGGAAGTTTTGTTTTTGGTCTGCTCGTGATTGCCGCTACAATTACCGTAGGGCTGTATTCATTTCCGGTATTATTCTGAATAACCAGTACCGGACGAAAACCACCCTGTTCACTTCCAATGACGGGATTTAAGTCTGCATAGAAAATATCCCCTCGCTTGATTTCTCTCTCTTCCATAATCGTCCTCCTTCATATCCATGACTACTAAAAAACGTCCACTGGACGTTTTTGTCGTATGCTTGGCAACAAAAGCAGCACTCTCTCAGAATGCTGCCTCTGTCGTTATGTATCAGCCGGATACCTGATATGTCTTTGCCTAACTGTCAAGAAATTACTTTGTATCGGTTATCCGGCTACCATAATTAGCCTAAATCAGCCTATTTGTCCCCGACACCCCGGCTTACTGTGTTTTACACACGGGAAGTCACCAAATGACTGACAGCGTATCAGTTCCACGGGATTTACACCCCTCCGGGGATCGCCCGGAACTGCCCTCACTTGTTGCGACATCCTCGGAGCTGATTCCGCTATGTTCGCCATGCCGCAAGCGACACGTCTCATGCGCTACATAGCTCCTCGTCTTCCCCAAAAAGACTTGCGTCTTTTCGGAGTTCCCCGTATATGCTCGACTTTATGACCGGACAGGAGTATCATTATGCCTGTTGTCTGTTATCGCCCTGCCAGTAGCAATCTGACAGTTATAACCCGATATAGCTCGCTCTTTGAACAAGACAAATCAGCCGCAAACCATTTCTTCTCTATTTGTGGGATTTCGCTGCCTTTCTCTCATTCACATCATGGCGTATCGGTTAATGTGGCTTACGCTCATCACGATAACAACAGGAACGTATTTGATGAATGGTTATTCACTTATCAAGGTTCCGCCCATCCACCGATAATGGAAAACAGGCGAGGGAAATTTTTGCTCCCTCTCACCTGTTTCCTCACTAAAACCAAAAATTGTAACCCTATTCACTTAAAAAATTTTTCAAATTTTTCAAGGCTGCTTTTACTGACTTCACAACCGCCGGATGTTTACACTTCTCGAACTCAGCAATCTGTTCATAAGTCATACCTTCAAAAAAATACATCCATATCCTGCGTTTCTGTATGTCAGGAAGTCGGTCAATCGCTTTATACAAATCCTCTGTCTGAATATTTCGAAACACAATATCTTCTACCGTCTCAGGCTTTTCCAACGCTCTTTCATTCAGACTTGTTTCCCAAATCTCCGACTGTTCAATATGCCTGTCCCATACATTGAGATAAGATAGATCAGCCAATTCAAAACGATTGAAAGCCTCACAAAGTGTTTTGTTGATTTCAAATCGCTGATACACTCCTTCTCCATCTCTGAATGATATGTAATAATGTCCGTCCTGCTCACATATATTGTACGGATTATATTTGTCCTTTCTTCTCTTTGGGTGTTTACCCTCCATGTTCTTTCCTCCAATCTGAAATTTTTTGAAATTCCAGATTGTGAGGCGGTGAACGACACCCATATCTTCTACATAATTCGTTAAAATCTGCTAAATTTCGACAAATAAAATAGCCAGACAGTTTATAAAACCATCTGGCACAAAAAGTAATATTGTAGAATCCTGTTTGATTATACGTTTTTAAGTCAGTTAATAATGCGTATTGAATCCCAAAACAATTTATTGGAATTGATACAATTTTTTTAAATAATCACCTACCACCCAATTATATGTTTCATCAAAAGAGCCACTCATATTACCTCTTTAACGGCATACATAAGTGGCCACACTAATTTAACCCTGCTGTATAAAGCCGTTTTTTTTATTGGTTCATACATACAAGGCTGTTATTGAATATTCTCTTTTGTTTTGCGCATCATAAGCGCATATTAGCACGTTCTATTAGGGTATTCAGTACTTGCTATACGCACGATAGAATATATTTGAGGTGAGCAATAATGCATGAAGATAAATTGAAGTATTTAGGGGAACTTATTCGTTCCGCCCGTAAAGAATGTAATCTGACACAACAAGAGTTGGCAGATCAAACAAATATAGGTCTCCGCCATATTCAAAATATTGAAAAAGGGAAAATTAACCCTTCTTATGAAATACTCTCCACCCTCATTAAACGGTTGGGGCTTTCTCCTGATGCATTGTTTTATCCAAATGACTCAACAACCACCAAAAACATCAAACATCTTCTTGGCAAATTTTTAGCTTGTACGGAAGATGAACAACAAATACTCTTACGCACATTAGACTGCATGGCAGATGAATTTCTAAAGCGTCATACATCGTCAAAACATTCAATTTTAAAATAAGCCAGCAGCTAAATTAAATAACTGCTGACTTATCGCTCCTTATGCTCTGTTACTTTCTCAACCTTAATCTATTCAGAACATACACTCCTTCCCATTTATAAATAATATAATCTCTTTTCACATCTTGAGAAATTCTTTATTTCCGTTCTTCTGAAAATGCATAATTACGACGACTACACATTTTGTATATTTCTTTACAATCCGCTTCCGTTAACTTCACAAACCCACCAATTGTGTTCTTTTTGATTTCTAAAGTTTCCAGCAGAATCGGCACATCTCCGCAGGAGCCTCCCAGTTCTTCAAGCGTTTGCGGCATTCCCAATTCTTTCCAGAATTTTCGCAATTCTTGAATGCCCTCTACGCCTGTTTCAAATGGATTCTCCAAATTCTCCTGACACCCAAATACATTAACTGCAAATCTTGCAAACCGATGAACATTATGTTTCATCACATACTTCATCCAAACAGGCATAATGACTGCAAGACCTGCTCCATGCGCACAGCCGTAAAGTGAAGATAATTCATGTTCCAGGTCATGGCTTGCCCAATCTTGTTCCTTATCAACACCGCAGATATTACAATGCGCCATAGTACTTGCCCACATTAGATTTGCCCTCGCCTGCTCATCTTCGGGATGATCTTTTACTTTTTTTCCTTCTTGAATAATGGTTTTTAAAATGGCTTCTGCCATATAATCTGTAAGTTCTGTATTTTTTGTATTTGTAAAATATCTTTCCATCACATGAGCCATCATATCTACAATGCCGCATGATGTTTGCCATGGCGAAACCGTCACTGTAAGTTTTGGATTCAAAATTGCAAATAGCGGACGCATAAACTCTGCACAGCATCCTCTCTTATATCTGTTACCCTCTCTCTGGAACGTAATTACACTTCCATCCGAGCACTCACTTCCTGCAGCTGCAATGGTAAGTACCACTCCAACCGGAATTGTACATTTAGGACTCTTTCGATTCACATAATACTCCCATATGTCTTCCGTATCATTCACACCGATTCCAATCGCTTTCGCTGAATCAATAACACTTCCACCGCCTACTGCAAGGATAAAATCTATCTTTTCTTTTCTACAAAGTTCAATCCCCTCATACACCAATGAACTTTCTGGATTTGCCTGAACGCCTCCAAACGTTGTATAAGAAATATTTTCATCCTGCAAGGATATCTCTATTCGTTGCAAGAGACCTGACTTTTCTGCCGAACTGCCCCCATAATGTAGAAGCACATTTGTACCACCATATTTTTTTATATACCTGCCCACTTGTAATTCTGCATTGCTGCCAAAAACAAATTCTGTCGGGATATGAAATACAAAATCATTCATCATTCTTGCCCCTCTCCCATTATTTATCTGTATTCAAATGAATAGTCCTCTAAGTCTGCATTTAATTCTGCCGTTGATTCTCCATTATTCCATCTGATTTTGATTTTATTTTTATCAATTTCAAATTCCATAGTTGAATTCTGTGAAAAAGCCGGGTTATGGTATCTGAACTCCAGAAGTTTTATCTGCTCTTTTACAACGTTCTGATTCATTGCATCTTCCATTTCTTCCCATGTCAGATTTGTTCGGTTTATTTCCTTATGCCCGCCTTCTCCGGCACGCTTTACAGCTTCATAATCATTTTTTCCGCAAAAGAGATCAAGATACCAAACTTGAGGTCTTCCAGGCATAAACATTTGAATAGCTCGTGCCAACAGCAGCTTTTTATCATTTTCTCCCAAAGCACTGTAATATGTAGCATTCACTTGGTAATACATGTTTTTAGCTCCATGGAGATCTTTGATATATCCACCTCTTTGTACAATGATATCAATCAATGTCTGAATTCGCTCATCAGGTAATATTCCCTTCAAATCCAAAAGTGGAATCCCATCATGACATCCAAGCATATTCACCACATGTATTTTTTTCTCAACAAGTTCCTCTGCCCACTTTTTTAAGTATTCTCCACTTTTGTTCTCCAATGCATCAATGATAAGACCCGGAAGAAAAAAGTCATAAGTCATATATCCTTTTTCTGCAATTTTTTCATATACATGTTCCCCGTAACTGGCATGGATTTCGGGCAACAATGTCAAATCAAATTTATCAGCAAGAGTACGCACTTTTTCCAATAGCTCCCATGTTCCCGGTTCGTTCATAAAATTCTTTTCTCCCGGCTCCTTTGGTGCATAAGCAAAAGCATCTAATCGAACAATCTTAGCACCATATTCCGCCAGCATATGCAATGTATTTTCATAAAATTCCCATACCATATCCGACTTAATATTCAAGTCCATCTGTCCGAGATATTTTCGTTTTCCATCTTCTTCCCAAACTTTCTGGTAAAACGTATTCCAATAGGGAACTTCCCTGCCGTCCGGAAATTGTACCATCAATATAGGAAGTCCCGGTTTGCGGAAAAACATATCTTTTAAATATTCTTCATCCGGCTGAATATAGCCTTCCGCAGTCATTTCGCCGCAATTCTCCCAGAACTTATTCCAATCAATAAAGAAATCTTTGTACTTCGATTTCTCACCATTCTCAACCAAATCCTGAAACTGTGGTGACATTACAGAAGCATGATTCAGAACAAAATCCAGCTTCAGATCAATTCCGAGTTCTTTTAATCTTTCCAAATCTTTCCTTGAAACCATCTCTTCATTTAATTCATAATCTACAACACAGAATCCTCTGTCTAAATCGGAATGATATAAGCTTGGCAATATGTAAATAGATGAAAACGCTTCCTCTAAATGATATTTTTCTATAAAATCCGCAGTTTTCTTTATATTTCCTCCCATACTGTCCGGATAAATGTTCAGCATTGGTTTATAGTTTATGTCCGTCATTATCTTTTACCTCATTAATTCACAATATTGGTTATAATCGATTAGTTCTCCGGATTTTGTTACAATAATCTTAGCCTTATGAGCCTGAGCCATTAACAGCTGCTGTTCCAACTCCAGAATCATCGTTGTAAACGAACTATCTACAGCTCCATCTCGTGCCCTTTTTCTTCTGTGTTCTAATGTTTCCTCCGGAGTACTGTTTAAAAGAATAGGTATATCTACCCCTTCAAAACAATCACTGTTTCCATGTGTCCATTCGATGATTAAAACATGAATATCTGAAAAATCCACATTTTCATACCATAATGCCGTATCGTCCCTCCCCATTCTCTTTAGGAAAATATGATCCGCTCCGTTTTTAAATTGGGATACAATATGCTCCACTTCATCAAACCCGGTTTCAGAAGATGTTCCAAGATATCTGCTTAACCCACGTCTTCCTGCATCCAAATATGTAGAAAACCAATCATATTCTTCCTTATACTTTGGATTTGCATCATCTTCCTTAACCTGAAGGTCATGAATACACGCAACTCTCTTCTTTGTATAAGTTCCTGCAGCAATCATACCTTTCAAGGCACTCTCCCTGAAAACATGCAGACGTTCTGCATCATTATATTTAGGAATACGATGCGGGTAATTATCCCCTGACATGGTATATGCTCCAATACCGGCATCATTCAGATAATAAGACAATAATGATGCTGTCTCTGATTTTCCAACACCTGATCCGCCACATACTGCAATGACTGCCTTTTCCTGACCACTTTTATTCATCACACATTGTAATTCCTGTAACAGTTTCGGAAAAATCAATTTTGCCTTTGTCACATGATGCTCATCAATTTCCACTTTATCACCCGGCATATCACCGTGTGGAATCACCTTGGGAAGCTTTGGTGCTTCCCAATTTTCAAATAATAATTTTTCTATTTTCTTCATCTCTTTTACCTACATTTTCTTATTTACTTTTCTTTTCTCTTCGCTTCTCTAAATCAGCCTGAATCTGTGGAAAGATTTTATCTAAATCATAAAAAAACATCAGAACGATTCCCAACGCACAGAATATAAATGGCAGATAACTAAAGCTTACTTTTAATCCCATCACTGCTGTGGTGCTCTGCACCGCTGACGCTGCATTATAACCAACCATTTCATTGATCCAGCCGATAATTGCTCCGGCAAATCCTGCCGATACTTTCGTAACAAATGTCATCGCTGCCATACCGACTCCTTCTGCCTTAGTTCCCGTCTTCCACTCTCCATAATCAATCGTATCTGCAACCAATCCATATCCAACTCCTGCCGCGAATCCTCCGCCTAATCCTTTTAGTACACTACAAATGATAAGCATTGTGAGATTATTTCCCAAAACACACTGAATACCCGTTCCGATTGTCATAATCGTCAATCCAATCATCAACGTATTTCTCTTTCCCCATTTTTTCATTGGAATAAATGCAATAAAAAGAGAAATCATCTGTGTAATAGACATAAAGTTTGCAAATTGTGGATAATAAGCAGTATCACCCAAAACACCTTTCGCAAAATAAAGTCCTGCACCTCCGGTAAATGCTGTAAAAAACATCACAAATAATGTTGTCACAACTGCAAGAATCCAATATTTATTTGTAAACAGAGAACGCATTTCTTCTTTCACATGAATTTCCACTTTTTCAGATGCACTTCCGCAACGTTCTTTTGTTCCAAAGAAACAAATCAGGTGTAGAATCAATCCACAAATTGCATATATTCCGACTACAATCTGCCATGCTCTCTGGTCTCCGCCCAGCGCTTTTGTTGCCGCATCAACTGTTGACTGCACTGCAAGTGTTCCGAATGTAGCACCAAACAATACGAAAATTCCCAAAACTCCTCTTTCATAAGGATTGGAAGTAATATTACATGTCATCGCATTATATGGCACATAAAGGGCTGTCAGAAAAACGGAATTACAAATATTGTAAGTGATAAATACATAAATATACTGAACAATTTCTGTCATACCGCCCGGTACACAAACGAGCAATAATCCACTGATTGCATATGGAATACACGTTCTGATTACCCAAACTCTTGCCTTTCCGTATTTTGAATGTGTCCTGTCTACAATCATCCCCATAATAATATCTGTTACACCATCAAACAGTCTTGAAACCATTAGAATCGTACCAATGATACCCGCATTCAGCATCATTACATCTGTATAAAAAAACATTAAAAATGTCGCAACAATTGTATTAATCAGTGCAATTCCTATATTCCCTGACATATATGCCATTCTTTCAGCCACACCAAGAGTGGTATTTGGTTCCATAGATTTTGTAAATAACTTCATTTCTTATCCCTTCCTGTTCTTATTTTATCTTTCTATATACCATCTGTAAGTTGTCTCGTTTTACAACCTGTCCATCACAGAGTCCCTGATCCTCATATTTCCCTGTCAGTCTCCCTGACAGAATGTCATCACACAGTGAAATATAACACTCAAATATATCCGTTCTTGCTGGCATCTGATGATGCGATGGAATAATTGCCTTTCCTTCATATTCCTTATAAAATTGCTGCATTTTCACAATAGATTCTCGATATTCCGCTACACTGGAAGAATAGTCAAAGCCAAGCAAAACTCCTTCTTCGCAAGCCATATCTCCCACAAAGAAATATTTTGTTTTTTCATCAAACAGACAAATACTTCCCGGAGTATGCCCCGGTGTTTCTATAAAAGATACTTTTCTTCCTCCCAGATCAAAGAATCCACATACCGGTAAATCTTTATATTCTACAGGCTCTATATGCAAACTATCTTCTACCTGCTTTTTAAATTTTTTCAGCCTGAAAAGAAACCGTGCCAGAACATTTTGTTTTTCATAATTGTTTATCATTTTGCGTAAAGTATCATAGTCTGAATGTGCTCCGGCAACTCCTCTGTCTGCTTTTGAAAGATAAACTGTCTTAAATTCCGCATTCCCCCCAATATGATCAAAATGTCCGTGTGTATTTACAACATCAACAGGGAGTGTCGTTATCTGTTCAACATATTTTTTAATTCCGGTAATTGAATAACAGGTGTCAATCAATAAGGCGCTTTCGTCTCCGACAATCAAATATGCATATACATTTGCGATTCCAAGCCAATAATACTTTATCTGGTAAACGCCATCTGCAAGTTTTACAATCTCATTTTTATTTGCCATATTTTCACCCCTTTATCCTGCAAGAAAATCAAACATATCATCCAGCATATCACGCCAAACGAAAATATCATGTGCCCCTTCTGTTTCTTTATGTACAACCGGAATATCATTTTCTTTTAACCATTCTGCAAATCTTCTCTGCTGTCCATAGATTAATGGATCTTGTTTACCGCATCCAATAAAAATATTCGGAATAGTTTTCTCATCCTTAATTGCTTTTTTTACTGCACCCATGCAACACTGATCACTGTTTTCATACTGCTCCCTGCTTCCAAAAACAGGATTCAATGCTGTTTCTGTAAATGGAGTTTCATTAAGTGCTGTAACCTCATAAAAATTAATGCACGGAGAAAGTACTGCTATTTTCGAAAATGTTTTTGTCTGACTAAACCCGGATACTAATGCCCCATGTCCTCCCATAGAAATCCCGCCGATAAATGTTTCTTCTCGTCGATGAGAAAGAGGAAATAATGTTCTTGTAACTTCAACCAGTTCCTCTTCTACAAATTTTCTATAATTACTGATACCGTCCTTTTTATCCGCATAAAACGAATTATCACCGTCACACAATACAATTGCCATCCCTTTCAGCATTGACTGAACCATCAATGGTAAAAAGCGTGTCAGTTCCGCTCCGTTTCCATTAAATCCATGCAAGAAATATAATGTTTTACATGGATATACGTCATTTCCAAATCCTTCGTGACTTGGAAGCATTACTTGTATCTGTACTTCACGTGTCAAAGCTTCCGACTTAAAATTCATTTCTATGTATGCCATCTTCTACACCTCCTCCAAAAAATCACGCAGCATCTGTATATACCGTTCTTTATCACATATACTATACGCATGATCTCTTCCTTCATAAATTTCGACACGAGATTTTGGGTTCTTCATTACGGTTCCCAATTCCTTTGCACATTCAACTGACACAGCTCTATCCACATCTCCATGCACCGCACAAATCGGAACCTGTGAATTTTTCACTACATCAATCGGATTGTTATCCATCACATCAAATCCCAACTTCCTGGCACGTCTCTTTACAACCGGGATCAAAAACGGGTTCGGTAAATGCACCATACTTCGATAAACAAATGGTAATCCCTGAGACACTCGGATAAAACCGCAGTCTTCCACAACATAATCGATATTCTCTGTATATTTTAATGAATTCATCACACTGACCGCCCCCATGGAAACACCAAGCAGCACAATCTTTGTATCCCTGCCACATCGCTGTTTTACCCACTCTGTCAATGCTGCTACATCCGTTGCCTCTTTTAACCCAAAGGACCCAAACGGTGCCTTACTTTCTCCGAACCTTCTCTCATCAAAAAGCACTGTTGAAAACCCCAACTCACGAAACAGTTCTGCATAAGGAACCATAGCGTAACGATTCTGCCCGAATCCATGTGCAAGGATCACACACCCTCTTGCATCTTCCAGCGGATGAAACACCGCCGGTATCTGTATTCCATTATTTTCACACAAAAATTTCTCCGTTTTCCATTTTTCATAAGCATCAAAATCCGCATCTGCATAAACAGCACGCTCCGCTGATATTTCACATGTTTTCCGTTCCTTTATCTGTTCCGGTGTCGGACAGAATCTGGATGGTGGTGTCATAATAAACGTTGCCATAAAATTTGCCATAAAATATTCTACTGTCAAAAATATAATAGCTAAACCAGCTACTACTATTCCTAAAATCTGCACTCCTGTCATCTTTTCCTCCATCCTTTCGCTTATAAATAACTGCGTTAATTATTTTCTCTAAAAATCAGTTGAGCAAAATCATATAAGCATCGTCTCCACACTTTCCATTCATGACCGCCTTTATATATTTTTCTCTCACATTCCAGTTTGCTATTTTGGATAAATACATCGTCTGATTTAAAGAAATCAATAAATTGATCCTCATCTCCGATTCCCCGGAAGAATAACTTATTGTTTTTACAAAAAGCATCTATATTATTTTCTGCCAGATGACTCTGGTTTTGTGTCAGAAAATCTTGTACAAATCCGCTGAACACTCCCACGTAAGAAAACAGGTCAGAATTTTCGAATGCCATAATGGATGTCTGCAAACTCCCCATCGAAAGTCCCGCCATAGCACGATGTTCCTTATCTCCAAGAATCCGATATTTATTTTCGATATATGGAATTAACTCCTCTTTCATAAACGTGGACAATTTGCGAAACTTCAGAATCCTTTTTTCCGCATCTTCCTCATACATCATTCCATTCGCCATCACAACAATCGTCGGAACCGCTTTTTTATGATATATCAGATTGTCATATATAAAATTCATTTTCCCCTGACCGATCCAGCAAGTCTCGTTTTCTCCGTGTCCATGCTGTAAATACAGCACCGGATATTTTTTCTCTGTATCCTGCAGATATTCCGGTGGAAGATATATCATAACCCTCTCCATCTGTCCTGTTATTCTGCTTTCAAGAAAATCACATACAACACTTCCGTGATTCCCCTCTAACAGTTCAATTGGCTCATCCTTTTCAGGCACATCGATATAATTTATCACCTGATTTCCTCCATAACCTATCGGAAGAAACTGTGAAATAATGCTTGTGCCATCAATTTCAAGGAATACTGCAAAAAATCCCTCTCCCATATCAAATTCTCCACACCAAAAATCCCCCTGTTTAACAAGTCTGTACTCTTTTGAGTAATCCCTCATTATTACTTTCCCGGCATTTGGATAATAAAGTTTAAATCGGACTTTTCCATCTTCCGTAATCACATATGGCTCAGGTAAGATTTCCGTTTTAGATCTGTCAACCACCACATCACTATTAACCGCAGGTGCTAATCTTTTTTGAAAAGAAAGCAAATCGGAAGTATAAATTTGATTCATCATGTTCTCCTTTTCATCACAACTTTCGTTTTCTTATTTCTTGTACAAATGCTACTTTATAACAGTCTAAAATTCAAGTCTTTTATGTATTATGCACAAAAAAATAGCAGAACGTCCTATTTTAACGTTCTGCATTATAAATTATATACAATTATTATATGGAACGTTATTATGTCGTTCCACCCATTCGGATTTTGACCGGGACAAGATATCTTCTTTCTGTATCCAATCCTTCTATCTTTTTATTGAGTACATCTACACATGTTTCTGCCAATTTTTTCGTGTTTTGTGCAATGGTAGTGACCTGTGGACTAACAAGCCTTGTAATTTCATTTCCATCATAGCCAACAATTTTAAGGTCTCTCGGAACCAAAATTCCTCGTTTTTTCGCCTGCACCAGACAAAAATAGGCTTCCAAATCCTCCGTAAAAATACCATCAACTTCTGAGTGTGTATTCAAATACTCGTTTATCATCTCTTCCATGACATTATCCTCTTCAGATTCACCTTCATGTTCTACAATAGTTACCGCTACACCCCTTTTTTTCAATACTCCCTGACATTCTGTTATACGATGCCTTGCATATACTGGCGTAGTTGCCTTTATACTTAAAATAGCTACATTCTTACATCCAGATCGAATAAGCAATTTTGCAGCAAGTTCACCGCCTTTTATATGATCAGATGCTACAAGAGGAATCCCTTCACCCATTTCACACTCAAAGCTTACTGCCGGAATTTCCCGCAATCTCCCTACATCACTTTTGGTAACGTCAGCATTTATAATCAATCCGTCCAACATATGTTTATCTACCAAGTCAATCGCATCAGATACTTTTCTAGGCGTTCCGCCAACATTTATAATTACTGTTCGATAATTATGCATTTCCAGCGCCTTTTCTGTGTGCCACAAAAAACTCCCAAAAAAGGGTTGTGAACTATTTGGAAGCACTACTCCTATCAAACCGCTTTTAACTTTTTTGTTATTTTTTGTTTTTAGTAACGTTGAAGGATCATACTTTAATTGCTCTGCAATTTTAATAATCTTCTTTTTCTTTTCAGGATCGACATATCCATTTCCACTTAAAGCCCTGGAAACTGTTCCTGTTCCAACTCCCGCTGCCTTTGCCACATCTTTTATTGTTGTCATTGTCCAACCATCCCTTGAACTGATAAATCATATTATCTTTTATTTATCATATTTTTTTCTTCTTAACATGTCAAATAATATTTCAATTGACAGATTCATTTTGAATAAATCGCTTTATCCATTCATCCATATGCATTCCTGAGTGACCTGTAACTGTCAACACATCGTCACACAGTTTGGTCTGTGCACTAAATTCTCTATTTCTTGTTAATTCAGCACATATTTCTGCACTCTGCATATATACTCGAATTGATTGAGATGGTATCTGTTCAACGTTTTTAGCCATAATCTCTTTCGTGATATGTGATACATGAACTGGCTTTTCAGTTATCTCGTTAATTAGTTTTTTCAGCTCTGATTCCGTCAATACATCAATGCTAAGGTAATACTCTTTATTGTTATGCTTATTAGGTCCTTCTATTAGAACTGTTGCTGCAACTTCTCCAATATCGTCTGCCCCAACATATCCTTGTGGAACATCTCCCCAACTGGAAATTTCAATAGTGTCCGCCGTAAAATCCACACCAGCAAATATTGTATCCGTAATTACATTAGGATGAATATTCGTCCATGCCATACCACCGCATGAAGCAATATAGTTTTCAACTAGGTCATGCCATACAAAATGTGGAATAGGATCTTTTCTTGATGTATATGTTCCCAAATGTACGATATGTTTGACTCCTGCTTCCCTTGCTGCATCAATCAATAATTTTGATTGTATTAACATATCTGCGGTGTAACCTGTAAGTAAAAATACACGGTCGATTTTTTCTAATGCTTGTTTAAATGTTTTAGGCTTATTCAAATTAAGAACAACCACATTTTTTCCTGTTTTTCTCCATTTTTCTGCTGTTTTATTTTGACTTGTTGCCAGAACAATGTCATATTCTGAATTGATTTTTTGCTCCAGAGCTTTTACAACTTTTGAGCCGATGGTTCCTGATGCTCCAATAATTAATATTCTATTCATTCTTTATTTCCTTTCATTTCACACACAAATCTATGTTTTCTTTGACTATGTTATGTATTATAATATAATCAGTTTAAAATGGAAGTACGCACTTTTACGATATATACTATCCTAAATGCCAGTGTACACAGAAAGGAATAAAAATAGAATGAGGCATAACGAAGATGTAAAGTCACTCACAATAAAAGATACACCATTTGGATATACGCTCTCTTTAATTAGCGGAAAATGGAAAATGCTTATTTTATATTTGCTTTCCAAAAAAAATATTGTTCGGTTTAATGAGATGCGTCGAATGCTTGGTTCAATCACATATAAAACTCTCAGCACACAGCTAAAGGAACTTGAAGCAGACGAGCTGATTATCCGTAAAGAATATCCTCAGATTCCTCCTAAAGTAGAATATAGTCTTTCTGAAAAAGGAAAGTCTTTAATCCCGATTTTGGACGCAATGTGTAACTGGGGTGTTAAAAACCAAACCTACAAATAACACACTTTTTATCCCGAAATTCAGAATTCCTTGCACCCAAAATCTTTTTTCAGTAACTATGATATAATACTCGACAAACTTGATGACAAAGAACTTACCATCATAGAAGCAACTGTAAACAGTCTATGTAAGGCAAAAGTGCCAGAGGAATAAACCTCTGGTTTTTCTTTTGCTCTTTTTTAATACGCCGGAACTCCATACCCATAAATACTACTGCTTCCCATAGAATAACTGCGTCTGGCACATTTATCTCCACTATTTCCCTCTATGGTATTCACGGTTCCTCCAGTCACATTTTCTACAATCCCAACATGGTCAATCGTTCCATTATTTTCCCAGTCAAAGAAAATTAAATCTCCTGCTGCAGGAACATAACTTGCATCCCGGAACTGTCCTTTTGCCGCAAACCAATCCACACCTGCCGAAACAGAAGAAAATTTCGGTATCACACCACTTTGAATATAACCACACTGCTCTGCACACCACGATACAAAACAGGCACACCATTCCACCCTGCTGTTAAAACCATACCAACTCCAATAAGGTTGTCCACCAACATTACCTTCCTGACTAAGTGCCACTTGCACAATCGCCTGACTTCCCATACCTATTGGGATTCGTCCAAAAGTGTAATATCTGAGTACATGAGGCACATACTGCTTGTCCCCATAATTACTCCACCCCAGTTCTGCTGCTTTCATATCTGAAAATTCTATTGCATTTGCTAATGAATATCCCCCATAATTGCTCTTTGCCCATGAAATATATCCATTTCCAAAATTGTACCCCTGCAAAGCCAGCTTGATATGTTCCATATCTATCGGGCTTTCAACTCCTGCACTATCAAGAGCAGCTTTTAACTCCTGCACGCCACAACTTATAGAATAATCCGGATCGGTGATTCCATTTGGTTCTCTTGGGTACCTGGTGTTAAATCCACCTTCTGAACTCTGCATCGGATCAAGTCCTCGTCCACCGCTTTCCTGCATCATCACAGCCTTAATCAGTTCCACATATTCCGGTATCCCATACTGATTTGCATATTGTCGTATGACTGGTTCATAGGCTTGTACCTCCGCACTAACCGGACTTACCGTGTTGGAATTATCCCCGCCTGTCATACAAAGAATGCCGCCAAACAATATCACAAGCACCAGAATTAAAACAGCAATCCAGCCTCCTGCAGCAATGGCAGAAATCAGAGCCTTTGTTGCCGCTATGATTGCTTTAACCGCTGCAATCGTTGCACGAATCGTAGCTCTGGCGGTTCGTTCCGCTGTTCTTGCTGCCTGTTTTGCCGCTATCGCTGCTTTTTCTGCTGTCTTTATGGAAGTCTTTGCTGCTATCTGGGCTGCTTTTGCAGACTGTTGTGTCGTTTTAATAGTCGTGCGTGCTGTCTGTTCTGCTGTTTTAATGGAACGGGTAGTAGATTTGACTGTACCTTTTCCGGTGGCTTTGACCATTTTAGAAGAATTTTGTACCGTCTTAATAGTCTTTTCTCCCCGTTCAATGGTCTTAATCCTCCGCATTTCTCCGTTTGCCTGTACCATTCGTTTCCCTGCCTGCTCCTGAGCCTTTTTCTTTATCTGCTCTTTCGGCTGGTTTGTTTGTGGATAGGCTGCCGCCTTGACATCTGTGGCAGCCTGCTCCATTCCTCTTATTTCTTTGGAACTTCTTCGTTTTTCCTTTACTGTGTCCACAATCTTCCCACCCTGTTTTCTGACCTGATGAGCTGTTTCATGGACAGCAGTATCCGTATAATAGGATAGTTTGTCCTCTGCATATTCCACAGGAGTCGCATTCTGTGGTTCCTGTATCTGCTCCGCACTATCTTTGGTACGGACATAGGCACGTTTGATACGCTCCGTACCTGTGACTGCTTTATCCAACATTTTTATATCCTTATGGACTTGTCGGGTTTTAATTTCCGTTCCCATTGCCTGACCTCCTTTCGGATAATGGAAAATCAATTACTGCCCGACAATCTTTTTCGCCACTACTACAAGCCGCCCATTTGCAACAGAATACTCACAGGTAGAAAGTGTAATCAGCTTATCTCCGTATGCTGCACTCACTCCCGTATCATAAAGGGAAAGTGCCTTACATTCACTCACATAACGCTCAAAATCCTCTGGCTTTTCCGCATTAGCAAATTCATAATATTTAAACCCTTTCTTGTCATATACAGTAGTCTTAAATACTGCAACCACCTCATACTCTGCTTGCTCTGTCAACGTGTCAAATTGAATGGTTTTATGCTTTTCATAAAATTTCTCATCTGTATAATCCATAAGTCCCGTAAACATACTTCCGTCTTTCATGTGGTGTCCGTAAATGATAACATTATCGCTTGGCTCTGCCGGATCACAATGCTCTGCTATATACGGAACACCATAACTGCTGTATTCTTTTTCAAAACTATGCTTCAGATAAAAGTCTGGATTATCCGGTGTATACATGACCGGATACTGAATTTTTGTTCCATCAATCGCAATCCATCCCACCATATCGTTGTTCTGGTCAAATAATTTCTGGTATTGATTTAATGGGTTTTGGGACTCTGTTTTTGTATCATCTTTCCTTGTGTCTTCTTCCGTCTGCTCCACAATCTCTGCCAGCTTATCAAATTCCCCTATATGCTTCTTTGCCTCTGCATAATGACAAAATACCTGATAGCCGGAAACTGCCAGTAATACGGAACAAATTACAACGCCTGCTATATAAAATTTTTTCTTCATCTTCCAATCCTCCTGATTATCTTGTCTTTTCCTGTATCACACTTGACAGAGAATGATTCCCTTTTTCATCCTTCAGCCGCTTTAATTCTGCTTTGACAGATGGCTTTTTCTCTTCTTTGCTGGCGAACTGTTCCACCCGTTTTCTGGCATTTTCTGTTCTTTGCTCCATAGCAGATAATCGTCCCCCGCAAGACAGTAAGGTTTTCTGCATCTTCGCCAGTATTCCTTTATCCGGGTTTTTAGGTACAGGCTCTCTCATTTCTCTGCCTGTCAGCACCCTTCCGATATTTTTCATGTGTTCCCCTGCAACATGGAGTTCTCCGCTGATAATACTGATTTTTTCTGCCTCACGATTAACGCTTTCCATTCCGCTGTGCATTCCCTCTTTCAGATAAGACAATGCCGAAGAAATACGCATGGCAGACACCGTTTTTCGCAATGCATCCAGACCTTTCTCCCGGAACATATACACCGCATTTTTTGCTGAAAGAAGCAGGTTATTTTTTACGGTGCTAATCTGTCCGCCAATTTCCTGCATCTTGTTTTCCACCCGTTCTGTAATCTTTACAGCGGAACTTCGCACTCCCGCATCCTGTATCTGGTTAAGCTGCCCTCTCATCTCCCCTAGCTCTTTCATAACCTGACCAAACTGAATTTCCATTCCATCTAGATAATTCACAAGAGATTCCACTTCCTGCTTTTCTTTCATCAGTCTGTTTTCTTCCAAAACCCGGAACAACTCTATAATTTCCGGCTGTTCCTTGAGTGTTGTCTGTCTTGCTGCCTCTATCATCTCTTATCCTCCTTATCGTTCCTTTCCCGGTGTTTCTGCTCTGACCGGAGATAAATCCCGGCAGTATTCCGGATATTTCAATTTAATTGCCTCCATAAAATACGGGGCATATCCACAGTCAAACATTTCATACGGTGTTGACATTTGTTCCTCTCCTTTTTCCGTGTATCCGTTCCAAAGATTAAACGCCAACCGTGTAAGCCTTACAGTTCCTCCCGTCTGCCACCCCTCATGCAGTCCATCCGGTTCAATACAGTCATGCTTAAAATCAAATACTCTGCTGATATTGGTTCTCGTTGTATCGGAAATTCCCATGCAATAAAAAAATGCCCGATGATAACTGTCGTTTTTACCGCATTTCTCCAACATATTAAGAAGAAATTCTTTATGCTCTTTTGAAGCAAATCTGATTTCTGACATATCCTACCTCCATTGAAAAGGCAGACCGCCACGGATATTCCGCTGGCCAGCCTGCCTCATTATTCTTATATTTAATTGTTACTGCCGGCTCCTGTTCGCACTATCCTCTCCCGGCTTGGTTGTCATCAACTTATACAGTCTTGTGTGCTTTGGAAATTTATTGATAAACGGAACAAGGGAACTTCCGTATTTAATCAAACCACACCCTGCATCCGCATTGGTGATATAACTCATCTGCTCGTTGGAAATATTCAAAAGTTCTGCTAACTTCTGTCGATCAGATGCCGCCTGATTCAACATGACAATATACTCGCTGTTTGATAACATGGTACTAGCAAGTACAGAATCCAACAAATATTCCACATTCTGCGTAATCGCATTTGGAAACGCATTTCTCTTACGGAAACGCCGCCATGCGGAATTGAAAAATGCCCCTGAATATTCATTTTCAAAAACAACATGAAATTCATCCAGGAAAATATGGGTACGTTTCCCTTTCTTCCAGTTTTCTGTTACACGGTTCAGCATAGCGTCTGTGATAACAAGAAGTCCCATTGTTTTCAACTGTTTTCCCAAATCCATGATGTCGTACACCACCATACGGTTATTCACGTCCACGTTGCTCTCATGTGCAAATGCGTCCAGACTTCCGCTTGTAAATAATTCCAGTGCCAGTGCAAGGTCATGTGCCTCACGCTCCGGCTGTTCCAACATTTTCTCACGAAGCAAACAAAGTGTCGGTACTCGTCCGCCACTCTGGTAATCCTCATAGACTGCGGCGGTACAGCGATCAATGATAGACTTCTCTTTTGCACTCACCCCTTTTGTATCCAACTGTTCAAACAAGGATAAGACAAACTCGGACTTGTCAATGACCGGATTTCCTCCATCTCCATATCCTTCTACCATATCCATTGCATTGATGTGGTCACGACTGCCTGCCGCTATCCGAATGACTTCACCGCCCATTGCCTCAATGAGTGAGGCATATTCTCGCTCCGGATCACAGATTAAAATATCATCGCCCGTAGCAAGTGCTAAAAATACAATCAGCATTTTGGCATTAAATGACTTTCCACTGCCCGGCACACCTAATAAGAAAGAGTTTGGATTCAGAAGTTTTGCCTTATTGCACATGATAAGGTTGTGTGAGATTGCATTTTCCCCACAGTAGATACCCCCCTCGTCCATAATCTCCTGCACCCGGAATGGCATTAACACTGCAAGACTTTCCGTAGTTAAGGTGCGGAGTGCATTGATTTTACGGTGTCCGATAGGCAATACCGTATTTAACCCATCCATCTGCTGAAATTTCAATGTGGCAAACTGGCACAAATGCTTTCTTGCCACGTTCAAAAGAGTATCCGTATCTGCATCCAATTCCTCCTTTGTCTCTGCGGTATGCACAAGGGTAAGCACAGAAAACATCATCCGCTGGTCACGGGTAGTCAGATCATCTAAAAACTCCTTGCTCTCTTTTCTCTGCTGTTCCATATCATAAGGCACTACTGCGGAAAAGTTATTATTGGAATTCTGCCTTCTCTGCCAGTTGGTGATATTCGTTTCCACTCCTAACAGTCTGTTTTCCACTTCTCGCACTGCCTCATCTGTCGGTACGGGAATCACATCAATACTTAACATCATGTTCCGGTTTAGGTCAGTGAGTTCCGCAATCATATTGTCTTTGATATAAGACGCATACTCCCGAAGGAATAACACTCGTCCAAAACGATTACCCATTTTGAAGTGGTCTTTTTCAAATTCCAGACTGTCCGGACAGATAAAATCTTTGAAACTATGCCCCTTTTTCATGGTCATCGCCATATCAAAATAAAAGCCTGTCTCTTCCCCGGTACGATAAAAATCGTGCAAGGCTCTCAATTTATCCGTTGCATCCATCTCCACACATCTGGAACCCAATCTTGAAAAATGACTGACTAAATCTGTTCCCACACGGGAGAAATATGTCCTCGCCTCTTCGATGGATTTCTTGTATATCGATACCGTCACATACTTTTCCTGCACCATGCTGTTTGCCCCGGTAGCCTTTTCAAGCAGCATTTTGTTATATTCCTTGCGATATAAATCCAGTCCGTCCTCCTGCATGGGAATCAAGATTGCTTTCTCAAAATCCTGTCTATTTAACCTTCGGTTGTTTATGGTAATCTTTGTAGTGGCTCCGCTATCAAAAGAGTTCAACAGTTCACTGTACTCCAAAAACATCGCCTCTTTATCCTCCCTGCTCGCCACTGCATAATTGATGTCTACGAATTTATAGGTACGGGCAAATTTGTTCTTTCCTACTTGAAAAATCCCATCTTCCCATATTGCTTGAACAGGAATTGCCTGCTGGACACTCTTTGGAACAACAAATTTCTCTTTATCCTGCTTGAAAATATTTCGTAATGTCTTAATCATGTTTCTTTAACTCCTCCTTCTCGTGGGTTTCAATGTTGGTTTTCAAAATTTCATAGTACAGATTCTCCGGATGGAAAATCAGACGCTTGGGAATCAAAAACTCCGACTTGAACCACGCATACACAAACTGCTCCGCATTCATTCCGTGGTATTTGATAAATCCCAATGCTGCAAAAGGTGCTGCTCCCAACACACACATCCAACTCACAGTCTCCGTTCCCACATAGGGACGTAACAAAAAATAAAGCCCGACAGCAACGCCGCAGGCTAATACAGAAAAAATGAACTGCCTCATAGACAGTCCGAAAAACATGGATTCCGTGTAATTGCGGATTTCCCGATTGATTTTTACTTCCAAAATAAATACACCTCCAATTCGCACATTTGCTCTTTGCTTTTTTTCTGATATACTGAAAAGAAAGCACGAAAAAGGGGGATTTTATTATGCCGATTGGACTTATCCTTTCACTCTCCATTACCCTATTGTTATTCGTTCTTTCTTTTCTGTTTAAAATTGCAGGCAAACTCCGTCTTACCTTACCGTTGATTTATCTTCTGCTCACTTCTACCGTCTTGAACAAATGGGCGGCAAGCCACGAACCACTTGCCATTGCTATTCTATATCTCTTGGTCGCTCTTTCTATTGTCAGTTGGCTCTTTGCCCTGAAAGAGAAATGGCAGGAACACAGATATTACAAAGCACTGGAAGAAGACATGGCATGGCAGATAAATCGTGCCAGAGAAAAAGGTATTTCTACCGATTCCGTACATTTTGATACAGACGGGAATCTTCGCTACAATACAACTAATGAGATTGTGGAATAGGACACTGTTACAGGTGTCCTTTTACAATCCCATCATCTCTCTTACCACTCTGTCCGCCATTTTCACTGCCCCTACAAGCACCAACATATTGAAAATCAGTTCCCCGATATAACTCCATACCATTGTCACTGCCGCCGCATCCGGGTTGACCACTGGCGGTGAAGCCGCAAACACAGAGAAAATAATACACGCCAGTACGATAATCGCACCTTCCAGACAAACTGCTGCATAGGATTTCATAAAACTTTTCCCCACGTTTTGTGTCGGCTCTCCGGCAAATGTGGATAGTGGCACCGGAGCGATAGCGGTATAAAGATACAGACGGAAAAAACGCCCATATACCGACATAATCATAATAAAGCTCAAGACGGTAATAAATAAGCCGCCGATCAGCGTTACCGCCCACAAAGGAATGCTCTCAAAAAATCCACACTCTTCCACTGCGGTCACAATCTCCTGCGGCAATACAGTCTGCTGTGCTGTTCCAAAACCTGCTGTATTCATTATGGTACTAATCACTCCCTGCACAATCTCAAAGATTGCCATCATAAGTTCCAGTCCATAGGTAATCACACCCTTTGCAATGGCAAATCGCACAAACAGTTTCAGTGCATGTTCCGGTTTTTTCACTTCTGTAAAACTTCCACAGGTTTTCACTACTCCTACCACAAAGAACAAGACCAAAAGCGCATATCCGATTGCCTGAAGCGTTCCGTGTATCGTAACAATCACACTCCAGATATTGCCCCCTTTGAACGTCTCCGGTGACTGTGTGATAATCTGCCAGATTTCCGCCAGTTTACTGTTCCATGTGTCCAGAGCATTGATGAGATTCTGTACTACCCAATTATCTGAATCCACTTCTTTGCACCTCCTTTTTCCCAAAACAGGACAGACGTTTCCGCCTGCCCTGTACCTTTTATCTTAAATAAATCCGCTCTTCTATCCTGCAATCAAGGTCAGAATCTCTTTTGCAAACGTGATGATAACCCCGCCTGCCAGTGTCAAGAATCCATTGGCTCTCTGACTCGGATCGTGGGACTTTAAGGAAAGACCTATCTGCACAATACCAAATCCCAACAGAATCATTCCGATAGCACGAATCAACCCGAAGATAAATTCAGACAGGTTATTGACTACCGCAATGGGATCACTTGTCGCAAATGCGGTTATCGTTCCCATTGTCATCATCAATACCAGTGCTGCATACACCGCAAATGCTCTTCGTGCTTTTCTTCCCATCGTAATTCTGCCGGGGTTCTTCTCATTTTCTCTGTTCTTTCTGTTGTTAAAAATCATGTTACATGTCCTCCTTGTTCTGACTGAATAATTCTTCTAAATCCTCATCGGATAGAAGTTCAAATGCTAAATCTTCTGTCTGTTCCGGCTGAAACTCACCCTCCAGACTATCCGCCAGTGAAATAGCGGCTACTGCCTCCGTTACTTCTCCGTGTCGGTATGGCTTTCCTTTCCCATCCGTGGTCAATTCCACATTTGGGTGTTTTAAAATATCAAATTTCTCATCCATCACCGGACGTTCTCCACGAATAAAAAGAAGTGCGTACCGATTATCCAGCATACGCACCTCGTCCGGCGTCAAAAGTTCACGCCCTGATATTTGATAATTCGTTGAATAGTTCCCTGAATGCCCGGTAGATTTTCCATAAGTGTTCATATCTATGGTTGCTTTTCCGAGCAGCTCGCTCACATATTTGTGGGTACTCTGTTCATTTCCTCCCAGATAAAGAAATTCATCGCAGTTGCCGATAATCGCCTCCCATTCTTTCTCAAACAAGGCTTTCAAGGCAGCAATATTTTGTAACACAATAGAAACGCTTACCGCCCTTGACCGCATAACACTTAAAATTTTTGAGAAATCATCTGGCAAAGACACGTTACTAAATTCGTCCATCAGGAAATGAACTGGCACAGGCAGGCTCCCACCATGCTTATAATCTGCCAGATAAAATAATTGCTGGAACAACTGTGTATATAAGATAGATACCAGAAAATTGTAACTGGTATCGTTATCCGGTATGACCGCAAACAAAGCAACCTTCTTCTCTCCCAAAGACGGTAAATCCAAATCGTCCGTTGCGGTCAGTGCGGATAAACTTGACAGATTGAATTTCTCCAGTCTTGCCGCCAGTGTAATCTGAATGGACTTTAAGGTTTTCGCACTTCCGGAATGGTAATCTTTATAATACTTTACTGCGATATGATCCGGCTCTCTCATCTCCAGACGTTCAAACAATTCATCTAACGGAGATTGGTACTCATCGTTATCTTCCCGTACTTCCCCTGCTCGCAATAGTTCCATGACCATCGGGAAATTCTGTTCCTCTTCCGGTGCTTCGTATTTCAAATAAAAAATAAGTGCCAGCAACAGCATAGAAGCAGCGGTATCCCAAAAGGGATCATTGCTCTGACTTCCCTTTGGTGTCGTGGCTTTAAAGAGATTTGTTACCAGACGCTGTACATCATTATCGTCCTTCAGATAAACAAATGGATTGTAGCAATGGCTCTTCTCCATGTTAATCAAATCCAACACCCTGACTTCATATCCTTTCTGCTCCAAAAGGTGTCCGGTATCTCGTAAATTCTCCCCTTTCGGATCAAGCACCACAAAAGAAGTGTTTGCCTGCATAAGATTAGGTTTACAATAAAAGCGGGTTTTCCCCGCACCACTTCCTCCTACCACAATGGTCAACAGGTTTCTACGGTGTTTGCGGCTGTTATAACTAATCCGCACATTCTTGGTCATCAGTTTATTTGCCTCAAAGTTTTTCTCGCTGTACTTCTTATTGACTTCCTGCGTATTTCCCCACTGTGCTGAACCATGCTCCTCTCCTTTCCGGTAATTCCTTCTTGTAGACACATATATCCCGATTCCCATTCCGTAACAGCCTAAAAAAAGAAGGACAGTTTTTACGCTGTCCTTACAAACTTCAATCTGAAACGGGTGGTTCATTGCTTCCGGCAACTTTTCTATGATTTCCAAAAGACCACCGGAAAGATAAGGGGCAGTCAAAAGGGCAAACCAGATCACCGGAAGGATTCCAAACAGTGACGCAATCCATGCGGTCTGCTTCTTACCGTGCTTCACGACGCCACCGTCCTTTCCGTTCTGTCTTTTGCGGCTCTTCCATGCGTTCAATGACTTTCATCAGCACATCGTCCACCGCCTCGGTTTCCTGCTGTTCTTTTAGCAGTTGATTCCGTTTATCTTTCAGGGAATGAAAAATGACGCCACACTCATACTTATCAAGTTCCAGTGTAATCTTTTCATCACTCACATTACTCACCTCCAGTTCTTCTTATACTCATCTTGCCTCCTCCCGGTTCTGCTGTGGCTGCTGCTTTGTATTTGCATTTCGTTCCTGCCCCAATGTCCGTTCCATACGGGTAGTAATGGCTTTAAAGGATTCCTGTGCTTTTGCCAGTTCTGCTCTCACTTCCTGCGGCTCCATATTTTCAAAAAATTCAGAAGAATTGCTGAAGTCAAAATGCTGCGTATCTACACCATATTTCTTACAAAGCATATAAGACGTACTGTACGCATGGAAAGCATCCTCATTGCGGTCATAATTCTTATTCCCATTCGCAAATCCTGCAAGGGCAAGTTCCGGTGTAACGCACTGGAAAATCTCCTGTGCGTTCATGCCTTTTCTTACATAGATACAGTTTTCTTCCGGTGCAAACAATGCTCCTTTTCCTTCCGGCATTTGATCTGGCTCTGCCGCTATGATGTTTACCGGAGGATTGCTAACCAGTGCATGGATCAACTGATTATCTGTATATTCCGGCTGTTCCTGCACATAATTCCGCAGATTCGTCTGAGATGGTTCATACAGTTTCTTTGCATTGTAATACGTTCCGATTGTCCCATCCTCACGCTCATATTCTTTTCCCGGTTCCATAATCAGCACCGGATTGTCACGTTCCTGACGTTTTACATAAGCACTCTGATTTCTCCAGTAACTATAATCCCCTAATTTCTGTGCCTCCGATCTCTGCGCCAGAATCAGAAGTGAATTGCTGGCGGTATAACGGTCAAATCTGCTCTGTACGTCCAGATACTTCTGGAACATCTGACTGTCTGTGGCAACAGCGGCTGTAATATACTCTGACAGTTCATAACAACGGTTCCGGTTATTCTTACTCTCCGCAATAAATGCTGCTGTTCGGTCATCCTGTGGTACTGCTGATACATTTAACATCGCATCAAAATTTGTATTCATCTCTCTACCTCGCTTTACTTTGTTTTCTTGATTTCTTATGGGGTGGCTGTTTGTGGTTCATTTGCTTCTGACGCTTGTTGGAAACGTTTCTTGTAGGTATCTCTTTCTTCCCCTTCTCCGCCTCCATCTTCCTGACTGCCTGCATCTCCCGAATCTCTTTTCTCACCGATGGCTTATTCGGTATAGACGGTTTATAGACATTAGAAGTACCCTCGACGGTTCTGTTTTGCGTCACGGAGATAGGCTCGGACAGACGGGATTTCTCTGTCTTTGCCAAAGAGGGGTTTTGTGGCTGTGCCTCCTCTTTCTGCACTGGCTTTCCCAACAATTCGTCCACCAGTAAATCCGCCTGAGACTTCACAGGTCGTTCCTGCTCCGGTACAGACTTCTCATTCCCTGCACTCTTCTCGCCCTGTACTTCCTTTGTACCGGACTTTTTCTTCTCTTCTCTGGACTTCTGAATCTCCGTCTTAATCTGTGCCGCCTCTGTAACAGACGCAAAACGAAAACGTTCCACAATTCGATTGATACGGGATGCGTCCTCTTCCTTCACCATAATATCCACCATTCCGTCACTGCTCCCTCTCGGATTCCGAATAGCACAATACAAAACCCCGTACCGCTTTGCCTCTTCCACAAACTTCTTCATATCCTGTTCTTTCACAGAAAATACAGTCAGCGGTTTTCCGGAACGTACCAGCGTCTCCAGTCTTGCCCTTCCCCTGGTCTTTTTCTGTTCATTCAAAATGGCGTACAAAAGAACCGCCAGTTGCTTTGCTCCTGCACCCGTAATTTTCAGTGCCGCCTCGCCGACTTCCAATGACATCCTCACCACTTGATCAGCGGCTTCGCCTGATGTGTTCATGGGTAAATTCCTCCTTTCTTTCCCGATTTTCCTGCCGCACAATTTTTATCTTCTCTTTCATCAAGCCGGAACGTACGGCAATTCCGTCACAAAGCCTCACCTCCTCTCTGAGTTTCCTCATCTGCCCCGTCAGTCCGGTAATCTCTTTTCTCATCTCTGTCCGAGTTCCCTCTTCTTTCACGCTCCGTACCCGGTATCGAAGAGATTTCCGTTCCGTCTCCAACTGCTCCAGACGGTTCTCGCAAGTTTCTTTCCATGAAAAAAGCTGCTCTGTGGTATCAATGTGATAGCGGCAAAGCAGCCTTGTTTCTTTTGTAATCTGATTCAATTTACTTAAATCTTCCCTGAGTAGGAAATGCATTTGTCTGGTGCTTGTCTGTGGTCTGTTTTTCGGTAGGATTCCTAACAGATAACAGTAATGCAGATACAATCCACGCAGACCGCCGATTTTCCTTCGTGTGTTGAACGCTCCATGCAGACGCAACACATACACGTTTTCTTTTTTAGGTGGCACTTCCGGTTTCAATATTTCCCGGTTCTGTATCAGGATTCTTCTGCGGATAGATTCAAGCGTATACTCGTCCCCAAAGTTCCGGGCAAGTTTCAGTCCTCTCTCCTTTCCCTCTGGTCGCACTGTAATATCCTTTCCGATTTTAATCGTGTAACCTTTCTCCTTCAGATAGTGAAAGAACTGACGCTCGGTTCTCGCTTTGTTAATTGCCTCATCCACATCCGCCTGCACGATTCCCCGGTAGGTTGGTCTGCCTTCCTGATTCGCTCTCCATTCTCCATAGTGTTGCGCCTTGCCCGGTTTCGGATTTTCGATAACAGACAACCTATACTCTCTGCAAAGCCTGTCCGATACCCTCCGCATATTCCGATAATCCTGATTTGTCCTGTGGTATCGCAATCCATCTGTAAAAGATACCGAATTGACCACAAAATGATTATGAAGATGATGAGCCTTGTCTAAATGGGTGGCAACCAACACCTGAAATCTGTTTCCCCACAATTCTTCTGCCAGTTTCACACCGATCTCATGTGCCATTGCCGGAGTACACTCCCCCGGTGCGAAAGACTGATACCCATGAAACGCCATAATGCCCTCGTCTTTCCCATACCTCTTTTTTACTGCCAGCATTTCTGTCCGGGCGGTGGTAGGGGTACAGTTGACACCAGAAACATACTGCTCCATGACTGCCTCACTTTCTTCTGCAATCTCTCCTTTCTGATTCTGTCTGGTCTTTTCTTCATTCACTGCATAAGCAATGACATCGGACAGCCCCTGTGATTCTTCTTCCGTAATTCCTGCCTGTTGCACCACTTCCGAATTCGTAGTCTTTTCCGGGTTCTCCACATAAATCACAACCTTGCCAAGCCACCCTTTCACGCTCCAGATAGATGTGGTAGCCACGTTACATATTTTGCGGGATTCCCCGCCCCTCTGTTTTCTCCGGCAGAATGACCGCCTCCGTAATCTCTTTTACGGTCTTTTCAAACATACGCATTGCCCCATCATATCTCTGCACATCTATGACGTTCAACGTGTGTGCCTTCTGTGCAATCTGGTTCAGGTTATTCCCGATTTTATGAAGTTCTCTCATCATAGAATAATAATCCGGCGGCGGTGCGTCCCTCGGCACAACACCCGTGATCAACTGCCGCAAATATGCCTCACGGTTCAGACCGCTTTTCTTTACTTTCTTGTCCAATGCCTCCGCCTCTTTGCGGTTGAGCCGGAACATGACTGGAACATTTCGTTTTCGCATTCTCATACCTCCCCATCCAATTTGTATAAACGATTGATTTGTAACATACACATCAGAACAACTCCGAAAATCATTCCTACAATCAATCCACCAATAAACTGCCACATATAAATTCACGCACCTTTCTCATAGCGGACAGCCGCCATACAATTTTTTATTACATACTGGACACTACCAGTTCTAGTTAAGGGTTTCAGGGATATTCCCTGACAAGCTGCCGCAAGATTGACAGACCTTCGTCTGGCAATCCAAAGGCGTTGCTTGCTGGTATCGTGTATCTCACACCCTTTGCGTAACCGCTGCGGGTGTAAAAGAACATCACCAACCGAAAAGACACACTTTTTAAGGCTGCTTTTCGCCTTGCGGATGGGTACAACTACCACACTCCTGACACTTCCAATGGCACTTTTCACAGACTTCTTCCCCACATTCACCACAGTCTAACATCGTGCAGCCGCCACAATTTTCACAATGATATTCGCACTCCTGACACCGATCTGAAAGGTCATCCATCATGCAATCCTGCTCATTCGGACAAAAATACTCACACCCTTCACACGCTCCCGGACAGTCTCTTTCATCTTTTTCTTCCACTACAATTCCAATCAATTCATCTCCGGTAACATCCATTTCCTTCTCGGATTGCAACATTGTTTTTAAAGTTTCTTCAATCCGTTTCCTGTCAATAGACGCAAGAACAATTTCCTTTTTATGGATAATCTTCAACACATATTTAATCGCTTTCATACAAAATCCTCTCTTTCTATCGCTCACGACTCTTTTCTCTGACACGTTCCTTTGCGTCAAAATTTGCCCCCACAAAATCATCTGCACCAAGAACATACTTCTCATCATTCCATCTGTCCTGTGCAATTTCTTCCGCCTCTGCCTGACTGTCTGCTCGAATAGAGACGGTCTTTTGCAAAGTTTCCGTGATTGTTACATCATACGTTTTCATCTCGCTCCACCTCTTTCCTGACTTCTTTTTTCACGTTGTGTTACTTGCAAACCTAACTGGAAACAAAGAAAATCATTGTAATCTTTCCCGGCAGATGGCGGACAGTCTCTTGTCTGATACTCTTTCGGTAATACTGTCTGAATAGCTTTTGTTGCCAATCTCCCTGCCTTATCATTGTCAAAGTGAAACACAATCAACTGCACTTCCGGATACTCTTTTAAGAAATGAACCAGCGTTGCAGGCACTTTACTATTCTCTATCTCCTTTGCAGGCTGATAAACTCCAGCAAGAGATAACAGATGTTCTTCTCTCCAGTTCTGACCACTCATCTTTCGCAATGTAGCATAAGATAATAGATCAATAGCAGATTCAAACAGATGAACTTCATTGCATACTCCCTCAGAAGGAATTGAAAAAGAATAGTTCTTATCACTTCCACTTGCCTCTCCGATAAAGTCTGTTCCCACACCTCTCAGTGCTGCATACCGGGGTTTTCCTTCCTTGTCCTTACCTACAAAAACGACATTGTGATAGTTCGCACTCTCATATAAACGTCCGGTTTCCAAACAAAAATGAATGAGTTCCGTGTCAATTCCTCTGTTCTTCAGATAAGAAACCACATACTCTGTGTAGCGGTAGGCTTTGGGAAGTAGCAGGGTTTTCTCTGTTTTCTTTTCGGCTGGTGCAGGAGCAGGCGGCTGAAAGGCTGCCTGTCCTGCAATAATTTCTATTGCCTCAAGAAAAGGATACCCTCTCACTTTTATCAGATAATCCAGTGCTGACCGCCCGCCTATTCCCTGACTCCACCACATCCACCTTCCATTGGAAATCTTCAAACTATCGTGGGTTCTTGTCGTATAGGTATTGCCAGCAAAATGCACAAGTTCAGATGGTTCATAGTTTCTAAGGTACGTCAGTAAATCCATTCTCTTTACTTCCTGTACCACTTCCGGTGCGATATATGGCATAATTTCACCTTCTTTCCTGCCCGTAATTTGATATTTTCGGTTGAAATTGGAATATCAGGGCATAAAAATAGCCGGGAGATTTTCGTTACTGAAAACCTTCCGGCTATGTAAAATGGTATTCAATTTTTCCACTTAGTAAAAACTATAATGCAATTTTCAAAACAGTTCTAATTCTACACACATATCACTCAAAACTATCCAATATCACAATAGTATTATTTGCATCAGAACACAAACGTTCTCGTTCTTTGCGCCCCATATATAAAAAATCCATAATATCATTAAATTCTTGAATTTCCGGTGCAGTTCCCTGAACCCTACCTACTTGTCTATAATATGGTAATGCACTTTCAAAATCCGAATATGTCAAACCGTTTCTGCGAATAGTTGCTCCCACTTGAGTTATCTTATCTATACATAATTGGTACATATTTAACGGTGTTAGAGTCCGGAGGAATTGACCACTCAAAGTCCAGCAGAAATAACCAATCCGAGCTCATTAGAAATAGCCAATGCACCCGCATGGCTAATTGATTATCGACAGTTATTCAGTGGGATCACTAATCTCTATCGAATAAGTTTTTAAGTTACGTCCTCGATAGCTTTCACCCTTCATAAGATAAACGGTGGCAGCATCGAAAGTTCTATCTAACGCACAAAGTAATGAGTCTTCTTCTCGGAAGAAGTCACGCCACTTATCGGGCGTTAGGTTACTGGTGAAAATCATACAGTTTGGACCTTCCTTACTGCATCTTCGGTCAATCATGTCAAAAAATAGACGGGTATTTTCCATATCGAAGATGCTTCGGCCTATTTCATCGATAATCAAGCAGGATGGTCTGACCAAGCCAGAAATTGCACTGCTTTCAGTACCTGTTCTCCGTGCCTTTGTAAATTTTTCGTTCAATTCCGTGGCTTTGATAAAATAAGAACGCAATCCTTTGCGACAACAGGAATTACCATATGCCATTGACAAGTGGGTTTTTCCAACACCCGGAGGTCCGATAAAGGCTATGTTCTGCCTTGAATAAAGTGCCGTCAGGTTCGGAAGATTTCTTATCTGAACAGCGTTTTCTCCAGTCACTCTGCTGAAATCGAAGTTATCAAATGTACTTGGTTCCTTCTGTGGAATACGGCTGTGTGACAGCAGTGCATTTATCGCTTTGTCTCGTTGATTCTGCCTGAGATATGACATAAATTCTTCCATGGCTTCCAGATGTTCAGGCGGAACTTTCTTTTCAGACAGATATAATGCGATTTCTTGAGCAGTTATCTTGATATCCAGTGCAGAAGCATGTGCTTGAATCTGTTCAATCAGTGTTTTACTCATTCCAGCCACCTCCAAATGCAAACTTTGCAAAAGCAGACTTCGGTGGATTTTCCTTTTTTTGAGAAATGCTGATTTTTACAGGAACAGATGGTTTTTCTTCTGGTTGCTCATCTACAAACTGACCTTTGCAGAAGCTGTCTTTTCGACTCCATGTCACATCATGGGTGATTAAGACTTTACGCAGTTCCATGTCATAAACATACAGAGTAAAATTTTCTCGTTGAACACGGCAGGTATGCTGGACATAACTGTAAGGAACACCAAAACGCCTTCCTTCATATGTAACAAAACCGTCAAATGAAATACAACGAATCGGACTCAGATACTTCCGGACATCAAAGGTATCTTTGAGCAAAGATGCGTTCTTCATGCAGCTGACGGAATGTCTTTTGTGAGGAATGCAATCAACTGCTTTATGATATCGATTATTCTGATTATCGCACCATTTCCATGCTTCATAATTAAGATCCGTGATGGTACCGAATACTCGTCCGGCAAGAAAGTTATCTTTTACAAAACGTACGAGACGTTCCACAGCTCCTTTGGTGAATGGATGCCGGGGTCTGCACAACTTTGTTTCGAAGCCGATGGTATTCATAAATGCTTCATAGTCGTGATTCCAAACAGGATGTCCTTCTGAATCACGATGTATCACAATACTTTTCATGTTGTCTGTAAGCACATGTTCAGGAACACCCATCCGTTTGAATGCATGGATCATGCCGATAAACAGGTTTTCCTGTTTGGCATTCGGAAAGAACTCTATATAGCGTTCGCCGCAATGATGACAGATCATTGCAAAACAGGCAACTTTATAAGAATTATCATCACCCGTATCTACATTAACAAAACCCCAGTCCATCTGATAACTTTCACCAGCATCACTGGAATAACGGCGTCCGCGATTACCTTGTGGTGCGACAACCTGTCTTTTAGGTGGAATCATATCTTTATGGTCGTTGATGTATCTTTTTACAGTAGTTAAGCTGCCTGTATATCCCTGTTCCTGGATTCGTTCCAGAACAACTTCTGAGTTAGAAACTCCTTTTTTCAGCAGATCATCAATTACGCCTGTGAAACCAGAGATAATCGTGGCATCAGCTTTGCGACCAGTAAGACCATGTGGTTTTACATGAAATCCATTCTTTTTTAATCGTCTTAATTGTGCTCTTGTCAGACCGGTACGACGTTCAAGTTCAGCAAGGTTGATTTTAGCGAGATCAAATGTATTTCCTTGTTCAGACTTCATTTCTTCAATGGCTTGTGTTATGATAGATTGCAAGTCATTACTGTTATTTTCATTCATGTTTCTCCTAGTATAATAATGGTGTAGTCAATAAAGACTACTTGGTTAATAGTTGCATATCTAATCTAATGAATAACCGAAGAAGAGGATTCCCCCTTCA
>JAHAFI010000007.1 GCA_018374355.1 Clostridiales bacterium
AACTATTCAGATTTGCTCCCCAAAACGCCCGTTTGGACATATACGCAAAATAGCTCCTTTTATTGTCCATGATTTTCACGAAATGTTGGACGTATGCCGGGAAATCCCCCCTCCCACGTCCAATTTAATAATTTAAACTGTATAAGCTGTACCCTATAGAGTGGACACACAAACCTTACTTAGTTACCCAAAGTTTTATGTAACCTGTACCCTATTAGAGTGGACACGCAAACTTCACTTAGTTACCCAAAGTTTTATGGCTGTCCCCACGATGCAGACATGATTTTTGACTCCTTTCTACCCATGAGTGACTCAAAACATGCAAATAAAAAAACAGAAAACCGCCTCCCCGAGCATATCCCCCGAAAGAAAGCCGATTGTCTGTTTCTCAAATTTTTTCTTTTTTATTCCCGCAGGCAACGAGCCAAGTGGATATGCTTGCATATCCGTTTGGCGACTGCCGCGAGGGTCAAAAACCCCGCAGCTCTGCAGCGCCGCAAATTTGATGCCTCATTACTTGCAGCGGGGTTTTTGACTTCCTTCTGCACCTTTGTGCGAAAAATGAATAATACCGCCCACTAACGATAATCGCCCATAAAGAACAGCGCCACTACACCGGCCCCTGTATGCGTTCCGATGGTTGAGCCGATCACATTAATCAGAGATGTCTCAAGACCCAGTTTTTCCTTCACCAGTTTTGCAACATATTCTGCGTCGTCCTGACAGTCTCCATGGCTGATAAATACTTTTGTGTTCTTATCCTTCCAGCTTCCCATTCTTTCTTCCATCAGACTGACCAGACCCTGCAGTGATTTTTTTCTTCCCCGTACTTTGCTTACCGGAATCAGATGTCCTTCATTATCTACATGGAGAAGTGGTTTTAGATTGATCATCGTACCCACAACTGCTGCCGCTTTAGAAACCCTGCCGCCTCTGTGGAGATGGAACAAGTCATCTACTGTAAATACGTGACAGAAGTTCAGTTTATGCTCTTCCATCCATGCTGCGATCTCATCCATGGATTTTCCTTCTTCTTTCAGTTCCACGGCTTTATCTACGAACATTCCCTCGCCCAGAGAAGCGCAGAGAGAATCAATGACAATAACCTTTCTTTCCGGGAATTCCTCCATCAGCTCCTCTGCAGCCAAACGGACGCTGTTATAAGTGCCGCTCAGTCCGGAAGAAAATGCCAGATGAAGCACATCTTTTCCCTGCTCCAAAAACGGACGCAAAACATCCTTTGCCTCCTCAGAGTTCACCTGTGAAGTTGTAGGCATGGAACCGTTTCGTATTCTGTCATAAAATTCTTTCGCTTCCAGCTCATGTCCCTTTCCGAAGCTCTCTCCATCCATCTGATATGTGAGATACATATACTCAAGCCCATGCTCTTCATAATAAGAGTAAGGCAAATCTGCAGTATTATCTGTTGTTATAACAAACTCGCTCATAATGTCCTCCTTTAATGTAGACTATTCCCTGACTATTTTAGCACTACTTTTCCCCGTCTGCAACCAGTGTCTGCAATACTGCCAATGATTTTTCCATCTGATTGTCCGCTGCAAGCCATTCATCCAGCGGAAGATCGTTCACCTGTCTGGGACTGGTCAAAGCTTCCTCTCCTTCCGGCCAAGCAACTTCTTCGTTGGGTTCAATTCCTGTTCCGTGGATATTTGTTCCGTTTGGCGTATAATATTTCGATACCGT
This sequence comes from Clostridiales bacterium, assembly GCA_018374355.1. Classification (GTDB taxonomy): domain Bacteria; phylum Bacillota; class Clostridia; order Lachnospirales; family Lachnospiraceae; genus Oliverpabstia. The sequence continues at coordinate 1,705 of JAHAFI010000007.1, forward strand.
CATTTTCACGGCGCTGCCGTCACCCAGTGCATAGGTTTTCTGAACAATTCCCTTTCCGAAAGTAGTCGTTCCCACCAGAGTTCCTACTCCATGATCCTTTACGGCCCCTGCGAAAATTTCCGCTGCGCTGGCGCTTTCCTCATTAACCAGCACTACAAGGGGAATCTCAATCGGTGTCTCTCCCTCGCAGGTATGCTCATTCCGGTTTCCATAACGGTCCTCTGTGTATACGATCATTCCTTCCGGAAGAATCTGCCGCAGCGTATCGCAGACCGATGTCAGAAGGCCCCCGGGATTATTTCTCAGATCGATAATCATCCCTTTCATTCCCTGTTCCTGCAGACTCTCGTACTCTTTTTTGAACTGCTCCGGCGTGCCCTCTGTGAACTCCTCAATCTGAAGATACCCAACGGAATCCTCCAGCATCCTGCTGGTAATCACCGGAACCTCCACGATTTCAGGCACAATAGTCACTTCGATCTCCTTGCCGTCCCTTATGAGAACCATCTGGATTTCCTCGGTCCCTCCATCCTTGATCTGGTTGGACAACCCGGTAACCCCCAGCTCTGCGGCAAGCTGGCCATTCACCTTATAAATCACATCCCCGGCCTGTATACCCGCTTTTTCAGCAGGTGTGTCAGGGAAACATTCATATACTGTAACTTCCTTTGTTTCCGTATCCTGCATCATGGACAAACCGATTCCCGTATATCTTCCCTCCGAAGATTCCTGAAATCTTTTATACATTTCCTCAGAAAAATATCCAGAATACGGATCCTCCAGACTGGCCATCATTCCGGCATACATCCCCTCCGCAAGAGTCCCGCTGTCCACCTCTTCCAGATAATTTTTTTCCACAAGTCTCTCAATCTTTGCCGTTTTCTGTGCAAATGACCCCAGCGCAACACTGTCTCCGATCATCGGAAGGGTTCCGTATTTCACATAAAAAACCGTACTTCCCAAGAGAATACTGACCGCTATTCCTCCCAGAAATCCGGATAACCAGCTCTTATTTTTATTCATCATTTCTGCTCTCCCAATTCTGCCGTCATTTTTGTCAAATCAAGTCCAAAGTTGAAAAGCTTCAAAAGATGACATGCATCTTCTGAAGCCTTCCCTCCTTCGTAATCCTTTATCATACCTTCAAATGTTTATGAATGGTAATAACACTTCCGAACAGACCGATTCCCATACCCAGTACAAGACCAACCGGAACCAGCACCTCGAACACCTGATAAATGTTCATAAACTGTACAATACTGGTCAGCATACTGAATTTTGTCAAAATGTATTTTACAACCTTGTCATACAGAACAAACAGCAGGGTCAGCGGAATAATCGAACCAATCAGGCCGATAATGATACCTTCGATCAAAAACGGTGCGCGGACAAAGAAGTTTGTCGCTCCGATCAGTTTCATAATACCAATCTCCTCTTTACGAATGGAGATACCGATCGCAACGGTATTGCTGATCAGGAATACCGCTACGCACAGCAGAATCAAAATGATCGCAACTGAAATATAACTGATCAGTTTGTTAAAGGTAGTCAGAGTCTGGGTTGCCCCCTTTAACTGGTTTACCCCCCGGACACCGTCCAGCCCTTCGATATATTCCACCAATTGATCCTGTTTTTCAATCTTATCCACATACACAGCGTAGCTGGATGAATTTGCCAGTGGATTGTCATTCTTAAATCCTTCCGCCATATCCTCCGCACCTTCAAAATACATCTCGCTGAATCCTTCCCATGCTTCTTCCGCGGATATGTACTGACAGTCCGTTACACCGTCAAACTGTTTAATCTGCTCACCGATGGCATTGATCTTCGCCTGATCTACGTCTGCCTCAAACAATACGGTAACGGCTACCCCTTCCTCCGCATTCTTTACGATATAACGGAAGTTGATTACCAAGGCGAAAACCAATCCAAATAAGAAAATACAAGCTGACATCGTCGCAATGGATGCCGCGGAGAACATCAGATTTCTCCAGATATTTTTTATTCCCTGTTTGGCACTGTAGCCAATCGTACTAATTCTCAAGATATTCTCCTTCCTGTTCATCGCTCACGATCACGCCTTTGCGCATCGTAATTACCCGTTTTTTAAATTCATTAACGATTTCTCTGTTATGTGTAACCACCAAAACAGTAGTTCCCCGTTCATTGATTTCTTCCAACAGCTTCATGATTTCCAGAGAATTTTTCGGATCCAGATTTCCCGTAGGCTCATCGGCCAGCAGGATATTCGGACGGTTCACCAGCGCTCTGGCCAGAGCCACACGCTGCTGTTCTCCACCTGACAGCTCCCTTGGAAATGATTTGTATTTTTCCGCCAGACCTACCAGCGTCAGAATCTCCGGAACTCTCTTTTTAATTACCCGGTTGGGGCGTTCAATGACTCTCTGTGCAAAAGCAACATTTTCGTAAACGTTTCTGTCCTTCAAAAGACGGAAATCCTGAAAAACCACGCCGATTCCGCGACGGAACTTAGGAACCTTTCTGCGTTTCAGTTTCCCGAGTATCTGGTCATTCACCTTAATGGTTCCTGATGTGGGCTCCAGCTCTTTGAGCAAAAGCTTGATCAGCGTGGATTTCCCTGATCCACTATTTCCAACAATGAATACGAACTCCCCTTTATCAATGTGCAAAGATACGTCATTTAAAGCCGGCTGGCCTTTGGCGTATGATTTGCTCACATTATCTAACGTAATCATATACTCCTCCTGTCTTATTTCTAATAGTCTAAAGTTTCCATGTACTTCATATATCTTACGACCATCAGGGCAATCTTGAAGGTGATCGCATCTTCAAATACCCGAAGGTCAAGGCCGGTGCTCTTTTGCAGTTTATCCAGCCGATATACCAAGGTGTTTCTGTGAATGTACAGTTGTCTTGATGTCTCTGATACATTCAGGCTGTTCTCAAAAAACTTATTGATGGTGGTCAGTGTCTCCTCGTCAAAATCATCGGGAGATTTATTTTCAAAGATTTCCTTGATGAACATTCTGCACAGCGGAATAGGAAGCTGGTAGATCAGACGTCCGATTCCCAGAGAACTGTAGGCAATGACCTCTTTTTCATCAAAGAAAATTTTTCCCACATCCAAAGCCATCCTCGCTTCCTTATAGGAGCGGGATACCTCTTTCAGTTCTTTTACAATGGTTCCATAGGCGATATGGGTGCTTCCATCCGGGTTTCTGCCCACTGCGTCCAAAATGCTCAGTGCAATCTTCTGCATCTGCTCATACCCGTCCCCCGGTCCTGCCTCCTTCACGATGATAATACTTTTTTCATCCACGGCAGTGATAAAGTCCCCGTTTTTCCCTTGAAATACGCTCTTGACGCTTTCCAGAGCATTTTGATCCTTTCCCTGCCCGGTTTCCAGAATAAATACAACTCTTCTTGCTTCCACATCAATATGCAGCTTTTTCGCCCGGTTATAAATATCCACCAGAAGCAGATTATCCAAAAGCAGGTTTTTGATAAAATTATCCTTATCAAATCTCTCTTTATAAGCAACCAGAAGATTCTGGATCTGGAATGCCGCCATCTTACCCATCATATACACATCTTCGCTGCCGCCGCTTGCAATCAAAATATATTCCAAACGGTTTTCATCGTAAACCTTGTAAAGCTGATATCCCCGGATCACCTGACTGTCCGCTTGGGATTCTGCAAAATGCAGGATCTCGCTGACACCGATCTCATACTCCTGAAACGTAGTTGCCAAAGTCTTTCCGTCTGCATCCGCCACGCTGAAATCAATTCTGGAAATACTTTTCAGACCATCAATCGTACTTTGAAGAATCTGGTTTGAAATCATAATCATACCCTCTTTCAGTATAAAATTTTTGCTGCTTTTTATTTTTCCCCCTAAAAAGCAAAATACCTTAGAGTATATTTTAATATAAATCATTAAAAAAGAAAAGAGAAAATGTAATAATTTTAACATTTTCTCAATATTTCCCTTGAACCCCTATGAAATTTAACTGATGGTAAAGTCCTCGATGAACCCTTCTCCCAACACTTCCCTTGCATCCGAAACAATCACGAAAGCTCTCGGATCGCTCTGGGCCACTGCCTCTTTAAGCTGCACGATCTGTTTTTTTCTCACTACGCAAAACAGCATCATCCGTTCCTTATTTTCGTACATTCCTTTCGCATGGACACCTGTGGCTCCGCAATCCAGATCGTAGAGAAGAACGTGGGCCACTTCCTCATATTTGTCCGTAATGATATAAACGGCCTTGGCATAGTTCAGGCCTTCCATCAGGCCATCCGTGACTTTTGCCACGATAAAAATCGCTACGATCGCATAAAGGGCATTGGTAGGTCCGAAAACAAATGCTCCAAATATCACGATCATCGCATCCACCACCTGCATAATTCTGGCAATGGACAAATGTTTCACATAGTGCTGAATCAGAGTAGCCACCAAATCTGTTCCGCCGGTAGTTCCTTTCCCCAAAAATACCAGACCCATTCCGGTTCCCTGAAGAACGCCGCCGAAGATTACTGCCAGAACCATATCTCCCTTTACCAGCGGGAAAACCGGCAGAACCCCCAGCCAGAACGAAAGCGCCAGTGTCCCCCATATGGTTTTCGCCAGAAACTTCATTCCTTTGATCTTGATTCCCAGAAAGAACATGGGAATATTCAAGGCAACGTTTGTAAACCACAGAGGAATTCCTCCATCCACCAGTCCTCCTGTAATGTTCTTTACGATAATGGCAATTCCACTGAATCCCCCGTCTACCAGTCCGTTTGTGTCAAATGCTGATTTTAACGCAACTGACATCAGCGCTGTCCCCAGAAAAATCAAAAAATAATCTCTCACCCATGATTTTTTCTTCCATACTCCTGACATTTTTTCCGCCTTCCTGTATATTCTTTTGTATTACCTCTGTCAAAGTTCCATTTCGCATTTTACCACAAACCATCAGTTTTCTTCCAGATGCTTTTTTAAATAATTTCCAACAATTGCAGAAAAATTGGAAATATCCCGGATGTAGGCAAAATCTTTTCCAAATATCTTCTTTTCCGCATCCAGATCCTTTTCCTCCCCTGCAAATACGCCTAAAACAGAAACTCCCAGATTTCTCAGACGCCGAATCTCCGTTCCCGTATCCCGCACAGCATACTCTCCGTAATACGGTTCCGGGTTCCGGGCATTGGGACGGTTCAGGATCACATCGTAGGGACGCCCGTCGCTGAGAATGATCAGAATCTTCTGTTCCTCCTCCCGGGCAAGAAGTCCCTGAGAAACTGCTTTGATCGCCAGACCATCCCGGTTATTGGAGGAGGTGGTAAAGGAAAAAATCCGTTCATTGGCCGACTCCTCCTCATCGTATTCCCGGAAGCGCTGAAGAATCGTGTGATCCCAGAAGGTACAAAAGCTCATGACCCGATGGGGAATCTTCACACTGCTCAAAGCCTGCATAATGATGTACGCCTGAAGTGCCACCTTCTCCTGCCGCACCCTTTGGGAACCGCTGGCATCAATGAGCACATCCACCACAAAATCCCGGCTGTCCTGCTCCATCACCCGGGAAAACAGACGGGCGTCCCTGCTTCTGCCGATTTTCCACAGCCGCTGGGGCCTAAGCTGGCCCCGGTCTGCGATGATCTCCGACTGCTCCTGCCTCAAAGCAATGGATTTTTTTAAAACCCCGGACAAAATAGCAATATTCCGTTTCACAATTCTGTGATTATCATAATATGCGTACTTGTTCTTATCCCTCTGCTTTTTCGCATATTCCAACTGATAATTCCGTTTCACCGGATTGGCCAGTATTCCATCGGTGAAATACAGGCCGCAGTCTCCGTGGATTCCACGGCAAAGCTGGTAATTGATTTTCTTTTCCTCCAGTGGATTCAGATAGGTTTTACCGAAATTCAATTCTATATACGTGTAAACCTTTTTTAAATCTTCCTCTGTTACCCGCAGAACTCTTCTCTGCCCTCTTTTTTGTGGATCGCTGTCCTCTTCCCTGCGCCTGTCGGTGGACGTCATCTGCTGGCTCATCTGTTCCAGATACGCCTCGAAATTTTCCTCGTACATCTCCTCCGTAAGAAAATCTCTCCAATTATATTCCGTCAGTTCCTCCAGTGTCACTCCCAGAACGGTTTCCAGATTTCCCGCCCGTTTTTCAAAACCGGGATCTACCCATGCATTATAACACTCATCGATTTTCCGGATGATTTCCATGGTATCTTTGGCATCTTCCAGTTCCCTGATACTTTCTATCCGCTCCTGAAGCTTCCGCTCCATCCGGTCATCCCCGGTCAGTGCCTGACGCATGAAAGCGATTTTCAGTCTGCCCAGCTCATGGCGGTTCAGCCGCTCCAAATCGTGCTCCAGCACATACTCATAAGCTTTTTTCCGGATGCTGTCCACACCCCGGCGCTCTCTGGAGATGGGTTTTCCCACCGCCTCCTCCATACAAAGCCGGGCTACCTCCAAAAGCGCCCCTTCCTCGGCCTGAAGATACACCTTTTTTACCAGATAAAGGCTGAGGGTCTCCTTGTCGAAATATTTTGCAAAAGCTCCCTGCTTGATTCCATCATACAGGGCGATGTATTTTGACCGCAGAAATCCTTCCACATCCGGGCGTGCATCTAACGTATAGTCACCGCATACTGTCCATATCAGATTTTTCATCCGGTTCACAATTTCTATCTGGTGTTCTTCCATACCGTATCACCTCTTTTTCCGATTCCGCTTCAAAATACATCTGCTGCCGTCCATTCTTCCGGAATCCTTGTCAGCACCACATCTTCCACGATCTCTTTTTCAAAAGTATCAAAGCATTTGTTGATCACGCCCATGCGCACGGCTGCCTGCGGGGATAGGCCCTGCCGGATGGTTCGAAGAGCTGCCAATATTCCCCGCAAATCCAGCGCTTTGGTAGAAATCTCTCCATTTTCCGCCTTCGTCTGTAAATCCATGAACAGCCCCCGAAACTGCTCCAGCGCCTCCTTTTTTCCATCGGGAAAGGAGACAGCAAAAATTTTCTCCAGCGTTTCCTCCGTCTGCTCCGGCATGTCAATGACCAGAAAACGGGATACCAACGCTTCGTTCAATTCTCTGGTTCCGGCATATCCGTAGTTCATCGTTCCGATAAATCTGGCCGCATCGTGAAGCTGAATCTTATCGTATCCCGGCACATCAATGCTTCTCCTGTAATCCAGTGTTGCATGGAGAACGGACACCGCATCATTTTTCGCCATATTGATCTCATCCAGCACACCGAAGCCGCCGTACTGGGCGCACTGGTAAATGCTTCCCTTTCGAAGCTTTACCTGATTGTCTTCAAATGTATCTGTTCCGATAAGCTCCGCACTTCCTGTATTTACATGGAAAGAAATATTATAGGAGGGTCTGCCGAAAATCCACGCCAGATTTTCCGCCAGCACATTCTTTCCTGTAGCTTTGGAACCGGTAAGCAAAAGATTTTCCTTCTGCAAAAGCGCAGCGATACCCATTTCCAGAATTTCTTTTCCATAGAAGGGCATTACCGGGGTGATTACCCTGTGTTCCACTTCCTCAGCCACCTGATAATTTTCTCTGAATCGGTTCACTTCCCGAATCAATGCAGGGTGTACTCCCTGCGCTTCCAAATACTGCAGCACTTCCATAGCAATTTTCCCTTTCCGTGTTCATTCACATTTTGTTCATTTATCTTTTAAAATACATTCATTTATCTATCACGATTTCTTCATTTCTGTCCCATATAATATAACCATCAACAGATGATTCATAACCAACAGACAATTACTTTTTTGATAAACTTTTTCATAATAGTGGCAGGTAACAAACCGTTACCTGCCACCCTCCTTTTTCAGAAGAAGCTGCCGCAAAACGAACCGTTCATTTTGCGGCAGCTTCTTTTACTCATCGTTTTTATCTGCCTATACTTCAAACATCAGATCGCCATAGGACGGCATCGGCCAGATTTCCTTGTCTACGATCATCTCCAACTGATCCACCGGTTTTCTCAGTGCCTCCATAGCCGGACATACCTGCTCATAATACCAGTGAGCACGGCTCTTTCCTTCTTCGGTCAGCGCTGCCCCTTCCGTGCGCTCTTTCAAAACGTTCAATGCATTCTGGGCTTCCCTCAGCAGACGGGAAGTTTCCTGAAGAAGCTCCACTTCCACGCTCACATCAATCCCTCCTACGCCTTTGATTGCATTGATGGACTCTGCCAGCGATCCGGCATATTTGATCACTGCCGGGATGATCTGCTTGCCTGCGATATCGATCATTGCTCTCGCTTCTACATTGATGGCTTTTGAGTAGGTCTCATATTTGACTTCCACACGGGACTCCAGTTCTGTCCGGTTAAATACGTGGAATTTTTCAAATACCTCCACAGATTTCTCTGACACAAGAGCCGGAATCGCTTCTACCATGGACGGAATGTTGGACAAACCTCTCCGTTTCGCCTCTTCCACCCATGCTTCCGAATATCCGTTTCCGCTGAAAATGATTCTCTGATGCTCTGCACAGTTTGTCTTAATCAGGTCATGAACCGCAATCTCAAAGTTTTCTGCTGCCTCCAGAACCTCACAGGCATCCCTGAAAGCATCTGCAACAATCGTGTTCAATACTACGTTGGGCGATGCCACAGAATCTCTGGAACCTACCATACGGAATTCGAATTTATTTCCGGTAAATGCAAAAGGTGAGGTACGGTTTCTGTCCGTTGCATCCTTAGCCAGATCCGGAAGGGTACGGACACCTGTCATCAGTCTTCCGCCCTTTAAGCTGTGATCTGCCGTTCCGGTGCTGATCAACTGATCCACCACATCCTCCAACTGTTCTCCCAGATAAACGGAAATAATAGCCGGAGGAGCTTCATAACCGCCAAGACGGTGGTCATTTCCCACATCGGCTGCAGATTCTCTCAGAAGATCTGCATGTTCGTCCACCGCTTTCAGGACGCAGCTTAAAACCAGCAGGAACTGGATATTTTCGTGAGGAGTTTTTCCCGGTTCCAAAAGATTGATGCCGTCGTCTGTCACCAGTGACCAGTTATCATGTTTACCGGAACCATTGACCCCTTCAAAGGGTTTTTCGTGGAGCAGGCATTTGAGCCCGTGCTTCCTTGCCACTCTTTTTAAGGTCTGCATGATGATCTGGTTATGGTCTACCGCAATATTTGCAGGAGCATAGATGGGAGCCAGCTCGTGCTGTGCCGGCGCCGCTTCATTGTGCTGTGTCTTGGCGGAAACTCCCAGTCTCCACAGCTCTTCATTGACATCTTTCATATATCCGGCAATCTTCTGACGGATCGTTCCGAAATAGTGGTCATCCATCTCCTGTCCTTTTGGAGACATTGCGCCGAATAAGGTTCTTCCGGTGTAAATCAGGTCTTTTCTTTCCATGAATTTTTTTGCATCCACGAGAAAATATTCCTGCTCAGCCCCTACGGACGGGGTTACTTTTTTCGAGGTTGTATTTCCAAACAGACGGATCAGGCGCAGCGCCTCTTTGTTGATGGCCTCCATGGAGCGAAGCAGAGGGGTTTTCTGATCCAGCGCTTCTCCCGTATAGGAGCAGAAAGCCGTAGGGATGCAAAGTGTCGCACCTGCTGCATCCTGCCGGATAAATGCCGGGGAAGTGCAGTCCCACGCCGTATATCCTCTCGCCTCAAATGTGGCCCGCAGTCCGCCGGAAGGAAATGAGGACGCATCCGGTTCTCCTTTGATCAATTCCTTTCCTGAAAAGCTCATCAGAACCTTGCCGTCCGGCTTCGGCGCTGTGATGAAAGCGTCATGCTTTTCAGCGGTAACGCCTGTCAGAGGCTGGAACCAATGGCTGTAATGAGTAGCTCCCTTCTCAATCGCCCATTCCTTCATCTCATGGGCAACCACATCCGCGATTTCAAGAGTCAGTTCTTTTCCCTCTTCGATGGTTTGTTTCAGTTCCTTGTAAATCTTCTTTGGCAGGCGGGCCTGCATAACGGAATCATTGAATACATTTTCCCCAAAAATTTCAACCACATTGATATACTCGCTCATCTTTTCATCCTCTCTATCTCCTGTCCCCTACTTCTACAGCTTTTGTACCTTCCCAGCCCCAAAGCACACATTGCGATGCTTCCGGACTCACAGCAGCCTTCGCGCAGGCAAAAGTTCCTGTAAATCCAGAAAAGGCAGCCCACTTACTACCAAGCGGACTGCCCCAGTTTTTATAAGCCTCAGGCTTTATCAACAGAACCGAACAGTTCCATTTTTTCCTTAACAGTAGCTTTGATTGCTTCTGTTCCGGGAGCCAACAGTTTTCTCGGGTCAAAACCTTTGCCCTGCTGATCTTTTCCAGCTTCAATGTATTCACGTGTTGCTGCTGCGAAAGACAACTGGCATTCTGTATTTACGTTGATTTTGGAAACGCCCAGATCGATTGCTTTTTTGATCATATCTGCCGGGATTCCTGTACCACCGTGCAGTACCAGAGGCATATCTCCTGTCAACTGCTGGATAGCGTCCAGAGTTTCAAAGCTCAGTCCCTGCCAGTTTTCCGGATATTTTCCGTGAATGTTACCGATACCTGCTGCTAAGAAGTCGATTCCCAGATCAGCAACCATCTTACATTCGTTAGGATCTGCACATTCACCTGCACCTACAACACCGTCTTCTTCTCCACCGATGGAACCAACTTCTGCTTCCAGAGACATTCCGTGTTCTGCACAGATTTTAACCAGTTCTTTTGTTTTAGCAACGTTTTCTTCGATCGGATAATGGGAACCGTCGAACATGATGGATGAGAAACCTGCTTCTACGCATTTCAGGCATCCTTCATAGCTGCCGTGATCCAGATGCAGAGCAACCGGAACAGTGATGTTCAGCTCTTCCAGCATACCGTTTACCATACCTACTACGGTTTTGTATCCGGTCATGTATTTTCCTGCGCCTTCAGATACACCAAGAATAACCGGAGAGTTGCATTCCTGAGCTGTCAGCAGGATTGCCTTTGTCCACTCCAAGTTGTTGATGTTGAACTGACCAACAGCATAATGGCCAGCTTTTGCTTTTTTCAACATTTCTGTAGCTGAAACTAACATAATAAAACCTCCTACGTTCACGTTTTTAATTCGTAACTATTCAGGACCCTGTCCATCATAGTCCGAATGCAGCGACCATCTGAACAGTTACCATTTTTCTTTACTATTATAACCTAACCCTTAGGGAAATTCAAGAGTTGATAAAAATGTTCAGCGCCTGCATTTTATTTTCAATCTTCACTTCATCATGGTCACCCCCGAATTCCCCATCCAGTGTCCATGGAATAGGCTCCAGAGAATGAATCACCAGACTGTCGGTTTTGAACGCATCAATCAGCTCCGTATTGTCATAGGCGTTGAGCATGGACGCAATAATTTCATTTAATTCCAGCGGATTTTTGGGTTTTTTAATCAGCGTCACCTCGAACAGCCCGTCATTCATCTCCACATTCTGTCCGGTAAGGTTCTTAAATCCGCCTACAGAATGGGAATTTGTGATCATGCCGTAGATGTATTCGCCTTCATAGATTTCCCCGTTGGCTTCCGCTTTCAGCCAGTAGGTCTTTACATCGAAAATCCGCTTCGCCCCCTCCATCACGTAAGCCAGATGTCCCAGAATGTTTTTCAGGTTCTGGCTGGTCTGATAGGAAACGTCTGTAAACAGACCAAAGGCGGCAATATAAACAAAAGTGTCTTCATTAAAAGAGCCCACATCCAGAGATTCCACTCTGCCGTTGACGATTGCTTTTGCGGCCTCCACCATATCTTTGGGAATGTCCAGACTATTGGCAAAATCATTGGTACTCCCTGCCGGAATGTAACCGATGGGAATCTCCGATTTAATCTCCATAAGTCCCGTCACGATCTCATCAAGGGTGCCGTCTCCTCCGCTGCACACAATCAGATCCACCTCGCCCGCCATCTTTTTCGCCACCTCACTGCCATCCTTCGGCCCCTGCGTGGGATGGATGATCACCTGATAACCTCCTTTGACAAAGATATCAACTATATCCATGAGTTTGGTTCGAATCTGTTCCTTCCCTGATCTGGGGTTGAAAATGAAGAGCAGTTTTTTGCTCATAGCACCGCTTCCTTTCCTGAAATTTTTCAAGTACTTTACTTTGCAATTATCATACACTATTTTATGAAATGGAGCAATTTATTTTTTTCTTAACCGGGAATGTGACTTCATCACAGAATCATTTCTTCAAATTGTGGTATCCTATGTTCAACAAGAAAACAAAAGCAATTTGTTCCCCCGGGAACATGAGAATAAGAAAAGGAGTGTATTGATTATGGCAAAAGCATTTACCACTGCAAATTTTAAAGAAGAAGTATTACAGTCTGACGTACCTGTACTGGTTGATTTCTGGGCGACATGGTGTATGCCCTGCCGTATGCTGGGACCTGTCATCGACGAAATGGCTGAGGAAGCAAAAGGTTACAAGGTTGGTAAAGTAAACGTGGATGAGGAGCCTGAACTGGCAAGAACTTACAATGTAATGAGCATTCCCACTGTTCTTGTATTTAAGAACGGAAAAGTGGCTGCTTCCACCGTTGGAGTTCAGCCGAAGGAGACGTTGGAGAAACTGGTAAACCAGTAATTATAGAAAGCTTTTATCATCTTTTGTTGTTTGAATAAGTACAGTCATAGCCCCGCCGGGAAATGGTTTTCGGCGGGGCTATGTTTTTTAATTTATCCGTAATAACATTCTTGCTTCACGGCTTATCTGGCTTCCTTTCTACCTGCATATTTTGTCTTTACGGATAAATATATACTTTCTTCATCTATTTATAGGTAATTTTTGATGTTTTCGGGCTTGAAAGTTTAAGATTTACCGATAAATTGTACTCTAAGGGGAAAACCAGTAGGTAAATTCCTTCCCAAAAGCTCGTATTTCCAAGAATTTTACCGATAAAACACCCGATTATTCGCAGGTTTGTAGGTATTTCAAAAAACTCCTGCATTGTTTTCTTCTGTAAAATAGATTACAATCTTCTTTGAGAGAAATGAAATAATTTTAGTAACTGTGAATCCTGAAAGGCTGAATAGTTACTAATTTTAGTTTCCTGATATTCTCAGAAATATCAAAATCCAAAAAGCAACTTCACGAAAGGACATCCCATGAAACAGATTCTCATTGTAGAAGACGACAAAAGTTTAAATCAGGGACTGTGCAGGGCTCTTCGCTCTGCCGACACCCAACTCATCTCCTGTACCACCCTGAAGGACGCCCGGGACCAGCTTCTGTGCGGTGAGCCCGCACTGGTACTTCTGGATATCAACCTGCCGGACGGAAACGGTCTTTCCTTATTAAAGGAAATCAAAACAGACAACCCCTCTCTCCCGGTGATTCTTCTGACTGCCAACGATATGGAATCGGATATTGTGGCGGGGCTGGAGCAGGGAGCAGACGACTATATTACAAAACCATTTTCTCTGGCGATCCTGCGTGCCAGGGTCAATACCCAGCTTCGCAAGACAGCTTTGCCCGAAAGCACCGGAGCAGAAAAAAGTACAGAGTTTTTCCAAATCGAAGAGTATTCCTTCGATTTCCAGACTATGCGCTTTTTCAAGGGAGAACAGTTGATTGAACTGAGCAAAACAGAACAGAAGCTTCTCCGTCTGCTGGTGGAAAATCCGGGAATCGCTCTCTCCCGTTCCCGTCTGGTTGACCGGATCTGGACAGACGGGGCAGAATATGTGGATGAAAATGCCCTGTCCGTCACGGTGAAACGGCTTCGGGATAAGCTTCAGGCGGGAAACCGGATCAAAACCGTATACGGCATCGGATATATGTGGGTGAACGACTATGAATGATCCGATCCTCTTAGCATCCCTCCTGTGTCTTACCGTCTCCGCAGGCATTGTGGTATGGAACCGCTGGCATACCCGGCGGCTGTTTCGCCGTCTTACCCTGATGCTGGAGGATGGCATCAAAGGCACCTTTTCCGAAACTGTCTTCAATGAAAGCCAGTTTTCCGCACTGGAGAGCCGTCTGGCCCAGTACCTGTCCGCCTCTGAACTCTCTGCCCGAAATCTTCAGGCAGAAAAAGATAAAATCAAAACTCTGATCGGCGATATTTCTCATCAGACCAAAACACCTATCGCCAATCTCCTTTTGTATGCGGAACTTTTAGCCGAGCAGGAGCTTCCTGCGGAAGCCGCTGAGCAGGTGGAAAGCCTTCATTTTCAAGCGGAAAAGCTTTGTTTTTTGATTGATTCGCTGATTAAGCTGTCCCGTCTGGAAACCGGTATTCTCACTCTTTCTCCCACGGTGCGCCCCCTGCAGCCCATTCTGGAAAAAGCAGTCCGGCAGTTTGCTCCTCTGGCAGAGGCAAAGGGACTTACCCTCACTGTCGAACCCACCACTGCTTCTGCTGCCTGCGATTCCAAATGGACGGCGGAGGCTCTGGGAAATCTTGTGGACAACGCCATCAAATACACGGATCACGGAGCCGTTACCCTTCGGGTGATTTCTTATGAGCTTTTCACCTGCATCCAGGTTCAGGACACGGGAATGGGAATTCCGGAATCCGAACAGGCTCAGATTTTTACCCGTTTCTACCGCTCTCAGCAGGTTTCCCAGAAGGCGGGCGTAGGGATTGGTCTCTCCCTCGCCCGGGAGATCATCTCCGGACAAGGCGGGTATATCAAACTGACCTCCCAGCCGCAAAAAGGGTCCATATTTTCTGTCTACCTTCCTTCAGACTCCAAAGAGAATAGAAATCTTACAAAACTATAAGAATTAATTTTTTCCCTGAAAGAATGTGGAAAGATTTCTGTGTGATAATCTACAGGAAGGCAAACAAAACTGTTCACTGGTAATATTCTGCGAAGCGTGTTGCTGTGAACGAAGTGGACAGTAACGACAAAACAGAGGCTTCCTAAAGAAGATTCCGGAAGCCGGGACAGGAGGAAATCATATGGCTATTTTGCAGGCAAAAGAATTAAAAAAGATATATGGCAGCGGAGATACTGCCGTTCACGCGCTGGACGGAGTAAACCTTTCGGTGGAAAAAGGGGAATTCATCGCCATCGTAGGTACATCCGGAAGCGGTAAATCCACGCTTTTACATATGCTGGGAGGCTTAGACCGTCCCACCAGCGGAAAAGTGAAGGTAGACGGCAAAGATATTTTTGCTCTGAAAGACGAGGCGCTGACCATTTTCCGCAGGCGGAAGATCGGATTTGTTTTTCAGAATTATAATCTGGTTCCCGTTCTCAATGTATACGAAAATATCGTCCTTCCCATGGAACTGGACGGCTGCAGAATTGACAAAAAATTTATCCAGCAGATTGTACAGACACTGGGACTGGAAGAAAAGCTGAATGCCCTTCCCAGCCAGCTCTCCGGCGGCCAGCAGCAGCGCGTGGCTATCGCCCGGGCTCTGGCAGCGGCTCCGGCGATTATCCTTGCCGATGAGCCCACAGGAAATCTGGACAGCAAAACCAGTCAGGACGTACTCAGCCTCCTGAAAATCACCAGTGAGAAATTTGGTCAGACGATTGTCATGATTACCCACAATGAGGAGATTGCGCAGCTTGCTGACCGGATCATCCGCATTGAAGACGGCCTGATCGTCTCCCGGATGTAAGGGGGTGGCTTCATGAACGTATCAAATAAAAAATGCATCCGCCGGCTCAGCTTCCGTACCCTCCGGGCATCGAAAAAAAGAAATCTCATCGCCATACTGGCCATTGCCCTGACTACGGTGCTGTTTACCTCACTTTTTACTATTGTAATGTCACTGAATGACAGCTATCAGGAGTATACCTTCCGTCAGATCGGCGGCTACAACCACGGTTCCTTTAAGGAAGTCACCGAGGAACAGATTGAGGAATTTTCCTCTCATCCCAAAATTCGGGATGCAGGTGTGCGGACTACCATCGGTTACACCAGTACGGGCGTCTTTTCCAAAGTTCCGGCAGAGCTGAGTTATATGGATGAAAATATGACGAAATGGAGTTACTGCACGCCTACCGAGGGACGTGCTCCCTCTTCCCTTCAGGAGATTGCCATGGACCGGAAGGCATTGGAGCTTCTCGGCATCGAACCCGAACTTGGAGCGCAGGTTTCCCTTACATGGACGGACGCTTTGCAGGATAAGCCCCGTGAACATACCGACACCTTTACACTGGTGGGCTGGTGGGAATTTGATTCCCTGTCCCCGGTACATTTTATCAATCTTTCCAAAGAGTATACCGATCAGGCGACGGCTGCTGCCATTGCTGACGGTTACCCTGCTTACCGTACCGACCTGAACGTAATGCTGGCTTCCAGCGTCAATATCCGGGGTGTCATGGAATCCATTGATACGGATCTTGGCTATCAGTGGGAAGATCAGAGCGCAGACAACTGTGTACGAATCGGTGTAAACTGGGGATATACCAGCGCAGAACTGGCTTCCAATCTGGACCCTCAGGTAGTGCTTGCCATCGTATCCTTTATTTTACTGGTGATCTTTACCGGCTACCTGATTATTTACAATATTTTCCGCATCTCCGTCTCCGAGGATATCCGGTTCTACGGGCTGCTGAAGACCATCGGCGTAACCCCCAGACAGCTTCGGCGGATTATTCGTCATCAGGCTCTCGGTCTGGCCGGCGTTGGAATCCCTGTGGGTGTTGTAATCGGATACGGGATTGGAGCGCTTCTGACTCCCACCGCTCTGTCAATCACAGACCTGAATCTGAAGACCAGCCTCAGCCTTTCCCCGGTGATCTTTGTGGCTTCCGCCCTGTTTTCCCTGATCACCGTGTTCCTTTCTTGTCTGCGCCCGGGACATCTGGCCTCCAAAGTCTCTCCTATTGAGGCTACAAAGTATACAGAAGTCATGTCCACAGGGAAGAAACAGCGCAGTACCCGGGGCGCCAGAGTTCATCAGATGGCATGGGCCAATCTGGGACGCAGCAAAGGCAAAACAATCTTAGTGGTGGTTTCCCTGTCATTGGCGGTCACTCTGCTGACCATCCTGTATACCTTTACCACAGGCTTTGACATGGAAAAATACCTGAATAAAAATACTGCTGCGGATTTTCTTTTTGGCTCGACCAGATATTTCCAAGCGGAATCCGGAGTTGAAGCTAATCCTGAACTGGAAGCGATGGTTGAAACGATGAAGCAGCAGCTTGAAGTCAGGGATGATGGCTGCGCCTACACGATCACCGGATACAACGACCCGGTATCCTGGGTTCCTGAAAAAACGATCCGCCAACAGCTGAAGGTATTTCTCTCCCCGGAAGAAATGGAGCAAAGGCTTTCCAAGGAAGAGCGCCGGGGAGATCTGATCGCCTCTCCCTGCATCATTGAGGGAATGGACTCCAATCTTTTTGATCGTGTCACCGTGCTGGAAGGTGATCTGAATCCCCTGTTTGATCCCACGCAGAAGGCAATCGCCATTCAGGTGGAGGTGGATGATTACGGAAATCCCTACGGAGATTATCCCGAGATCGGCTCCAAACTTCCGGTCACCTATGTGGAAGAGGGGTATTTTGTGGACAGACGGACCGGAGAGCTTTGCGATGACACCACACCGACGGAATTTCTGCAATACACCATCGGAAAAGGGCACGACGTAGAGTATACCGTCTGTGCGCTGGTGGAGGTTCCCTCTACTATGGGATTCCGCTACGCAAAATCCGGTTATACCGCCCTTCTTCCCGTTAACGCTCTCCGCGAAGACAGCGCCCTTGAAGTTACGCCTCTCTTCTATCTCTTCGACACACCGAATGCAGCTTCTGAGGCCGAAGCTGAAAAGTTTTTGAGTGAGCTCACAGAAGACGACTCCTCCGAGTTCATGTACGAAAGCAAGGAAACGGTGCGGAAAGAGTTTGAAAACTTTCAGCAAATGTTCCTGATTTTGGGAGGTATCCTCTGCTTTATTATCAGTCTTGTGGGAATTTTGAATTTCTTTAACGCCATCATGACAGGAATCCTGTCCAGAAAACGGGAATTCGCCGTCCTTCAGTCCATCGGTATGACCGGAAAGCAACTGAAGCAGATGCTGATTTATGAGGGGCTGTTCTATGCACTGGCTGCTATTGCCTTCTCCCTTGTCCTCTCTCTGGCGCTCAGTCCGCTGGTGGGATATCTGATGGAGAATATGTTCTGGTTCTACACCTACCGCCTGACCGTCCTTCCGGTAGTGCTGACCGCTCCCGTCTTTCTTTTACTGGGAGCTGCGCTTCCTATGGCGATCTACCGGGCAATTCGGAAAGCAACCATTGTGGAGCGGCTGCGGGAAAATGAATAAATCGTACGGAAAACCTCCGGCAAATTACAGAGCGGCTCGTCAGTTAACTGACGAGCCGCTCGCAGCAAATACGCCAAGGCATACTTGATTTATATTTTTTGATAAAGCTTCTTCCTGTCCAAAATCCTCACACCGCCCCGAAACAGCTCCACGCTTCCCTCCTGAACCATCTGTTTCAGGCTGCGGCTGACTGCCTCCCTTGCACTTCCTATGGCGCGGGCAATCTGCTCCTGTGTCATCGGCACCTGATCGGAATGGCATCTGGCCGCCTCATCCAGCAAAAATTCTGCCAGACGCTGCTCCAGACTGGCAAAGAGCATCTTCTGCACTGCCAAAATAATATCAGAAAAACTTTCATTCATCATCTTGTAAATGAAATTCTCCAGATAGATATTTTTTTCCATAATTTCCCTTATCATCCCTGTCGGTAGAAGACAGATTTCACACTCCGTCTCCGCTTCAAGCTGCACATCGAAGGTCACGGAAGACAACAGACAGGAGCCGGACAGCATACACAATTCTCCTTCGTGAATCCGGCAGACTGTTGCCTCTTTTCCATCCTCTGACACGAGGTAAACTCTCATAGTCCCTCTCCATACCAGAAACAGGCCCAGACAGTCACTCCCGCTTCCGGTCACATATTGCCTTTCCCGATACGTATTCCACCTTGCCTGTGCTTTCAGAGTCTCCTTCTGCTGTTCTGTCAGTTTTTCCCAGAAGGAATATTTCCGGAATAACTGTTCTATTTTCTGTCGTTCCATAACTGCTCCCTTCTAAATTATCATACTACTTCAGGATGATTACTCATTTTCTACATTTTCCTTCTTTTCCTGCTCTTCTTCAACGATCCGCAGGAAATCTGCCTCCTCGTCCTTCATTCTCGGGATAAACCGTTTGGCAAATTTCCCCTGTCCCCTCTTTTTCACATAGAAAAATCCGATCACAGAGAATACTACTGCGCCAATAAAGTTTACAAACAGATCCTTCATAGTGTCCAAGAGCCCAATATCCAGATAGCCTCCCAGTCCCAGCTCTTTTCCGTTCACTATGACTTCATTGATTCCATCAATGTGAATCACCTGATTGCCGCCGGAAGGATCCAACATTACGGTAGAAATATGATTGACCACCGCATCCTTCTGCATATCCAGTCCTCCGAACATATCCATCCCGCACTCAAAAAATTCCCACATCACACCAATGGTCATGGAAAAGCAAAAGGCCACAAATGCCATGTATACCGGGGAAAGCTTAAATTTTATCCGTTCGTCCCTATTCAGGATATCCACCAAAGAAAATCCGATGGCTGCGGCAAGAAATCCGTTCAGTGTGTGGAGGATGGTATCCCAGCCCGGAATCCTTGTGTAATAGGAACCGATCTCTCCCAAAATCTCCGCTGCAAAAATAAATACCAGCACAATAATTTCCAGCGTGGTGGGAATCTCAATTTTAAATTCCACCTGAATAAAGCTTGGAACGATCATCAGCAGCAGCGTAAGTATACAGTAAAAAACATTTTCATAATTGCGGTTGAAAATCTGCAGGACCATGACGAGAATCACCAGCCCCCGCAGTATAAAATATACTGCCGAGGAACTTTTATGCTCGCGAATCTCCATCTGTACCGCCTTTAATCTGTTCTTGGTCTTTTGAATCATTGTTTATCCTTTCTCGTATAGTTTTCAAGGTATTTTCTTGACTATGAAGGACAGAGTCCTGAATAGTTATGTATTTCCTATTATACACGGTTTCTTCCATGAAAAAAAGGGCTTATATAATTTCATACAAAAACAGCGCCGACTCTGTTTCGCAATGAAACAAAATCAACGCTGTTTTTTATCACATCAACCTTCCGGCAAAGCCCTCCGGTTATCTACGGTTTGATTCGGCTCTGAATTATACCAGCTCCAGAACAACTTCCATAGCAGCATCACCTTTACGAGGTCCGATTTTGATGATTCTTGTGTAACCACCGTTACGTCCAACGTATTTCGGAGCGATTTCATTGAACATTTTTTCTGCCATGTCAACGTTCTTTGTGTTTTTCTTCTTTCCAGCAGCATCTGCAGGAACAACTTTTACCGGATAGAATACTTTCATCATCTGGCGTCTTGCATGCAGTCTGGAAGGAGCGTCTTTGGTGATTTCTTTCTGTACTTCATCGTATACAGTTACTTTCTTACCATCAACTACTTCTTTCACTCTTTTGCCTTCTGCATCTTTACGAGCAACTTTAGCAGTAACAGTTACTTTCTCAAAGTTGTCTTTTTCTTTTACAGCCAGAGCGATCAGGCCTTCTGCTACTTTACGGATTTCTTTAGCTTTTGCTTCTGTTGTCACGATTTTTCCGTGGAATAACAGATTTGTTACCTGGTTTCTGATTAACGCTTTTCTCTGAGAAGATGTTCTGCTCAGTTTTCTATATCCTGCCATTATATTTTCCTCCATTTGTGGAACAATATATCATGCATCTTCGGCCTTACTGATATACTGCTTTTTTATCTACAAATTATCTCTTTACCCTACCGACATCCTCTGCCGGCAGTCGCAGATTACTCTGCGCTTTTATTCTTCACCGGGATTCAACTGTAATCCCAGTTCTTTCAGCTTCGCCAGTACTTCTTCCAGAGATTTGCGTCCCAGATTGCGGACTTTCATCATATCTTCGGAAGTTCTGTTGCAAAGCTCTTCAACTGTATTGATTCCTGCTCTCTTCAGACAGTTGTAGGAACGAACAGACAGCTCCAGCTCGTCAATGTTCATCTCCAGAACTTTTTCTTTTTCATTGTCCTCTTTTTCAATCATGACTTCAGCAGTCTTAGCATTTTCAGAGAGGTCAATAAACAGCTTCAGATGCTCGCTCAATACTTTTGCTGCAAGGCTGACAGCTTCATCCGGATCAAGTGTTCCTTTTGTATAAACATCCAGAGTCAGTTTATCAAAGTCGGTAATCTGACCAACACGGGTGTTCTGTACTGTCAGGTTTACACGCTCAACCGGTGTATAGATAGAATCCACAGCAATCACTCCGATCGCCATATCTTCTGTCTTTCCTTTTTCTGCGCTGACGTAACCCCGGCCTTTTGTAATGGTAAGCTCCATGTACAGTTTGCTGTCCGGTCCGCCGTTCAGGGTTGCAATAATCTGGTTGGGATTCATGATCTCGATATCCTGATCAACCTGAATATCGGATGCCCGTACCACGCCTTCACCCTCGAATTCGATGTAAGCGATCTTAGGATCGTTGCTCTCGCTGCTGTTTTTGATAGCAAGGCTTTTCAGATTCATGATGATCTCTGTTACATCTTCTTTGACACCCGGAATGGAACTGAATTCGTGTAAAACGCCTTCAATCTTCACCTGACTTACGGCTGCTCCCGGCAGGGAAGACAGCATGATTCTTCTCAGAGAATTTCCCAGAGTGGTACCATAGCCTCTTTCCAGCGGTTCTACAACAAATCTGCCATATTTTTTATCATCGGAAATTTCTGTAATCTCAATTTTCGGTTTGTTGAAATCAAACATACCATGCCCTCCTTATTGGGATATTATTTTTCACTGAGGGTAACATATGGGAAACGACCCACACGAAACGTATGAGCCGTGACTCATTATTATTTGGAATACAACTCGACGATAAGCATTTCATCAACAGGTACGTCAATTACTTCTCTTGCAGGAGCTTCTTTAACAGTTCCTTTTAATGCTTCCTGATCTACATCCAGCCATTCCGGAACCAGTCTTCCGCCAGTTACCTCCAGAATATCTTTATATCTCTGAGAAGCTTTCTTAGCTTCTTTGATTTCGATCTGGTCACCAGCTTTTACCTGATAAGATGGAATGTTAACCTGTTTGCCGTTTACCAGTACATGTTTGTGGTCAACGATCTGACGAGCTTCTCTTCTGGTTCTTGCGAATCCCAGACGGAAGATTACGTTATCCAGTCTCATTTCCAGCATTGTCATCAGGTTTGGACCTGTCAGTCCCGGCATTTTGTCAGCTTTCTCGTAGTAGTTACGGAAAGGTTTTTCCAGAACACCGTAGATGAATTTTGCTTTCTGTTTTTCTCTTAACTGCAGACCGTACTCAGACATCTTACGGTTTGCTCTTTTTAACTGTCTTGTGGATTTTTTATCAATTCCTAAATAGATTGGATCCATACCTAAAGATCTACATCTTTTCAGAACAGGTACTCTATTAACTGCCATAATCTACTGACCTCCTAAATTAGACTCTTCTACGTTTTGGTGGGCGGCAACCATTGTGTGGTACCGGAGTTACGTCTTTGATACTTACAACATCAAGTCCGCATGCGGAAAGAGCACGGATTGCTGCTTCTCTTCCTGATCCCGGTCCTTTTACGAATACTTCAACAGTCTTCAGACCATGAACTAATGCTGCCTTTGTAGCTGTCTCTGCTGCTACCTGAGCTGCATAAGGAGTAGATTTTCTTGAACCTCTAAATCCCAGACCACCAGCACTTGCCCAAGAAAGAGCATTTCCTTCAGCATCTGTCAATGTTACGATTGTATTGTTGAAAGATGACTGAATATGTGCCTGTCCGCGTTCAACGTTTTTCTTTACACGACGTTTTGTTGTCGTTCTTTTTGTCACTTTAGCCATTTTAAAAACTAACCTACACTTTCTTATATTCTTATTGATAAATGGTTACATTTGCTAAGCTGCTTTCAGCTCGCCTGCATCAACTGTACAGAAATTATTTTTTCTTGTTTGCAACAGTTCTCTTCGGGCCTTTTCTTGTTCTTGCGTTGGTCTTTGTTTTCTGACCACGAACCGGCAGGCTCTTTCTGTGACGGATACCTCTGTAGCATCCGATTTCCTGCAGACGTTTGATGTTCATAGCGATCTCTCTTCTCAGATCACCTTCTACAGTCTGAGTCTCATCGATTACAGCACTGATTCTTTTTACTTCTTCGTCCGTGATATCTCTTACACGGGTATCCGGATTTACATTTGCTTCTTTCAGGATACGGGTAGCGCTTGTTCTACCGATTCCGTAGATGTAAGTTAATCCGATTTCAATACGTTTTTCTCTTGGTAAGTCTACACCAGCAATACGTGCCATGTATTTTTCCTCCATTTTCTGCTGATCAGCTCCCGGCAGCTCATATGCTTGCATATGCCTGAAATGTCGTGCCACTACTGATCTTTTTTAATATTTTCCTAATTGGGATGCCGGTATGTGAGCATCCAGCCATGTCTCCATGACCTTTCCGGCTGGGCCGGTATTAAGCAATATTATAAGGGATGCAACGCTCTCATCGGCGTTCATCCGCCGGAGGCTCCCCGGTACACCACTCCCGGAGTTCTCTCATTATAATATTTAAACAGTACAACACATCCAGATGTGTCCTACTGCAGCCGCACTTAATTTTGAAGCTTTCCTCCAAACAGTCAGACTAAATTGACGGTATTAGCCCTGTCTCTGTTTGTGTTTTGGATTCTCGCAGATTACTCTGATGCTTCCTTTTCTTTTAATGATTTTACATTTTTCACAGATAGGTTTAACAGATGATCTAACTTTCATTTGAATCCTCCTTTCCTCTCTCTAGGCCAAATGGCCATAGTGGTATTCCCTTGCGGGAATTTCCTTTTTTTACCGGTCAGATGACCGTGTGGTGAAAACCTCTGTTTTTGCGCACAAAAAAAGAGCGCTACACAAAAGTTCGTTTTATAGTATAGCACTCTCTTTGTTAAAAAGCAAGCGGTTTTTTCGGGTTTTTCAAGGATTTTTACTGTTTTTCCGATTGCTTTTACAGCATCCGGAATTCAAATTCCTCATCACTGAAACGAACCGTACTGCCCGGCTTCAATTCTTCCTGCCCGCTGATTCTCCGTTCATTGAGAAATGTTCCGTTGGTAGACGCGTTATCCTCTAAAAAGACTCTGCCGTCCCGCAGATAAAGCACCGCATGGATTCGTCCCACACTGGAATTGTTTGTGATAAAGAAATCCACCTGTTCACGGCTTCTGCCGATTTTAGATACCTCTTTCAGAATCCTGAAAACTTCTCTGTTCTTTTTACGGATCAGGCAGGGAGATTCCTGTACCGGCATCTGTATCTGATTCTGGCTGAGAAGAGAGGTGTCCTGATTAAAGGTTTTCAAATCTATGGTCTCCCCAAAGTTTTGGATTTTTGCCGCATGGGTATCGATTTGCACATTCTGCGCCGGGATCAGCGGGGAAGCGCTGTCTGTATCCAAACTGTTTTCACCGCCGCGTGCCGTCTCTTCCGGTTCCGCTCCCGGAATCGCAATTCCGCGGAAGCTGGTAGCAGGTCTGGAAGCAGGAGTATTTCCCGTGGTTTCCGGTGCCTTTTTCTCCTTCTTAGGCTTCTTGCCAAACAACCCTTTTTTCTCTGCTTCCTGCTTTTCTGCCGAAACTTGTGACGGAGGAATCTGCATCCCTCCAAATCTTGCCGGATTTGACTGTGCCTGCTGGGACTGAACGGTCTGTGCATTCCGTAAATCCGGCTGCTGGCCAGACTGTGATGTCATCTGACCCGGCTGCAGCTGCTTTCCAAACTGTGGGCTGCTCTGGCCCATATGCGCCTGCTGGCCAAACTGAGGGCCATTCTGACCCGGCTGCGACTGCTGCCCAAACCGCGGACCATTCTGACCCGACTGGGTCTGCTGACCGAACTGCGGACCATTCTGACCCGACTG
This sequence comes from Clostridiales bacterium, assembly GCA_018374355.1. Lineage (GTDB taxonomy): Bacteria > Bacillota > Clostridia > Lachnospirales > Lachnospiraceae > Oliverpabstia. The sequence goes on from JAHAFI010000007.1 coordinate 26,660, forward strand.
GGTCTGCTGACCAAACTGCGGACCGCTCTGACCCGGCTGCGGCTGCTGACCAAACTGCGGGCCATTCTGACCCGGCTGCGGCTGTTTCCCAAACTGCGGGCCCGGCTGATTTACCTGTGGCTGTCCGTACCGGGGCGGTCTCTGTGTGGACTGCTGGCCGGCATAAGCTGCTCCCGCTGCCTGTGTCGGATAAGCTTTTCCTCCTGTCTGAAGTTTCTTCAGAAGTTCAGAAAAAGCGGCTGCGGAAAATTCAGTTCCTCCATTGAAAAATGTCAGCAGACCAGCAATATAAGAACAATCTTCCGCCTGATTATACTGTACACTGAATATCATCTGCCGGAAAAACTGTTCCATGGACATCTCCTGAAACTCAATCGGCAGTATCATCAGATTCACCTGTCCGGTCACTGTGGATACATAAATACAGGAAGTGTCCAATACCGCTGAGGTCATATCCAGCATGTATTCCTCCAGCTTTTCTCCTGCTGCAAGAATTCCTTCTATAATTCGGAACAACTGTTTTTTACTCACCACGCCATTCAGATAGTTCTGAACCGGCTCCATATCCGTCACCTCATATCGATAACTGATCTGGGTATCCACCTGTGTCTGCAAAAACGGAAGACAGCCCTCTATCCGGTTGTTGGACAGCATGCCTAAAACCACGCTGTCTGTAACATCTGTTTCCTTTTTATTGTAAACTACATATTTTTTCGAGTCCTGTGTCTCGTAAATCAAATCCAACATTGGTATTCCTCCTGATTCCTTGCGGTTCTACAGAAACAGATTCAACTGTATCAACTGCCATTCATCATTTTCACTTTCCATCAGTTTTACAGCCGCTGTCCCCTCATCAGACAGAGACGTAGCGCAGACAAATCCCGGTTCCAGCACCATATGGTTTTCCGTGTCGATATACCCCCATTTTCCATCCTGACAAACGGCTGCAAATCCGTTTGAAAAGGAACAGGCATCATCATAAGCATAATCAATCACAAGTTTACCGTTTGCATCCACAAATCCCCATTTGCCATCCCTGCATACAGCGGCATATCCTTCGGCTCCAAAAACCTTTGCGTCATCAAAAGTTTCCTCGCCCACGGTTTTGCCTTTCCGGTTCACCATATGAAAGCTTCCGTCTTCTTTCACAAATATGCGCTCCTGCCCGGAACAGAATCCGTTTTCATCAATAATCACATCATCATACAGATATTCTGTTTTTTCTTTTCCGGTTCTTCCTACAAGCGCCCATTTGCCGTCCTTTTGCGCTGCACCGACCTTATCCTTCACTGCAGTCAGCGCATCCCACTGAAATTCGGTCTCCTCTTCCATATTCTCATCCAGATAGCCGAATTTGCCGTCTTTGGACGCCGGCGCCCGGTCCTCGGAAAGCATTCCCAGATCTTTATACGCGCTGTCAGGAACTTTTCTTGTCTGTCCCTCCTGATCCAGATAAGCATAGGTTCCATCCTCACGTACAACCAGAGCAAAACCGTCCGCTGAAAATGGATGGGCTTCTTCATACTCCGGCTCCACCAAGGCGGTTCCTGTGGAGGAAGCAATACCGTAACGTCCTTCCTCACTCACCACCATGGTATTGTTGACAAACGGTGCCAACTGTTTGTAACGACAGTAAATCGTAGTATAGGTTCCCTTTAATTCCAGCATCCATGCCTGTGCATTTTCATTTTCCGGATAGGTTTCCGTAAAATCGGACAAATATTTCACAGCTTTGTTCTGATATCCGTTATCCACATAATATTCCATCAGAAGATTCAGCGCCGTAGTGTCCTCCTGATTCGCTTCTGCGGTCTGCTGGCACACTGACACAAATTTTTTTGTTTCCCCCGTTGCCAGATAATCCTGCGCCATGCGCACGGAAATTTCAGGGTCATCTTTTCTGTATTTCAGGGCCTCTTCATATTCTGCAACTGCATCCACATAGATGCCCTTTTTTTCATAGTTCTCTGCTTTTTTCAGATGTTCCTCTACTTTCTTTGGCTGAGTTATCATTTCTGAAACTGAAACATACCATGACAGCCCCAGCAGAACAACCAACAGCAGAATTATATTTTTTTTCATACTGCCTCTCCTACATTCCAAGCCCCATTGCCAGAATCATTCCTGCCAGTGCAAAGGGAGCAAAGGGTATTTCATCTTTCAGTTTTGTTTTCTTCCGAATCAACTGAATAATGCTGTACAAAGCCGAAATCATTACCGTGAAAAACACAATGGGCATGATCACACCACTTCCCACAAAATAACCGATGATCGTAAACAGCTTTACATCGCCCATCCCCATACCACCCCGGGTAAGGAAAAAGCAAAGGAGAAACATCCCGCCTCCGATCACCGCGCCCAGAGCGGAAGAAATCAGTATGGACAGTCCCAAAGAGGGATATACTGCCCATTCAATTCCCAGCAAAACGGTTCTGAATACCAGCAAAGCAATCAGTATTTTATTGGGAATCCGTTTCGTTTTCCCGTCAATCCATGCAATGCCAAAAACAGCTTCCAGCAAAATCAGATAGCGGAAAAGTTTTGGCAGACTGTATCCAAACCAGATAAATTCTGCCAGAAGCGCTGCGGATATGATTCCCCAGACAGCCGCATACCGGCGGAATTTTTTATCTGTCCATTCTTTTGCAAACCATTCTTTTATCTTTTCCATAAGTCTCCTATCGTTTTCCTACCAGACCAGCGTGGATGCACACTGGACAAATTCATGCTGTCCAAAATCAAACTCCGGAAACAGGAAGTTCTTCATCTGATACGTGACAACAATCTGGATATCTCCTTTTCCGCTTTTATTGGAAATCCATTTGGATTTTCTGAAATTCAAACCGTCAAGTCCTCCCACAACCCCCAAATTTTCCAGATACTCATTGGCATCGTCAGAAATCAGACTGATGGAACTTTTGATGGAACTCTTTGATAATTCTCCTGCCAGCAAGGTCAGCGCATCTTCTCGAATACCGCCTTTCACCATGGCAAACACACCGGAAGCTATAGCTTCCGGATCACTGAAAAATTCCGACAGATTCTCTCCTGCTGCATTTCCGGATTCATAGATGTCTTCCAGATCACTGAAAATATCCCCGCTGCTTCCCACACTTCCTACAGAGTTGGCAAACTGTTGTACAGAACTGACCGCCTCATCCACATTTGCCTGAAATTCCTCTTTTTTCCGGTTTGTTCCCTGCATCATCTCCGCTGCCTTTGATTTAGTAAATACATAACTGTAGGTGGATATCTGCTTTCCTGTCTGGGTAATGGCATGGTGGATCAGCATCTCTGTCTGCACAAACCGTCCGGCATTGATAACCGTCAGATAAGCGCACATGAAGGGAATCAGAAACAGAATTGCCTCCACAGTCAGGGAGCCTCTGTCATGCTTTCTATTCTTCTGTATTCTTTTCATCTTTATCTCATCCTCTGCTGATATAAACAGGCCTCTGCTATTAAACAAGCGGAGTTACCAGCTCATACAGTTTTTCACTCAGGCCCTGAACCCCCAGTTCTTCGATCAGCGGACCGCCGTAGCCCAGATAAACAATCAGTTCATCATTCAACTGAACTATTGTGGAAAATTGTGTTTGATTTGCTTCCAACTCAACGGGGTTCAAATATCCATAGCCCGGCACTAACTCAGTTCCTACTTCTACTCCTTCAGGTGCATATTCTTTCTGGCCTTCCAGATTTCCTGCTTCCGCAACACTATAAATCTCACATATCAATGTGGTATCTCCCTGTATTGTCATTGCAGAAGATACATTTGCCTCTTTGAGAATCCCTTTTTCCCAATAGCTGCTCAAAGAATCTCCATACAGTAAAGTATCATTTTCAGCACCTGTATTATCAATCCCCATTCCAGAAATCAAATAATTTGCAGGTAACTTTACAGTACAACCAGTGGTCACTGTCCCATTTATTACGATTCCCATCGGAACCTCCAACACTCCTCCACTTTCCGGAAAGATTCCGGTACTGTCTTCAGCCGCCGCTACTTCCTGTCCTGCTTCCTCAGTCTCTGCTTCCGGTGTCGGCGTCTCTGCTTCCGGCGTTACTGCTTCTTCCCCACTGTTCTCTTCTGTTTCCTGCTCCACGGTCTGGAAAGGCTCCTCTGTCGTTTCTTTTTCTTTACATCCTGCAGTACAAAGTACCATTCCTGCCAAAAGCAGCATTACCATTTTTTTCTTCATAACTTTCTTTCCTCCTTAATATCCTAATATGCTTTGATATGTATAACTGTAGGAATCCTCATAACCCCAGCCTGCTCCGCTCCAATCAGCGATACTTCTCATGAAAGTAGTTCTGGTCTTTACTTTAGCTTCCACAGCCACCATCGTATACATCTGTGTGATATCACTTGTGCCATCCATATTTACCTGTATACAGTCTGCAATGCGCCCCAGCACTCCAACTTCTGCCCCTCCCAGCATAGCTATATTCAAGAATATTCTCAGATATTCTGAATAATCCAGCGTGACGCCTTCCGTATTATCACCAGACGATCCAAAAGCATTTAAACTATATGTGGCCCATGTTTTCGGATCTTTTATAATAGTTACACCATACCCCTGCTTAATCTTCTGTATATCAGAAGTCGTCTCAACCATAGCAAGAGACAATTTATAGACAATTTTTATAATTGGTATCAAATAAGGCGCTCCACCAGCAACTGCAGATGCCAGCACATGTGCCTGGGAATTAATACCTTTGTTTGTAAAAGCAAAAAAAGAATTAAACAACAGCCGGATTCCAAAAATTATTCCCACTGTCTTCTTAATATTCTGCGCAGATGACTGATTTCCCCAGAGAATATATTCCGTTTCCGCCCGGTATGCCTTATGCTGAGAAAGAGGAAATCCGCTAATTCCTACTGCTTCCCCATCTGACAGAGTTTTTATCGATTTTGAAGAACCACTTCCCTCCACCTTTTTATCCACCGTATAGTACGAAAATAACTGCATTCCATACTCTGCAATATACAAATTTGCTAAATTTTTAGCAACAATCTTATTCACACTATCTAGGAAACTGCTTGCCGCCTTAATCGACTCTTTTGTTTTTGATATGATATCGCGTCTATCTGAACGGTCTCCGATATCCCCACTTCCTGAACCAGTCATATTACCAGAAGGAGAGATACTGGCATTTCCTGTAAGTGATGTGGGAAGTGTTACTCCTGCCGAGCCCCAGTTATAGGTAGGGTAGCCTTCCTCTGAGTTTGCCTCTTCTCCTCCTAAGGCACCCTCTTCCAAATTGCCATTTGCTTCATCCCTTTTTTCTTCTGACTCCTCAGTCTGGTTTTTCTTGCAAAATTCGATGAGCTGCTGATAGAAAGGATCGTCATGTATATGCACCAAACCATTATCACGAGGTATCGTTGTATGATGATAATCAGTAATATAGGTCTGGGTTCTCTTAAACTCCACCTCATCAAAGCTATCCAGATCTGCATTTGAATATGGAGAAACCACATAGTCCGCTTCAGACATATATTTATGGCTCTGGCTTGATGCCGGAACAGAAGCAATACTCTGGTTATAGAACTTTTCCTCATTTAGTACATCTTTTAATTTTTGCATGTACACCTTATCCATGTTAACCTTATCCATCAGCGTCTCCAAATCATTGGTATCAAACATATTCGCATATTCTTCAAGCTCTTCCTCCATAGCGCCCGGATCCTCTAACTGACCTGCTGCCGCATCCCAGTTATTATATTTTTCCCTTGCGGTATCCAGCTTCTTTTTTACCTCTTCCAGTTTTTTGTACGCCTTATCTGCCGCATTTTTTGTTGCATCCGCACTCTTATAGTAACCGTTCAGTTTTGCAAAATGTGTATTTACATAGCTATTGGCACAATTTAAAAGATTTGTAGAATAATAAGCAATGGTATTCTTCCACTGATTATAGGATGTAGTAAGGTCTACGATTGTCTGACGTTCTTCATCATTATCTCTGTTCGCAGCATCATATTTTTCCAGCATCTTATCAATACCGCCCATTGTATCAATGGTGTTTTTATAATACATGGCGCTGATATAATTGTCATAGGTGTCTCTTCTGTAGAGCTCCCCCATATTCACCTTTTCCGCATGGAATTTGAAGTTTTCCGCTGCACTTTTCATGGTTTCCCATGTGTTTGTCGCTGCTGCCGTCTCGTCATAATCATCATAGTGAGACAATGCTGCTCTGAGCAGGAAGCATTTTGCCATAGGACCGATATAATCCTGCCAAGCTCTCTCCAAATCCTGCTCAATCACGTCTTGGGATGGAAATGCTTCCAGTTTGGCATCCAGATCATCCAGCGCCTTTTTCGCTTCCTGAAAGGCATCATGGCAGTCCTCCATGGCTTCACTGAAATCCATCTCCGCTTCCATAGCGTCCATCATCTTCTTGGTATCTTTAATCATATCCAGCTTTTCCAGAACCATCTCTGCCATACAGACAGGCGCCCGATATTTCATATATTCCAGAATCTGCTGTTTTTCCACCTCTGTTTTGTATAATTTTGACGCTTCAATGTTGATCGCTTCGAAGCTTTCCTCCATCACATCCAGAAGCTTGTCATAATCGGCGATTCCATCTATGCCTGTTCCATTCAGGCTGGCAGCGAAATATTTTTCCAGATCGCCGCTGATGCTCTCCGGGTTTTTGTCCATTGCAATCAGACCGTACTCTTCCTTCAGATCCATATTATACTGTGCAAGTGCAGCATTCATAGCCATATCACCTGCATCGGATACCACGGTCTTCGACATATAAACCCGGGCTCCGTCTACCGTCAGGCATCCCAAAAGGAGCACCGGAAGCAGGATGAGCGATAAAAACACTGAAATTGCGCCGTCATTTTTTATAAATAATTTTAACATGTTTTCCCCTCTCCCGCTACAATATCTTGCCTAATACCTCTTGTGCTTTGCCCATAAATCCATTGATATCCACACCCAACTTATCACAGACAAATTTTATCAAATCTGCTCCGAGATCCACATTTCTCACAAATTCGCTTGGATTCAACGAATAGGTGTAGGAAGCCGCTTTCAGTGTAGTACTTCCCTCATAACCAAGATAGGCTATTACCCCGGGCATTGGAATGGAATGCTTAATTTCCACCGTTACGGAAGTGCCAAAAAATCCATTTTTCACTTTTACCTCCGGAGTACTGACTGTTCCCAGCGCAATCAATGTGGAGGACACCGCAGCATCTGCAAATCTTCCCGTATCTGCACTGCCGCTCCCTCCAATTTCTCTATACAAACTTCTTGGATCGTCATGATGTGCCTCGAAATAAGAAGTCACTTTATCTGAAGAGGGAGTTCCGCCTCCCCACGAGAAGTCAATTTCATTATCCTGCCCCATACCAAATACATCGTATCCGATGTAGGCTTCTTCCCTTGCTACTACCGCACCAACACGCTGTGTTTGATAAAGCATCATATATTCCTGTAAATTAAACAGCGCGAGATAAATCAGTGCCATCACGGTACACAGCACCAATGGCATATAAATGGTCGCTTCCACCATAGCTACGCCTTTTTCCTCTTTTATCCTCATAATTTTCTCCTTCACCGCAATTTGCCGGAACCTGTAACAGTTCCTTCACCAACGATGTACAAATTACTTTTGGAATTTCCCCTGCCGCAGGTTCTTCCTTGGCAGGGGATTAAGCTGTTAACCGATAAAATCTGTCAGCTTCTCAAATACACTTGTCACTGCTGCCATCAACTGTGTTCTGAAGATTGCAGCTACAGCCAGAATAATTACGATAACAACGATAATCGCAACGATATCGGAAGCACCTTTCTCTTCCTCTGCCCAGCTTGTCAGTTTATTCATTACCGCCATTTTTCCACGCAGATATGCGCTTTTCAGTTTTCCCATCATGTTCATTTCCTCCTTTGTTTGGTTTACAGTAACAGTTCAGAATTCTGAATTGCTACAATTTAAGTAAAATGGTTTCCCATCTACCTACATGTTCATAAAGGCCGGCACCATAACCAGAATCAGGATTCCCACAAAAATCAAAGCCGTAGGAATCAGCAGTTTGGAATTTGCCGCTTCACCTTTTCTCTTTACCAGATGCTTTTTCTCTTCCCACATATCATCCGCCATTTCCTTCAGGAAATAGGCAATCTCTGCATTACCTTTCTGCATGTTTTGGATCATGGTAGAGGAAAATCTTCTGATTTCCTTGATGGCGCATCGCTCCGCAAAATTGCGGTAGGCGTCCAGCTCCGACACGCCGTTGTTGATTTCTTCTACAGCAAGCTGCATCTCACGGTTCAGGACACGGTCGCTTCCATAAGCTATTTTTTTCCATGCGTCACGGATAACCATTCCTGAGTTGACCAGAAGCGTCATCTTAGACAGCATCTGGGGCAGATCTGCAAGCAGCTCCTCTCTTCTTTCCTGAAGTTTGTCATTCATCAGTTCTTCTACATACCACATCAAAAGGCCTGCCAGAAGAACCCCGAAAAGAAGCGCCTCCATGGAATTTCCCAGCGCTCCCAAAACCGCAAAACCTACCAGCACGGTAAATCCATAGGTCCATTTTGCACCGTTAATGATATAAAAATAATACTCTGCATACCGTTTTCCACGTACCTCTGAAATCTCTTTGATACGTTTTCTGGCTTTTTTGCTTTTGCTGTCAATATGTAAAAGTTTCATCAGGGCAAATCCGATACAGAATAACTCCGGATACCGATATTGCTCTGTGTCTATGGAATCGGTCAAAGTCCGATATTCCTCTTCATATTTTTTTGCCAGCACAATCCAAAATACAACCAGAACAGTCGCAGCGATCAGAAGTACCAGTCTGCTAATTTCCATAGCCGTTCTCTCCATTTCCTAAGTATTCCGTTATATTTTGATATCCACAATCTTTCTGCCCATTGCGTATGCCAGTAAAAAGATGCCGATACACACCAGCTTGATGATGATATTGGGAAGGGTGTTGGCATTTACGGTTCCCGTTCCCAGCCCCTTCAGCATCACCACAATGATTACCGGCATGATCATCATAATGTTCAGTTCATTTTTATTTCCGGCAATCATGGTTTCGATTTCCATCTCGATTTCCATCTTGTCACTGATAACGTCTCGTGTTTCATTTACCACCCGTTTCAGGTCACCGCCCTGACGGTTACATACCTCAAAAACATTGGCAAAACTCATCACATCATCCAGACCGCTTCGCATGGCAAAATCCAGAAGCAGGTTCTCAATGTTGATGTTGTTTCTAAGACCTGCACAGATAAGCTCCAGTTCCCGTATGATATCGCCTTCACCGCCGTAGATGGACATCAGATCGTTCATTGCATCCTGAAACGCATCCGGCGTATTTCTTCCTGCCGAATAGGATGCGGACAGGGATTCCAGAAGATCCTTGAACTGTTCCCTAAGGTTTCTGATCCGACGATCCCGGCGGAATCTCTGATAATATTTCGGAACCAGAAGAGCCGCAATGATTCCTCCTGCCAGAGCCATGATCATATTTCCAAAGAAGGCCATCACGACAATAAATGCCACACCAAATCCCAGCGCCCAAGAGATCAGGAAATCTGTTTTTTTCATATGGTATACATGGTAGTCATAGGCATTCCCCAGAATTCCATTCATTTCTACATAGGTTTCTTTTTCCTTTTTGGCCATTTTATATCACCTCTTTATTTCCCGATAAGCGCAGCTTATGTTCATTGATAAACGGGTTCTCCGTCCGTATCAGTTTTCCGGAAACCCTTTCCATCGTGGAATTTTCATCTTCCTCAAACCGATAAAGAGTATTCAATTGAATCTCACCGTCCTCATAACCCAGAACCTCGGAAATCTCCATGGTTCTTCTGCTCTTATCCCGAAGTCTGGAAAGGTGAACGATGATATCCAAGGCTGAGGCAATCTGATTTCGGATCGCTTCCAGCGGAAGTCCCTCTGCGCCCTGAAGCACCATGGTCTCCAGACGGCTCAGCATATCCCGGGTACCATTGGCGTGACCCGTACTTAAAGACCCGTCATGTCCGGTGTTCATCGCCTGAAGCATATCCAATGCCTCTCCGCCACGGACCTCTCCCACTACGATACGCTCCGGCCTCATACGAAGAGAGGATTTTATCAGATCACGAATCGTAACTGCACCGTGACCTGATGCATTGGCATTTCTGGTCTCCAGACTGACCAGATTATCCACCCCTTCAATCTGAAGCTCTGCCGAATCCTCAATGGTGATTACACGTTCATCATGGGGGATAAAGTTTGATATAGCATTCAGAAACGTAGTCTTTCCTGATCCGGTTCCACCGGAAATAAAAATATTATATTTTGCCTTTACCAGAATCTCCAGCATATGGGCCACTTCCGGAGTGATGGAGCCGTAGCGCAGAAGCTGTTTAACTGTCATGGGCGTCTTTGAAAATTTACGGATCGTGACGATCGCACCATTCAAAGAAATAGGCGGAAGAACCACGTTTACACGGGAGCCGTCCGGAAGCCGGGTGTCTACGATCGGGTTCGCCTGATTGACTTCACGGCCAGCCTGTCCTACAATCTTCTGGACAATATCTTCCAACTGTTTTTCGTCATCAAAGGTCTGATCCAGTTTGTACAGCTTACCGGATTTCTCGATAAATACGTCATTGGGACCGTTGATCATCACCTCGGTGATGTCTTCATCCTTGATGATAGAATCCAGAATTCCCAGACCTCTGATGGAGCTGAAAACCCGTTCCGTAATATCCACCCGTTCTTCAATCGTGATATACTCTCCGCTGAGTTCTTCCACGATCATTCTTTCAATGGCTTCTTCCAGCTTTTCATCACTCATGACATTCAGGTTAAAGTGTTCGTAAATTCTGTTTTTGAAATTTTTTACAATTTCCAGTTTTCTTTCGTCATTCATGGGAATCTCCCGCTTAAATCCGATTCAATATATTGATAGCAGAAATCTGTTCGATCAACTCTCTTCCGCTTGCTCCCTCAAACCTGTGGATGCCTCCCAGAAGATTGATAGGGATTTTTTCCATCTGCACGCTGGTTTTGGAGCTGTAACGATTGTACAGAAGAATCATCTTCCCAAGAAGATTAATCCCTTTCTGCTGTTCTCTGACCCTCACCGCTTCACAGAAACGCTCAAATTTTTTATTTCCTGTGAGAGAGCCGTCGCAGACATAAACGATATTGTCCGCAAATTCTTCCATCAGAACGCTCATACGTTCATTCAAATCTCCCGACAGATCCATGACAATTTCATCGTATTCCTTCATCTGTGCGATGCCCTGCAAAAGCGCGGAAATCTCGCTGTCCTTCAACTCGAACATATCGTACGCATTCCTGCAGGTAGAGAAAAATTCTACCCCGCTGGAATCCCTTTTCACTGCACTCTCCAGTTTAATGATCAGATTGCTTTTTTTACTTTTCAGTGCATAGATCACATCGGAAAAGCTCATGATGCCGTCCCCGGAAAAATACATATCGCTGTCGCCAAACTTTTCCAGAGACAGATAAAATATTTTTTTACCTTCTTTTCCCCTGCGCAGTGCATATGCAGCGGCAGCGGCTGAAGTGCCGCTGCCTCCCTGCACAGAAGTGAACATTGTCATACGTGCTGAGGAAACGCTGTGCCTGAACTTGATATTGGAGGATTTTTCCGCAAATATTCCCAGCATCATTTTGTACAGGATTTCCAGCTTCTGATATTTACAGATAGCGTTTACCCCATCAATTTCCTCCACATCCATACGTTCGCAGAGATAGCCAAAGGACGTACTTTCCGGAATCCGGCCGATATCCACTCCGGCGCTGCTGTCTGCCAGAATCAGATCCGCATAGGAAGCTGAGATATCCTGATAAAAGCTCTCCACATCTGAAAATACCCTAAGCTCTATCCGGTCGGCAAAGTGCGCCTGAAATCCCCTCAGCGCTCTGGCTGTATAATTTTTATCCTTATCTACTATAATTACTTTTATCTTCACTTCTTTATCCTCTTATTCCACCAATCAGCGAATATAGAATACATATGCATCATCTGCAAACTGAACCCGGTCTCCGTCATGAAGTTCAACCACTTCATGTCCTATCCGCATATCGTTCACATAAGTACCGTTTGTAGAATCCTGATCGGTAATATAGAAGCTGTTATTCTGCCGTGTAATCTTTGCATGGAATCTGCTGACAGAAGTATTTCCTTCTATACCATAAGTCACATTTGCTCCGGCTTTTCCGATTGTAAATTCATTTCCTGTCACAGATATTGTCTGCTGGTTCTTTGCGGAATACAGAAAACCATTTGCCTGAGGCTCTGTCTGATTCAGCATCTGTGCATTCAATACGGTGGTCTGGTCTTCACAATAAGCCTGCCATGCACCCTGAGGAGCTGTATTCTGCCATTGATCGTTGTTCTGCTGAGATACATTCTGGTTCTGCCAACCGTTATCCTGCGGGATGTTCTGATCCTGCCAGCCATTGTTCTGCTGCTGAATGTTCTGGTTCTGCCAGCCGTTATCCTGCTGCGGGATGCTCTGATCCTGCCAGCCATTGTTCTGCTGCTGAACGTTCTGGTTCTGCCAGCCGTTATCCTGCTGCGGAATGTTCTGGTTCTGCCAGCCGTTATCCTGCTGCGGAACACTCTGGTTCTGCCAGCCATTGTTCTGCTGCGGAGCGTTCTGGTTCTGCCAGCCGCCGTTTTGCTGGGAGTTTTGTCCCTGCATTCCGCCCGGCATCTGTCCGCCGTTCTGTCTGTTGTATGCAGCAGCCATCCGGTTTGTATTGCGGATCAAAATATTCATAGCGATAAATGGACCGATTCCGCAAAGCATAGATCCAAAAATGAACCATAAAAGAACGCTTGTACCATTCTCAGGAAAGAGAAGTCCATATCTCGGAGCATTCATCTGCAGACGGTTGCCCAGTTTATAATACCAGATCCATGCATAGATTCCGCAGGTCAGAAAGGACAGCAGAACAAATGCAACCAGCCCGCTTGTTTTTTCCCCATCATCACTGCACATCATATTGACATCCATCGCCATTTTGTAGATGAAATAATAACTGTAAATTCCGCAGGTGAGCAGAGAAAATACGATATATTTCCATAACGCACGATTTTCTGTTACCATAGATTATTTTCCCCCCTTTTCATCCTTCCGTCTTTTCACAAGGATAATGATCACTGCAATCAGTACCACTGCGCCGATAATGGAACCGTAGAACAATGGTTTGTTCATATAGAACTGTACCAGTGCATTGGCCGTTACCAGAACGTCGAATTCTGCAAATACGGTTTTTTCTTCCCCTTCCATATCGGAAACGTACGCATCCTCCATTGCATTTCCAGCCACATCGTAGGCTACAAGTTTAACCTTCTGATAGCTGTTTTTGCTGTCCAGATCAATATAGATTGCTCCGTCCTCTGCATTCAGTTCGTCCCCGGTGTATGTGTGTGCCAGTTTGCCGTCCAGATACAGTTCAACATAAGCAAGTGCGATATTGTCTTTTACATTCAGGGTAAACTGATGCTTATTTTCCTGATAACGTCCTTTGTTGACCAAGTTGGAAACAACGATGGACGGCGCCGTTTTATCTACGGTAAATTCAATTGTCTTTGCTTTTACTTTGTTGGTTGTGGTATTTCCCGCATCATCTTCTGAATAGATATTGATGACGTAAGTACCCTCTTCTTCGAAGCAGGCAGCCGAAATTTTGTATTTATATTTCTTCCACTGATCTGCTCCGCCTTCTTCCTCTACTGTGTAGTCAGTTCCCTTTTTCAGAGTAACCACCTGACCGTCACGGCTGTAAGTAATTTCAAGGAATTTCAGGGTATTTACATTGACCTCTTCCAGTTCGATATCTATCGGTGTGTTTGTGTACTTTTTGTCGATCAGCTTCTGCGTATTATTGCTGATTGCATAAGCAGAACCATCACGGTTCACAGAAAATGTTACGCTCTGTGAATTTTCATTGCCCGCTTTGTCTGTGTTTTCTACCGTCAGGGTATAGATGTCGTCCATTCCCTCCGGGAAATTGGCAAACGTATACGTTCTTCCGTTTGCTTCATTGCTGACAGTCAGCATGGAATCTGTCTTTACTTCCCCGCTCTTCACTCCGGTCAGCGTCACTTTCACTTCATTCTGGCTGAAGTTCGTGTCAGTTACGGTGATCGCCGGTGCAATTACTGCATTGTATGCATGTTTATCTTCTACTCCGCTGATCTGGATTTCCGGTTTGGTAAGGTCTACGGTAAATCTGTCCTGACCATATTCAGCGGCTGCATTTCCCGCCTGATCGGTACCGCTTACGCTCAGGGTGTATTCGCCATCCTGAGAGAAGCTTACGGTTGCAGTATGGCGGTCTCCTGAAGATGACCATCCGCTGACGGACGGATTAGGACCTGTCACTGCACCTGCGCTGATCTGTGTTCTTGCAGAATCAAAGTTATGCTCTGTGATCGTAACAGTTGCTGTTCTTGTTCCCTTGTAGTAATTCGTATTTTGTGCGCTGTTGTTATCATAAGATACGTTGATTACCGGAACAGTCTTATCTACAGTAAACTCTTCCAGAGTTTCTGTGTTGGATTTGTTTCCGGCAAGGTCGTAGCAATCATAAACTACTGTATAATCACTGTCACCACTGAAGGAAACAGTTCCGGTATGGGTCTCACCGTTTGATGACCATCCGCTGAAGGAGTAGCCGCCGCCTGCTGTGGAAGTTACTTTCGGCAGATAGGACGGATCGAAGTTTCTTTCATTTACTGTGATCGTCAGTGTCTTGTTGTTCTTGTAGTATTTGCCGTTCTGTGCATCTGATCTGTCAAAGGCAAAGCTTACGATTGGAGCTTTGTTATCAACTTTCAGTGTCTTTGTTTCTGAGGTCTGTTCGTTGGTTGACCAGTCATTGGCTGTAACTGTGACGCTGACGTCATTGCTGTAGAATTTTTCCGGATCAATTGATATATGGCCGGACCAACTCTGTTTATGCTCTTCTTTACTGAATACTGTGGTATTTTCTTCTGTAGCTCCTGTGGTTCCGTTTACAATCCGATAAGTAACTTCATGAAGTCCTGCATAAGAATTATTAAGCACCGGATCCTGCACATTGAAATCAAATCCCGGCTGATCTCCTGCGCTGTACACACCTTTTCCCCATGCCGGAGCTGTCGGCGTGATAGTAATCTGAGGAGCTTCTGCAGTATTATCTACAATTACACCTTCACTGCTGTAATATTCCACATTTCCTGCTGTATCTGTTACCTTTTCATATACCACCAGCTTCTGATTTGCCGAAACTGTCAGTTTTTTATGATAAGGACTCCAATCCGTTCTGGAAGCAAGCTGCTCCCGTTTCAAATCTGCATCCGCCGACAGATATTCTGTGGATGCAACTTTTGACGTAACATCGGAGCTGTCCATGGACACTCCAATCGTATGCTGTCCGAAAAGTCCAAAGGTAATATTTCCTGCCAGACGGTCAATCCATGAAAGAGCGGATGAACCATTTACCATATTGTCAATATATACAGTTCCGTGAGGCCGTCTCCGGTCAAGGGTAATTTGATCCTTCACTGTAGTTAAAGGATTTCCTGCCAAATCGGTGTAGTCGTAGATGAATGTATAATTAGCGTCTGTATTGATTGTTGGAAGAGCTTTTATATGAATCATCCGTGTGTCTGTGTCACTTACGGATCCTCCATCCTTCCATCCTTCATCACCCAGAGGATTTTCCTTAAACGATGCATCCCATGCGCCTTCGTCAATCACATCATTTTTGTCCAAATCCTTTGCTGTAACAATAACCCCGCCATTGACAGACTGTCCAGCCAAAGCAAAGTTCGTTTCTGTAATCGCTGCACTCACCTCAATACGCTCCACATTCTCATTTGCGTATATACGAGAAGACAAAGGAGATTGGAATTTTCTGCTTGTACCATCCTTATAATATGCGGTATATGTGGCAGTAAGTTCCGGTGCTTTCGTATCAATGGTAAATTCTTTTTCTTTATCCCCACCCGGATTACCTGCATAGTCAACTACGTTTGTTGATACTTTATAGTCGCCGTCTTTTTTAAATTTAATGGTTAAAGTATATGTGGTATTATCCATTAAATCATCATACTCCGGTACGGTTCCCGGTATGATCTCAATTCCAAGAGCATTTGCAGCCGACTGTAATTCGGTCAGTAAATATGTCTTATTATTGATAGTAACCTTTACTTCATTCGTATTCAGATATCTTTCCGTTACCGTCACCGTATAGATTACATCACTGTTGGCATATTTTGTATTTCTAAACTCGCCTTTATTCCCTTCCTGCTTTATGGAAGATACTACTTCAGGTTTTACCCCATCCACTACAAAAGTGGTTTCAGCCGCATTTTCCATAGTGTTTCCGGCAAAATCGGTTGCTGATGCAGATACTGTAACCTTTGTTGAAACTTTCTCATCTGCTTTGTAATCTATATTTTTGTTCAGCGTCCGATACGCTTGAAGTTCCTCCAGTGTTTTCTGCGGAACCCAGCTTTCCGGATTCTCTTCCCCTGCTTCCTGTTGATATACTGTATATGTATTTTCAGACGGATTGGTATCATCAATCACATCACCATCCACAGTTGTCACTGTATACTTCAGTTTTTTAATACCCGAATACAGAGTTCCGGATTCTGTTGCTGTAATACCCAGCACAGTATTTTCCTTATGATACTGATATCCGTTTGCATCCTTTCCTGTAGGATTTTCTACTGTATAAGAAATACTGATATTGTGCATGTCTTCCAGCACGATACCGTTGGAACCGTAAATCTGAGCATTTCCCACGTAATCTTCCACTCTTACAAAAACAATGTAGTTATCCTGCACATCGGATATGCTTTCGTTGGCCTTCAGCTTACCTACCGGAATCGTTCTGCTGTCCAAGTCTTCCGGTGTAGTGAACGTCTGAGAACCAAGTGCCTCAGTAAGGTCATCCGTCCCTGTGGCTGCTGCTTTTATTTCATTGTATTGGCTCAAAGGCATCACATTGTAGGACCATGTTTTAATCCCGGAGATTTCATCCTCCAGTGTAACTGTTGCTGTCAGAGACACGTTACTGTAAGCACCAAAGGTCACCGCATCCACCAGAGTATTAATTACACTTGAAGTTGTTCCCAAATCAATGGAAGCACACTCCGGTACAGTTTTATCGTATTTAAAACGCACAATAAATGGTTTTGTCTTGTTTTTTGTTGTGCTGTTGGCAAGATAGATTTCTTTTTCAACAATCGTACCATCTGTCATTGCCGGATCCAGATTCAGCCCGTCTGTGATTTCTATATTGTCTTTCAGAAATACCTGATCATACTTGCCGGAAAGACTGAACTTTGCTACAGCCGTTGTGTCTTTTGTAATTCCGTTTCCATAATAGATAGTTTCCTCTACCGTTTCCTCCTTACTGTATACCTGATAGACATTGGTACTTCCATTTGACTCACCCGGATTAATAATATCCAGATATTTTCTTCCTCCATCTTCTGCAGTAATTGTCAGAGTTCCCTTTTGGGAAATTTCAAAATCAAATTTATAGTTCTTCGTAGGATTTCCGCTTTCTTTATCGAAATCCAATGCATCTACATGAGGTCCTCCCATGGCCTCATCATCCTTTTCAATAACGAAGTCTTCCTTTTCTGGAAGTGTAGTATCGAT
The DNA here is from genome assembly GCA_018374355.1 of Clostridiales bacterium. GTDB lineage: Bacteria > Bacillota > Clostridia > Lachnospirales > Lachnospiraceae > Oliverpabstia. Next base: position 44,338 of record JAHAFI010000007.1, read on the forward strand.
GACTGTTGGAAATGAAAATTCTTTGTTTTTTTCCACCCCCTCCTTTTCCCCGTCAACGTATCCTTCCGCAGAAATCAGATTTTCCAGCTTTTCTTTGTACTTCAATGACCGAAATTCTCGTTCCGTGTTTCCAATTGCTAATTGTAGCGGTCTTTTGCACACTGTAATAGTCTCTTCAAAAGATGGATTGTTTCCGTCATCATCTTTCAACGTATATTTTCCTTTAAGATCATCACTCAAAGTACTCTGAGACAGATCAAAAACAGCCGTAAACTCCTGTGCTGCTTCTTTACCATTTTTATCTTCTACATCTGTTTTAAAAGTGTCAAATTCAGGAATGATGATTTCATCTACACCGGAAAGCTCTGCTGCAAGTTCCTGCGAGATACTGTTTTTATCCAACGCTCCTTTGAGGGCAACATTGGAAGTTCCGTCATATATCTTTTCTCCATTAAATTCCTCACTTTGCGTACTGCCTGACGCTCCTACCGAAATACTGTTAGGATCAAGTTTCAGCTGATATGGTTTTACCGTGATTTCAAAGTCCTTTTTAAATTTATAATTTGCGGTCTGAAATTCCAATGTGAGTGTGTCTCTTCCTGCTTTCAAAGGAGTTACAACGAACTTACCGTCTTTAATCGAAACCTTGGCAACATCCGATGTTTTCTCAGGAGTTCCTTCCACCGTTTCACCCTCTATAGGCTTCCCATTGTCTCCTTTCAGATTCAGATCGTACTGATTCTCTGTACCATAGGTTGCTTTCACTTTAATTTTATCCAGAGTAACTTCATCTCTTTTGGGATTATAACTTGCTTCAGCCTGTGTTGCCGCTTGATAAGCATTGTCTCCTAAGTATTCTGCTTTTAAAGTGTACTGTCCATTTTTTCTCAACCAGAATTTCTTAACTGCTATTCCACTTTCATCTGTTTCAACGGATGCACGATCTACTTCATTGTTTCCAGTTTTGTCCCAAACACTAATGGTTACTTCTTTTCCCGTCACTGGCTGTCCATCTTTTGTCTTTAATGAAGCGGTTACATTAACCCCACTGCTCCAAAATGTAGGCTCAGTGCCCCATACTGTCAGAATAGTAGGTATTTTTTCAACCGTTACCGTGGTTGTTGACAGATCAGTTCCCTTTAAACTTGCAGTTACCACATACGTTCCACTTTCTTGGGCGGTAACTTTACATTCTTTTCCGTTTGCTGCGCCATTAATAACAGCGCTGGGGTTGCTCGAAGTGCTATTTACAACATTCCAAGTTACTTGCGTTGCCCATGCATCTTTTACAACGACGCTATATGTAGCCTCATCCAAAGCCTGTACCGTTCGGTTCGTTATACTCGGATCTTGTACTCCATAATCTGGAATTAAAGTTGCATGAATATATAAAATTTTACCAGCTTCTGTCACCTCCAGAGTACCTGTTAAATCCTTATAATTTTCAAAACTAATCTGATACCTATAAATATATCCCTCCTGATATGGAACACTCAGAAATAATCCTGTATTATCAGAGATGTTTTGCGTTACTGTAATGGGTTCTTCACCTGTTTTCGTTCCCGTTACAGTCACAGACGCCGCACCGGTTCCGACTCCATCACTCAAATCAAATGGCAGAATGTTGACTGTAAATGTTTCCTCTGCCGTTTCCTCTGCCAACAAATCCAGATTTTCCGTCGGCATTCCGCCTTGTTGCTGTGCCGCCTGAACCGACAGCTGGGCATTTTCCAAACCGCTTCCGCTAAATAGCAGCAATACGGCCAGCGCAAACGCCAGAAATCTTTTAAAGTTCTTTTTCATTTCCTCTCTCCTTCTTCTTTTTTAAAGTTAATAAATATCTATAAACTCTCCCATTTAACAAAAAATGTAAACAGAAAGAATACAGAGTCAAACTCATAAATACCAGTACCACCACAGTTGGCAGCCCTAATATATAATCTGATAAAATCAAAGCTGAAAATGACAGAATAAAACAACTATCCGCAATAATTCCACCTCTGGTACGGAAAAAAGCCGCCACACCGGGATTTCTTTTTTTCTTCCACTTCTGGTAATCGTGGTTCACCCTGACCTTCCGCCAACTTACACTAAAGAAAACCACTCCCAGTAGAATTCCTGTCCAAAAAACAGCTCCTGTAAGATACCCTGCCGTGGTCAGTCCACTGCTGTCCTGTTTTCTGGAAATCGGAAGCAGAAACACAGAAAGCGCCGGAAGCAGATATGCCGCTGCAGAGGCTGTAATCCATTTCATTCCTTTTCTTTTCTGCATCTTATATCACCTCATCCGTATGTATCTCAACAATACTTCTTTCTATGATAAATCCCGCCGCAGTCCTCTTCTGTATTCCCGCTCCTTCGGTTTCATATCCGGCACCGCTAAGCGGCACCGTCTGATTTCCCAGAACGCTTGTCTCTCCGTTCTCATAACCTACCTGACCAAATGGCACCGACTGATTTCCCAGAACACTTGTCTCCCCGTTCTCATAGCCAGCTTGACTAAGAGGTACGGTCTGATTTTCCAGAACGCCTGTCTCCCCGTTCTCATAGTCCGCTTCGCCAAGAGGTACGGTCTGTTCCTCCAGCTTTGCAGTGATGCCCTCCTCCTGAAGGATTGTTGTGGGAAGCTTGTCTGTTTTAGGAAGCGTATGTTCCATGGACGTCACATAGCTTCGTTTTTGGGGCAGCTTTTTGCTGTTCAGTTTGTCTGTCTTATTTACTTTTCTGTTCTTCTGTCCTTCTTCCTCCGTCTTTGAGGATTTCAGCGAACCGGACTCAGGATTATCCTCCGTCATCTGCCGTACTGCCCGTCTGGCTTTCTTTCCTGTCAGCTCTGCAAAGGTCTCCGGAATCTTCAGCCAGAAAAACAAAGCAATCGTCAATGCCAGCAATACCAGCGCGGCAATCCCGCAGTATATCTTGATATCTGTATAGAGGCTCAACTGCTGTTCAAAATTCTGTACGTTCATCAGCCCTCACCTCCCTGTTCCTGTGCTGTCTCCACTGCATTCGGTGCAAAAATGGCGGTAATCTGTTTCTGTGCTACCTGAATACCATCCTGCACAGAGGTCTGAATCTCCTTCGCTAAAGAGGAAGTACCGGATATATCTAAAGAAGCCGCTTTTTCTTCTATCTGTTTCAGGGCTGTCTCCATTTCCTCTTTTGACAGTCCTGCTTCCTTAAACTTATCGTAGTTGGTACAAATCTGGTAAACCACTTCGTTATACAGACGCAGTTCGGTAACCACATTGTCTTCCATTGCAATATTATCGTCGATCAGCGCCATCAAATCGTACCAGTAATCGCCATAGGACACTTCGGCATCCCCGGCCTGATTCACCTGTCCGATTTTCTTGTTGTAGCTGCTGATTTTTCCCAGAATCTCGGCTCTGGCCTTCATGGCCTTTTTATTCTTTTCTTCCTCTCCAAGATCCAGCTTATCCAGATCTTCCGAAGTAACATTGTCAAACCAGCCGATGGCAGAACTCTTGTTGCCTCCGCCGCCTTCACTGTAGTAGTACATCAGTCCCATCCGGTAAGAGAACTTCACATAACCGCTTTTATTCTCATGGAAACTGGATTTGTTATCCTTTCCCCTGCCATTCTCCCGGGCATTCAGAACGGATATGATAAATGCATCCTCTTCCGATGAAAATTCATTATCTTCCTCCACCGCATCGAGAATCCCCAGCCATGCCGTTTCTATGGAAGGATTCAGCGCAACGGCTTTTTTGTAGTAATCCAGCTTTTCAGCCGCTGACGAGGTCAGCGCACTTTCTATGTAATAATCATATCCCGTAGTCTCGGTTTTCTTGGCCATGATGCCGCCAAACAGAGAAACACCGCCTAATAGTAAAGAGGCCGCCGCACTCACTCCGAAAACCGCTATTTTATTTCTCAGTTTCTTTCGGTAGGGAAGTCCCAGCTCCTCCGGGTGCTCCAGATCATACTTTACCTGCGCACAGTTCTGATACCGGTTCTCCGGCTCGTACTGGGTACATTTCTCGATGATCATCTCCAGTCCCAGAAGGGCATTACGCATTTCTCTGGGCGTTTCCTCCAAAAGACCGGGACGGCACTGGGTAATCCGCGGAAAGTTGAACGGAGTAGCCGCCGGATTTCTTCCCGTAATCAGGTGGTGAAGCGTTGCCCCCAGACAGTAGATATCGCTCTGGGGTCTTGACTGCCCGTTTCCTCCATACTGTTCCGGCGCCGCATAACCCGGCGTTCCAAGGCAGGTGGTGTCCTCGGAATTTCCGGTTTTAAAAACCCGGGCTGTACCAAAGTCGATCAGGGAGATTTCCCCGTCCGGCTTCAGCATGACATTCATCGGCTTCAGGTCACGATAAATGATGGGATTGGATCTGGTGTGAAGATAGTACATCACATCACAGAGCTGAATTCCCCATGAGATCACATCCTCCACGGCTATGGGAAGATTGTCTTTTTCCATACTCTCCTTCAGGGCTTCACTCAGGGATTTTCCCTGAATGTAGTCCATAACGATCAAAAAGGTGTCGCCGTCATCTATTACATCCACGATACTGGGAAGGTACTTATGGCTGAGGCTTTTCAGGATATTGGTCTCCGCGATCAGCCCCTGCTTTACCGTCGTAAAATCCTGCACGCCGTCCTTGCGCACCTCTTTTATCGCCCATGTTTTATTTGCCCGTTCGTTCAGCGCAAGATACACCACGCTCATGCCGCCCTGACCGATTTTACTTAGAACCTTATATTTTCCGTCTACAACGGAGCCTATCTGCAGCATTTTTCCCCCTCCTGACAAACCTTAATAGTGACCACAGATATGTTATCTGCTTCCTGACGGTACTTATCCAGTTCGGTCAGCCATACAATTCTGTCTTTCATTATCTGCTCATTAATCATTTCCGCCGGATTCAGCTTCTCATAAATCTCATGCTCCGTAATCTCATGGCGGAATCCATCACTGCAAAGCATAAAAAGACTATCGGGCACAACATGTCCCTCATAAAAATCCGGGGTTACTTCCTCTGAAGCGCCTACGCACTGCAAAAGTACGTTTCTCTGCGGGTGTCTCTCGGCATCCTCCGGGGCAATCATTCCCTGATCCACCTGATACTGCACCAGACTCTGGTCCTTCGTCAGTTGATAGACGCTGTCCAGTATGGCATAGGCACGGGAATCCCCTACATTCATGATGTAATATCTTCCCATAAACAGAAGGCAGGCTACCACAGTGGTTCCCATCCTGCAGCCGTTTCGCGCTGCATACCCGGCCAAACGGCGGTTCTGGGTCTGAACAATCTCATTCCACTGAGCCTTCAGCTTGTCTGTCTCAAGCCCAAATTTCAAAAGCTCCGGAAATTTTACTTCAAACCAGCTTTCGAATTCACGGATTACCGTTGCGCTTGCCAATTCTCCTTTAGCCAGTCCCCCCATTCCATCGCATAAAACGCACAGACAGGCCTTGTCCCGTCCTGTCTGTGCAACTTTCACCATCAGAGAATCCTGATTTGTACTCTTCTTTATTCCCACATCACTGTGGGCAGCAATCATAAAATCCATATTTTTTCTTCCTATTTTTCTTAAAAATACCAAAAAAGCTTTCTGTTTCCTCTTTATATACAATTTTTGAAGCTTTTAGTTAAATTTTATACTTTTTTAATTTTTCTACAATATGTGGCATATTTTGTGGACAAGCTTTTTTCGACAATTGACTTCACTTTTCAAATCTTTTCTTCTATACTAAGTCTATCTTTCCACAATAGGAGGTTTTAAGAAATGTCTGAGTTCTCGGATTTATTTTCTTTACTTATACAATCTAAAGATGTCAATGTTCGCATGCTCACACAGTACTGTGAACTGGATCGTTCTACCATGTACAAGTTTATCAACGGCAAGCGGACTCCAGCGACCCAAGAACTTGTTCTTAAAATAGCGGCTTTTATGAATCTTGATCCTTCAGAGACCAGTGAACTGCTGGAAGCCTACCGTCTCACAAAGATCGGCTGGAACATTTACTACCAGCGGAAAAATGTACTGGAGTTCCTACTGAATTTTACGGATTTTCATCATGAGTCAAATTCCTGTTCTACCCCCCCCCGGAAAATTTTTCGAACTTTACCGTCAGAAAACCGAAACAGCTCCCCGGATTCCGTTGTACTGAACAGTCGGCTTGCGCTTTCCACTGCCATCCAGCAAATGCTTCTGAGCGCAATTTCCAAACCTGATGAGACCATCTGCCTGCTTGCACAGCCGGAGCATCTGGAAGCGTTAAGCATTGCTGCTTTTCTTCCTCATTGTGATAATGACATTAAGATCAAGCATATTTTTTGCATCAACAACAGCGCCAGTGTCATCAAATCACAGCAGAATTATAATATTCAGTGCTTCAAAAAAATCATTCCTTTTTTCGGAACAGCTTTTGAATACCTGCCCTATTATTACTATGACAATGTGAATTCGCATTTTAATAACCTGACATTTATGCCCTGCATTTTCCTCACCTCGGATTCGATGATTCTCGCATCCGCAGATTTGAATGAAGGCATTCTGTTAAAAAATGGGGAAGTTTTAAAATTATGTGAGAAAAGAATCGAAGGGCTTTTGCAGAATTGTCAGCCGCTGGCTTTGGAATTATCTTCAAACTTGCAGATTCATCTGGAAACTGTTCCATCCATCTATGCAGACACTGTCGATCTCTACGGCCTGAGCGCAGAACCTTGTCTTATGCCTATGCTTACACCGGAACTGATAGAAAAGTATATGATCAAAACACTGCCGCACCGCGATGTCCTGCTCGATTCCCTGCGAAAGTATATGAAGTCTTTTTATACCTCCAGACTGAACTCCTACTTTACCCGGGAAGGCGCTTTAAGATTTTTGAAGACGGGAAGACTGCATGAAATTCCATCCCAATTGTACACACCACTCTCGTATCCTGACCGGATTTTTCTTTTAAAGAGACTCTGTGATCACATCGAGAATACGAATTATATGCGTCTTCTAAAGGGAAAACTGGACAAATTTCCATTAAATCTTCATATTCTGGTTGGATCGAATTATGGCTATCTGATTTTCTCTGCCGAGAGTCAGAATCTGTCCTGTATTCATCTGAAAGAGCAGAATATACTTTCTTCTTTTTATGATTTTGCATATACGTTGGAGGAAAATGATTTTCTGGAAACAAAAGAGGAAACGCTGAGCTTTCTCAGAGAATTGATTTCGGTAAAGCAATATGATGCTGTCTAGTCTCCTCTGAAATTGAAACGGTACACTGGTTCGACCGAACCGTGGATCTGACAGGCTCCTAAAGAGCAGATATGAAAATGATGATGTGAACCTCTGATTAGGAACGATTATGTAGCTATAACCGGGATTTCTCCCGTATATACAACAGCTCTGAAAATTATTATACGAAAAGGTATGATCAAATCTCAACTAGGATGAGCATATAAGAACTTTCACAGTTTTTCATAGGCCGCTGCATACTCCGCTCGCAGCGGCCCGCTTTTTTTCCTATGTGCGTGTTCGTTCTTCTAACCCTTCATCGTAATTTTTCAATTTTCAGAGGAGTTTATGTATTCATTATAACATCCCTCACCTCTATTTCAATGTTTTTTTTCGTTTTTTCTATATTTCGTCTTGGGTTTTTTGACAAATTACCATACGATTCACCACCCACCTAATCACGCCCTTCGTTAGAGGTTTCTTCTTCTGCCGTACTGTTCCCTGCCCTGTCAGTTGGCGGATCGCCGCTCGGCGGATTTTCCATACCGCCCATTGCATCACCGTTTCTATATCCCCCTTCCTTCCTATCTCCTCTGCCTCCGCCATTACTTCCACGGGGGCCTCCCATGGAAGAATTGCTTCCGTAAACCAGACTATCCATTGTTATGCTTTGCTCTGCATTCCCACCCTTTAACGTGTAAGTTTCCCCTTCTTTGATTTCCGGGCTGCTTACGATCACTGAAGAATATTCTTTCTCTGCTGTCCAACGCAGAAGCTCATTGCCGCTGCTGTCCAAAAGCACAATATCTGTATCTGACTCCTGTGTATCCAGATTCACCATGATTACCCCCTGTGTAGAGGAAGAATCAAAGTTTTGTTCCATGCCGGATGCACCGGATGCCGCAAAAATCCCACCTGTAACTGCCGCAGTTCCGCTATAATCCAAAGTTCCGTTTCCACTGTTTGTAGGTCCGGATAAATAAGTCTCTCCACCGGAAACTTTGATATCTCCATTGGAGTCAATTCCATCTCCGGAAGCGTTGACATGAAGCACCCCTCCGGTAATGTTGATATAAGCGCCATCTGTCGCTGCAAATTGGTCACCTCCGCCTCTGGAGCCTTCAAAACCGCTGCTGTCATTTCCTCCGGCTGCATTTATTCCGTCATCTGATGCCAAAACAGAAATATTACCTTCTGTAATATCAATGCTTAATCCTTCAATTCCTTCATAGCTTTGAGTAATTTCCATGTTTCCACCGGAAATCGACACATTCGAATCTGCATGAACTCCATCGTCTCCTGATGATAAGTTATAAATCCCACCGCTGACCGCAAGATTTCCGTTGGAATGCAGTGCATCATCTTCTGCATCGATGGCATAGGTTCCTTCTTTCAATACCATCTGTGTTGCTGCCTTCAGCCCTTTAAGGCTTACTGTGTCCTCCTCCGTCGTCTCCTGTGACGGCTGCTCCATAGGCATTCTTTCTCCGGTATTCTGGTTCTGTGCACTTGCACTTCCTTCCCCTGTCAGAATGGTATACGTTCCGTCTTCTGCCTGCAGCCACGCGCCGGCGCTGATTCCATCCTGCTGCGAGGTGATATCAAAGGTACCTCCTGCCAGATAGACAAACCCCAGACTGCTGTCATCCGCGTTTTCCGCATGGATTCCATCCTTTCCGGCTGCAATGGTATAAGAACCGTTGGCAATCCGCACACTGTCTTTTCCCGAAATTCCATGGCCTGCACTTGTAATATGATAGCTGCCGCTTGCAAATACAAGATCATCTTTTGATACAATTCCATGTCCTTCATCCGCGCGAACCGTAAGCGTCCCTTCCCCGTTAAAGGTCAGATCTGATTTTGAAAACACAGCCCCGTCAATAGTATTCTCATCGATGGCTGTATAAGCGCCTGCATTTTCCAGACTGTTTTCTGTTCCTGATGCAGTGGTAACAAACACTTTATCTGCTGATCGTATATACAAAGCTGCTGACTGAGAGCTGGAAATCGTTACGCCATTCAATACAAGCTGAACTTTGTCTGTATCCTCGGCCTCCACAATCACCATACCGTCTGAGAGGGAACCGGAAAGTATGTACGTCCCCTCGTCTGTAATCGTCACGGTATCTTCTGCAATGGATACAGCATCCGATTCACAGGAAGAACCGCCATCTGACAGTTGGATTTTGGCACTTTCTGTTTCGTTATATCCTACTTCCTTATCTCGATCTGAAAACATCTCCGAAGTATCAATTTCCGTAACAGAAGTGCTTTCAACTGCTGCGGATTCTGTATCATTCTGTGTAGCCTGATCTGTCTGTGTGTCCTGATTCGTCTGTGTGTCCTGATTTGTCTGGGATTCCTGATTCGTCTGTGCATTACAGCCGGATATCATCAACGTCCCCATAAGTAAAAACAGTAAAACTTCTTTTTTTCGCATTCATCATCGCCTCCTATAATTCCCCGATTATTGTTTCCTGTCTGCACATGGTAATTTCCAGATTCCCGTTTCTGCATCGAAGCTCATCGATCAGTTCTTTTTCATTTCCTGAATCCTTCAAAGTCAAATTATATGTCAGTTTAAACAGGCTTCCCATGTTTGTAGTTTTAATCTGCACAACTTCATAATCTACAGTATATTTCTTCAATATTTTGTCAAATACTCCGCTGTAGTCCAAGTCTTCCGGTATGGTAATATGCAAAGTTTTATAACGCAGCGCATGTTTCCTCGTTCCAAAATCCATACGATTATATACCAGCATCATCCCGCCGAGAATCACTGCTGCTAACAGTGCATACGCCAGATATCCCATTCCTGCCACCAGACCGGAACACATGGCTAGAAAAATAGCTCCGATTTCCTTTGCAGAACCCGGCACTGAACGGAACCGTACCAGACTGAATGCCCCGGCTACTGCCACTCCGGTTCCCACATTTCCATTGACCATCATGATTACCACGCAGACTACTGCCGGAAGCAGGGCCAAAGCTGCCACAAAGCTTTTGGTGTATTTTGCTCCATACATATAAGTTCCCGCCAGTATCATTCCTATGATCAGGGCACATCCCACACACAGTAAAAAGTCTGAAACGGATATCACACTGGCCATCTCTGTATCAAAAATCCCCTGAAATAAAGCATTAAACATTGTCAGATCCTCCCTGTCCGGCTTCTGTCATCATGCGCTGATAAGCAGAACCATATTTTGAAAATGATGTTTTATATAAATGATGTTTCGTAAGTGTTTCACTCATCCAGAGGGGAATCCCACCGGAAGTTTTAATTTCCATCAAAGTTTGGTCGTTCCCCAGCAGAGGAATTCCATAAATTTCGCTGCCGAGAGAAAAGTCCTTCCTGCGGTAAAGAATATTTTCGTCAAATGTTACCCTGAAGTCACTGCCGTCCAGAGCATAGTAAGCCTCCCTCTCGTAAGACAAAAATACTGCCGGATGAAGATTTTCATAATACTCACGAAAATACTGGATTTCATCTCCTATTTGCGAATGTACCGGAAGTGATTCTCCTGTCCGAAAGCTTTCCATAACCTTCTGTTCCGGAAGCTGCAGCCGCCGTTTGTAAACAACGGATTTGTACTTTTTCTTAATCTCCACAAATACCGGATCTGTGGTACACACCGGTTTATAACTTCGAATGCGAAGTTTTTCTTTATACACAGGTTTTTCCAGTGAACGCCGGATCAGCCGGAATGTATCTGTATCAAAATAGATATTTCTTATGATCGTTCTTCCGTAATCATCCAGTTTCATATACGGTTTCATCGCAAGAAGAATCTGTTCTTTTTCCTGCCTGTTAAGCAGATATTTTAATTCGTACCGCTTAAACGTCATTTGATAAGCCATTGTATTCCTCCCATGCTTTTTGATTTTACATGCATACAATACTCTCTTAACCTTAATTGAACTTTAAAACTCTTCTATCGCAATGTTATTTTCTCCAATTTGTCTCTATGGAAACAGAATGCATGTGCAGTAAAAAAGCCTGTATCAAACATTACGTTTGTACAAGCCATGAAAGTCAAAAACCCCGCCGCAAGCAACGGGGCATCAAGTTTGTAACGCTGCAGAGCAGCGGGGTATTTGACCCTCGCAGCAGTCGCCAAATGGATGATATACAATCATATCCGCTTGGCTCGTTGCCTGCGGGAATAAAATATTATGTCGGAAAGATCACGGTAATCCGCAGCGATTTTTCGTCTTCTGTTTCTGCAATTATTTTTCCTCTATGGGAATCCACTGTAGCTGCCGCAATGGATAATCCAAGACCATACCCTCCGGTCTGTGAATTTCTGGAAGTATCTGTGCGGTAAAAACGATCAAATAAATGAGAAATCTGTTCTTTGGAAATATGCTCTGTTGTATTAAAAACAGACAGATAAATACGATTTTTCTTCTTTTCCAGAGTGACGGAAATCTGCCCTCTTTCATTGGTATATTTTACGGCATTGTCAAGAAGAATCGTTATAAGCCCCCGGATTGCCTTTTCATCTCCGTTCATGGAAATCATCGGTGCAATGATGCCTGTCAGGCTTTTCTCCAGCACCTTTGCCGGAGCCTGAAATGTATGAAATACTTCTTCCACCATGTCGGATAATGGAAACTCTACTTTTACGTTTCGGTTCTGTCCTTCTTCCGCGCGTGAAAGCATTACTAAAGCATTGGTCAAATCTGCAAGTCTTTTCGTCTGTCCCTGGATGTCCTGCAGCCACTCATTTTCCCCAAAGTCCATCTCCAAAATCTCTGTATCGGCGTCAATAATCGTCAACGGTGTCTTCAATTCATGTCCTGCGTCTGTAATGAACCGCTTCTGTTTTTCATAGTTATCAGAAAACGGCTTCACAATACGGGCAGATAAATAAACCATTAAGGCGAAGACAGATAAAAGTCCTATGGTTGACACAGCAAATGTAGTAAACAAAAAGTTCTGAAAATCATCCAATTGTCGTCTGCAATCCAAAAAAATAATCCGTACTTCCCCGTTATAAGAGCATCGCCAATACCGGTAAGCCTCCAAAAATCCTTTTTCCCTTTCTTTTTCCCATACTTCAGAAGCATATTCTATGGCTTCTTCTGTATCAATGGATACGGTCTTTGATGTATCCACTAAAATAATGCTTCCTTTCTCATCAAGCAGAACAGAAAAATATCTGGATTCATAAGGAATTTCCGGTGACATTCCCATCTGGTCGTTCTTTCTATTTCCATGAAACATTTTGGGAAAGGACCCCGCATTTTCCTCTAAAATTTCAAGGATTCTGTCAGCATCTCTCACGATTTTTCGATAGTTTAAAATACCGACCATTCCTCCAATGACAAAAAGAACAAGAAAAAGAGACGCCATAGAGGCAGCAATTAATTTGATCCTAAGTTTTTTTATCATGCCAGATCCTCCATGGAATACCCTGCGTTTCTTGTTGCTTTAATCTGAATATCTGCATGGAGGGCAGCTAATTTTTTTCTCAGATAGGAAATATATACCCAAACCACATTGATCTCCGCTTCACTGTCATATCCCCATATTTTTTCCAGAAAGCGTTCAGATGAAATCAATTGCCGGGGATTGCACATCAAAAGTTCCAGCATCTGGAATTCTTTATTTGCCAGACGGAAGCTTCCTGCGGATGTGGAAAGTTCAAATGTGGCTCGGTCCAGCGTGACATTTCCCATGGTCAGCTTGGAGTTTGTCTGTGCTGTCTGCGTTCTTGTAATCGCCCGGATTCTTGCCAAAAGCTCCTTGGAATGAAAGGGTTTCGCCAGATAATCATTCGCTCCGGCATCCAGTCCCTCCACCTTATCGTCCACTTCTGACTTAGCTGTTAATAGCAGGATCGGAATCAGGTTTCCCTTCTTTCGGACTTTTCTTAATACCGTAAGTCCGTCTGCTTTGGGCATCATGATATCCAAAATCACCGCATCATAATTATCCATTTCCAGATAATCCAATGCACTTTGACCATCATAGACTGCATCCACAGAGTAGTTATTTCTCTCCAGAATTGCTACCAGTGCTTTCGATAATGCTTTTTCATCTTCTGCCAGTAATAACCGCATTGCGTGTTCCTCCTCATTTAACTTTCACGACAATCCTAAATCGATCCGCTTCTCTATAAGAATAGCTGCATGACCTTAACCATACTTAAAAATACTGTTGATATGGCATAGTATATATTAATAAAAACATATTTTCCAGTTTTTTCTACCAGCATGGCAACGGATCTTCTGCAATGAGGGTTTTGCGCTCTTTTTTATTATGGCGAAACAAAAAAACTCTATGCGAAAGATTTCATGATCATCGCATAGAGTTTCCTGATTTTTCTTATTTATCACGCCAAATGATTCTTCCCTTTGTCAGATCATATGGGGATAATTCCATGGTTACTTTATCTCCCGGCAAAATACGAATGAAATTCATCCGCAGCTTTCCGCTGATATGTGCCAGTACCACATGCTTATTTTCCAGCTCTACCTTGAACATTGCGTTCGGCAATTTCTCAAGGACAGTGCCTTCAACTTCAATAACATCTGCCTTAGACATCTCCTACCTCCTGTGTTATATACTGCCGTATTCTCTTCTTGCTCTGATGACATCGCTGTTTTGGATGGTCTTTCCCTCTGTAAGGAGGTTCTGAATCCATTCCGGAATCCGATGATCTATCTGTACGTGTTTCTTTTTCTTTTTCTTAGGACGATCTAGCGTGCGGTGTTCACCGTCCACCAGATACACGTACTCCGAATCTTCTGAGAAAACCAGATAGATTTTCCCCTTGTCATGACCGGCAAGGGATTTTGCCATCATGCCGATACCATATCCTTCCATTCCGTCACCTCTGCTTTGTCAGTGTGAGAATTTCGGGTTCGCCGTCCGTAATCAATACTGTGTTTTCATAATGTGCAGACAACGATTCATCTTCTGTCACTACTGTCCAGTCATCGTCCATCCAGCATACATCCGGCCGTCCCATGTTGATCATAGGTTCAATAGCCAGCGTCATACCCGGAACAAGACGGATTCCTCTTCGTCTCTGGGCGAAATTCGGAATCTGTGGATCTTCGTGCAGGCTGGTTCCAATCCCGTGGCCTACCAGATCTCTGACTACACCGTAGCCGAAGCTTTCCGCATAAGCGCCGATGGCCGCAGAGATTTCATACAGATGATGACCTGCCTTTGCATATTTGATTCCTTCAAAGAAACATTGGCGGGTTACTTCCACCAGTTTCTTTGCTTCCTGACTGATTTCCCCTACCGCGTGGGTACGGGCAGCATCAGAATGGTAACCCTGATAGATGAGTCCGGCATCCAAGCTGACAATGTCTCCCTCCTGAAGAATATGCTTCTTGTTGGGAATTCCATGTACCACTTCGTCATTGACCGATACACAGATGGATGCGGGATATCCGTTGTAATGAAGGAAATTGGGGGTGCATCCGAAGCTGCGGATGATTTCCTCTCCCAAACGATCGATTTCCCATGTGGAAATCCCGGGCCTGATCGCAGCTGCAAGTTCATCGTGAACTTTCTCCAGCAGACGGCCCGCTTCCCTCATCAATTCAATTTCCTTAGCAGTCTTTATTGATACAGACATGTTTTTACGCTCCTAAGATTTTGGTGATTGCCGTGAACACATCTTCCAGATTCTGTGTTCCGTCAACCTCTACCAGTACGCCTTCGCTGCCGTAGAAGTCGATCAGCGGCTGTGTTTGTTCATGATATACATCCAGACGTTTTTTAACGGTTTCCGGTTTGTCATCGTCACGCAGTACCAGTTTTGCTCCGCACACATCGCAGACATCCTCTGTCTTAGGTGCGTTGTAAACTACGTGGTAAGTGCATCCGCATGCCAGACAAGCACGGCGTCCGCCCATACGGTTGATGATGTTTTCATCCGGAACTTCTACGTTGATTGCATAGTCAATCGTTGTTCCCATTTTTCCCAAAGCTGCTTTTAATGCTTCAGCCTGCGGAATGGTTCTTGGGAAGCCATCCAGTACGTATCCGTTTGCACAGTCATCCTGAGCAATACGGTCCACGACCAGATCACAAGTCAGTTCATCCGGAACCAGAAGTCCCTGATCCATATAACTTTTTGCTTTGTTTCCCAGTTCTGTTCCGTTCTTAATGTTCGCACGGAAAATATCTCCTGTAGAGATGTGCGGAATACCATATTTTTCCGCGATTTTCTTTGCCTGTGTACCTTTTCCTGCACCAGGCGCTCCCAGCATAATCAGTTTCATAGTACCCTCTCCTTTTCTATATGGTCTTGATGATATAACGAATTGCTACGCAATTCTGACCCTGATATCATCATATAGCACTTTAAGGCTGTGGCGAAAACGCCACAACCTTTTAGTCATTTAAAAAACCTTTGTAGTTTCTTACCAGCATCATGGATTCGATCTGTTTCAATGTTTCCAGAATAACACCAACGATAATGATGATGGATGTTCCTCCGAAGGAAACATTTGCACCGAATACTCCATTGAAGAAAAATGGAATGATCGCTACGATGGTAAGTCCTGCAGCGCCTATGAAGATAATATAGTTCAGCATCTTTGTCAGATAATCTGCGGTCGGTTTGCCCGGACGGATACCCGGAATGAAACCACCCTGCTTTTTCATATTATCGGATACTTCCAACGGATTGAAAGTAATGGATGTATAGAAATAAGCAAAAAAGATTACCATAGCAATATAGAACAACAGGCCGATGGAATACCATGGCTGCTGCGGATTGAACCAGTTGTTACTGTTCATACCTGCCATAATCTTGCTTCCCCATCCGGTTCCACCTGTTTTTCCCATGAATGTCGCAATGATACTCGGGATTGACATGATGGAGGATGCGAAAATTACAGGAATTACGCCGGCTGTATTTACTTTTAAAGGAATATGGCTGGACTGTCCGCCCATCATTTTTCTGCCCTGCATTTTTTTTGAATACTGAACAGGAATTCTTCTCTCTGCTCCATTAAGGATCAGTACCAGCACTACAACTGCTACGATTACAGCAACGATAATAACTCCGGCCAGAATGCCTTTCGCTATGATCTTGCCCTTAATAAAGCTTTCGTACAGTGTCACCATATCACTCGGAATACTGGATACGATATTGATTAAAAGAATAATAGAAATACCGTTTCCGATACCCTTTTCATTAATCTGCTCACCAACCCACATCAGGAATGCAGATCCTGCAGTTAATGCAGCTACAACCACTATTATTTTAGCAAAATTATTGTCCGGAATCAATCCTCTATTGCCAAAGCCGATAGCCATGGCTGTGGATTCAAACAGGGCCAGTCCGATTGTTACATAACGGGTAATTGCAGCAATTTTCTTTCTTCCGTCTTCCCCATCCTTCTGCATTTCTTCCAGCTTCGGAATCGCAATGGTCAGAAGCTGCATGATAATGGAAGATGTGATGTACGGTGTAATGCTCAATGCGAAGATAGACATCTGTGCAAATGAACCGCCTGTGAACGCGTCCAAGAAGTTGAATGCATCACCGCTCTGGCTTGCAAACCAATCCTGAAAATATGTTCTGTCTACACCGGGTACCGGCAGCTGTGAGCCAATTCTCACAACTACCAGCATCATTAGCACATATAAGATCCTATGTCTGACGTCTTTCACTTTAAACGCATTTTGAAGAGTCTTTAACATGAGATCACCTCTTACGCTACTGTTCCACCTGCTGCTTCAATTTTCGCTTTAGCACCTTCGCTTACAGCGGTAACTCTTACAGTAAGTTTCTTTGTCAGTTCACCGTTACCCAGAATTTTAACGCCGTCTTTCGGATTGGAAACCAGTCCGCTCTCTACCAGAACTGCGATAGTAACTTCTGTACCATCTTCAAATCTGTTCAGAGCATCTACATTGATACCAACGATTTCTTTGGTATTTCTGTTCTTGAATCCTCTCTTGGGAAGTCTTCTGTATAAAGGCATCTGTCCACCTTCAAAACCCGGTCTTGGAGCTCCGGAACGAGCTTTCTGACCTTTATGTCCTTTACCAGCTGTCTTACCATTTCCTGAACCGTGTCCACGGCCTCTGCGGAAATCGTCACTCTGTCTGGAACCTTCAGCAGGTCTTAAATTAGATAAATCCATTGTGGCACCTCCTTCTATCCTAATTACGCTTCTTCAACTTTTACTAAATGCTGTACCTGTTTGATCATCCCTCTTGTTGCTGCGTTATCCGGCAGTTCAACAGTTTTGTGCATTTTAGTCAGTCCCAAAGCTTCAACAGTTCTTTTGTGTTTTGGAACCGCACCGATTGTAGATTTTACTAAAGTAATTTTTAACATTCTTCCAGTCCTCCTTAAGCAAAGATTTCTTCAACGGATTTTCCGCGAAGTCTAGCTACTTCTTCTGGAGTCTTTAACTGGCTTAAACCTTCGATTGTAGCAAGTACAACGTTCTGTTTATTTCTGGAACCCATACATTTTGTACGGATGTTTTTGATACCTGCTAATTCAATTACGGCACGAGCCGGACCACCAGCGATAACACCAGTACCTTCCGGAGCTCTCTTCAGCAGCATTTCTGCGCTTCCGAATTTACCGGTATAATCATGTGTGATACTGTTGTTTTCATCTCTTGCTACTGTAATTAATTTTTTCATAGCATCTTCTTTTCCTTTGCGGATCGCTTCCGGAATTTCAGTTGCTTTTCCCAGTCCTGCACCAACATGTCCGTTGCCGTCTCCAACAACTACTAAAGCTGTGAAACGCATGTTACGTCCACCTTTAACTACTTTAGTTACACGTTTGATTGAGACTACTTTTTCTTCTAATTCTAACTGACCAGCGTCAATGATTGAATGTCTCATGTGATTTCGCTCCTCCCTTTCCTAGAATTCCAAACCAGCTTCTCTGGCTGCATCAGCTAATGCTTTCACTTTACCGTGGTACACGAATCCTCCTCTGTCGAATACAACAGATGTGATTCCTGCTTCAACTGCTTTCTTACCGATTACAGTTCCCAGATATGCAGCAGCTTCAACTGTGTTGGTGTGTTCCAGTTCTGCTTTTACGTCTTTCTGAAGAGTAGAAGCGGATACTAATGTTTTTCCAACTGTATCATCAATGATCTGTGCGTACATATGGTTATTACTTCTGAAAACTGCCAAACGAGGTCTTTCAGTTGTTCCAACGATATGATGACGCATTCTTTTATGCTTTTTAACGCGGACATCCGCTCTGGATACTTTATTAATCATTTTCACACTCTCCTTATTTATTTCTTACCAGTTTTACCAACTTTACGTCTGATAACTTCATCAGCATATTTGATACCTTTACCTTTGTAAGGTTCCGGTTTTCTCTTTTCTCTGATTTCAGCAGCGTACTGGCCAACATTTTCTTTGTTGATACCTTTTACGGTGATCTTGTTGCCTTCTACGATTGTTTCCAATCCTTCCGGATCTTCCATTTCAACCGGGTGAGAATATCCTAAGGAAAGAACTAATTTCTTGCCCTGTTTTGCAGCTTTGTAACCAACACCGTTTACTTCCAGAACTTTCTGGTATCCTTCGTTAACACCGGTTACCATGTTCTGAATCAGTGTTCTTGTTAAACCGTGCAGAGCTTTCATTCTCTTTAAATCATTTGGTCTTGTTACTACAACGTGGCCATCTTCAACTTTGATGTCCATCTCTACTGCTAAGTCTCTTTCCAGAGTTCCTTTAGCGCCTTTTACAACAACGTGGTTATTCTCGTTTACATCAACTGTAACACCAGCCGGAATAACTACTGGCAGTCTTCCAATACGTGACATACCATTACCTCCTAACTTAGATTTTCGGAGAAGATCTTTTGTCCCCTCTGTTTTCAGTTTCTTTCATATTAAAGTTCTGCTCCCTTCGGTCGCAGAACGGCTTTCATACTAAGCTCATCCTTCGCCTGCGGCTCGTATTCACTAAGTATTCAATGCCTACCAAACAAATGCCAGAACTTCGCCGCCAATCTGCAGTTTTCTAGCTTCTTTATCTGTGATAACACCCTGATTTGTAGACAGAATTGCTACACCCAGACCGCCCAGTACTCTCGGCAGCTCTTCTTTTCCTGCATATACACGCAGACCCGGTTTAGAAATTCTTTTCAGACCAGTGATGATTTTTTCATTTTTATCAACACCGTATTTCAGTGTGATGCGGATATTTTTGAAGTTTCCATCTTCTACGATATCGTATTTTGTGATGTAACCTTCTTTAACCAGAATGTCAGCGATAGCTGTTTTCATTTTGGATACCGGTACATCTACAGTGTCATGTTTTGCAATGTTTGCATTACGGATTCTTGTAAGCATATCTGCAATCGGATCGCTCATTGTCATGATAGTTTCCTCCTATAATTTAGACTTTTCATGTTCTTGTGTTTGAGTGTTATATAATTATTGGTAAGTGGACACATCCCTCAACTAAGTTCAGCTTTCGCCTTGCGGCTCGGCTTCACTAAGGTTCAGGATGAGCTTCCATAAGGAAGTTCTGCGTCCTTGCGGTCGCAGAACGGCTTTCGCACTAAATTCGGTCTTCGCCTGCGGCTCGCCCTCATTAAGTGCTCAATGCCTACCAGCTTGCTTTTTTAACACCCGGGATCTGTCCTTTGTATGCTAACTCACGGAAGCAGATTCTGCAAATTCCGTATTTTCTCAAGTAAGCATGTGGACGTCCACAGATTCTGCAGCGATTGTATTCTCTTGTGGAGAATTTCTGTTTGCGCTGCTGTTTGATTTTCATTGCTGTCTTAGCCATGAATTTTCCCTCCTAATATTCTTACTTTGAAAACGGCATATTGAATAATGTCAACAGTTCACGAGCTTCTTCATCAGTTTTCGCTGTAGTAACGAAAATGACGTCCATACCTCTTACTTTATCAACTTTATCATATTCGATTTCCGGGAAAATCAACTGTTCTTTGATACCCAGTGCGTAGTTTCCTCTTCCGTCAAATGCGTTAGGATTTACTCCACGGAAGTCACGTACACGCGGCAGAGCTAAGTTGATCAGACGATCAGCAAACTCATACATCTTTTCCCCTCTCAGGGTTACTTTACAACCGATCGGCATACCTTCACGAATTTTGAAGTTAGCTACGGAATTTTTTGCTCTTGTCAGGACAGCTTTCTGACCTGCGATTGTTTCCAGATCTTTTACTGCAGAGTCCAGAATTTTTGCATTTTCTTTAGCTTCGCCAACACCCATGTTGATAACGATCTTCTCGAGTTTTGGCACTTCCATGATGTTTTTATATCCAAATTTTTTGACCATAGCGTCTACGATCTCATTTTTGTACATTTCTTTCAGTCTGCTCACTTTTGTTTGCCTCCTCTCTCAATTAATCGATTACTTCACCAGTGCTTTTTGCAACACGAACTTTTTTACCATCTTCAACTTTGAAGCCTACGCGGGTAGCTTTTCCGTTGTGCATAACCATAACGTTGGACATGTCAATCGGAGCTTCTTTGTTTACGATTCCGCCCTGCTGGTTAGCCATAGAAGGTTTTGTATGTTTTGTAATCATGTTGATGCCTTCAACGATTACTTTTCCGTCTTTTACAGCCAGAACTTTACCTTCTTTATCTTTATCTTTACCGGCGATTACCTTAACGGTATCACCTTTTTTAATTTTTAAAGTTGCCATCAGGTTACCTCCTTATAATACTTCGGGAGCCAGAGATACAATTTTCATAAACTGTTTCTCACGAAGCTCTCTTGCTACTGGTCCAAAGATACGGGTTCCCTTTGGTGTTTTGTCATCTTTGATGATAACAGCTGCGTTTTCATCAAATTTGATGTAAGAACCATCTTTACGGCGTGCGCCTTTTTTGGTACGCACAACAACAGCTTTTACTACATCGCCTTTTTTAACAACGCCGCCTGGTGTTGCATCTTTAACGGAAGCAACGATAATATCACCGATATTGGCATATCTTCTAGTAGAACCGCCCATAACACGGATACACAGAATTTCTTTAGCTCCTGTGTTATCAGCAACTCTAAGTCTACTTTCCTGCTGAATCATGCTGGTATTCCTCCTTCACGAATTTACCGATAACTGAATTATTTCACTTTTTCTACGATTTCAACCAGTCTCCATCTTTTGTCTTTGGACAGCGGTCTGGTCTCCATAACTTTTACTGTGTCACCGATGCTGCACTGATTCTGCTCATCATGTGCTTTTAATTTATATGTTCTCTTTACGATTTTTTTGTAAAGAGGATGTTTTACGTGGTCTTCGATAGCAACTACGATTGTTTTGTCCATCTTGTTGCTTACTACCTTACCAACACGTGTTTTTCTAAGATTTCTTTCCACGGTTTCGGCCTCCTTCTTAGATTAGTTCGCTTTCTCAGCGATTACTGTCTGAATTCTGGCAATATTTTTGCGAACCTCTTTGATTCTGCTTGTATTGTCCAGCTGATTGGTTGCATTCTGGAATCTCAGGTTGAAGAGTTCCTTTTTAGCAGCTACTAATTCTTCCTGTAATTCTGTAGCTGATTTCGCTTTTAAATCTTCTACATAATTTTTAATTTTCACTGTTATCACCGCCTTCTAAGTCTGCACGAGAAACGATTTTACATTTACATGGTAACTTATGCATTGCAAGACGTAATGCTTCGCGAGCTGTTTCTTCTGCAACACCTGCGATCTCGAACATTACACGGCCTGGCTTAACAACTGCTACCCAGTATTCCAGAGAACCTTTACCGGAACCCATACGTGTTTCTGCTGGTTTTGCTGTTACCGGTTTGTCTGGGAAAATTTTGATCCAAACTTTACCACCACGTTTGATATAACGAGTCATAGCTACACGGGCTGCCTCAATCTGGTTGGATCTGATCCAACATGGTTCCATAGCAACCAGACCGAATTCACCGTAGTTGATTTTATTTCCTCTTAATGCTTTTCCTCTCATGGAGCCGCGGAACTGTTTACGACGTTTAACTCTTTTTGGCATTAACATAATTATTTATCGCTCCCTTCCTTGTTTCCTTTGGTTGGAAGAACTTCGCCGTTATAAACCCAAGCTTTAACACCCAGTTTTCCGTAGGTTGTATCAGCTTCTGCGAAGCCATAGTCAATATCTGCTCTCAGTGTCTGAAGCGGAATAGTTCCTTCGCTGTAGAATTCTGTACGAGCGATATCTGCTCCACCAAGACGTCCGGATACAGCAGTTTTGATTCCTTTTGCACCGGATTTCATTGTTCTCTGCATGGTAGATTTCATAGCACGACGGAAGGAAATACGGTTTTCCAGCTGCAGTGCGATGTTTTCAGCTACCAGCTGAGCATCTCTGTCTGGTCTCTTAACTTCTTTGATATCAACGATCAGTTTCTTTGTTGTATATTTCTGCAGTTCTTTTTTCACTTTCTCGATTTCGGAACCGCCTTTACCGATTACAACACCCGGTTTAGCTGTATAAATGATAACTTTTACACGCTCGGAAGCTCTTTCGATTTCAATCTTAGAAACGCCTGCGCTGTACAGTTTCTTTTTCAGAAATGTTCTGATGTTATAGTCTTCCACTAAGTTGTCAGCGAAATCTTTCTCTGCATACCATTTGGAATCCCAGTCTTTGATAACACCGACTCTAATGCCGTGTGGGTTAACTTTCTGTCCCATGATTACCCTCCTTATTATCTTTCATCTAACACGATAGAGATATGACTTGTTCTTTTCTCAATTCTATATGCTCTACCCTGAGCTCGCGGTCTGATTCTTTTCATTGTCGGCGCTTTGTTTGCGTAGCACTCTGCAACGTAAAGATTTTCAACGCTCATACCATTGTTGTTTTCAGCGTTTGCGATCGCAGATTCCAGTAATTTTTTGATTACGCTGGAAGCATAACGTGGGTTGTATGTCAGGATACCCAGAGCACTCTGCACATCTTTACCACGAATTACATCCAGTACATAACAAGCTTTCTGTACAGACATTCTTGCGTAGGATAATTTAGCAGATGGTCTTGTATCTTTGTTAGCATTTCTTGCTCTTTTAATCTGGCTTCTATGTCCTTTTGCCATGACTAAAATCCTCCTTTCAAGATCGGGCTATACCCTTTATTTACGAACACCTGATTTTTTCTCGTCTTTTCCATGTCCTCTGTAAGTTCTTGTAGCAACGAACTCACCCAGTTTATGTCCAACCATATCTTCGCTGACATATACCGGCACATGTTTTCTTCCATCATGAACAGCAATTGTGTGTCCAACGAAGGATGGGAAGATTGTGGAACGACGTGACCAGGTTTTAATAACTGATTTATCTCCTGCTGCATTCATAGCGTCAACTTTTTTCAGTAAGCTCTGATCTGCAAAAGGTCCTTTTTTCAATGAACGTGCCATTTACGTAACCTCCTTATTTCGCTAACGTTTTACCGTCTCTTCTTCTTACAATATATTTATTGGACTGTTTGTTTTTCTTTCTTGTCTTCAGGCCAAGAGCAGGTTTACCCCATGGAGTACATGGACCCGGACGTCCGATACCGGTCTTACCTTCACCACCACCGTGCGGATGGTCATTCGGGTTCATTACGGAACCGCGAACTGTCGGGCGGATACCCATATGACGTTTTCTTCCGGCTTTACCGATGTTTACCAGACTGTGCTCTCCGTTTCCTACAACACCAACAGATGCGCGGCAGTTGATCGGAACCATTCTCATTTCTCCTGAAGGCAGTCTCAAGGTTGCGTATTTTCCTTCTTTTGCCATCAGCTGAGCTCCATTACCAGCAGAACGAACCAGCTGTCCGCCCTTTCCAGGATGAAGTTCTACATTGTGAATCATAGTACCAACAGGGATCTCAGACAGAGGCAGGCAGTTACCCGGTCTAACTTCTGCGTTAGCGCCGTTCATAACTTTCATGCCAACTTTCAGTCCTTCCGGAGCCAGAATGTATGCTTTCTCACCGTCTGCGTAGCAGATCAGAGCGATGTTAGCTGTTCTGTTCGGATCGTACTCGATAGCTGTTACAGTTGCAGGAATATCGTCTTTTCTTCTCTTGAAGTCGATAATTCTGTATTTTCTTCTGCTTCCGCCTCCGCGGTGTCTAACTGTGATTTTACCCTGATTATTACGTCCAGCGTTCTTTTTCAGAGAAACTACCAGAGATTTTTCCGGTGTGGATTTTGTGATTTCAGCAAAATCCAGATTTGTCATATTTCTTCTGGACGGTGTATATGGGGTGTATACTTTAATTCCCATTGTAATATCTCCTTTCGTTTAGCGATAGTCAAAGCGATTCGGATATCGCTCAAGTCTTATCAGACTTTTTTCCGCTTGCAATCTTATAAGCCTTCGAAGATTTCGATGTCTTTGCTGTTCTCTGTCAGAGTAACGATTGCTTTTTTAGTTTTAGCTGTTGTTCCAACTGTGTAACCACGGCGTTTTTTCTTACCGTCAGCGTTCATGGTGTTTACGCTTTTTACTTCTGTTCCTTCGAACATTTTTTCAACAGCTTCTTTAATCATGCTTTTGTTTGCTTCCGGATGAACAAGAAAAGTATATTTTTTCTCAGCCATAGCGTTCATACTTTTTTCGGTTACAACCGGTTTAAGGATTACATCATAATATTTAACGTTAGCCATTATGCGTATACCTCCTCAACTTTTGCAACAGTTGCTTTATCCAGAACAACTGTGTTGTATTTCAGGATATCGAATACATTCAGAGTACCAACAGAAGCTGTGATCACGTTCGGAATGTTTCTTGCAGATACGATAACGTTTGCGTTGTCTGTAACTACCATAGCTTTTTCAACTTTCAGGTTGTTCAGTACGTTCTGCATATCCTTTGTTTTGATAGCGTCTAATTTCAGTTCATCAAGAACTACCAGTTTGTTTTCCAGTACTCTGGATGTCAGAGCGGATTTCAGAGCCAGTCTTCTTTCTTTTTTGTTCATTTTGAAAGAGTAGTCTCTTGGTGTCGGAGCGAATACTACTCCGCCGCCTGTCCACTGTGGAGCTCTTGTTGAACCCTGTCTTGCATGACCGGTTCCTTTCTGTCTCCAAGGTTTTCTTCCGCCACCGCTTACTTCTGAGCGGGTTTTTGCTTTCTGAGTTCCCTGACGTTTATTTGCAAGCTGGCGAACTACTGCCAAATGAACCAGATGTTCATTTACTTCCACACCGAACACAGCGTCGTTCAGTTCCAGTGTGCCAACTTCATTGCCTTCCATATTATAAACACATACGTTTGACATTACTGTGTGTTCCTCCTTTCAAGATTCATGCCTTACGGCATCGGGTACACCTTCTATATGCCGTTAAATTATTTTGCAGATTTAACGGTAGCTTTGATTGTTACTAAAGATTTCTTAGGACCCGGTACAGCGCCTTTTACCAGTAACAGATTGTTTTCTGTATCAACTCTGACGATTTCCAGATTCTGAACTGTAACTTTTTTGTTACCCATGTGTCCAGCCATTTTCTTTCCTTTGAATACACGGCTCGGATCAGATGCAGCACCGTTGGAACCTGCATGACGATGATATTTGGAACCATGTGCCATAGGTCCTCTGGACTGACCATGTCTCTTGATTGCGCCTTGGAATCCTTTTCCCTTAGATACTGCTGTAGCATCTACTTTCTCACCAGCTGCGAAGATGTCAGCTTTGATTTCCTGAGCTACTTCATAGCTTTCAGCGTCTTCCAAACGGAATTCACGAACGAATCTTTTGTAAGAAACGCCTGCTTTGTCGAACTGTCCTTTCATTGGTTTGTTAACCAGTTTTTCTCTCTTGTCAACAAAACCAACCTGTACTGCACTGTAACCGTCATTTTCTACTGTCTTAACCTGAGTTACTACGCAAGGACCTGCCTGCAATACAGTTACCGGAGTTAATACTCCATCTTCGTTGAAAATCTGAGTCATTCCAACTTTTGTAGCTAAGATTGCTTTCTTCATTCTCTTTACCTCCTGCTTAATCTACAGCGGAACACCAACAAGGGTGTTCATCCTAGAACAGTCGATATAATCTTCTCTATATCAAACCCTTCCGGATAGTTAGCTTTTAGCTTGTCGATGAAAATTATTTTGTTTTCATCTTGATATCGATGTAAACACCAGCCGGCATCTCCAGTCTAGCCAGAGCATCCACAGTTTTCTGTGTCGGCGCGATGATATCGATCAGTCTTTTATGAGTTCTCTGCTCAAACTGTTCTCTGGAATCTTTATATTTGTGTACCGCACGTAAGATGGTTACTACCTCTTTTTTAGTGGGAAGTGGTACCGGTCCACTCACTACAGATCCATTCTTTTTTACAGTTTCAATGATTTTAGCTGCGGATGCATCTACTAACTGATGATCGTAAGCTTTTAATGTGATTCTCATTACTTGACTTGCCATAAAAAAAGTCGCCTCCTTTTCGCACTTTACGAGTACGACAAGCGGTGACTGTACACTTTCCCGTGCGTGTCCTCCAGACTCTCGCACGTTCTGCTCTTTCAGCAGATTTATTCAACATGTATACAGTGACTTGTCGCCAGTTTCTTAACTTGACATTCGCTCCACGGAAAACCTGCATTCTATGCAGCAACCTCACGCTTCTTCGCTATCAATGTCACAACACGGGTTATTATATACGAAACCCCTCGCAAATGCAAGGGGTTTTTTTCATTTTTTTTATTTTTTTACAGAATATCCGAATAATCCACAAGAGTTACGCCGCTGATCTCGTCTTCAATCACATTCGGCTCGTCTCCGGCTGCTTTCGCTTTCTGAAGAAGCTCCTCTTTTGAGTATGTAGGCATCGCCAGTCTCTTTTCCTGAACCGCCTCTGTTTCCTCTTCTGCCGCTTCTTCCTGTACAGCCTCCTCGGCCTTTGGAGCGCCCTCCTGAATCAGATCACTGATTTCTCCTTTGGTCTGCTCTTCTTCTTTTTCACTCTTCATCCTCTGGATTTCTTGTTCCATCAGACTGGCAACATCCGCTGCCAAAAAGCTTTCTGTCTCCGCAAAGAGAGCTTTTTCATCTTCTGCCGGCTCTGTCTGCTCTTGGGCCATAGGGGCTTCCAGTGTGGCTGCCACTTCTGCTTCCGCCTCTGTCTCCAAATCCACTCCGGCTTTTCTCGCCTTCTTCTCTGCCTTGGCTTCCGCCTTTCTGGCTTTTTTCTCAGCTTTGGCTTCTGCCTTTCTGGCTTTTTTCTGCTGGCGTTTGCTTAACTCAGGCTCCTCTTCTTCCTCGGCATATACCGCTTCTTCTTCGTCTTCTGGCTCATCCTCTTCGTCCTCGTCTTCATCCTTTTTCCATACTTCGGCAAGAATGAACAGAACGATCAGGAATACCACTGCCAGTCCCACAATAATCAGACCCTCTGTGGTTCTCAGCGCCATGGAAGCGTATCCGATAAACGGAATCGTGAACAGCACCTTCTTCGCTGAACTTCCCAGCGTCATCTCTTTGGTTTCTCCGTCAACGCTGAGTTTATCCTCCAGCGTGCAGACCTCCCCATTCACTGCTGTTACTTCATATACATATTGTCCCTGTCCTTCATTCACCAGAACCTTACTGCCTTCCTTCGGGTCTCCCTTCCGGTCCAGTGCATAGGTTACGGATCCCTTCGCAAGGTTGGTTTCCATATCTACATCATCTACAACCACAGTAGTAACCCCCGCAAAAGGCGGTATCAAAAGCCCTCCTGCAACCAGAATAGCCGCAATCAGGATAATATTTACAATTATCTTCAAAAACTTCGACATTATTGCTCTCCTCATTTCTCTTAAAGTATTACCGGATACAGTAACCTTAAAGTATCTGCGCTTATATGAGATTTATTATAGCCTCTTTTAACTTCTTCTGCAACCAATTTTAGAAAATGGTAATGTTTTTTCGTTTTTTCGTTGAACCTGTTATTCTTTCCTATTATAATAGATACGTTCACAGTAACTGTTCAGGAGGTAAAACATGCAGCCTACCATAAAAATGATTGAAGATTTTTCTCTGAACGCATGGCCGTCCCATCAGATTCAGCTATATGACGGCTGGCTTCTCCGTTTTTCTTATTTTTATACCCATAGAACCAACAGCGTGGAACAGATCGGAGACTCCTCCATCCCTCTGGCAGAAAAAATCGATTTCTGCGAAGAGGCCTACCGGCGCTGGGGCACACCCTCGATTTTCAAGATCACGCCTCTGCTGGACAGGGATTTCGAAACCACTCTGACGGAAAGAAATTATGTGATCCAGCATGTCACAGAGGTTATGGTTCTGGATTTTCAGGGGTATACTCCCAAAGAGCCCCCTGTTCCCACACAAATGGATCATACCATCCATCCCCGATGGATTAACGGTCTCTTCGCCCTGAAAGGAACTACCAATGCGATTCACCGCCAGATTGTTCCATCCATGTATCAGGCGATTCCCAAGGATACACTGGCAGTCTCCATCACCAATGAACTGGGACAGATCATCGCTATCGGACTGGGGATTTTGGACCGCTCCTATATGGGAATCTATGCGATCCATGTCCATCCCTGCTACCGGGGACTGGGCTATGCCCGTTCCATCTGCACCTCTCTTCTCAATGCAGGCAAGGATATGGGATTAAGCGGCGCTTATCTTCAGGTGGTCAGCGGCAATACTCCCGCAAAAACTTTATACTCCTCTCTCGGATTTCAGGATTTTTATCAATACTGGTTCCGGGTAAAGGAACTGTATTAAAACATCAATCAGGAGGAACTTATTTTGGAAACCTTACATTTTATCGCGCAGTACCGGAATCCCATTCTGGATACCCTTTTTCAGACGCTCACTCTGGTGGCGCAGGAAACGCTGGTGGTTGTCATTATCTGCTGGATTTACTGGTGCAGCAGTAAAAAGACAGCCTATACTCTGGGATTTACTTATTTTATTTCCGGTCTTTTAGTTCAGGGTCTGAAAATCACCTTCCGCATCCCCCGTCCTTGGGTTCTTGATCCGGATTTTCAGGCAGTGTCCTCCGCTCTGGAAGGGGCCAGCGGCTATTCCTTTCCCAGCGGACACACTCAAAGCGGAACCGCCCTGTTTTCCACACTGGGCTTCACAGCCAAAAAAATGCGGACAAAGCTTCTCTGTTTTCTTATGATGCTTTTGATCGGCTTTTCCCGCATGTATCTGGGAGTACACACCCCTAAGGATGTTCTTGTGTCCCTGATTCTCACCTTCCTGATTTCCCTATTTGTATTCAAAGGTCTGGGCCCCCATCTTACCGACGAGGCGCATACCGTAAAAATCAGTCTGGGGCTTCTGGCAATTTCCGCCCTGCTGATCGGCTATACCGCCGCGCTCTACATTTCCCGCACTGCGGATCTCGAGATGGCTGCCGATGCCTTCAAAGCCTGCGGCGCCGGTTTCGGCTTTGCTGTGGGATATTATCTGGAACGGAAATATATCCGGTTTGAGCTGCCGGAAACAGGAAAACAAAAAGCACTGCGGTTTGGCGCAGGACTTCTCTCTGTGGTACTTCTCATGGTGATATTCGAGCTGACGATCAAAAAGTATCTGATCGGCGATATTGTTTCTTATTTTATTCTGATTTTATGGATTGTTGCCATTTATCCGGCCCTCTTTTCACGGGCGGCAGCTAAAAAAAGATAAAAAAATCTCGGTGTGAACTTTTCCGTCACACCGAGATTTTTTACATATCTATTTATTTGTAAGATATTTCTCGATACCTGCGATTGCGTCTTCTTCGTCAACACCTTCTGCGCTGATGGTTACACATTCGCCCACATTCAGTCCCAGTGTCATCATTCCCATGATGCTTTTTGCGTTGACATGTCTTCCTCCGTCCTCTACCTGAATCTTGCTTTCATACTGACTTGCAACCTGTACAAGCATAGCAACGGGACGAGCCTCTAAACCATTGGAAATCTGAATTGTAATCGGTTTCTTAATCATAATAATCCTCCTTATTTCCTCGCAGTTCCTCCGCAATTCTGCTCAGTTTTCTCAGACGATGATTAACCCCTGATTTTCCCACCGGCGGATTCAGCATCTCGCCCAGCTCTTTCAGTGTCGCATCCTGATACTGCAGTCTCAGAACCGCCATTTCCTCCAGCCCTTCGTTGAGCTGTGAAAATCCCATGTGTGTTTCGATGTACCTGATATCCTCTATTTGTTTTACCGCTGCCGATACCGTCTTGCTGATATTGGCAGTTTCGCAGTTCACTTTCCGGTTCACATTGTTGCTGATCTCTTTCCGAATCCGGATATTCTCCAGCTTCATCAGAGATATTCCAGCTTCCATCAGGCCAAGAAGCTCAACAATCTGCGATCCTTCCTTTAAATATACCACCTGATTCTTCTTTCTGCCTACAATCCTTGCATCCAGCCCGAATTCATGGAGAATGAACTGTACCTGAACAGCCCGCTCCTCACCGGCACACACAATCTCCAGATGATATGATTTTTCCGGATCACTGATGGAACCCGCCGCAAGAAACGTTCCTCTTAAAAAGGCCCGTTTGCAGCAATCCCCCTGAACCACCAGACGGTTCATGGTGGAAAGATCCTCTGCGATCTCCAGATCGGGCGTCAGAAACTTGCCCGCCTGAAGAATTCGTACTGCATCCTCATGAACACTTACCTCCACGCGATAGACATTTGTCTTCTTTAAGTAGGTGTTCTTTCGAATACGAATTTCTGCTTCTATATTAAATGTTTTTTTCAATAATGTAAAGTACTTTCTCGCTACGGAAACATTTTCCGTCTGTACTTCAATCCCGAACTCATCATTTTCCGAAATATGGATGTGTCCGCAGAAACTTAAAATCGCTGCAATCTCTGCAATCTGGCAGTGACGGGCGTCAGGTATCTGTCGTGACAATTCCTCTTTTACTTCACTGGAAAAAGACATCCCCATCTACCTCGTTTCATCCATTTTTTTCCTTATGGCGTCCTTGCCGATATCCCTGTGCTCGATCCGCACCCCGTATTCCTCTGATTTTGCCAGCCTCTGGTAAAGACCGTTAGCCAGCGTTACCGAACGGTGTTTGCCTCCGGTACAGCCGACAGCAACTACCAACTGGTTTTTCCCCTCCAATATGTAATTCGGAATCAGGAAATTGATCATATCCTCCAGCTTGTCAAGAAATATCTGCGCCGCCTCAAACCCCATCACATAATCGCTTACCGGCGCATCATTGCCGCTTAATGGGCGAAGCTCATCCAGATAGTATGGATTGGGCAGAAACCTCACATCAAATACCAGATCAGAATCCGAGGGAATCCCATACTTAAAGCCGAAGGAGAGAATCGTGATCATCAGGCTTTTAAAGCTCTCGTTTCTCACAAAAATCTTATCCAGTTCTCCCTTCAGTTCTCTGGTAAGAAGCTGGCTGGTATCGATGATGTAATCTGCATGCTTCTTTAAAAACTCCAGCTTTTCCCGCTCTCTGCTGATCCCGTCCACGATTCTTCCGCTCTTAGAAATAGGATGAATCCTTCTGGTCTCCTTGTAGCGTTTCACCAGCACATCATCGTTGGCATCTAAAAACAAAATCTCATATTCCAGTCCGCCGATAGTGATCTCCTCCAGCGCCTTTTCAAAACCTTCCATAGCCAGACCGCTGCGGATATCTACTCCCAGTGCCACCTTCTGAATGGTTCCGGAATTGCCCTCTGCAACAAACTGAGCAAATTTTTCCAGAAGAGGAATCGGAAGATTGTCTACGCAAAAATATCCTGCATCCTCCAGCATTTTCAAAGCCGTACTTTTCCCGGCTCCTGACATTCCAGTCACTATTACAAATCTCATATTGTCCCCCGTTATTTACGTCTTTTCTGTAACTGTTCCCTACTACTCAAAATCCCCCAAAAACTTCACTTCCGGTTCCAGCTTTACTCCGAATTTTTCGTACACCTTTTCCTGTACATCCTGAAGGAGCTGAATGACCTCCTCAGCAGTGGCCTCTCCGGTATTCACTACAAAACCGCAGTGTTTCTCGGAAACCTGAGCACCGCCAACCCGGTACCCCCTAAGACCTGCATCGTCGATGAGCTTTCCTGCAAAATATCCTTCCGGACGTTTGAAGGTACTTCCGGCGCTGGCAAATTCCAACGGCTGCTTTGTCACTCTCTGGATTTTCAGTTCTTCCATCCGTTCCAAAATTTTTTCCTTTTCTCCCGGATTCAGCAAAAGCACCGCTTCCAGAACAATGTAACCCCGTTCTCTGACCACACTGGTCCGGTATCCCAGATTCAGCTCAGACGCTTCCAGCTTCCGGATTTCTCCCTCGGGAGTAAGCACCGTTACGGATTCCAGAATATCCTTCATCTCGCCGCCGTAGGCTCCGGCATTCATCACCACCGCGCCCCCCAACGTTCCCGGGATGCCGGATGCAAATTCCATGCCTGCAAGCCCTGCTTCCGCAGCTCTTTTTGCAATTAGGGACAGAAGCGCCCCTGCCTGCGCCCGGATTCTGTTTCCTTCTGCCAGAACCTGATTCATATTTTTATAAATCTGAACCACCACGCCGCGAAATCCCTTATCGCTGACCAGAAGATTGCTTCCGTTTCCCAGAATAAAACAGGGCATTTTTTCCTCTTCGCAAATATGTAAAATCTCCCTGATCTGTTCCGGTGTTTCGGGGCAGAGATAGTAATCCGCCGGGCCTCCCAAACGGAAAGTGGTGTGCTTTTTCATAGGCTCATCCACCAGAATCTGCCCCTTATCTAAAATCCCTTCAAATTTGTTCATAATTTCTCCTGTTCTCATCTACTTATCCGCCCGTTTCATCAGATCACGGATCACTTCCCCCGCGATCATCAGTCCCGCAGTTCCGGGCACGAAAGAAATGCTTCCCGGCACCGGGCGCTGGGCGGTACCCTTTGTCTCCTCTGACTGTTCCGGTTTCACCGGAATCTCTTTGGAAAACAATACTTTTACTTTTTTAATCCTTCTTTTTCTCAGCTCTGTTCTCATCACCTTCGCCAGAGGGCAGACGCTGGTTTTGGAAATATCTGCAATCTCAAATTTGGACGGATCCAGTTTATTTCCCGTTCCCATACAGCAGATAATCTCCGTCTTGGCTTCCTTTGCAAGCTCAATCAAAAGAAGCTTTGCCGATACGGTATCCACAGCATCAACCACATAATCAAAGGAATGGAAATCAAATAAATGCCGGGTCTCTTCACTGAAAAAAGTTTCATAAGTATTGACCAGAATACTCGGATCAATATCTTCGATCCGCTCCTTCATCACCTGAGTTTTCTTTCTTCCCACCGTGGAATGAAGCGCCACAAGCTGACGGTTAATATTGGTCAGTGAAACCACATCATTATCCACCAGTGTCAAGGTTCCCACTCCGCAGCGGGCAAGGGCCTCTGCCACATAAGACCCTACTCCGCCGATACCGAAAACAGCCACCCGGGCTTTTCCCAGTTTTTCCACCATATCCTCACCGACTAAAAGTTCCATTCTCGAATATTCGTGCAGCATTCTGACTCTACCTTTCTCTTTCGCATTCAAGTACGCCGCGCTAATAATGGCGTAATTATTATCATTATACTATATACTTCCCCGTTCATGCAAGCGTTCTGCCAAAACTTGCTCACCCTGTAATAGCGAAAGCGAAGCAACCACTAACCTTTATCCTTTCATTTTCGGCTGGAAGATCACGCTTGCCAGATATCCGAAAATCAGGGCTGCGCTGACCCCTGCCGCACTGGCTGTAAAGCCCCCGGTAAATACTCCCAGTATTCCGGAAGCATCCACTGCCTCCTTTACCCCCTGAAACAAAAGATGTCCAAAACCCACAAGAGGAACCGTCACGCCCGCATGGGCGTAATCCACCAGCGGATCGTACAGCTTCAGCGCACTGAGCACGCTTCCCGTACATACCAGAAGAACCATGATCCTTCCCGGCATCAGTTTCGTCTTATCCACCAGAATCTGCACCAGCGCACAGATCAGTCCTCCCACCCAAAAAGCATTGATATAATCCATGATCATGACTCCTTTCCTGCGTATTCCAAAACCACACCCTGAGCGATTCCCGGTACACTGCTGCCCTCATAAAAACTTACCTTCGACATCAGAGCGCCCGTAGGCACAAACAATACCCGTTTCCATTCCCCGCACGCCACTTTCGGTATGATGTAAGAGCACAGCACCGAAGCTGCACAGCCGCAGCCGCTTCCGCCGGAATGGGTATCCTGAGTCTCGCGGTCATAAATCAGGATTCCACAGTCCTCATGCACCCCTGCAATCTGATATCCCTGCTGCTCCATCATATCCAGAAGAATCTGCTGTCCCACATATCCCAGATCCCCGGTTATGATCTTGTCATAGTCCTCCGGATTTCTGCCGAAATCCTTCAGATTTTGGGTAATCGTGCCGCAGGCTGCCGGAGCCATGCACGCTCCCATGTTCTGGGAATCCTTCAGACCAAAATCCGTTACCTTTCCCGTGGTGATTCCCGTAATTTTCACCCTTCCTTTTCCCGTTCCGAGGATGCAGGCGCCGCTGCCTGTCACTGTCCAGCTTGCAGAAAGCGGTCTCTGGCTTCCGTACCCCAGCGGAAACCGAAACTCCTTTTCCGCCGTGGCAAAATGGCTGGAGGTCACTGCCAGCACCCGTTCTCCGTATCCTCCCGCCACGGCCATGGCCCCAAGTCCCAGCGCTTCCCCCATGGTGGAGCAGGCTCCAAACAGCCCGTACAGCGGACGATCCAGCTCACCGATTCCGAAGGAAGAGGCGATGGACTGGGCCAGAAGGTCGCCTGCAAAGATCATGCGGATGTCTTCCGCCCCCAACCCGGTCTTTTGTATCGCCAGTTGGGCAGTGCTCTGCTGCAGAAAGCTTTCTGCTTCCTCCCATGTCTTTTTCCCGAACCGGTCATCCTCCTCAATCCGGTCAAAATGACGGCCAAGGGGCCCTTCCCCCTCTTTTTTCCCCACAATGGAGGCACATCCATGGATATAGACAGGATATGCAAAGGAAATACTCTGCTTTCCTAAAAACTGCTGTGTGATACCACTATTTTCTCCCATTTTCTAAAACCTCCCGATCAGATAGTATACAAGCCCCAGAATCCAAGAGGAGAGGATTCCGTATAAAATTACCGGACCTGCAATCGTAAAAATCTTGCATCCGATACCGAATACCTGCCCTTCCTTCTGAAATTCCACCGCGGGAGCCGCCACCGAATTGGCAAATCCTGTGATGGGAACCAGCGTCCCGGCGCCTCCCCATTTTGCCAGTTTCGGATAAATATTCAGCCCTGTGGTCAGCGCGCTCAGGAAAATCAGAATCACGGAGCACCAAGTACCCGCTGCCTTCTCATCCAGCCCCATGGCCATGCCCCGGTTCTGAATCCACTGTCCCAGCACACAGATCAACCCTCCCACAAGAAATGCCTTCACCATATTCAATCCCAGATTATGGGTGGGCGTCACCTCTTTTACATACGCCTCGTATTCTTTTTTCTTTTCTTCCGTCTGAAGCTTTGCCATTACATCCACCATCCTTTCCAGAAATAAATCAGGGAACCCAAAGTCTTTCCCAGAGCCATGGAAATGATCACAAGACCGATTCCCTTTGTCAGTCCGATTCTCCTTGCCATAATTGAAAAAATGTTCACTACTTCTCCCAAAGCAATGATCCAGCTCCCCAGAAAGATTCCGGCGAACACTCCATAAATCATCACCCCCGCAGTTCCCAGAGGAAGGCTTCCGTTGTAAAGGAAACAGATATTTCCCAGAAAGGCTCCCAAAATGGAACAGTCCTCATACAGCCTGATTCTGCTGGCCGTTCTCGTTATCCCCGCATAGCGGACTGCGATTCCCAGACTGATCATAAACGCCACCACACCGCTGGCGATCACCCCTCCGAAACACAATCCGATCACTCCCAAACCGATCTGTGTCCACA
Source organism: Clostridiales bacterium (assembly GCA_018374355.1). Classification (GTDB taxonomy): domain Bacteria; phylum Bacillota; class Clostridia; order Lachnospirales; family Lachnospiraceae; genus Oliverpabstia. Next base: position 80,419 of record JAHAFI010000007.1, read on the forward strand.
TCCCCTATCCTTCCTTTCTCTTTTCCTGTTCCAGTATCGTGGTATCCACCTCATCCTCATAGGTTCGCATCTCCACCTCCATCGGAGTAGGATCATGGGTCAGCCTCCACTTACCGAAATGATTAAAGAAAAAGACAGCCCCCATGCCGATTCCTATGGAATACGTGATTTCCAGAACCGTAAAGCCATCGGAAGCTTCCCCGGTAAACTGACTGTACAGATTTTGGAAAAGCCCCGGAATATCTACATCATTGTTGAAGGTCATAATGGAAAACATGGTTCCGAAAAAAGTAACCAGACACACAAAAACGGTTTTTATCCAGCTCACTATCTGATTTTTCTTTGTGGGGTCCTCATAGGTAAAGATAAATTCTGGTTCCCCCACATGGGTAACATCCACTTTCTCTTCCTTCTTTTGGATCATGTCGATTAGATCCAGCGCCGATGCCGTATATCTGCCGTATTTCCCTTTCGGAAGAGTCATCACCTTTAAAACCTTACACCGGTTCAGAACTGCCGGATTGCTGCAGGATAGCTGTGCAATGTCCTGCAGATAAATCTGTTCCGAAACCACTTTCATGTTTTTGTCCGTCTGTATATACAATGTATCACTCATAAATTACCTCCCATCCGGCTTTCACCAGCGTACCACCCGGCTCCTCCGCCTCTGTTTCTGCTCCTGCTGCCACCGCAAGGAAAACTGCCCCGCCAAGAAAAACTGCCGCTGCCAGCATCAGCCATTTTCTGCGTACCATGAAATATCACTCCTTTTCTCTGGGATAGTATGTACATATCTGTAAAAAAAATGCAAAAACCGGAGTACAATGCAAAATTTCATTGTACCCCGGTTCTGCCTTACAGCTTGCCTCTCATTTCTTTCAATATTTTTTTCTCCATTCTGGACACCTGTACCTGAGAAATCCCCATCTCATCCGCAATGGCCGACTGGGTCATTTCCTGAAAATACCGCTTAAAAATCAGCTCCCGGTCTTTTCCGTCCAGACTTCCCAGAATTTCTTCCAGAAACATTCGGTTTACCACCTTTTCATTCGCATTTTCCTTCTCCTCCAGTTTGTCCATAAGGGAGATATCGCCACCGTCCCCGTGATAGATCACCTGCTGCAGGGATTCCACCTGTGCATTGGATTCCATCGCCAGAATCAGTTCCTCCACCGGCATCCCAAGCTCCCCGGCAATCTCCGCCGTGGTCGGCTCCCTTCCCTTCTGCTTTTCCAGTCCCTCCCGGATTGCATACGCTTTTCCCGCAGTCTCCTTCAGGGAACGGCTCACCTTTAAGATTCCGTCATCCCGCAGAAACCGTTTGATTTCTCCTGCGATCATTGGAACCGCATACGTGGAAAACTGCACCTCATAATCCGTATTGAATTTATCCACCGCCTTTATCAGCCCTATGCTGCCAATCTGGAACAGATCCTCCATCTCCACGCCTCTGTTTTGAAAACGTTTAACGATGCTCCACACTAAGCCGATATTCTCCTCAATCAATGTATTCCGCGCGTCTTTATCCCCTTCGTGTGCCATCCTGATCAAGGCAAGGGTACGTTCCATAAATCCTCCTTTTACGCAAACGGATTGCTGTGACTTCCAATGGTTTTTCTCATACGGACCACCGTACCCTTTCCCACCTCCGATTCCACCTGTATTTCATCCATAAATGCCTCCATAAAGGCAAATCCCATACCCGACCGGTCAAGCTCCGGCCGGGTGGTATACAAAGGCTCCATGGCCTTTTTTATATCCGGAATCCCTTTTCCTTCGTCCATGACCGAAACCAGCAGATCCTTTTTCTCTGTTTTACAGTCGATCCGTATCTTTTTCACCTGATTTTCGTACCCGTGGATAATGGAATTGGTAATCGCCTCGGACACCGCCGTCTTGATATCCGCCACCTCTTCCAGCGTAGGGTTTAGCTGGGTGCAGAATGCGGCTACCGCAACTCTCGCAAATCCTTCATTACAGGAGCGGCTGTCAAAAATGATGGTCATTTCATTGTTTTGTTCCATAGTATTCTCCCCCTTATTCTCCCTGATTCCAAAATCGCTTTCTGTCGATTCCGATTACCTTGGGCAGCCCTGCAAGCTGCATCACCTTATAAATTCTGTCATTCACATGGGTTGCCTCCACGCCCCCGCCCAAAAGACGCACATTCTGGTATCTTCCCATGAGCACTCCGATTCCCGAACTGTCCATAAACTCTGTATCCCGGAAATCAAACTCCACCTGATTGATATTTTTCCCGGCTATCATCCGGTCAGCCTCCCTGCGGATCTGTTCTGCACTGTGATGGTCCAGTTCTTTTGGCATTCGTATGACCAGCGTTTTCTTTTTTACCTGAAATTGTTCCATTTGACGCTCCCCCTTTTTTTACATTTCATAGTTACAAAAAACCGGAGACATGCTTTTCGCATATCCCCGGCTTTGAGGTTTCTCCTGTGTATTGTTTCAGATTATGGATGTTAATTTCCCGTTGGCTCTCCTGCCGGGTCTCCTTCTGTAGTAGGATCTTCCCCCGCAGGATCGCCCTCTGTAGTGGGATTTTCTCCCGTTGGCTCGTCCTCCGTAGTCACCGGATCGTTTTCTCCCGCAGGATCGGTAGTTTCCGGCTGCTGCCCTTCCGTGACTGTAACACCGTTTTTCATCATCGCCTCGTTGTCCAGATACTTCTGTGCATTGGAGGCCTTTCTTGTTCCCGGGAACTTGTCCACAATGGTCTGGAAGGTCTCTTTCGCTTTAGTAAAATCACCGCTCATCCGGTAAGAATGAGCCAGAAGATTCAGTACCTCATAATTATTTTCATCCAGTTGAAGCGCCTGAGTGAACGCCTCAATTGCCTTTGTATACTCTTTAGCATAGAAAGCCACCTCACCTGTGGTCTTGTATTCCTTCTGCATGGTGGATTTCATACTGTTATAGATGGAATCATAGATTTCTTTCGCATCTACGGAAAGCTGATCGCTTTTTACATTCTGCAAAACATTGGCGGCTGCCGTATAATTCCCGCCCTGATAAGCCGCATAAGCCTTAATCAGATCCTCATAGGTGCTGACTTTTTCGTCCGCCGCCTGAATCTGGGCCTGCGCCGAAGATACTGCCTCCTCGGACTGGGCAATCTGCTCTTCCTTCTTTTTCAGCTCTGCCGTCTGGGTAGCCATGGTGTTGCTGTAGCTTACCACCTTCTCATTGGCTTCCCGGTTGATCTTCTGGGTGTTTGCCGGAACCAGCAGAAACCACACCAGACAGGCTCCCACCAGAAATCCGAATCCCAGATTCAAAAGAGTGGCTGCCATGGAGCTTTCCCGGAATACCGGCGGCTGGATCACCACATCGTTGTCCGACAGATACGCCACCGACTGGTTCCTTTCGCCCCTCGTTTTCTCCATCCCGAATCCCCAGCGTCTCGGCTCCAGACTGGTAGCCGTACCGGTCTGTTCATCTACTTCTTTCAGGAAACGCAGAGTCGTGGCATTGGTCTTGTCGATCTTCGCCGCTTTTTTCAGAATTTTTCTGGCTTTCTCATACTCTTCCTGTTTCAGATAAATGAGCGCCAAAAGATGATACCCTTTAATCAGCTTAGGATTCTGAGTGAGAATCTTTTTTAGCTGAATCACTGCCACATCCTCACTGCCTCTGCGGCAGCACTGCAGACTGTCATTGTATTTCTTGATGGTCTGATTGATGATATCCAGCCTGTTGGCATTATTCTGCAGCCGGTCAATATACTCAGAAGCAATATTGTTTTCCGGCATGATATTTTTACTGATAACCCATTCGCTGAGAGCGGCTACCGCCTCCCCCGTCTCAAAATAAACCAGTCCCAGAAGATTTCGCGCCTGAATGTTCAGTTTGTTATATTTCAGACTCTGCTCCAGCAGGTCAATAGCTCCCGACAAATCCCTGATCTGTGCCTTATCCAGCCCCCGGTTATAATACAAGTTGGAAAGATACCAGATTTTTTTCTGTACTTCCACATGAAACCCGCAGCTTGGGCAGTAGGGTGATTTGTTCAGCGGAGCGCCGCAATTCATACAATTCATCTGATTCCCCTTATTCTTTCCGTTTTTGTCCTTCGGTGTTCTGCATTTCTTTTAAGATATCCACAATATCTGTGAGATCCCGGGTGTAAATCGCGCTCTCGATCTCATCCACATCCAGACAAGGCTTGAATTTCTTCAGTTCCTCTTCGTAATTAATCATAAATTATCTCTCCTCGCTGCTCTTTTTTTGCAGGTAGCCTTTGATCTCCCCTACCAGATATAAAGAGCCTACACAAAACAGCATGCCATCCCCTTTCATGCTGCAGGCTTTTTCAAATGCCTTTCCAACCTCCGGCTCTGCTGTCACATTTTCACAGCCGTTCTCACGGAAAAGTCCGGCCAGCTCTTCAGCAGGAATCACCCTGCTTCCCCAAATCTGGGTAGCCACCACTCCGTGAGGTCTGATTTTTTCACAGACGGTACGGATCATTTCTTTGTAATCCTTGTCCGCAACTGCGGAAAACAGCAGGGTAATGGGATGCTCTTTCCCAAAATGGCAGGCGGTTTCCACAAAACGTTTCACACCGTCCGCATTGTGCGCGCCATCCACGATCACTCCCGGCAGGATGGTTTCCATTCTGCCCTCCCAGTATGTCCGTGCAATTCCCTGTATCAGCGTTTCTCTGGGGATTCCATGGTCTTTACGCAGCATCTCCATGGTATAAAATGCAAGAGACGCATTCATCATCTGGTATGCCGCTATGTAAGGAATCGAAAGGCGGACGCTTTCCAGCGCAGTTTTATCATACTGGCAATGGAAGGAAAAATCAATGCCCTCCCGGGTATTTTCCACAATTTCATACATATCCTCAGTCAGCGGACAGGCAGGTGCATTCAGCTCTTCTGCTCTTTTTTGGATCACCGCTGAGGCTTCTTCGTTGTGTCCGTCATAGATCACCGGAACGCCCGCTTTGATGATGCCCGCCTTTTCTCCGGCAATACTTGCGATGGTATCGCCCAGATACTCCACATGATCCTTACTGATGGAGGTGATGATACAGGCCAGCGGCCGCTCCACCGTGTTGGTCGCATCCAGTCTTCCGCCCAGCCCCGTCTCCAGAACCACATACTCCACATGGGCTTTCATGAAAATCACCATGCACATCAAAAACAGTGTTTCAAAGTAGCTGGGATGGTCCAGTCCCTCTGCCATGGCTTCTTTGATAATCCTCTGTACTTTTTCAAAGGCTTCCACAAACATCTCATCGGAAACCATCACGCCGTCAATCTTGAAACGCTCATTGATTTTTACCAGATGAGGGGAGGTAAACAGTCCCACATGGTAACCGCCCGCACGCAGCATGGAATCCAGATACGCACAGACACTTCCTTTTCCGTTGGTTCCCGCAACATGGATCACTTTCATTTCATTCTGGGGATTTCCCAGCCGTTCCAGAAGATTTTTTGTGTGTTCCAGAGGATTTTTCGTTGTAAATTTTGGTATTTCTTCGATATAGTCAACAATCTCATTATAGTTCAAAATAATCACCACTTCATCCAATGTATTTGCACCAAATTATCGGTACTTTTACATTATATAATAGTGGGGGAAGTTGTCCAGTCCTAAACGTATGTTTTTTAACTACTTTTTACGGGAGAGTCCGGGGATTTCCTTTGTTTTTTGACTGCATTTTATCTTTTCCAAGTTCCTGTGCGCCCTGCGCATTTTCCTGACCATGATACATATAAAATCAGCGCCTGCATCCCCGGTTATGGAATCAGGCGCTGAGCAGCGTTTTTTGTTACCTTGTAATGCCGTTACAGACAAGTGCACCGAAACTCACCTTGATTTTTACAGAAATCGGCAATTGGGTATGGCAGTCCGGCGATGGCCTGTCACTGTAATTTCCCACTGTATTTTTTACAGAAACTAACCATTTGGACATGAGCGGATGCATCCTGTCATTTTTGTCCAAAATTTTCACTTTTAGCGGTTTCAAAACGGTATATTCCTTGTTTTGGACGTAGAAAGAGGAATTCTGCTTCATATGTCCACACTTTCAGCAAAATTCTGGACCTATTTCGCTATATTTCTTCCTCACGTCCAAATCGGCTTCATTTCTCCTTGAATAATTGAAATCTTACCCCATTCTTGGACATATACAGGAAAATTTCTTATATATGTCCAAACGCGTATTCACAGTCGGTTACACATGCCCCGTCTCACGCTTTATATCCTCTGCCGCTCTCAAAACCGGGAAAAACACGACGAAAAAACGTACTCTTCTGCGGATTTTCCCGATTCTTTACCTTTTTCACCTGCAGTTATTCACGTCCCGCCGGCAGCCGATTCCTTCTCAGATTCTCCGCTGCCTTCCCCGGCAGATTTTCCTGTAGATTTCCCGGTTTCTTCTCCAGTAGATTCTCCGGCATCTTCTCCGATTGCCTCTCCAGTAGATTCTCCGGCAGATTCCCCGGACGCCTTTCCTGTAGATTCCCCGGTTGTCTCCCCGGCAGGTTCCCCGGTTGCTTCCGGTGTTCCACCCGGTTCCGGCGTCACGGTCACCTCGGGCTCCGGTGCGTGGTACACCAAGGGATCCGTTCTGGACAGTACCTTCTTCGTAGAGCTGTTGCTCTGGGTCGCCACGGACAGCACATCCCCGTCTGCCAATTCCACATTCTGGACCAGAAGCTGGCTGGGGCTGATGTATTTCGTCTCCTGCAGTTCCTTGTTAACCTCCAGCCTGCTGGAAGCTGTAAAATTCCGCCCGTAAACGAAATAGCTGTTTTCACCATTGGCGCTGATGCTGGTAAATTCTGCCGGTTCTACTCCAAGCTGCAGCTTCGTGGCCTTAAAGGGATTCTCCTTATCGTACAGATACTGTTCCCCGTATAAAAGATCGTACTGCAAAGCCTGCAGATCCAACTGATAATTCCTGCTTCCCTTCCGGGTCTGATGGTAATTGAACACCGTTCCTTCATGAATCCCAAGACGGTTAAACACCTCGGCCGCCATCTGATAAGCCGCCAGATTTTTATCCTTCTTCTTCATCTTGAAGTTGCTCCACATCACATATTTGGTCTGGAACAGATAACGGTTTTTCATATCCTCAACCTTCAGATCCATGGTAGGAAGATGATCGCCGTACATCACCAGAACCACCCGTTCATCAAATTTCTTCAGCCGTTCTGTCAGTTCCAGCAGAAACTGGTCCATCTCGTACAGTTGATTTACATAATATTCCCATGCGTAATTGCGCTCCTGAGACTCTGCACCCGTCACCTTGATCACCGGATCGGTGAGCATCGGCTCTGTGGGGTAATCCCCGTGCCCCTGAACGGATATGGTATACACATAATCCGGTCCTTCCGTGGACTCCATGGCCTTAAAAATCTCGTCTGCCAGAATATGGTCCTTTACCCAGCCCATAGGCGTGGTATCACTGATATCCGGCATATATTCCTCAGACGTAAAAGTATCAAAGCCCAGCCGGGAAAATACGCTTCGTCTTCCGTAGAAATTTGCCTCGTTGTTGTGGATTGCATGGGTGCCATATCCCAACTCTTTCAGCACATATGCTGCACTCTCACAGGTTTTTTCCTTCAAAATGGATTTGTACGGATATTCTCCCGCTCCGAAATATCTAAGGCTCATACCTGTAATGGATTCAAATTCCGTGTTGGCAGTTCCCGCTCCCACAGAAGGAACCTTGTAATAACCGGAAGAATATTTTTCCATCATTTTCCTGAAATTCGGAATGGGATCTTCGGAAAATTCCAGAAAATTAATCTCGGTGGGGTCGATAAAGGTTTCCAACTGAAGAAACAGAATATTTACATCCGTATTCTTTTCCTTCGTCTCCTTGATTTCCCCTTCGCTCTTTTCAATGTCGTTCATCAATGTCTCCGAATATCCGTTAGGGACATTGATCCCCGTATCGAACAGAGTGACTGCCAGACAGTAAGGATATCCGTAATCCTGATAAGCGTAGGCGATGTTTCCGAAATAATTGGAGAGCACACGTTTTTCAAGGGCCAGCCGGGTGGTTCCGGCAAAAGCCAGCGCAGCTAAAAGGATCAGGGGAATATTCACCCAGTAGCGAAGTTTTCCCTGAAATTTCCATCCTTTGCGGAAAATCCATACAAAGAACAGAATCAGACAGCCAAGCGCTGCCAGTACAACACCTACCATGACGGGGGACAGATATTTGTTCATAATTCTGACTGCATCCGTAATCAGCTTGAGATCCGGTCCGGTAAACGGCGTTACCCGGTTTGCCAGAAGAAATCCGTTGACGCATCCCAGAATAAACCAAAAGCTTCCCACAACCATACGTGCCAGAATTCTGCGTTTAAACAGATAGACCACCAGACTGGTTGTAAAAATCAGGAATGCATTATACAGAAAAATCAGAGGGCTTTCCGTCATAAATGCCCATGCCTGAGGGAGTGAATGACGGGAGAATGCCTCAATGATCAAATACAGTACACAGCAGCCAAGAAACTGCAGCGGTACAGACAACAAGTTACAAATCCGAATCACCTGATTACGATTTGGTTTTTTCAGATTGATTTTTTTCATTTCGATTTCCAGCTCCTATCTAGCGTAACTGTGCTAATCGCTCTTTTACCTGTTCCATCATCTGTGTGTATTTTTCCAATTTTCCTTTTTCTTCATCAATTTTTGCCTGTGGCGCTTTGCTTACAAAACGCTCATTGTTCAGCATACCGTTTACACGGGCAAGCTCTTTTGTCAGACGTTCTTCCTCTTTTTCCAGACGCTGAATCTCTTTTTCGATGTCTACCAGTTCAGCGAACGGAATGTAAATAACTGCCTGTGGAATCACTGCGGATACCGCATCCTCTGCAATCCCCTCTTTCCCTGCCTGTACCAGTACCTCGCTGGCAAAAGCAAGTGTTGCAAAGAATACTTTTCCGTGTTCGAAGCACTCGCGAACCGTCTCGTCCTCTGTCACTACATAAACCGTAGCTTTTTTGCTGGGCGGAACATTCATCTCTGTGCGAACTCCACGGATGCTTCTTACCGCTTCCTTGATCAGTTCCACATCTTTTTCTTCTTTTTCAAAGTTCCATTCGTCTTTCCACTCCGGCCAAGCAGAAATCATGATGGATTCCTCTTCCGGATTCAGGGTACAGAAGATTTCTTCTGTTACGAACGGCATGTACGGATGAAGCAGCTTCAGCGCTCCTCCCAGAACTGTTTTCAGTGTCCACAGGGCTGCTGCTTTTGTGGTATCCTCATCGTTGTACAGACGGGGTTTTACCATCTCGATGTACCAGTCACAGAATTCTTCCCAGATGAAATCGTATACCTTCTGTACAGCGATACCCAGTTCGAATTTTTCCATGGTGTCTGTCACATCTTTGGCAACGGTGTTGAATTTGGAAAGAATCCATCTGTCGGCTGCTGTCAGGGTGGACAGGTCGATTTCTGCCGGAGCCTCTGCCTTTTCCAGATTCATCATGATAAATCTGGAAGCGTTCCATACCTTATTGGCGAAGTTTCTGTTGGCTTCCACTCTCTCCCAGTAGAAACGCATGTCGTTTCCGGGAGCATTTCCTGTCATCAGTGTCAGACGCAGAGCATCCGCGCCGTATTTGTCGATAACTTCCAGCGGATCGATACCGTTTCCGAGAGATTTACTCATCTTTCTTCCCTGAGAATCACGAACCAATCCGTGCATCAATACATGATGGAACGGAACTTTTCCGGTCTGCTCCAGAGCGGAGAATACCATACGGATTACCCAGAAGAAAATGATATCATATCCTGTTACCAGTACGTCTGTGGGATAGAAATACTCCATCTCTTCTGTTTTCTCCGGCCAGCCCAGTGTGGAGAATGGCCACAGAGCCGAAGAGAACCATGTATCTAAGGTATCCTCATCCTGATGGAAATGAGTGCAGCCGCATTTTGGGCATACACCCGGCATCTCTGCCGCTACAACGGTCTCGCCGCATTCGTCGCAGTAATATGCCGGAATCCGGTGTCCCCACCAGAGCTGACGGGAAATACACCAGTCACGGATATTTTCCAGCCACTGAAGGTAAGTCTTGTCAAAACGTTCCGGAACAAAATGAAGATCGCCATCGTTCAGAGCTTTGATGGCCTCTTTTGCCATCTCGTCCATTTTTACAAACCACTGTGGTTTTACCATGGGCTCTACCGTTGCTTTACAGCGGTCATGAGTTCCTACATTATGGGCGTGGGGAACTACTTTTACCAGAAGTCCCAGATCTTCCAGATCTTTTACCATCGCTTTTCTTGCTTCGTAGCGATCCATACCTGCGTATTTGCCGCCCAGCTCGTTGATGGTGGCATCATCGTTCATGATGGTGATTTCTTCCAGATTGTGGCGTTTTCCCACTTCAAAGTCATTCGGGTCATGAGCAGGTGTGATTTTTACGCAGCCTGTTCCGAATTCTTTGTCAACGTACTCGTCGGCGATCACCGGGATTTCTCTGTCTGTCAGGGGCAGTTTCAGCATTTTTCCTACCAGATGTTTGTAACGGTCATCTTCCGGGTTTACTGCTACCGCAGTATCTCCCAGCAGAGTTTCCGGACGGGTGGTAGCGATTTCCACGAACTGTCCTTCTTCTCCTGCCACCGGATAATTGATGTGCCAGAAACTTCCTTCCTGATCCTCATGGATTACTTCTGCATCGGAGATGGATGTCTGACATACCGGACACCAGTTGATGATTCTGGAACCTTTATAAATATACCCTTTTTCATACAGTTTGATGAATACTTCCTGAACGGCTTTGGAGCATCCCTCGTCCATGGTGAAGCGTTCTCTCTCCCAGTCTGCGGAAGCTCCCAGCTTCTTTAACTGGTTGATGATCTTTCCGCCGTACTCTTCCTTCCATGCCCATGCATGTTTCAGGAATTCTTCTCTTCCGATCTCGTTTTTGTCGATACCTTCGGATTTCAGTTTTTCGATAACCTTAACCTCCGTAGCGATGGCTGCATGGTCGGTTCCCGGCTGCCACAACGCTTCGTAGCCCTGCATTCTCTTGAAACGGATCAGGATATCCTGCATGGTTTCATCCAGCGCATGTCCCATGTGAAGCTGTCCGGTTACGTTTGGCGGGGGCATTACGATGGTGAATGGTTTCTTGTCTCTGTTTACCTGTGCGTGGAAGTAGCCGTTATCCAGCCACTTCTGATATAAGCGGTCTTCCAGACCCTTGGGATCATAAGTCTTTGCTAATTCTTTGCTCATTGCTTCCTCCTACATACCTGAAAATTCTACTCCGCCGTGTGAACCTCGCTCCGCTTCGCTGCGTTCGGTCGCGGGCTGTCGCCCTATGTTCCGCTGGAATCGAAAAACCTCTTACATGCAAGCATGACGAAGTCTTTCGACTCCAGCGGAACCCACGGCTCATTGCCATCACGAAAAAAGCCCTCCACATAGAAACTATGTGAAGGGCGAATATTTCGCGGTACCACCTTACTTTATATAGAACGACTGGAACTTTCTGAACAGTTTCATTCGCCTTCTATACATCTCTTTGTCCTGTAACGGGGACTGCCGTGAAAGCTTACTTTTCTCCTGACTATCGTAACCAGCAGTGTTCAGCTTTCCGGTTCCAGAGCTACCTTCCGCATCCACTTCCTCGGGATTCCTCTCAGCCTGTGAAAATCCTTCTCTTTCAGGGTTCTATGCGTACTCCTCTCTGTCACAACCTTTTGCTTTTTGGCTTGTTACCACTATAGTAGGCTTTTTTTTGTTTGTCAAGGAATTTTATATTACTTTAAGAGAATTTTATAATTTCGTTCTTTATTCTGAAGCCAGATCAGTCTCCATCTTAAATTCCACTTCTTCCTGAGCAAGCTGAAGTTCAGCTTTCAAATCTCCGCCTGATCCGGAACTTTGGATCGCAACTCCCACTGCATCAGCCGCTTCGTAATGGAATTTTCCGTTTTTCACTGCCGGAACCTGCTGTGCGTATTCCGCGATATCTGCAAATACCTTCTGTCCTCCGAAAAATTCCTGTTCTTTATCATAAATTCCGCTTTCTGCAACCGGGATATACGGAGAAACCAGTCCGGTAGACGGGAATACGGTTTCGAAGAAATCCACACTTCCTCCAAAAGTTGTCGCAAAGAAATCTGCTGCCAGCTCTTTATTCTTACATTGAGAAGAGATTACCCAAGTAGATCCTCCGAGATTAGAGTAATTTGTCGCACCTTCCACGCCCGGCAGAGACGGAATATTCGTTACAGCCCATTTGCCGCTCTGATCTTCTGCCAGTTGGATACTCGCCAAAATCCAGCATCCACTCACAATACCTGTGCTTGTTCCGTCATTTAATGCGGCGATCTGCTGATCCCAGCTCATAATCTCATACAGAACACCACAATCTTTCATTTCATTGTATATTTCAATACACTGCAGCAGCAATTCGTTATCTGCAATCTGAGGATTTCCTTCTGCATCAAAAAGTCCCTGACCTGCGGACTGCATCATCTGCAGAACCAGATCCGCGCTTCCACCCGGCACCCCATTATTTGTAGTTTCTGCAGGCCTCCACATAAGCCAGTATATTTTCCCAAGGCACTTCCGGTTCCAGAAGGTGAGTGGGCGCCACAAACAAACCGCCATATTTTGCTGCAATATCCAGATTTTTCTTTACGTATTCCCGAACCCCATCCGGTGTTCCAAAAGGCATGGTGGTCTGGGTTCCGATGGTTCCGTGGAAAGAAATCTTTCCTCCATACTGATCATAAATTTCCTGAAAATCCATACATTCACTCTGAATCGGATTCAGTACGTCCACACCACATTCGATCAGATCCGGAATAAAAGATGTAACAGTGCCGCAGCTATGATAGAATATAATAATCTCAGGATTGATCTTCTTCACTTCGTCAATAACCTTTTTCAGTCTCGGTTTGATCCACTCCCGATACATCTCCCCGCTCATCATCGGACCATTCTGCATCCCGATATCATCGCCGAGGAACACGATATCTACACCCGCTTCTGCAAAGGACTTTGCCCGAATCACCGCCTGTTCGGTTACTTTGTCAAACACCCATGCGGCAATCTCAGGATCACAGGTCATATCCACCATCAGATTTTCCATTCCCCGCACATACCATGCAGTCTCCCAAATAGTCATCTGCATATTGCCCACTGCTGCCAGACCATGGGCGTGAATCTCCTCTACCTGTCTTTTTTGGTGCGAACGATCCCCCTTAGAGTAATCTGGGAACGGATAGGCCATAACCTCCTCCAGTTCTTCCATATCTTTCATGGGGTTTCTCAGATAGGTCATGTGTTTTGCCGCTTCACTTCCCGGTTCATGGGCTGCTCCCCAGATGTCGATCGCTGCTCCTTCCTTCAGGCCATCCGGATAAAACTGACGGTATAATTCCGGATCATAGGAGAGGCGGATGTCCTCCACATTTCTCCAAGGCATCCCGAAATACTCCTGATAATCCGTCTTTCCTCCTGTTTTTTCCTTAAACACCTCAACCAGATGAGGACACATACTAAACTCCACCGGAACTTCCTCATACGGCTGTCTGCGAAGCATGGCCAGTAAATTTTCTCTCTTCGTCATAGCGCTTTCTCCTTTCTGAATTTCTCTAATATGTATTTTCGTTTTCCCGCTTGACTTACCTGTATTATACCCGATAAAATGAAATCAAAAAATGGGCGCATTGGCTTAGACATGTCATTTTTGGTACAGAAAGGAGGATTTATGAATATCCCTAAGACTTATTACACTAATGATACGATTTACAGAGGCATTACAAATGATATAAAAAACGGAATCCTTGCCAGCGGATTCATGTTTAAACCGGATGCTTCCTACAGTGAAACCTTACGTTTTGAGCACTATGGAGCTTTTTACCTTCTCAGCGGCAGAGGCTTCTATCAGGATGAACAGGGACAAAAAATCCCCCTATATCCCGGTGACTACGTACAGCGTCTTCCCGATGTCCCCCACTCCACCGTGATTTCTCCCACCGGGGACTGGCTGGAATTTTTTGTCTGCTTCGGGGCCGACACCTATCACCATCTGGCGGACCTTGACCTGCTTTCCCGAGAACCCGTGATTCACCCGGGCCTTTCCCCCATCCTGTTTCAAAAATGTATCTACCTTCTGGACTGCATGAAAAACTGGCCCAATGACCGGCAGCCTAACCTCTATCTGAATCTTCAGGAATTTGCCATGGAACTATACCAGCGCTCACTTCACAAGCAGATGAATCCCCAAACCCAGCTTCAGATGCAGAAGGCCTCGGAGCTTCTCTGTACACCGCCGGATTTCAAATCTGCCCAAGAGGTGGCTGAAATGCTGGATATGTCCTACGAAAATTTCCGAAAAAAATTTAAGCAGTATTTTCGCTCTTCACCCGCCGCATACCAGTTGACACGGCGAATCAATTACTCGAAAACACTGCTTTTAGATACCTCCAAAACGCTAAATGAGATTGCCCTGATCTGCCATTTTTCTGATGCCTTTGCCTATTCTAAGGCGTTTAAAAAGCAGTATGGAATCTCTCCGTCTATTTTTCGGATGATGTATTTGACTTGATATTTCTGTGGGAATCTAATCAATTCCATAAAAATTTTTCTTAATTTGAAAAAGCTGAGCACAAAACTCAGCTTTTTCCCAAGTGCCATAAAGGCTTACGGCAGCTCTGTTATATTACATATACAAGATTTTGCAAAATGCAAGGGTTTCTGTCACCGGATATCATAAACACATCTGAGCCGCAGGCCATCCTTCACCTGTTCCTCAATCTGTTTTGTCCTGTCAATCTCAGCGCATTCTTCCCGGCAGGCTCTTCCCAGAATCTTCACCCGTTTTTCCCCTGCATTCATGTCAAAGTAATTGTCTGACAGGATCAAATCCTCATTTTCATTGAGGATTTCCACGCCTTTGGCGTAGGCCTTCGCTGATATCACAATCTCGTCACCCTCAATCCGGTAAGACAGTTCCGGATTCCGGTAGCGGAAATATTTCGGGTAGGAGAAGATTACCGTTCCCTCGGAAACGCATACGCCTTCCTCCCAAGCTTCATAGCTGACATATTCACCCATGTAATCCACATCCGGAAATTCCACCTTATCCAGCCATACGCTGGTGAGTGCAGGAACCTCCACCTCCAGCTCTTCCTCCCGTAAAACTTTGGAGAAGGCGTCCCGAAGCGCCCATTTTACTGTCACCTTTCTGTCACAGAAGGTCTCGTTTGTCACATTCAGACGAATGGATTTTTCAAACTCAAAGTGTTCCCTGTTCATATCTGCTTCCGCCGTCATCCAGCCCTGTTCCTCACAGGAAATCATCACCGGGGCGAAGAAACGTTTTGCATAATAGTGCAGAGCCTTCCATCTTCCCCAGTAATCCACAGAGGCCCAAGAAGCTACCGGCCAGCAGTCATTGAGCTGCCAGTAAATTGCGCCCATGCAGCGTCCCCGGTTTCTTCTGAAATGTTCCACGCCGTATTTGATTGCTTCCGCCTGAAGCATCTGGGATGCATAGAGCAGAGTGGAAAAGTCGGTGGGATACCGGTAAGTCTGCTGAAGATAATTCAGAATCTTGCCGTTTGCTCCCGCATTTCTCTGATGTTTCTCCATCACATAGGAGAAGATATTCCAATCATCGGGATCGTCACTGATAGTCTCGATGGTTTTCATGGACGGAAATGACTGGAAGCCAAATTCGCTGGCATAGCGGAAGAAATGTTTCCGATATTCAGAGAAGGGTTTGTTTCCATGCCATACTTTCCAATAATGTACGTCTCCCCTGTTCGGGTCCTGCGGATCATCAAAAGAACCACCTGATGACGGGCTTGCCGGCCAGTAGAAGGTTTCCGGATCGTACTGTCTCAGCACTTCAGGAATCAGACGTTCATACATGATCAGGTAGTCTCTCACTTCACTGTGTTTGGTTACCCACTCCCACTGCATAACGAAATCTTCCATCTCATTGTTTCCGCACCACAGACCCAGAGAAGCATGATGGCGGATACGTTTTACGTTATCTATAAATTCCTCCCGGATATTTGCCTCAAATTCCGGTGTCAGATCATAAACCGCACAGGCAAACATAAAGTCCTGCCATACCATCAGACCCAGTTCGTCACAGAGATCGTAGAACCAGTCCTCCGGATAATAACCGCCGCCCCACACGCGGACTGCATTGAAGTTGGCGGCCTTACACTGTTCCAAAAGCTTTCTGGTAGTACCCGGAGTAATTCTTCCCAACAGATGATCCTCGGGAATGTAGTCAGCGCCCATGGCAAAAATATCTTTTCCATTTACCTGATGAGCAAAGCTTTCTCCCCATTCATCCTTTTCCACATGCATCGTCATGGTACGCAGACCGATCTTTCTGATCCATGTGTCCACTTCTTTTCCGTCTTTATATAAAGTTACACACACCTCATACAGCGGCTGATTTCCCACTCCGTTGGGCCACCAAAGCTTTGGATTTTCAATCTCCAGTTCTTTTGGAGAACCGTCTGCCGTAAACACCGTGCCGTCCGGAGCTGTGACCTTTACCTGATAGGTGAAGCCATCCCCGGCTGCTACGGGAATTTCTGTTTTCAGATCAGCCGCAGTATTGCGCATCACGGAAAAATCCAGTGTTACTTTACCCTCTTCATGTTTCTGCTGAACATAAACGCTGTCGATTCTGCCTTCATCCATTCCTATAAGATAAACCGGGCGGAACATACCGGCATCGGGAAGATGTGCGCCCCAGTCCCAGCCGAACATACAGTGGGCTTTGCGGATATGTACAAACCCGTCCATGGCATCCTCGCTTCCCCGGGTGGGAGCTTTCTCATACGCCGCTTTGATATAGGCCAGAGGAGAATGGAAATATACCCTAAGAGTATTTTCTCCCGCTTTCAAAGATGACGTCACATCAAATTCCCAGATACGGTGCATATTTTCCGCTTTTCCCACCAGTGTCTGGTTTACATAAACATCCGCAATGGTATCCAGACCTTCGAATCGCAGCCATACCTTCTGATTTTTCAGAATTTCATCGCAGGTAAATACCGTCTCATACTCGTAATCCTCTTCCATCAAAGCCAGCGCTTTGTTTTCATTGTCCTTCCAAAAAGGATTTTCCATTTTTCCGCTGCGCAGAAGATCCGTATACACAGTTCCCGGAACCTGTACCGAAAGCCATTCTCCATCCCCAGCTTTCCGCATCTGCCAGCCCTTTGTTATACATTCTTTAACCATAATGACCTCGCAATTTTCCTGTTATTTTCGTTACATATTTATTGCTTTATGATGTGATTTTATCATGGCAAATGGCGCTTTTCAATGAAAGCATTCTGCTAAAATCGAAAAAATAATTCGCTTTTACAATTTGCTTCCAATTCCAGTTTTTCTTCCCTATCTCTGTAAAAAACAGTTCCCCGATAGGGCACCGGACCGGAGTAAACCGTGACGGTTACACCGCTTTCATGATTCCATTCAATATCCGCAGTCAGACCGCCTCGGCCCTTCAGTCCCGTAATTTTTCCCGTTGTCCATTTTGGGGGCAGGGCAGGCAGCACTTTGATGTTATCCTTCCCTGTCTGCATCAGCATATTAGCAATTCCGGCAATCCCGCCGAAATTACCGTCAATCTGAAACGGCGGATGGGCATCCCATAAGTTGGGATAGGTGGATCTTTTCAGCAGGGTTTCCAAATACTGATACGCCTTTTCCCCCTCACCCAGAGCTGCAAAAAGATTAATAATCCATGCACAGCTCCAGCCGGTATGGCCGCCCCCATGTTCCAGACGGTACTTCAAGGATTTCTTCCCTGCCTCTAAAAGCTTTTCATCTCTGCGGAGGATATCTGCCGGAAAAATCCCGTACAGGTGGGACACGTGTCTGTGCCCCGGTTCTTCCTCTTCCACCTCATCAGCCCACTCCAAAAGCCGGCCGTCTTTACCGATTCCGAAAGGCTTCATTTTGCCTTCCCGCTCTTTTACTTCCTCCAAAAGGGCATCCTCTATGGCAAGTTTTCCGCAGGCCTCCCGGTAGTTTTCAAACAGTTCTCTGATCAGTGTCATATCCATCGCAGATGCCATGGTAACACAGGATGTCTTTCCTTCTTTTGTCACAAAACGGTTTTCCGGTGAGGTGGAAGGACAGGTTACGTAAAAGTCTCCGTAAGGAACCAGCCAGTCCACTGCAAACAGAACCGCCTCCCTAAGAACGGGATAAATCTTTTCCTTCAGCACCTTTAAATCCTGCTGGTATTCATAAGCCCGGTACATTTCATTGGTGAGCCAGATTCCGCCCATTGGCCAGAAGGACCAAGTGACTGCTCCTTCCTGTCCTTCCTCTGCTCCCCGGATTATCCCTACCGGACTGGTATTTCCCCAGTAATCCGCATTGTGATGGTGTACAAATCCACGGCAGCCGTAATGAATGGCAGCCGTCTTTTTCCCTTCCCGGCAAAGCTTCTCCATCATGGTATAAAAAGGCTCCATACAGGGTTCCAGATTACAGGAATGGACCGGCCAGTAATTCATCTGGGTATTGATGTTGGTGGTCCAGTTGCTGCTCCAAGGAGCCCGCATTTCCCAGCTCCAGATTCCCTGCAGATTGGCGGGCAGACTGCCTTCTCTTGATGAAGCGATCAGCAGATATCTTCCATACTGATAATAGAGTGCATAGAGCGCAGGGTCCTCTTTCCCCTCCTGCACCTGTTTCAGCCGATCATCCGTGGGCTGATCCGGTTCTTCCCCCAGATACAGCCATGACCTGCCTGCCAGCGCCTGATAGTCTTCGATGTGTTCCTGCCGAAGCTGCTCGTAGGTTTTCCCTTCGAAATTCCCGGATTGCACTGCGGTAAATGCCAGAACCACTTCCCCGGCGTTTTCGATATGCAGCCGTTCCTTCTCACTGCGGATGTTTCCATCACATTGAAGGATGCGGATGCTTCCCTTAAATTCCTGTCCTCGGGTACCCTGAATGATATTCTCCGGGCGTTCCATGACATAATTGGGATCGATATGCTCCGGACATTTCCCCGTGAAGAGAATTTCTCCCGTTTTCCCTTGAGCAGTGCTGATTTTGAGCATACTTTCCAGTCCGATTTCCAGATTCATCTTTCCGCAGCCGCTGCTCAATCGGCAGAAAATCCCTTTCGCCGGATAGCTGGAAAATATTTCTCTCTCATAAGTGACACCGTCACATGTGAAATACACTCCCGCAATTCCCGTATCAAGATCCAGCTCTCTTCTGTAGTTCTGATAATTTTCGGTATGCTGCTGGGAAATTTTAAGTTTTCCCAGCGGCAGATAGGATTCGTTATATTCCCCCAGCATATGCTTCCGGATCACTTCTTCCGCTTCTGCATAATTCTTTTCAAAAATCAACTGACGGACTTTCGGCAGATATTCCATTGCCCGGGGATTGTTTTTATCTCTGTAATACCCTGACCAGAGAGTTTCTTCATTGATGCCGACAACCTCTTCCTCAGGTGTCCCAAAAATCATCCCCCCAAGGCTTCCGTTTCCAATGGGAAGTGTCTCTTCCCAATCTTTTGCGGGGGTTTTATACCAAAGTTTCATCGCTTTTCTCCTTCTTCCTCTTCTTCCTCTTCTTCCTCTTCTTTCTCCACTGTCTCCGGAATATAATCCGTATCATCCAGTTCTTCTTCTTTGTCGGAATAATACTCCTTCCGGTTCAGGATATCGTAGATACACGGAACCACAAACAAGGTCAGAACCGTTCCATAAAGAAGTCCTCCGATGGTAACTACCGCCATAGGCTGAATCATATCGGCACCCATGCCAACACCTAAGCCCATAGTGGAAAGACCGAGAATCGTGGTCAGGGCGGTCATCAAAATCGGACGCATCCTTGTTTTTCCGGCCTGAATAATGGCCTTTCTCTTTTCCATGCCCTCTGCCCTCAATTGGTTGATATAATCCACCAGAACGATACCGTTATTTACGATAATTCCGCTGAGCATGACAAATCCGATCATTGCAATAATGCTCACTTCCTGCCCGGTGAGCCATAGTCCCAGAAATCCTCCGGTAAAGGCCAGCGGCATGGTAAACATTACGATAAACGGAGACAGCAGGGACTGGAACTGGGCTACCATGATCAGATAAATAAATACCACTGCCAGCGCCAGCATTTTCAGAACCTCGATCATGGATTCCTGAATCATCTCATCCTCTCCGGCCATCTCCACGGAGTATCCCTCCGGCACCTGATAATCTGCCAGCTTCTTCTCCACCTTATTACCCAGAAGGCCTACATTATAGCCTTCACTCACTACTGCTGATACAGTAAGATATCTGGACTGGTCTGATCTCTGGATGGCATCCGGCCCCTCAGCAGGAACAAACTCTGCCAGCTCCTCCAACGGAATCTCCTCAGTATTTCCTTCTGTGTCCGTTGCTTCAATCGTAAAATCTTTTACATCATCTCTTGTATATGCAGTCTGCTTCTCATCACTCACAATGACTTCATAGTCCTTGCTCTCTGTAGATAAGGTAGTGGCAGCTCCTCTCTCTTTAAGCTGGGTCTGTACCTGCTGGAAAATCTGGGCAACGGTCAGGTTGTGCTCCGATGCTGCAGCCTTGTCCACCACAAGCCGAAGCTCCTCTGTTGTCTCCTCCATACCGTCGGAAACCTGTTCCAACCCCTTCGTATCCTCCAGAATGCCAGCCACATCTGCGGCGATTTTCTGCAGGGTATCCAGCTCTTTTCCCTTGATCTGAACCTGAATTCCACTGCCGCCCAGAGCCGACATATCCATATTGTTGGTGCTGACCGTGATTTCACATTCCAGATCTTCGGTCCGCTTGATGATCTCGTCGGTAAGCTGGCTGCCTGTCATTTCTTTTTTCTCCGACAGGATCAGATAAATGGACGCTTCTTCCCCGGCGGAGCCGCCGCCCATTCCCATCATGGCATTTGCATTTCCTGCCATAGCTCCCATCTCTTCGATATCCTTCAAATCTTCCAGACGCTTCATCACCTCGTCCGCCATGGCTCCGGTTTCCTCCACGCTGCTTCCCTCAGGCATTTTCAGGGAAACCATGGTCTGGGTGCTCTCCATAGCCGGAATAAATGCAGTACCTCTTCCTGCGGCAAGCACACCGCTGACAACCAGAAGCACCATCATGGCGATCAGCACCGGCGCTTTTCTTCTCAGGACCTTTTCCATGATTTTCTCATAGCCGGAGGTCATTTTTCTAAGCAGAGGATGACGGGTTTCCTTATGCTTCTTTAACAAGCCCGTAGACATGGCCGGAACCAGAGTCAGGGCGATTACCAGACTGGCGAGAAGGGAATAACCGATTGTCAGTCCCATGTCTACAAACAACTGGCGGGTGATTCCCTTTGTAAACACAATGGGCAGAAATACACAGACTGTCGTCAGGGTGGAGGCCGTGATAGCTCCCGCTACCTGTCTGGCTCCCTGAACTGCCGCTTTTCGGATGGGTACCCCCAGATTTCTCAATCTGTAGATATTTTCAATAACGACGATGGAGTTGTCTACCAACATACCTACTCCCAGCGCCAGTCCCGACAGGGAGATAATGTTCAGTGAAATTCCGCTGAAATACATCAGCATTACCGCTCCGATCACACTGATGGGTATGGAAAACGCTACCACCACTGTGGGACGGATATCCTTCAAAAACAGGAACAGAATCAATACGGCAAGAACTGCACCGGAAATCAGGTTGTTCAGCACCGAATCCACTACCAGATCTATGTAAATGCCCTGATCCATCAGAGCCGTCACATGCAGCCCTTCATGTTTTTCCATCAGGTCATCGAATTTTCCTTTAATTCTGTCGGAAACCTCCCCGGTGGAATATCCGGTCTGCTTCTGCATCGTCAGAAGCACTCCCGGGCCCCCGTTGATTCTCGCATATACCTCGGAGGAATTGTCCGTTACAGCCACATCGGCCACATCGGAAAGCTTAATGGGTTCCAGATCCTCCAGTCCCATATCGAAGAGAACCAGATTTTCCATCTCCTCTGTATTTGAGAACTTGTCTCCCACACGAACCAGATACTGGATGCCTTCCTCTGTCACATAGCCTGCAGGCATACTGAAATTCTGGGCCGTAAGGATCTGGGAGATCATCTCCGGTGTCACCTTGTCATCCAGCTTCGCATTTTCCAGCGCTTCATCCTGAGAATCCTCCAGCTTCTTCTTGCCTTCCTTCAACTGTTCTTTTCCTTCATCCAGCTTCGTCTGTCCCGCGGAAAGCTGGGCTTCGGCAGAGGCCATCTCAATGGTAGCGGAAATTTCCTGCTGATTCAGCATGGCCAGCGCTTCTTCCATGGTGGTCTTACCGCTTGCAATCTGTTCTTTTGCACTGTTGATCTGTTCTTTCGCTCCGGCCATCTGGGCTTTTCCCGCTGCAATCTGTTCCTTCCCTGCAGCAATCTGGGTTTTGCCCTCGGCTATGGTCTGATCGTCGGGAATCTTCTGCCGGGCAGCCTCAACCTCGCTGATACCGCCTTCAATCAACGCAAGATTGCTTTCCAATTGAGCCATGGATGCCTTCACTGCTTCTTCTGTATAGCTGCTGATTCCCAGAGCATCCAACTGGGAGGACAACTGCTGTTCCATCACAGCCTTCTGCTGCTGAAGCTCTGTGACAATCTGCTTCTGAGCAGCAATCTCTTCCGGGGACGCTGTGCCTGCCGCCTCCATCTGAGCCAGCAGTTCCTCTGCTGTTTTTGTCTGCACCTGAAGCTGCAAAAGCGCCTGAAGTCCCGTTATGCCAGCTTCCACCTGTGCTTTCTGTTTCTCCAGCTCGGCAAGCTTTTTCGGCAGTTCCACCTTTGCCTGCTCCGCCTGTATAAGAAGTTTTTCCTGCTCCAGAAGTTCCGCCTCGGAGGCTGCCAGCTCCTTCTCTCCTTCCTCGATCTGCGCCAGTTTATTTTCCAGATCCACTTCTGTCTTCAGCACATCCATCTGTTTGGATTCCAACTGAGATTTGGCGCCGGAAAGCTGAGAGGCCATGGTATTTTTTCCGTTTTCCAGTTCAGCTTTTCCACTGTCCAGCTTCGCCTGAGCATCATTCAGCTCATCCTCCGCATCCGTCATTTCTTTTCTTGCATCTGCAAAGGTGACCCCCAGCGCATCAGCAATTTTGTTGTTCACACTGTCGATTTTTTCCTGACGGATCACAACCTGAACGCTTTCTTCCACCTCTCCGGAAGCGCTGACAGAAGCCACTCCTTCCAGACTTTCCAGCTCGGACAGGATTTCGTCCTCCACCAGATTGGTGATTCCCACGCTGTCCAGACCTTCCTGCTCAACCGCTGCCACCATAACCGGCATCATATCCGGATTCAATTTCATGATAATGGGATTACCCACGCTGTCGTCCCAGAAGCTCCGGATCTGATCCAGCTTCTCCCGCATCTCCAGACTGACGGAATCCATATTGGTACTCTGGGAAAATTCCAAAATCACCAGAGACATATTTTCACTGGATACCGACTGGATATTCTCAATATTGCTGACCGTAGCCATGGCCTGTTCCACAGGTTTGCTGACTACCGTCTCCACTTCCTCCGGACTGGCTCCCCCATAGGTGGTCATAACCATCGCGTAGGGCAGGTTAATGTCCGGCAGCAGGTCTGCTGTCATATTGGAGAAGGACACTACGCCTAGAATCAGGACGAGGATGATTCCCACCATGACAGTATACGGCTTTTTTACACTGAATTTCGATAACATTTGCTGCACTCCTCTTCTTTCTATTCCGATATCAGAATCGGTTTTATGACAGTTTATCAAGAATCGGACACAAAAAAAAGACCTTTTCCGGTCTTTACAAACTTTTAATATTTGGATGACATGGCTTCGGTAATCTGCATGGTTCAGAGGAATACACAATATTCGTTGCGGAGGTAAATACTGTGGTAAACCATGGAACTACCGAAGCGTCACCCTGTCGTTTAATCGATGCATAAATCCAATCTAAGGTTTCAAGGCAGCGCGCTCTGTCTTGAACATTCCATAGTAGAATAATTGAAAAAAGTCTGCTCTCCGCAAAGAAAAGCAGACACCATTTTCACTCACTGAAAATAGGATGTAAAACTTTACACGGAAGTTCTAACCTTAACACCATAACAAGCAGGTTTCCTGACTTACAGATCAGCAGTCGGCCCTCCTTCTCATACCTTAGGTACAATGGATCTCGCGGGCTTCCCTCCCTGAATACAGTGACCGGATCGCTCAGGATTCTCACCTGATTCCCTCTCTCACCAGCAGACCTTGTCTGCGGATGCACTTATTATGTTCTATGGAATTTATACAATTGTTATTGTACCAGCCATAGCTGTATCTGTCAAGCATGCATTCGTAACTATTCAGGACCCTGTCCTTCATAGTCACGAATGCATGCACACAACTCGCATATTATGCGAGTTGGCGCCTGTATGTCTCGGGATTGACTTGCAAATGCAAGTCAACACCTCGCGGGACAGTAGAAGGCTGAACTGTTACATTATTGTTCACTCCGTCCACACGAACACGTTTAATATACTCTAATGTCTTTCAACTCTGCTTCATCTCTTGCGGCAGTGACCTGCACCTGAAGCCTTGAAATCCGCTCCTCTGAGCTGTCAATCAGCGGATTCTGCAGGGCAAACGGATCCCTGAGCTGACAGATTTTTTTATTTCCGATACAGGTTCCCTGATACAGAGGGTACTGTCCGCCCCCTGCAAATTCCGCCGTAATCCGAAAACTTTCTACCCGCTGTCCCTGCGTAAGATCTTCCCGCAGGACAATGTACTTCAGTTCTTCCGAAGTTTTTGGCGCATCAAAGGTAATCGTATAAACCGGCTGAGTACGAGGCTCTCCCTCTTTTTTCTGAACGGATGCAGGAATCTCATGACCGAATTCCTTTTGAAGCAATTCACCGAATTCCTTCAGCCGCTTCACATCTCTTTCATCCAGAAGCCCTTCCTTATTTGGAGGGATGTTCAGGTTCAGGCAGGCATTGGAACCTACGCTGGTGAGATAAGTATGAAACAGACGTTTTAAAGAATGGGGCTCTTCCTTTTCATGCCAAAACCACCCCGGCCGAATGGACATATCAATTTCGGACGGTACAAATACCAGTCCTTTGGAATATAAAATGTTCGGCATAGTTCCGATTTCTTCTTCCGTATTATACAGATAGGAAAGGCTTCCTTCCCCCGCCATAGGTCCCGGCCCGGTCTGTGTATCCGCATAAAAGCATAACTCAGAAGGGACAACCGCCCATTCGGAATGACGGGCTATTCCGGCCTCATTTCCACACCAGCGGATATCCGGTCCGAAATCATTAAATACCACTGCATTCGGCTGGTATTTTCGGATCAGTTCCAGATATCTGGGAAAATCATACTCCTGCACCTTTCCGTTTGGACCCTCTCCGCAGGCGTTGTCGAACCACACATAAAAAATTTCTCCGTATTCTGTCAGAAGCTCCGTCAACTGATTGCAAAAATAATCGTTGTACTCCGGTGTGCCGTAATATTTTGAATTCCGGTCCCAAGGGGACAGATACACGCCGAATTTGATACCGCCCCTTTTGCAGGCCTCGGCTGCCTCTTTCACCACATCCCCCTGATAGGGACTGTTTTTCACGGAATGCTCCGTATATTTGGACGGCCACAGACAGAATCCGTCGTGATGCTTTGCCGTCAGAACCATTCCTTTCATCCCTGCTTCCTTGATTGCTTCCACCCACTGATCACAGTCCAGTTTTGCAGGATAAAACAGGGATTCTTCCTCCGTCCCCATTCCCCATTCCCGGTCCGTGTAGGTATTCGGCCCGAAATGAATGAAGGCATACATTCCCATTTCAAACCAGTCCAATTGTTTTTGAGAAGGTTTGACTGCGGCTGCCTCTCTTAAAAAATCAATCATAAAATATCCTCTCCGATGCCAGACAAATTGACACCTCTGTATTTCTGGAATCATTGTACCAAACCACTGGTGGGAAGTCAAAATCCTATGCCGGAATTTCACAAAAAAAGGCCGTGGAAAGCAGTATTTTTCTGCTTTTCCACAGCCTCTTTTATACACGTTTATGCAAAGAAGGAAATAACCAGCGCAACCACAAATCCGGTTGCACCCACCAGTGTTTCCATGATGGTCCATGTTTTCAGAGTAGTTTTCTCATCCAGACCCACCAGAGATTTTACCAGCCAGAAGCCGGAATCGTTGAAGTGGGAACATACGGTAGCTCCGCCCGCAATAGCCGCCGTCACGCAGGCCAGATACAGCGGGGAGAGAGAAGCAATTTCCGGCATTGCAGCAATGATTCCGGCGCCCATCGTCATGGCTACCGTTGCGGAACCTACTGCGATACGAACCAGCGCTGCTACGATAAATGCCACAACCACGATAGGCAGAGCTGCGGAGGAAACGGCATTTCCGATAACCTCGCCCAGACCGGAATTCTGCAGCATGTATCTGAGGACACCACCACAGGCGGTTACCAGAAGGATCATACCTGTAGGTTCCAGAGATTTTGTCATTACTTTTTCCAGCTCTTCTTTTGTATATCCACGCTTGAAGCCCAGAAAAATCATTGCCACTACAGTTGCGATTACCAGTGCCACAAAAGGCTCACCCAAAAATCCCAGAACCGGAAGTGCCGGAGCCATAGCCGGAACCACCTTCGCCACAGAATTTGCAATAATCAGTACCAGCGGAATCAGGATAATGCCAACTACCGTACCAAAGCCCGGAAGCTTAGATTCGTCAAAATCTTCCTGATTGGCAACGTGTTCCGGAACCGGAACGTAGTATTTCTTTCCGCAGATAGCGCCCCATACCGGTCCTGCCACGATCATGGCAAAGATACCGCATACGATACCTACCAGAATTACCCAGCCCAGATCTACATTCAGCATGGTAGCTACCAGTACAGGACCCGGTGTAGGCGGGATAAAAGCATGTCCTACTGCCAGACCTGCCAACAGAGGAATGGTATAAAACAGAGAGGATCTCTTTGTTCTTTTTGCCAGAGAAAATGCCAGCGGGATCAAAATGATCAGACCTGCGTCGAAAAATACGGGCATAGCGATAACCAAACCTGTGATTCCCAGCGCCCAAGCTGCCTTTTTATCTCCAAAGCGTTTTACCATAGTGACGGCAAGGGTCTGAGCCCCGCCGGATATTTCCAGAATCGCGCCGAACATGGAACCCAGTCCTACCAAAAGTGCGATTCCTTTCAGAGTGTTTCCTATTCCTTCATTCACCGAAGCGATGATCGTCTCAAAAGGCATTCCTGCGATAATACCGATCAGCACTGCGCCAATCAGGATCGCAATCATTGCCTGAACCTTAAATACGATGATCAAAAGCAGTAACACAATTAATCCGATTACTGCCGCTGCAATCAGCCTTCCGGGATTTAATGCTGCTGTAGCTGTATCCATTTTTCCTGTCCTCCTCTTTCTCTTCCTGTTTTATTCCATGTATCCGCCCTTCATCGGGGAAACGGCATGTTTGGAGTAAATATTCAGAACACCGCTCTTGTATTTTTCTTCCTTCGGTGTCCACATTTTCCGGCGTTCTTCCAGAATCTTTTCCACTTCTTCCTCAGAAAGCCGCTCACCCTTTACGCCCACAATGGCAAGCTTTCTTGCCGGAATATCAATCTCGATCAGATCATCCTCTTCCAAAAGGGCAATGGGACCGCCTTCTGCTGCCTCCGGTGAAACGTGACCGATGGCCGGACCTTTAGATGCACCGGAAAATCTTCCGTCAGTGATCAGGGCAATACTTTTTCCCAGCTCCGGATCAGAGGAAATAGCCTCTGTGGTGTAGAACATCTCCGGCATACCGGAGCCTTTTGGTCCCTCGTAACGGATAATTACCGCATCACCCGGACGGATTCTTCTCTCAATTACCGCCTGAATCGCTTCTTCCTCACAATCAAAAGGTTTTGCCTTTAAGACTGCCTGAAACATTTCCTTAGGAACTGCGGAATGTTTTACTACAGAACCTTCCGGAGCCAGATTTCCTTTCAGGATAGCGATGGTTCCGTCTGTTCCGATGGCATCATCGAATTTGCGGATCACATCGGTCCTCTGGATTCCCCATGGTTTCAGATATTCACTGCATTTTTCATAAAATCCGTTTTTCTTCAGATCTTCCAGATTTTCTCCCAGTGTCTTTCCGGTAACCGTCATTACATCCAGATGCAGCATGGATTTGATTTCCTCCATAACTGCCGGAACACCGCCTGCATAGTAGAAGAACTGTGCCGGCCATTTTCCTGCCGGACGGATGTCCAGAAGATAATGAGCTCCACGGTGCATCCGGTCAAAAGTATCGGAATCGATCTCATATCCGAATTCATGAGCGATGGCCGGGATATGCAGCAGGGAATTGGAAGAACCGGAAATTGCCGCATGAACCATGATAGCATTTTCAAAGGATTTCACGGTTACGATATCGCTGGCCTTTTTGCCTTCCCGGGCAAGCTCCACGGAACGTTTTCCAGCTTCGTACGCCATCTTTTTTAAGTCCTCACAGGTTGCCGGCATCAATGCAGAGCCGGGAAGCATCAGTCCCAATGCCTCTGCCATGATCTGCATGGTGGAAGCCGTTCCCATAAAAGAACATGCTCCGCAGGACGGGCAGGCATGGTGCTTATAAAAGGTAAGCTGCTCCTCGGAAATCTCCCCTCTCTGGCACATCGCAGAGTAAGCGCCGATCTGTTCCAGTGTGAGAAGATCCGGACCTGCATCCATGACACCACCGGTTACCACGATGGACGGCATGTTCAGACGTCCGATTCCCATCAGGCAGGCAGGAACTGATTTGTCACAGCTCGCTACAAATACTCCTCCGTCAAATCCGATGGAATTTCCGTGAATCTCCATCATGTTTGCCATCATATCTCTGTGTACCAGAGAATAATTGATACCGTCATGTCCCTGTGAAATTCCGTCACAGATATCAGTGGTAAAATATCTGGCTCCCTTTCCCCCTGCATCGCGGATTCCTTTTACTGCTTCATTTACCAGAATATCCAAATGGGCGCTTCCCGGATGGCTGTCACCAAAGGTACTTTCCACCATAATCTGAGGCTTTGATAAATCTTCCACGGTCCATCCCATTCCCATCTTCAAAGGATCGTTTTCCGGCGCCAGCGCTCTGATTTTCTGACTGTGTAATTCGTTCATTTGTATGCTCCTTTCCATATGTTTTCAAGTTCTGTTTAGTCATCTGATGTCTTATCTGTTTTTATTATACCATTTCTTGTTTTTTGCGCAAGTCATCAGATGTTCATTCTACTTTTTTACTATTTTCTTTTTTTGTTTTTGTCTATTTTTCACAATTGGCTGTTTTTCTCTTTGGTTTTCCTTTGAATTTTTCTTAATTTTAATCTTTCTGGTTCTTATGGGCTCTGGATTGGGCATGAAAAAAGCGCAAGACATCTGATGTATTTTACTGACTTGCGCTTTAATGAATTTTATTCTGTTTTACTCTTATGCTTTTCCGGATCTTTCGCCTTTCTGGATCTTTCGCTTTTCCGGCTCTTCTACTTTTCTGAATCTTCTGTTTTTCCGGTTCTTCTGCTTTCCTTTTTCTGCCCTACTATTTTTCCGTCTTACTCTTTTTTCCGCTCTCCCTGTTTTCTTTCTCTGCCTTCAGTTTTTGGATCATCTCCCGGTTATAAGCCATATGCATGGTCATAGCCGTTTTAGCCCCGATGGAGTCTCCCGCCTCTATGGCCTCCAGCACCTGCCGGTGGGTCATTACCGTTTCCTTCATCAGTTTCTTATGGGTCACATTCACAAACATCATAACCGCCGTATCGATGATAGGAATCAACTGCTCCATCACCTGATTCTTCGTACACCGGGCAATGCAGGTATGAAATGCAATATCATCCTCGATATAAGACTCTCCCTCATTCATCTTTTCTTCAACCCTGTCGCAGAGCCTTCGAAGCTCTATAATATCTTCCTTTTCCGCACAGATAGCCGCCCGCTGGGCAATCTCCGGCTCAAGTATCAGTCTCACATCCACCAGATCCATGGCCAGAGAGAATTTGTCCTCGATTTTTCCCAGCCCCAGCGGATCTTCCTCCGGTGTCGTCACCCGAACCACAAAGGTTCCCGCTCCTCTCCGGATCTCCAGAATTTCCTTTGAAACCAGCGATTTCACCGCCTCCCGCACGGTGCTTCTTCCCACGCCGAAAATCTCTCCCAGTTTGAATTCATTGGGCAGCTTTTCTCCTACCGGGATGGGCTTTGTCAGTATATAATTCATTAGCTGCTCTTCCACCTGCTCTGCCAGCAGCTTGCTTTTGATATTCTGTAAATTTTCCACTTCCTGATCTCCTCGACAAATGTATTTCTCATGCACGGGTACAATATCTCTCGCTATTATAACATATCCCCAATGGTACTTCTACCGGGTTATGCCATTTCCTAAGCACACTCAGGATATTTTTCTCAAATCTCCCTTCACCAGTACGGCAGACATTTTTTCCAAATCATCCTTTTGGATTTGAAAAGAAAACAAACAGGCGCCCCCATCGGGGAGACGCCTGTTTGTTTTCCTGTATATTACACTTTTTTAATTGGGTTTACTTTTTTAACTTACTGTTCCTTCTTATCTCTGCACACGGCCGGAAGCGTCTCCGCCTGCCAGCTTCTGAACTTCCTCCACAGACACCATATTGAAGTCACCTTCAATGGAATGTTTCAGGCAGGATGCTGCCACGGCAAATTCAATAGTGGACTGTGCATCATAACCATTCAGGCAGGCACAAATCAGTCCGCCCCCAAAGCTGTCGCCGCCGCCTACACGGTCTACAATATGCATTTTATATTTTTTGCTGAAATAATAGTCCTTTCCATCATAAAGCATTGCGGACCAGTTATTGTCATTTGCAGACAGGGATTCACGCAGGGTAATCGCTACCTTCTCAAATCCGAAACGGTCTGCCAGTTGTTTCGCCACATCTTTGTAGCCTTCATGATTTACTTCCCCCTGTGTAACATCGGTGTCTGCCGCTTTGATTCCGAATACGTCTGCCGCATCCTCCTCATTTGCAATACAAACGTCCACATATTTGCACAGCTCGCCCATCACCTGTCCGGCTTTCTCCTTTGACCACAGTTTATTTCTGTAGTTTAAGTCGCAGGAAATCTTAGCTCCTGCCTCTTTCGCAGCCTTGCAGGCTTCCAGACAAATATCTGCAACCTCATCATTCAGAGCCGGGGTAATCCCTGTAAAATGGAACCATTCCACTCCTTCAAAAATCTTCTTCCAATCAAAATCTGTCTTGCAGGCAGTTGCGATGGAAGATCCTGCCCGGTCATAGATAACCTTAGACGGTCTCTGGGATGCGCCCTTCTCAAGGAAATAGATACCTACTCTGTCACCGCCGCGAACGATCTGTGAAGTATCCACACCGTATTTTCTCAGAGAGTTTACTGCCGCCTGTCCGATTTCATGTTTCGGCAGCTTTGTCACAAATTTTGCATCAAATCCATAATTCGCCAGAGATACTGCCACGTTTGCCTCACCGCCGCCGTAAGTAGCGCCCAGAGTTTCTGCCTGTACAAAACGATAGTATCCTTCCGGTGCCAGTCTCAGCATAATTTCTCCAAATGTTACGACCTTCTTAGCCATGATTTTTCCCTCCGTATTCTGTTTCGTCTTCCGCTTTTTACTTTCTGATCTCTGCCGCCAGTTTTACGGCCTCTGCTGTCATTTCTTTAATTTTGTCAAATTCTCCTGCTGCAATCATATCGCCTTTTACCATCCAGCTTCCGCCGCATGCCACAATTTTATCACAGCTTAAATATTCTTTCAGATTCTTTGCGCTGATTCCGCCTGTCGGCATGAATTTTACGGTTGTATACGGCGCTGCCATAGCTTTAATCATAGCTACTCCCCCCGCCTGCTCTGCCGGGAAGAACTTTATCACTTCCAGACCACGTTTTACACCCTGCGCAACCTCAGATGGTGTGATACATCCCGGCAGTACCAGAATGCCTTTTTCCAGACAGTAATCCACAATCTCCGCATCAAATCCCGGGCTTACGATAAATTTTGCTCCCGCCGCAACCGCACGTTCTACCTGATCAATGGTCAGTACTGTGCCTGCGCCTACCAGCATCTCCGGGTACTCCCTGCACATCAGGCGAATAGACTCTTCTGCCGCTTCTGTACGGAAGGTCACTTCCGCACACGGAAGCCCGCCCTCACAAAGCGCTTTTGCCAGCGGCACTGCGTCTTTGGCATCATTTAAAACAACTACAGGCACAACTCCTAATTTTGCTACTTCTTCTAAAATTGTATGCATAATGAAATCCTCCTTCTGGTTTCCCCGGCCTTTCGGAAATAATCTTCCAAATTCCGTAGTTCCCGTTTGCATTTTACTTTTTCTCTTTTGTTCCATATCATGGAACTAGATTTTATATTGTGGAACTTTTGACTTTATTATACTCTGCAAACAACAAATGTCAAGAGCTCTCTCCGAAAAAAATCAACATTGCTACATTCTTGTAAAAGTGGTACAATAACCGCATAAAATTTTTGTGAAAAAAGGTGAACTAATGGAAAATAAAAACCCTATTCAGGTAGCCGACAGGCTCTTTCAGGTTCTGGAAACACTGGCAGAAACCGGGCCTCTGCCCCTCACAGACCTGAGCCGCCGTCTCAGTCTCAATAAAAGCACCATCCACCGCCTCCTCACTTCCCTTATCTGTCTGGGCTACGTGAAACAGGATGATGACACCGGAAAATACGGCCTGTCCTTCAAAATCCTTTCCCTCTCCAACCGTTTTCTGGATCAGATGGATATTTTGGACACTGTGCGCCCCATGCTTCGTCAGATTTCCAAACAGACAGGGGAGACCGTGCATTTTGTCCAGTTGGACGGTCTGGAAGCAGTATATATCTGTAAGGAAGAATCCACCCAAAATTCCGTTCGTATGGTTTCCAAAGTGGGAAGCCGCATTCCCCTGTACTGCTCGGGGGTGGGAAAAGCCATGATGGCCGACATGTCTCCGGATAAAATTGCCGCTATCTGGAAAAAGAGTGAAAAAAAAGCCCTCACCTCCCATACCATCACCAACTATGAAGATTTTCTTTCCTGTCTTACGGAAGTCCGTCGAAACGGCTATGCACTGGACAATGAAGAAAATGAACTGGGGGTGCGCTGTATCGCCGTTTCTCTTCCTGATTTTTCCGGTTCTTCCTGCTATGCCGTGAGTATTTCAGCTCCCGTTACCCGGATGTCCGATGAACGGATACTGGAGCTGGGAGACATTCTTTTAAAAATCAAAGCAGATTTCCATAGATAATGTTCTACTGGAAATCTGCCCTATCTAAAAAATATACCACTTCCCTTTTCAGTTTTCCCGGATTTTTGATTTTTCCCAAAATTTTTCCTATTCTTCTATAATGTTTCCTAAATTTTTTCATCATTTCTGTTATATTTAATATAAGCATGATTTAAGGATTAAAATACCTTTTAATCCCTGCATCGCAACATCAAAGTACGAAATTATTTTAGGAGGACATAACACATGAATATGAGACAATGGTTGGATACTATGCGGGAAGCTCCCGTAAAAAAAGCAATGCCGGTTCTTTCTTTTCCGGCTATCCAGTTGATGGGAATTTCTGTCAACGAACTGATTCGCGACAGCGATGCCCAGTCTAAAGGTATGAAAATGATTGCAGACCGGGTGGATGCTGCTGCCTCTGTAAGCCTCATGGATTTGTCTGTGGAAGCCGAATGTTTCGGTTCCGAAATCCGTTACTCGGATGATGAAGTTCCTACGGTAGTCGGCAGCATTGTCTCCTCAGAGGAAGAGGCCGATGCTCTTCCGGTTCCGGAAATCGGGGCAGGACGCACCTCTATTTACATCGAGGCTATTGAAAAGGCAGTGAAACTGATTACCGACCGTCCCGTATTTGCAGGCATTATCGGTCCCTTCTCTCTGGCAGGCAGGCTCATGGATGTGACAGAAGCCATGATTTACTGCTACGAAGAACCGGATATGGTGCATACCATTTTGGAAAAGGCTTCCGAGTTCCTTATTTCCTACGCAAAAGCGTACAAAGCAGTGGGAGCTCACGGAATTGTTATGGCAGAGCCTCTGGCCGGACTTTTGTCCCCTGCTCTGGCCGCAGAATTTTCCGGTCCTTACGTTAAGAAAATTGTGGATGCGGTACAGGATGATGAATTTATCGTCATCTACCACAACTGCGGCAACTGCACTATTCAGACAATCGATTCCATTCTTGCCACCGGATCCGCTGCATACCATTTCGGAAATGCCATCCGTATGGCTGATATGATGCCGCTCATCCCGTCCGATACTATTGCCATGGGAAATGTAGACCCGGCCGGAGAACTTCGCAACGGCACACCGGAATCCGTAAGAGAGGCAACCCTCGGCGTTATGAATGAATGCTGTTCTTACAAGAACTTTGTGATTTCCAGCGGATGTGATATTCCTCCCATGTCCAAATGGGAAAATATCGACGCTTTCTTCGCTGCAGTGGATGAATTTTATCTCGGAACGAAGTCAAAAAACCCGCTGTAAGCAACGGGGCATCAAAAATGCAGGAAGGATCAGTGATCCCCCTGCATTTTTTCATTAAATCCGCTGTACCGGAGTGGTAATCCCCACGCCCATATTCGGATTTTTCAAGGAATACAAAAAATCCAAAACAAATACTAACAGCAGCACTATACATAAAATTTCTCTCTTGTGCTTTTCCATTTTCCGGATCAATCTGTCCATCCCCGGCGCAATGCCATAGACAAAAGCCAGTCCTCCAATCCCGAAAACCAACAGCCCGCTCAGGCACACACGCCCCTGAATCTCGAAAATATATTCCCGGTAATCCCACCATCTGGTATGCCAGAAGGTCTCCAGCCACCATCCGGTCACGTATTCCACCACACCACAGAGGAGCATGATCATGAAAAACAGCAGCCCCGGACGGTCAAAAAAATGTCTCAGCACCACTAAGATCAGTACCCCGCCCGCCCCATAAATTGGAAGCCAAGGACCGGATAATACGCCCCGGTTGACGAAAGTCCCGTCTAATACCAGATGAAATCCCACTTCCCACAGCCATCCTGCAAAAGAAAAGAGAAAAAACATCAGAATCAGTGTTGTTATGGAATATTTTTTCTGTATTGCGGCTTTCATTTGGTTTCCTCCCCTCTTTGGTTTTCTTTTTTATAGGATAACCAAAATTCATTCATTTTAGAGGAAGAAAAACGAAATATTTTCTGAAGATTTCCGGGACAAATCTTTTAATTTTCTGTTCGAAAAACAATACCGGATAAAATCAGATAAACTGATTCAATCCGGCATCATATACATAATCAATCATATACAGTTTACTTTCCAAATCCTTCTGGCTTACCTCTTTGTCCTCACAAAACTCCGAAAGGCTGGAATAAAAATCTCTCAACTGGGTATTCACATAGCTTAACAGTATTACAGGATCTTTGGGCATCTTAAATTTCTCCTTTTTCCTATCACAAGGCAATCGTCTCGAATTACTTTTTTCTGTATAGCAAAGGGGCATCACGAAAAGAATGCCCCTTTTCCTATTTCATTATACAGATTGTGTGGTAGCTGTCAACTCCCCATTTTCCACATCCAGAACAATGGTATCGTCTGTTCCCACTTTTCCACCGAGAATCATTTTTGCCGCCAGAGTTTCCACATTTTTCTGCAGATATCTCTTCAGGGGACGGGCTCCGTAAACCGGGTCGTACCCTCCTTCGATCACATACTCTTTCGCTTTCGGTGTCAGCCGGATACCGATTTCCTGATCAGCCAGTCTGTGATTCAGCTCTGCCATCAAAAGATCCACGATACCTCCGATATTTTCTTTTGTCAGTGGTTTAAACATAATCATCTCGTCCAGACGATTAAGAAATTCCGGACGGAAATGAGCACGCAGATCGTTATGGACCATCTCAACATTTTCCGGGCGAATGCTTCCATCCTCCTGAATGCCGTCAAGCAGATAGGAAGAACCAATATTGGAAGTCATGATCAGGATTGTATTTTTAAAGTCCACGGTTCTGCCCTGAGAATCCGTGATCCGTCCGTCATCCAGAACCTGCAGAAGTACATTGAACACATCCGGGTGGGCCTTCTCAATCTCGTCAAAAAGCACAACCGAATACGGTTTCCGGCGCACAGCCTCGGTAAGCTGGCCGCCCTCCTCATATCCCACATATCCCGGAGGCGCTCCGATCAGACGGGACACGGAATATTTCTCCATGTACTCACTCATATCGATACGAACCATATTGTTCTCATCATCAAACAGCGTCTGAGCAAGGGTTTTGGCAAGCTCTGTCTTACCTACTCCGGTAGGACCCAGAAACAGGAAGGAGCCTATTGGTTTGGTCGGATCCTTGATTCCTGCCTTAGAACGGATAATAGCATCCGTCACTTTGGTCACCGCTTCCTCCTGCCCGATCACTCTTTTATGAAGTTCCTCTTCCAGTCCCAGAATTTTTGTCTTTTCTCCTTCTGTCAGCTTTGCCACCGGAATTCCGGTCCACCGGGAAATGATTCTTGCAATCTCCTCATCCGTCACGCTCTCCCGAACCAGAGAAAGATCCTGATTTTTTACCCTTTCCTCTTCGATTTCCAGTTGTTTCTGCAGTTTCGGCAGTTCACCGTACTGTAACTCCGCTGCCTTATTCAAATCATATTTCTGCTGTGCCGCCTGAATCTGACGGTTCATATCCTCAATCTGTTCCCTAAGGGCGGAGAGTTTTTCTACGGAATGTTTTTCATTTTCCCACTGGGCTTTCTGAACTGCGAAAGCATCTTTATATTCCGCCATTTCCCGCTGCAGATCGGCCAGACGCTCCTGACTGAGTTTGTCGGTTTCTTTTTTCAGCGCCGCCTCCTCAATCTCCATCTGCATGATTTTTCTCTGCTGCTCATCCAGCTCCGACGGAAGGGAATCCAGCTCCGTCTTAATCAACGCGCAAGCCTCGTCCACCAGATCAATGGCTTTATCCGGCAGAAAACGGTCGGAAATGTAACGGTTGGACAGGGTAGCGGCCGCCACTAAAGCGCCGTCGGTAATCTTCACTCCATGAAATACTTCATACCGCTCCTTTAAGCCCCTGAGAATGGAAATGGTATCCTCCACCGTAGGTTCATCCACCATAACCGGCTGAAATCTTCGTTCCAGAGCAGCATCCTTTTCGATATACTGGCGGTATTCATCCAGCGTTGTGGCTCCGATACAGTGAAGCTCTCCCCGAGCCAGCATAGGCTTCAGCATGTTGCCCGCATCCATGGCCCCGTCCGTTTTTCCTGCGCCTACAATCAGGTGCAGCTCATCGATGAACAGGATAATATTTCCTTCACTCTTTCGAACTTCCTCCAGAACAGCCTTCAGACGTTCCTCAAATTCACCCCGGTACTTTGCACCGGCTACCAGCGCACCCATATCCAGCGCAAAAATCTTCTTGTCCTTCAGTCCCTCCGGCACATCTCCCCGGACGATTCGCTGGGCAAGGCCTTCCACTGCTGCTGTTTTACCTACTCCCGGCTCACCGATCAGAACCGGATTATTTTTTGTTTTTCTGGACAGAATACGGATTACATTACGAATCTCACTATCCCTTCCGATGACCGGATCCAGCTTCTGCTCTCTCGCCTTTTCCACCAGATCCTGACCGTATTTGCTCAGGGTATCGTAAGTGGCCTCCGGATTATCGGTGGTGACACGCTGATTGCCACGCACTGTGCTCAGCGCCTGCAAAAAACGTTCTCTGGTAATGCCATACTCCTGAAATAATTTTTTCAGAGAGGGGCTTGCATGATGAAGCAGTGACAGAAACAGATGTTCCACGGAAACGTACTCATCTCCCATGGCTTTTGCTTCATCCTCTGCACTCACCAGTGCCTTGTTGAGGTACTGCCCGATATATACCTGACCGCCGGATACTTTTGTCCTTGCATTCAAAGCATTTTCCACATTATTCAGGAAATGCTCTTTGTTGATCTCCATCTTTTCAATCATTTTCAGAATCAGGCTGTCCTCTTGGTGGAGCAAATTGTATAGCAGATGCTCCTGCTCAATTTCCTGATTGCCGAACTCATACGCCGTCTTTTCCAGATCCTGAACGGACTGTATGGACTTTTGTGTAAATTTACTGATGTTCATAAATGCTCCTCCTTTTAATCTAGTTGAAATGGATTCATTTTCTTTGTTCTATATGGAATATAACACTTGTTGTTAGCAATGTCAAGAGGTGAGTGCTAGAATCTCGTCTCTTCCGTGCAATAGGAAAGCGGCTGCCCTCGACTACGATAAATTAAATCAACAGCCAGCCGTTACCCTCACGGCTGGCTGCATCAATTTTACACTTTACAAATTACCCCTTCCCAACATCCTCCTCAGTTTCCCTCATCTTCTCCGTCTTACCCCTCTAAGCCCGATGCTGTCCAGCAGGCTTTCCACAGTTTCCTCCGGCGCTGTTTCCGTATCATCGCAGTCACACGGCATGGTGGAAACTTCGCCGCACTGTACTCTGGCATCCCCCGTCATTACATCCGCCCCAAAGGTAATCGGAATCTCAATACACAGTTCTTGGGTAACTGTAAATTTGCAGGATTCATTCGTTCCCGGACAGGTATCTCTTGAAGCAACTACCGGCCTGCCACAGCATCTTACATTAGCTTCCCCCGGTGTGGCAAAAGGTTTCACCGTAACCGGAACACAGACATTCGTCCGCTGGAAAAAGACCTTATCACAGCCCGGCTCCTCACCGCATACCGGACCACAGATAGCAAGACCGGTGGCTGTCACATTTCCGCCAAATACGCACACCACAACCGGGCCCACTGCAAAGGGTGACGCCATGGTAATACATACTTCCATCTCACCATCCACCTTATCCAGACCAAAATCGATTTTCAGCCCCGCACAGCCGGTAGGCGGATCCGGTTTTTCCTCTGTCTTAATTTCCACATTCTCTCCCCAGACAACTTCCTGCTCTTTGCCGTCAATCTTAACGGTTACACTCAGAATATCCTCTCTTGTGATATCTTTGCAGATTCCCAGAAGGAAATGGCTCAAATCCGCAAACTGAGGACGATCCTCGCCCACACCTTCCACATCATAACAAAAGATCTGATGTTCTCCCTCCTGAGGTTCCAGCACCGATTTCTCTGTATTTAATGTAAATTGAAACGGAAGAATTCTCTCACCGCTCACAGTGGAATAATCAATCATATCAGAACATGTCATTTTCTATTCTCCTTAAATTTATCGTTCTGTACACTATATGATTGTCAGAGGGTTTTTGCTATTCGTAACTTTTCAGGATCCTGTCCTTCATAGTCACGCGGGACAGTGACCTTCTGAACAGTTACTGTTATTCAATAATGCCGTAGTGTTTCATTGCATAAGCTATCCCGTCGTCTTCAACTGTCTTCGTCACAAATTCCGTATACGGGTCCAGAACCTCATCGTGGTTTCCCATGGCAACTGCGTGGGGAACATACGCAAACATGGAAAGATCATTGCTGCTGTCTCCGAACACATAGGCGTCATCTAAATCCACAGAGAAATAATCCAGCACATAGCCAATGGCGCTGGCCTTGGAATATTCCTTCGGCACCAGTTCATAAAATCCGTTCTTCCGGTCCATGATGCTCAAATCCTTTTCCAACCGGGAAAATAAAGTTTTCTGATCCGTTTTGTCATCCACATAAATCACAAACTTATCAAAATCAAAATTATCATTTTCCACATACGTCTCAATTCCCAGTCCCATAGGTTCAAAATAACGTCTCGTCATCTCCAGCGCATCAAATCTGGAACGCCGTAAGGAAAAATAGCAATCCTCCTGTCCTTCCAGCACCATGTCCCCATTACACTCCTGAATCGTCCGTATAATCTCCCTTCCTCTCTCATGGGGAATGGAGCGGGAAAATATCACTTCATCTCCATAGGTAATATACGTCCCGCAGCCGCAGATAAATCCGCTGAAGGGAAGGCTTTTCAATTCCGCCGGAATACTGCAGATCGTTCTTCCCGTATTGATAAACGTCAGATGCCCCTGCTTGTGAGCCTTTTTCAGGGATTCAATCGCACTCTCCGGCACTTGGCCTGTCACTTCGCTCAATAAAGTTCCATCAATGTCAAAAAAAAGCGCCTTTTTACTCATTGTCTTCCTCCTTTTCACGGTAAAAAAGAGGAAATCCACTGTCCACTTTTCCTGTGAGCCTGAATTTCCTCTCATATTTTTTAATATCTTTATGTATCGTTCCTTACAGAACACGCCTTACAGATAAGATTTCTCTGTATGCTGCGTTCGAGCTGATCTTGATTCCACCCTTAGGATACGGAGCGGAGTTACTTGCATGTACAATCGCACCGCCGCCCATGTAGATGGCCACATGACCTGAATAGCAGATAATATCTCCGGGCATCGCCTGAGAATACGGTACAGAACGTCCGACACTCAGATATCCTCCTGAAGAACGGGGCAGAGATACACCAAAGTTTGCATAAACCAGTTTAATAAATCCGGAACAGTCTGTTCCGTTTGTAAGGCTGTTTCCACCGTATACATATGGATTTCCTACAAACTGAGTTGCGTAGCTTACAACAGCAGATCCTGTCGGATTATATGGCACATTACTATCTGCCTCATCTTTGGAACCGCCGCCGCTGGTATTTCCACCATTGCTGCTGTTTCCGTTATTGCTGCTGTTTCCGTTATTACTGCTGTTTCCGTTATTACTGTTGTTTCCGCTATTATTGTTGTTATTATTGTTGTTATTATTGCTGTTGTTATTGTTATTATTGTTGTTACTATTGTTATTGTTACTATTGTTGCTGCCGCTGTTATTATTGCTATTATTACCGTTATTATTTGACTGCTGTTTTCTGGCTTCCTCTTCGGCAGCTTTGCGTGCTGCTTCTTCTGCTGCCTTACGAGCGGCTTCCTCAGCGGCTTTCTTCTCCGCTTCCTCAATCTTACGAATCTCTGCATTCTGCTGACGAATCAGAGCTGCATACTCTGCTGCCTGACTTTCCGCATTTGCAATCTGTGCATCGTAATCACTGGAGGTTGCTTTCTTTTCTGTAAGCTGACCTTCCAGAGAAACCTGACGGTTCTCATACTCCATCTGCATGATCTCCAGATCAGCTTTTTCGGTTTCCAACTGGTTACCCAGATCGGTTACTTCCTGTACAGTCTCTTTAAACGCCTCAAGGCTCTTTCTGTCTGTCTCATATAACTGCTGCACATACTCAGCCTGATTCAGAATACTTGCAAAATCCTCTGCCTGTAAAAGAATCTGTGCCCATGCATCATTTCCGCCTTTTTCATAGAGGTACTGGATCCTCTTCTTCATGGCTTCGTACTGCTCGTCCCTGTTCTGCTCTGCAACAGCCAGCTCTTCTTTTGTCTGAACGATCTCCTCTTCTTTTGAAGCAAGTTCACCTTTCAGGATATCTATCTCAACCAATACGTTTACCAGATCCGCATCCAACTGATTGATTTCTTCTGCCAGTGCAGATTTCTGTGCTTCCAGAGAATCGATCTTGGACTGCTGTGCTGACAACTGGCTCTGAGCCGCTGCTTTCTCTTCCTGTAACTGCTGTTTTCTGGTAGAAGCGCTTACTGTAACTACCTGTGAAAACGCTAAAATTAATCCTAATGTTAAACAAAGGACTCTCTTTTTCATACTTAAAATACTCCTTAAACTATGCCGATTCCAAACCCCTTCAAGTAACGTTCTATTTCGTAAGTATTACTTTCCTTATCCGTAATATTTTCGAAATATATTTTTTGATTTCCTTAACATACTAACACAAACTATGTCAAGTTTCAAGCATTCCACTTAATTAATTTATGAACAATTCATGAACTCCTGAATTTGTTTTGCTATCTGGCAGCTGGAGCGGTGCAGACATTTTTCATACATGCAATCCACTTCCTGCAGCACCATTTTTCCCTGCTTTTCTTCAAATTCACAGGTAACGGTTCTTCCCTGATTGCAGGTTCTGCAAAATCCGGAATAGATTTCTTCTATGATTTCAGCCATGGAATATCTCCTTTTTCTTCTATATTTATAAATCTCGACAGTCCGACGAAAACTTCGTCCTTTAGTATATCCCTCAGTCATTGGAAGTTCAAGTATTTTACAAATTTGATACTGTTCACTCCATTCACAGCAAGACGCTTCGCAGAATATTACCAATGAACAGCAACAAATTTACCGAAAAAATGCTTTTCACAAACTATATTCTTGACATTTCTACCAATGCCTGCTATAATGGGCGTAGATCAGAAAAGGAAAAGGTTCCGATAACTGACGGATATGTGGATTACCACAGGGAAGTCGGAATCCATAATGGGTCGACCGTCTGGGCAGCGATGTAGGAATTTTACATTAGCTGCGTTTTTTATTTTATGGTCCTTCCCGCGGAATCTGTGGTTATTCTGACATGATGCAGACTTGCATAATCGAAAGGAGATTGGATTATTATGGGCTACAAAACAGACATTGAAATCGCACAGGAGTGCGAAGCGCTTCCGATTACTGAGATCGCGAAAAAAGCAGGTATCGATGACAAATATCT
>JAHAFI010000045.1 GCA_018374355.1 Clostridiales bacterium
CGTGAGGACTAGCAATATTGGGCGCATGAACCGCCCGTTATGGTAGCACCGAAGGTGCGGCATATAGATGCTCGGTAATTCAATTGCCGAGTAGTTCACCAGAAAAGATAACAATGCTCAGAAAACAAAATGGCTGGTCACAGGAAGAACTGGCAATGAAGCTGAATATTTCCCGCCAGTCCGTTTCCAAATGGGAGAGTACCCGGGAGAAAAAACTGGAAAATAAAAGAAATGACAGTCTGGGACAGGTGTACTGGTGCGTTGTCACTGCAATTTATCTGGCGGGTCAGCTTCCTTACCGAAAAGTGGCAGATCAGTTGGGTAATCTGGCCCTGTGCGGGCGTACTTTTCGCGGCAGTCTGCGGGATTGCGGCAATGGTCCGGAGAAAATAAAAATGGAAAAATCAGGTTATAGATAAAACGTTGGAGAAAACAAAGATGGAAATTATTCTGGAAAAAGTTGAAAAAAATAAAAAGGATGTGTTGTATCGGCTGCTGCAATTTTCCTTATTTGACCTCAGCAGGACAGATGGAAGTGAAATGAATGAGCAGGCAGTTTTTGAATATCGGTGGTTTGAAAATTATTTTACGGACAGTGACAGGGAAGCTTATTTTATCAAAGAAAAATCAACGGGGAAGTTATTGGGATTTGTTATGCTCAATACATTTGTACAGAAAGTAGCTGCCGGACACAGCATAGCTGAATTCATGGTTATTCCTAAATACAGAAGAAATGGAGTGGGGAAAAGCGCAGCAATACAGTGTTTTGAGAAACATCAGGGGAACTGGGAAGTTTCACCGGCAGAGGGAAGTGAGAAAGCATATCTGTTTTGGAAACATACTATCGATGAGCATACGGGAGGAAAGAACAGATTTGAGGATGGGATTTTTTTGTTTTCAAATCAGGGACGTTGATAAATGGTGGAAAGTTCTTTATACTAATGCTATAGGAAAAGATAGGAGGGAGAAGTATGCCGAAGGATATTCAGATACTGCTTAAAGAATATTTAATTGAGATACAAAAGATATATGGATCGCATTTAAAGAGCGTGATTCTCTATGGTTCTTATGCGAGAGGTGATTTTACGCCGGACTCAGATGTGGATATTATGATATTGGTGGACTTAAAAGATGAGGAAATGGATCAATATTCGGATGCTTTGTCAGAACTTGGTTTTGAGTATAATATAGACCATGATCTTTGGATGATGCCAGTTGTGAAAAATATTGAGCATTTTCAACATTGGGTATCTGTATATCCTTTCTATAAAAATGTCCAGAAGGAAGGAGTGACGGTGTATGAAGCAGCCTGATTTTATGGATGTCGGAACACAAATGGATGTGGCAAGACATCGTTTGCTGGTAGCAAAAGAAGATCTGGAAACAGCGGAGCTTATTTTCGGAGCAGGACAGTACCGTGGTGCAAATAATCGGGCATATTATAGTATTT
Organism: Clostridiales bacterium; assembly: GCA_018374355.1. GTDB lineage: Bacteria > Bacillota > Clostridia > Lachnospirales > Lachnospiraceae > Oliverpabstia. Next base: position 1,451 of record JAHAFI010000045.1, read on the forward strand.
TTCATTCGATTTCAGCAGTGATCGCGGTGGAAGGTGTTGCGTTTAAAAGGCATAAAGATACATTAAGTTATTTTAATAAGAATTATGTGCGAACTGAAATTTTCCCTCGTGAATTGGGGAGAAAGATTGTCAAAGCAGAAGAAATACGTCATGCTAGTGATTATGATACTTTTTATATTGCCTCAAAAGAAGTAACAGAACAGCAAATAAAGACTGCAAAACAGATCCTGAATTTGGCAGAAATATTTCTTGAAGAGAATGTAAGACAAGAATAGATGTTGTGGTGATGCTGTCTGTGGACGGGTTTGCATTTTCATCTATTAAAACTTGTCACATCAAGGTTCTTTCAAAAATGGTGTAGTAGTGGTGCAGTAGTGGTGTAGTAAACGCCTCTATTTGCCACTTTTCGTAGCAGTCTGCGGGATTGCGGCAATGGTTCGGAGAAAATAAAAACGGAAAATCCGGTATTAAAAAAGCAATGAGGGAGAGGTTTTTACAATGTACAGAAACAAATCAGAGAAAAAAGATGAATTTTACAGTCAGATTTTCAAGCTGGTTCTGCCGATTATTATCCAGAACCTTCTAAGTGCGGCTGTCAGTTCTGCAGACGTAGTGATGCTCAATTATGTGGGTCAGTCATCGATTTCAGCGGTATCGCTGGCTTCCCAGTATGCCAATGTATTGTTTATGGTTTTCTATGGTCTCGGAACCGGGGCAACCATGCTTTGCGCCCAGTATTACGGAAAAGGGGATATGCGGGCCATTCAGGTGGTAGAGGGAATCGCCATGCGTTTTTCTCTTGTGATTGCTGTTGCATTTGCAGGAGCGGCGGTTCTGATACCGGAAGAAATGATGAGGATTTTTACCAATGATTCCGAACTGATTGAAATCGGCGCATCTTATCTGCGCTATATGAGCGTCAGCTACCTTTGCTGGGGGATTACCGAGGTTTATCTGGCGGTTCTGCGCAGTATAGGAAGGGTGGCGATTAGTACGGCCATGAATATGCTTGCATTTTCCTTAAATGTTTTGCTGAATGCGGTATTTATTTTCGGACTGTTTGGCGCTCCTAAGCTTGGCGCAATGGGTGTGGCAATTGCCACTTCACTGTCCCGTCTGATCGAACTGGGGGCATGTTTTGTGGTATCCTTCATGAGCAAGGACATCAAGCTGGATTTCCGGTATATGTTTATGCGCAATAAAATGTTGTTTTCCGATTTTGTGAGATTGTCTCTTCCGGCGTTGGGAAATGATGTGAGCTGGAGCGTGGCATTTTCCATGTATTCCGTGATCATCGGACATCTGGGAACAGATGCGGTTGCCGCCAATTCCTTTGTAGTCGTAGTGCGTAACTTCGGAACGATTCTCTGCTTCGGCATGGCAAGCGCAGGTGGAATCCTTCTGGGAAAAATCATCGGAGAAAATAAGCTGGAAGAAGCAAGGGCGGATGCTGCAAAACTGATGAAACTAACAGTCATTACAGGCGCAATCGGCGGTCTGATCGTTCTTGGGGTTACTCCGTTTGTCCTGAAATATGCGGAGCTGACCCAGCAGGCGATGCATTATCTCAAATATATGCTGCTGATTAATACTTATTATGTCATGGGTGCGGCGGTAAATACCACGCTGATTGCCGGAGTTTTCCGTGCAGGAGGAGACAGTCGGTTTGGATTTATCTGCGATACGATCGATATGTGGGCATATGCGGTTCCGCTGGGATTTCTCGCAGCATTTGTGTTTAAGCTTCCGGTCATGTGGGTCTATTTCCTGCTGTGTACGGACGAATTTGTGAAGTGGCCTTGGGTAATCCGGCATTACCGGAGTGGAAAATGGCTGAAAAATATTACACGGGATAATTTGTTTAAAGAGGAGTAGAGATGAAGGAAGGATGCTCTGAATTATTCTTTTGAAAAAATGTGAAGGTATTCTTGAGAGGCATACGTGAATATTAGATAGGAGAAAAAAATGATCAGAAAATTTCAAATAGAAGACTTGGACAGGATTGCAGAAATCTGGCTGAACAGCAATAAAGAAGCCCATGATTTCATTCCTGCCAGCTACTGGGAAGAGAATTTTCCCGAAGTGAAAGAAATGCTTCCACAGGCAGAAATTTATGTCTGTGAAAATGATGGGGAAATTCAGGGATTTGCAGGTCTTATGGAAGACTATATTGCAGGAATCTTTGTCAGCCGCAAGGCCCGCTCTCAGGGAATCGGCAGAAAACTGCTGGATTGTGTGAAACAAGACCGGAAAAAACTGAGTCTGCAGGTGTATCAGAAAAATAAGCGGGCAGTGGAATTTTACCGGAGAGAGCATTTCGTGATTCAGTCGGAAGGCATAGACGAGGAGAACGGGGAACCGGATTTCCGGATGGTATGGGAAAAAGAGGAATAGGAAGTAAAAGGATGGAAAGAGAACGGATAGAAAGAAATAGGAAGTAAAGAAGATGAAGATAACGGCATTGGTTGAAAATCAGGACAGAGGCGGTCTTTGCGGCGAACACGGACTTGCCGTATGGATTAACTGTCAGGGAAAAAATTATCTGCTGGATACGGGGGCTTCCGGGCTGTTCAGTGAAAATGCACAGCGGCTGGGAATTGATCTTAGCACAGCCCGGATGGCTGTACTGTCCCACGGTCATTACGATCATTCCGGAGGTTATGAAGCATTTTTTGCCTGCAATAAAACGGCAAAGGTGTACATACAGGAAACAGCAAAAGAGCGGTGCTACCGTTTTGGTGAAAGGGAAGCACGCTATATCGGAATCCCGGAGGGACTTTTGGAAACGTACCCAGATCGGTTTGTGTTTGTAAAAGAAAAGACGATGATCGATCCGGGGGTGTGGCTTGTGCCTCATACGCTTCCGAATCTGGAAGAGAGGGGAAAAAAGACCCATATGTACCGGGAAGGAGAATATGGACTGCTCCCCGATGATTTCCGCCACGAACAGAGTCTTGTATTGGAACATAATGAGGAACTGGTCATACTGAATAGCTGCTGTCATGCAGGAGTGGAAAATATTATTCAGGAAGTACGGGAAAATTTCGGAGGAAGAAAGGTTTTGGCTGTTTTCGGAGGATTTCATCTGAAGGGCTCTGAGGGGATTCATTCCATGAATCTGACGGAGGAAGAAGTAAAAGAACTGGGGAGAAAGCTGGATGAATCCGGGGTACCATACATTTATACGGGACACTGTACCGGGCTTCCGGCTTATGAAATCCTGAAAGAAATTTTGGGTGAAAAACTCCGGTACTTTGCCACTGGAACTACCGTGGAATTGTAGGAACTTTGCCTTCTGAACAGTTACTTCTGAACAGCCATTTTCTGAAAGGAGAGAAGGGATTTGAAGCTGAATTATGAAAATTTGTCCGGTTGTTACCGGGTAAGAAAAATCACAGAGAACGATATCCCGGAGGTTTTGGCGCTTTGCAAAGGAAATCCCACATATTATCTACATATGAAAATGGAGCCTTCGCCGGAGAATCTGAAGGAAGCAATCACCATAGTACCGCCCAATAAGACCATGGAAGATAAGTTTTTTGTTGGATTTTATAAAGAGGAGTATCTGGTGGCTATTTTGGATTTGATTACCGGATACCCGGTGAAAGAAACTGCATTTATCGGTTGGTTTATGATGAAGAAGGAATTTCAGCATCAGGGTTTGGCATCAGAAATCGTGAGAGAGCTTTTAAAACACCTGAAAGAAACAGGTTTCCGCTATGTGCGGCTGGGATATGTAAAAGGAAACAGGGAAAGTGAAAGTTTCTGGAAACGGAACGGATTTTTACCTACAGGGGAAGAATCCACAAATGATACGTATACGGCTGTGATTTTGCAGAAGGAAATTTAGCAGGATATAGGGAGGAAACAGATGAAACCGTATGGTCAGATTATTTTGCTGAATGGCACGCCGCGTTCAGGAAAATCAAGTATTGCAAAGGTGATTCAGGAAAAATTTGAGGGTTTATGGGTGAATCTCGGTGTGGACAATTATATGAAAACTGTTCCGGCAAAGTATCAGCCTGCAATCGGCCTGCGTCCGGGTGGGGAATGCCCGGAACTGGAGCCTTTTATTTTTAAAATGTATCAGGCGCTGTATGAATCCATGGCGGCTCACAGCAGATTGGGGATTCATGTGGTGGCGGATTTGGGGCATCATGAAAATTATTCGGTTTCTATGGATATTCTCAAACATTGTGCCGGGATCATCAAAGATTATCCGGTGACGTTTGTGGGAGTGCGCTGTCCGGTGGATATAGTCATGGAGCGCAGGATTCTGACATGGGGAAAAGGATACGAGGCGGATGGAAGTGTTCCTAAACCGGTCAAACTCTGGCAGGAAGCGGTTCACGCCCATAGAATCTATGATCTGGAAGTGGATACTTCTGTGCATTCGCCGGAGGAATGCGCAGATTTGATTCTTGAGTATATGAACAGTGGTGCAGAAAGTAATGCGATGAAAGTGATTTGGGAAAGATAGCAGAGAGACTGTATATTGCCGCAGAAATTTCCAATGGAGAAAGGAATCTACCATATGAAAAAAGGACATAGAAAGCAAAAATGGAAATTGAGGGGTATAGCTATTGCGATTGTTTGTTTTGCGGTATCTGCGACCGGATGCGGCCTGCATTCCTTTTTTCATGAGATAGAGGAAGAAACGGAGACATGGGATGCGTTTATGGCATCCATCGATAAAGATATAGAAAAAATGGACAGAACTGCGGGCCGTCTGGACAAAGGGCAGAAGCTGTCCCGTGTAATTGTAAGCCAGTTGGCGGAAAAATCAACGGATTCCATTATGAAATTATTTGCCGGGCGTATTAAGGACGAGATTGGCGAGGAAAAACTCCGAAATGAAGTTTCAGAGGCAGAACAAAAAATTATTCGATAGTGCTGTTTACGGACAGGGAAATTTATGAAATTTTTGTGACGTACGTTACCAGAGACAGTTCTTCCGACGATGAATCCGTGAATAAAGCAAATGTAGGTTTGCAGAAACTTGCAATTTTGCCAGTCAGTGTATTGTATGGTGAGGAGGGCATGTACGGCAGCAGCGCTGAACAAATTTATCAGGAAATTGCTGAAGTCGAAGGGATTTTTCTGAAGGAACCGGAAACAGCCTCCCGGGATAAAAAATATGAGGGAAAATCCTATACAGGTTATAGCATAGCATACTTACAGGAGGTTTTGTATGACGGTGCTGTAAGAAGTGGCTGTGAGAGCTTTATGGATGCTTTGGATTCTGCCGGATTTCAGGGGGACATTGCAGAACTGGAAACCCTGTATTCTGCACCGGAAGAGTCTGACAATCCGGATGAAGAGGAAAAACTGCGGAAGGAGATATACGAAGCAGGATATAACAGAATCGTAACGGATGAAGAAGGAACGACATATTTTGCAGAGACAAAACGGGGGGAAGATGAGAGGGAACAGGTGAGCAGAATTGCAGATAGGGAGTTGAATGTTTTGTATCGGGAGGAAACGCAATGACAGAATGGAAAGTTTGTTTTGAAAAAAGTTTCTGGGGAAACAGAGGACATGGCTGTGCAGGAAAAGAAATTTCCATTGGAAAATCCTTCCTTTGGGATAAAGAGGAGTGGCTGGTTTTGTCGGCCTACGTCTGTAAAGCAGGTCTGGTTCTGGACATCTGCAAAAAGATACCGGAAAGACGGATTCAGGAATTTATAGAAAAATGGAATCTGTCGGCTGAAGATGATGACAGCAGATTTAGCGAAGATATAAGAATTCAAATCGAGAATGACAATCCGCTGAATACCCAATTTCGTACAAAACTTACCGTAAATGGAACCCATCTGCAGCGCAGTTGTGCTTACGGAACAACTTGGAACCCGTGCCTGAAAGAAAAAGGAGAAAGTGAAAAAAATATAATAGAGCATTATGGGCTGGACCCATCCTTTGGCTGGAGTATTCACAGAATTTCATTTCCATGGAAAACGAAGAAACAGCCGGAGAGCATAGAAACACTGGAACTTTTTGCAGAGCAGGAAATGCAGGAAATTCCGGGTCCCCATTTTCGGGTGAAAGGGAAGGGAGACAGTTTTTCCTTTACCCATCCTATAACGGGAACAGACTACACTTTGACAGTGCAGCAGTATGAGCCGCAGAAGCAGGATTTCAAACAGGAACGATATAAAAAATATGAGTTTCCCTCACATTACTATTTGATGGGCTATACCCTTTCGCCTGAGCTTTCGGATGATCATTTTTTCATGGCGGATTGTGTGAAAAGCGATCCTCCTGTGGAGAAGAAATTTCAAGAAGATGAGGGAAGGGTAAAGAAAAATCTGGCGGTGGCTGCGATTATCGGCGGTGCAGACGGTCCCACCGTGATAACTTTGGTTGGGAAAAAGGAAAAACAGCCGATGCATATGGCGTGTTCCGCACTGCATTTTCAGAAAGCGGAGGACGTGGAGTGGAGAATTGTTTTCAGGGAGAAAAACAGAGAGGATATTACTGTAAGGCTGCTGCCGGAGGAATAAACGCCGAAGCCGGGGCATCTGATAAAAACAGAAAGGATTAGATGATCATGATTCTATATTATACAGGAACCGGAAACAGCGAATATGTGGCAAAAAGAATTGCAGAGGCAGTTCACGATGAATACAGGAACCTTTTTGACAGGCTGCAAAAGAAAGATATCAGCCCTATCCATTCAGAAAAACCATTTGTCATTGTCACCCCAACCTATGGCTGGCAGATACCCCATCTCTTACGAGACTGGCTGAAACAGGTTTCTCTGACAGGCAGTGAGGATATCTATTTTGTCATGACCTGCGGAGGAGAGATTGGCAATGCTGCAAAATATCTTATCAGACTTTGCAGACAGATTGGTATGAACTACAAGGGCTGCGGGGAAATTATCATGCCTGAAAATTATATTGCGCTTTTTGATGCGCCAGATGAAACGGAAGCCAGAAGAATCATCAGCAGGGCAGACCCGATTATCAAACAAATTGCAAAAATCATTGGTGAGGGGAAAGATATTCCGGATAAAAAGACCGGGGTCATAGATAAAATGAAAAGCAGCATTGTCAATCCGGTATATTATCCCACAGTAATCCATGCAAAAAAATTTTACGCAACAAAGGCTTGTGTGGGATGCGGAAAATGTGTGGAGGTCTGCGTGATGAATAATATCCGGCTTGATGATGGAAAACCAAAGTGGGACGATCACTGCACCCATTGTATGGCCTGTATCTGCGGCTGTCCTTTAAAGGCGATTGAATATGGAAACGCCAGCAAGGGAAAACCCAGATACCAGTGCCCTGAAAAATAAGCGTATCAGGAGGGAAAGAGATGGCAACGCTTCATTTAATGATTGGTTTGCCGGGCAGCGGAAAGACAACGGAAGCCATGAGGTTGGAAAAAGAATACCATGCCTTACGTCTGACACCGGATGAGTGGCATTTGCACTTGTTCGGAAATGATTTTACAGACAGCGGGGAAAATACGGAACATGATATCCGTCATACAAAAATAGAGGAACTGATGTGGGAAACAGCAGAAAAGCTTCTGGTTCTCGGCGTTGATGTTATTCTTGATTTTGGCTGCTGGGCGAAGGAAGAACGGGATGAATTCCGAAGAAAAGCTCATAAAGCCGGGGCAGATTTCAAACTTCACTATATGGAGTGCTCCAAAGAAGAGCTTTGGAAACGGCTAAAGGAACGGAACAAACGGGTGGGAGTGGATTCGGTTTTCTCCATTACCAGAGAAAATCTTGAAGAGTGGAGTGAAATCTTTCAGCCGCCGACGAAAGAAGAGTTGGAAGAATAGAGTGTCTGTTTCCCTATAAAACTCTAACGAAAGAAGAATTTTACAGGGAAACAGAGATTTTTACTTCTTTTTCCTGTAAATTATTCAATGATGCCATATAAAAAAGCATTCAGAATATTTTGCGGAGCATCATAATAGAAACTGCTGTTATAATCATCTAATTTGTCGCTGACAAAGGAATTGTAAGCTGCGAATAAAGCATCCACCATATCCATTTGCTTTTTTTCGGAGATACCGAGAATTAGTCTTTTGTAGACTTTTCCCATATCCCAATGGCTGGGCACAGCATATTTGGCAGAAGAGACATTGTCGAAGGTTCCGGGTATAATATTGAACTGTCTGATGAAGTCATCACTGACACGATCTATATTGTCGCTGTGGTAGACATCTGCTAATTGGTAGATTTTGGTAATGGCAGATTTTCCGAGAGCATTGACAACAACAGCCCGTTTGTTTTTGGTTTTTCGGGCAATATACTCAATGAGACTGCAGGTAAAAAAAAGGTCATTTTCTTTGCGGGGTTCTCTTCCTGTCATGCGTCACGCACCTCCTCGCTCGTTACATATTCCAGACATCTTAATGCATCAGGAGAACAGAAGTTAATTTGATGTGTGGGATATTTGAATCTGGCCATTGACCAGAATTGCTCTCTGGTAATAATGCCGTCTATATAATCCGAGATATAATTATAAATTTGGTCATTCGCCATAGCGCCAATGACAATATCGTAATTATGCGGTTTTCCATGGCGGCAGGCAATGATAAAATCAAGCCATTCCTCCGTCATTTCCCGGAACTCCAGTATTTTCAAATTTGTGTTCAGACGAACCGTATAGGTACAAACGATGGGGGTGTCATATCTTTTGGCCCAGCGTTCTGCCTGCTCACGGAGAATAGTACAATAAAATCCCGGACCAAAATCTTTTGTATTTCTTCCGGTAATGATTACAGGGTGTATCACAGAAGTATATGTGCCGTGGAATACAGTCATTTTTCCCATAGATAACCTCCTCGAATTATTTTCATGTAAGAATTATACCAGAATTATTTGCACGCCACAATCAAATAACGATGGATCAGTCCTTCCACAGCCCCATGCTGTTCCAAAAGTTCCTGCGCTTTTAAGAGACGTTCAAAGCATCTGTCCACCGAAAAACCGGGAAATTCCCATTCAATGATGCGGGCAAACCATACGAGGGCGCCAATATCAAAAAAACGGATGGGACGGAAGGCTTCCTCTCCCTGCAAAATGGAGAATCCCGCCATTTCAAACTGCTGTTTCTGGTCTGCAAGATTTAAGCCGGAAAAAGGTTTTGGTGTCCCGGGAAGCAGCAGTTCCACAAGTTCCCGGTCATTATCCTCCCCTACCTGCTGGGTAACAAAAATCCCGCCTTTTTTCAGGAGCCGATACAATTCTGCAGGATCAAAATTTCCATGGCGGTTTATGATCAGATCAAAAGAATTGTCTGCAAAGGGAAGTCTGGTGTAGTCGGAGGCTTCCCGAAAATCAATGCCGAGAGGTAAAAGCTCTTTCCTGCACAGTATCACATTAGGCGGATACCCTTCTGTGGCGGAGGTAAGCTTGGGAGGATGGTTCAGAGAACGCAGGAATTCCCCGCCTCCGGTATCAATATCCAATAAAGTATTTTCCGTTTTTAAATAGGTCTGTACTATCTTTTTATAGTCCCATGGAAGATCTGTTTCTTCTGTATATCGATCATGAATATGGGAAAAATCCCATCCATGAATATGGGCCTCCAGTTCCTCAGATTTCCAAAGTTCTTTTAATAAAGTTCTGTTCATGATTAACTACTCCTTTTGCTTTTCGTTATCTGAATAAAAAAAGCATACCATACTTTACAGGAAGTGACCAGTACATTCTTTCCCCGTTGAATTCTCTTCCGCAGTATGCTATGATTACCTGAGAATTAGAAGAGGTAATTGTTTGATGAAGAAAAAAGAGTATATTGCAGCAGCAGTCATTCTTTTCATAGCATTGGCTGTAGCTGCCGCAAACTATCTGTTCAACGGTGAAGCCCACAAACTTCAGATTACGATGGACGGTGAGGTCTACGGAACTTATGCGTTAGATCAGAATCAGGAAATTAAAATCGGGGACACCAATGTCTGTGCCATCCGGGAGGGGCGTGTTTCCATGACGGAAGCAGACTGTCCTGACCAGATCTGTGTGCATACGGCGGACATTTCCAAAGCAGGAGGCTCTATTGTATGTCTGCCTAACCGGATTGTTCTGGAAATTATTTCGGAAGACGGCAGTATGGTGCAGCCGGAAACGGACAGTATCAGTTCCTGAAAGGTGGGGTAAGAGTTGAAAAAAAAATCGGCATATCTGGGGCTGCTTTGTGCCGCCGCTATGATTTTGGGCTACGTGGAATCCCTGTTTCCGGTGTTTGCCGGTGTGCCGGGGATGAAGCTGGGACTTCCCAATCTCGCTATTGTGCTGGTGTTATATCTGTATTCATGGAAGGAGGCTCTGGCTGTGTCCGTGGTGCGAATTCTGGGAATCGGATTTCTTTTTGGAAATGCATTCAGCATTGCATTCAGTCTGGCGGGCGCCATTGTCAGCCTGCTGGTGATGGAAATCGCCAGAAAATATCTGAAATTCAGCTGCACCGGAGTCAGTATGCTTGGGGGCGTGGCCCACAATGCAGGTCAGATTCTGGTAGCCATGGCAGTGGTGGAAAATATCCGGGTAGGGTATTATTTTTCGATTTTGGCAGTCACGGGACTGGTTACAGGGATATTAATCGGAATTTTAAGCGCAGAGCTGATCAGACGCATACGGAAAGCCGTGCCGGAACTTGGATGAGAAAGTAAGTGAGGCATGGAAAAATATGGAAACAGAAATGACTGTAGAAAGAGCAAAAACGGCGCATAGATAATAGATGCAAAATGTAAAGGCCGACAGAGAACGGCAGAAACAACATAAATAACAGGAGAAATTCAATGATCGGATACATCAAAGGAATACTGGAAGAAGCAGATGAACAGAGTATTATTATCGACAACCAAGGAATCGGTTACCGGATTTTCGTTCCCGGTTCTGCATTTACCGGAAGCCTTCCGGTGGGGGCTGAGGTAAAGGTGTATACCTACCTGCATGTAAAGGAAGACGCCATGCAGCTTTACGGTTTCCTTACCAGAGACGATTTAAAAATATTTAAGCTGCTGTTGGGCGTAAATGGAATCGGACCGAAGGCGGGACTTGGAATCCTGTCTGCCCTTTCCGCGGATGAACTTCGTTTTGCGGTGCTGGCGGATGATGTGACCGCACTTTCCCGGGCACCGGGAATCGGAAAAAAGACCGCCCAGAAACTGATCCTCGAATTGAAGGACAAGCTGGATCTGGAAGATGCATTTGAACAGAAGCTTGCAAACCAGCAGGAGAATGTTTTGCAGGTTCCGTCCTCCGATGACGGGGTAAGGGAAGCGGTTCAGGCACTGGTGGCGCTGGGATATCCCAATGCGGATGCGCTCCGGGCAGTTCGGAGAGTGGAGGGCGCAGATCAGATGGATGTGGAAGATATTCTGAAAGCGGCGCTGAAAAAAATGATATAATGGAGTTCATGATATAGCAGGGAGAGAAGATGGAGAGAAGAATCATTACCACAGATATGATGGAGGAGGATATCCGCATTGAAGGAAATCTGAGGCCACAGTATCTGGAGGATTACATAGGACAGGAAAAAGCAAAAAAAAATCTGAAAATCTATATCGAGGCGGCAAAACAGAGAAATGATTCTCTGGATCACGTACTTTTTTACGGTCCGCCCGGTCTGGGAAAAACAACGCTGGCGGGAATCATTGCCAATGAGATGGGAGTACATATGAAAGTGACCTCCGGACCGGCGATTGAAAAGCCGGGTGAAATGGCGGCAATTTTAAATAATCTTCAGGCGGGAGATGTTCTGTTTGTAGATGAGATTCACCGCTTGAACCGTCAGGTGGAAGAGGTACTTTATCCGGCAATGGAAGATTTTGCTATTGACATTATGATTGGAAAGGGTGCGACAGCCCGTTCCATCCGTCTGGATCTCCCGCATTTTACTCTGGTGGGGGCAACTACGCGGGCAGGCCTTTTGACGGCTCCGTTAAGGGACCGTTTCGGTGTGATCCATCACCTGGAATTTTATACGGAGCAGGAGCTTCAGACGATCATCCAGCATTCTGCAAAGGTTCTGGGCGTGGAGATTGATGCCCGGGGAGCGGCGGAGATGGCGAAGCGTTCCAGAGGAACCCCTCGTCTGGCAAACCGTCTATTAAAACGTGTGAGGGATTTTGCTCAGGTGAAATACGATGGGAAGATTAATGAGGAAGTGGCGTCCTTTGCGCTGGATCTTCTGGAGGTAGACCGGTTTGGTCTGGATCAGACAGACCGCTATATCCTGAATACGATTATTCACAAGTTTCAGGGAGGCCCGGTGGGGCTGGACACCCTCGCGGCGGCGATTGGAGAGGATTCGGGAACCATCGAAGATGTGTATGAACCTTACCTGATCCAGCATGGATTTCTCAACCGGACACCCAGAGGAAGGGTGGCTACGGAACATGCCTATCACCATCTGGGATTGGAAATGGAAGAGGAAAGATAAAAAAAGGTTGTTTTTTGACTGATTTCGATTATAATAAGAAGAGAATAACTGTTAGTTACGATATGGAGGAAGTGCCAGCAATGCCAGCAAAAAATACAACAAAGGTATTAATCGGAGGGAAAATTGTTACTTTAAGCGGATATGAAAGTGAAGAATATCTGCAGAAGGTAGCTTCATATATGAACCGTAAAATTGCCCAGCTCAGTGAACTGCCGGGGTATAATCGTCAGCCGATGGAGACGAAACATACCCTTCTCAGCCTGAATATTTCGGATGATTATTTTAAAGCGAAGCGTCAGGCAGAGGTATTTGAGGAAGATTCCCAGTTGAAGGACAAGGAGATGTATGACCTGAAACATGATTTGATCGATGCACAGATTCAGGTGGAAAATCTGACGGCGGAAAATGAAAATCTGAAAAAACAGATTCAGCAGTTGGAAGCAGACATGGAAAATCTTCTGAAATAATTACAGCGAAAGAAAAGGCAGGCTGTTGCAGGAAGCGTGTATTCTGCAGCAGCCTTATTTTTGATAGAGGAGGAAACTTATGAAAGTAGAGTTACTGGCTCCTGCAGGCTCCTATGAAGCTTTGGAAGCAGCTTTGCGGGCGGGAGCGGATGCCGTTTATCTGGGCGGTGAAAAATTCGGCGCCCGGGCTTATGCAGACAATCTGGACAGGGATCAGATGATTCAGGCGATTGATGATACCCATCTGCATGGAAAAAAACTGTATCTGACCGTGAATACGGTGCTGAAAAACCGGGAGATAGAAAGAGAATTATACGATTATGTTGCTCCTTACTATGAGGCAGGACTGGATGCGGTGATTGTACAGGATCTGGGAGTACTGTCCTTTATCCGGAGAAATTTTCCCGGACTGCATATTCATGCCAGTACCCAGATGACGATTACGGGAGTGGAGAGCGCCAAGCTTTTAAAAGAAGCAGGGGTTTCCCGGATAGTGACGGCCAGAGAGCTGTCTCTGGAGGAAATCCGTGCAATCTATGATGCCACGCATATGGAAATCGAGAGCTTTGTCCATGGGGCGCTGTGTTACTGTTATTCCGGCCAGTGTCTGATGAGCAGTCTGATTGGGGGAAGAAGCGGAAACAGGGGAAGGTGTGCCCAGCCCTGCCGTCTGCCCTATCAGGTATACCGGGAGGGAAAGCTTTTAAATAACGCCCGAACCTCCTATCCGTTAAGTCCCAAAGATATGTGTACGGTGGGGATTTTGCCGGAGATTATTCAGGCGGGGGTGCATTCCCTGAAAATAGAAGGCAGGATGAAAAAACCGGAATATACGGCAGGAGTAGTGGAGATTTACCGGAAATATCTTGATCGGTATCTGGCGGGAAAAGCCGATTTTTCCGTCAGCCGGGAGGACTATCAGATTTTGATGGATATTTACAACCGGGACGGATTTCACGAGAGCTATTATAAAGTAAGAAACGGCAGGGACATGATGGCCCTGAGGAATGAAAAGAAATCCGTTTCCGGTGAGGACAGAAAGGCTGTCAGAAATGAAGAATTGTTTTCCAGAATCCGAAAAACCTATCTGGAAGAGAAAAAACAAGAAAAAATTAAGGGAACGTTAAGCCTTTTTGCGGATTGTCCTGCTATACTGGAAGTGGTGTTTGACGGTCACAGGATAACTGTGGAGGGGGCTTTGGTACAGGAAGCCCAGAACCGTCCTTTGGAGGAGGAAAGAGTTCGTCGGCAGATGCAAAAGACCGGGGATACGGAATTTGCATTTGAAACTCTGGACATTTATATGGGCGAGGATATTTTTCTCCCTATGCAGCAGTTGAATGAGCTCAGGCGAAATGCGCTGACAAAGCTTCGTGAAAATGTGCTGGAGCCCTATCGAAGAAAGGCGGAAAACAGACCGGAGGTGTCGGAAAACCCGGCAGAGAAGGGGCCTGTGGCAGAAGAAGGGCTTTCCGCATCCGTCATAAAGAAAGAGCAGTTGGAAGCGGTTATGAAGATTCCGGAAATTATCCGGATTTATGCAGACTGCGGAATTTTCCCGGCAGAAGGATTTGAAGAGCAGGCAGAACGGGCTCTGGCGGAAGCAAAACAAAGAGGAAAAGCCCTTTATCTGATGCTTCCCCATATAGTGAGAGACCGGGAGTTAAAGGGGCGAAAAGAATCTTTTGAGGGGCTTATCGGGAAAGGTCTGAAGGGATTTCTCGTGAGAAATCTGGAAAGCTTTGGGATTTTGAAAAGTATGGGGCTTGAGCAGTTCGCCGTGCCGGATGCAAATCTGTACACGATGAATGAGGAAAGCCGGAAGTTCTGGGAAAATCAGGGTGTTTCCATGGATACTGTTCCGCTGGAGCTGAACCAGAAGGAACTCCGTTTCCGGCAGAATACAGCCAGTGAGATGATTGTTTACGGATATATTCCCATGATGATTTCCGTCCAGTGTGTGCAGAAAAATCTGGATAAATGCAATCATAAATGCGCAGTCTTAACCTTGAAGGACCGTTATCAAAAAGAATTTCCTGTAGTATGCAGCTGCGAATTCTGCTATAATACCATATATAATTCCCTTCCCGTATCGCTTTTAAAAGAGGCGGACGGGGTGAAAAAACTGGGAATTTCCCGGTATCGTCTATCCTTTACGCTGGAGACGGGAGCCGAGACGGAAAGAATCGCCCGGGTATTTGCAGATGTATACCAAAAAGGAGAGAACCCCGGCAGCAAAGACCTGCAGATGGAAGTCACCAAAGGACATTTTAACCGGGGAGTAGAATAGAACAGGGGGAAATTTGTGGAAACGATCATTACTGAATTATCAAAGTATCTGATTATTATTTTAATGATTCTCTATACCTTCCAGTGCTTTACGATTTTTAAGAAGCATGATCTGGAAGACAAGCGTCAGGTTCTGCGGAAGCAGATTATCCTGATGCTCTTTATGAACTTTGTAGCCTATGCTGTTTTATACATGAAAACGGAGGACAGTAAAATGATTTTCATGTATATGGCGGTGTTTATTTTTATTGCCGTTGTACAGATTTTGTACCGTGTGATCTACAAAAAGGGCAACCTTTTGATTGTCAATAATATGTGTATGCTTTTAAGCATCGGCTTTCTGATTCTCAGCCGTCTGCAGTTTGAAAAAGCGGTGACCCAGTTTGAAATCGTTGCAGCCGGTATGGCGCTGTCTTTTGTGGTGCCGGTGATTGTAAGAAAGGTGAAAATGTTAAAGGATCTGACTTGGCTGTACGGAATCTTGGGAATCGGACTTTTGGGCGTGGTGCTGGTTTTAGCTGCAGTGTCCGGCGGAGCGAAGCTCTCCGTTACTGTGGGGGGAATTACCCTTCAGCTTTCAGAGCTGGTTAAGATTACCTTTGTATTTTTTGTGGCAGGTATGCTGAGAGAAGACACCAGCTTCCGGCGGGTGGTAATTACTACGGCTGTTGCAGCGGCTCATGTACTGATTCTGGTGGTATCAAAGGACTTGGGAAGTGCAGTGGTATTCTTTGTGGCCTATCTCGTTATGCTGTATGTTGCCACGAAAAAACCGCTGTATGCGCTGGCAGGTCTGGCAGGAGGTGCAGGCGCATCGGTGGTGGCCTACTTCCTGTTTAACCATGTTCGCCAGAGGGTTGAAATCTGGCAGGATCCCATTGCGGTGTACGACAAAGTGGGAGGCGGTTATCAGACCGCTCAGGGCCTGTTTGGAATCAGTGCGGGAGGCTGGTTCGGTATGGGCCTTGGAGAAGGAATGCCGGATATTATCCCGGTAGTCACGAAGGACTTTATATTTGCAGCGATCTGCGAGGAACTGGGAGCGATATTTGCAATTTGTCTGCTTCTGGTATGTATGAGTATGTTTCTGATGATTGTCAATGTCTCTATGAAAATGAGCAAGCCGTTTTACAAACTGATTGCCATGGGATTGGGAGCCGAGTATGCATTTCAGGTGTTTTTGACAGTAGGAGGAAGCAGCAATTTCATCCCGATGACCGGGATTACGCTGCCCCTTGTCAGCTATGGAGGCAGTTCTGTAATTTGCACGATTTTGATGCTGGCGATTATTCAGGGATTGTATATTCTCAGGGAAGATGAAGGTGAAGAGCTTGAGAGGCAGAGAAGAGAGAACGAAAAACGTAAAAAAATCAAAAAGAAAAATGGACGGGGAGGAAATGGTCCTTCCCCGGGAGGAACTATACAACGGGAAAAAACCCTCGAAGAAAAAATCCAAGAGCAAACAGAAAAAAGCCTCAACTGGTAAGGAATATGTGTTTATAGCGTATAGTTTCGTGGCGGTTTTTCTGGCCCTGATCGGTTATCTGGTATATTTTAATGTGGAGCTTCGGGACACCTATGCCAACAGTCCCTACAACAGCAAACGTCAGGGAACTTATCAGGAACGGGTTGTTAAAGGTGAGATTCGGGCATCCGGAGGCGAGGTGCTGGCAAGCACTAAGACAGACGGAGAAGGAAAAGAATTTCGTCTCTATCCTTATGAGGATGTGTTTGCTCATGTGGTGGGCTATTCCGCTACCGGAGTGAGCGGGCTGGAACAGAGTATGAATTCCCAGCTTTTATCCTCCCACGGAAATATTCTGGAACAGGTGGAGGACGGATTTAAAAACCAGAAAAGCGTGGGTGACAATGTCATCACAACGCTGGATGTAGAGCTTCAGCAGGCGGCATACGATGCGCTGGGAAGCTATAAGGGCGCAGTGGTAGTCATGGAACCGGATACGGGAAAGATTCTGGCTATGGTAAGCAAACCGGATTTTAATCCCAACACGATTGCAGCGGACTGGGAAGATATCACTGCGGATGAAGGCAATTCCAGTCTGGTAAACCGTGCGGTTCAGGGGCAGTACCCTCCGGGATCTACATTTAAGATTGTTACCGCGCTGGCATACTGGAGACAGCACAACACATTTGACGGATTTGACTTTAACTGCGTGGGTGAGGTGGAAAATGGCGGTTATACCATTCACTGTTACCACAATTCCGCTCATGGACAACTGGATTTTGCGAGGGCTTTTGCAAAATCCTGCAATACGGCCTTTGCACAGATCGGTGTGGATCTCAACAAAGAAGAGTACCGGAAAACCGTGGACGGGCTGCTGTTTAACCAAAAACTTCCGCTGGATATGCCGTACAGAAAGAGCAGCTTTGATCTGGACGGAAAAACACCGGCTGCGCTGACCATGCAGACTGCCATCGGACAGGGAAATACTCTGGTATCCCCGATGCACATGGCGATGATCACCAGCGCAGTTGCAAACGGGGGAAGCGTGATGACGCCGTATCTGGTAGAGCGGATTGAAACGTACAATGGCGGCAATGTAAAAACGTATGAGCCCAAAGCATACAAAAAAGTGATGACAGAGCAGGAAGCTTCAAAGCTGAGTGAACTGATGGCGGGAGTTGCAGAAAATGGTACAGCAAGCTCTCTTTCCGGCAGAGGGTACACGGTGGCAGGAAAGACCGGTACCGCAGAACACGGTAATGTAAGCGTCACCACGCCTCACTCATGGTTTGTAGGATTTTCCAATGTTGAGAATCCGGATATCGTAGTCAGCGTAATTGCAGAGGAATCCGGGGCAGGCAGTGAAATTGCCGTACCGATTGCGGGAAAAATATTTGATGCTTATTATGCACGATAAGGTTGCACAGTTTTCTGAAAAGAGTTATACTTGATGTAACTGTTCAGAAGGTCACTGTTCCGCGAGGTGTTGCCTTGCAAATGCAAGGCAATCCCGAGACATACGAGCGCCGCACTGCATGAAATGCAGTGT
>JAHAFI010000046.1 GCA_018374355.1 Clostridiales bacterium
GCTGGACAAAGCCATTTCTATCCTTGTGCAGAAATGCACTTTTTTACGCTTTCATCTCGGCTATTGAATAACCGAGGATTCTCGCTTGCTATTCCTAAATGCGTTACTAATGTCTTTTAATGATTTATCCTTTTTACAGATTCTAAATAATTGCTGAAAAAATGAAGGAATTGAAACGATCACCCTATCACGCATCATATTATCTAAATAGAATTGCATCATATTATCATAAGATAGTATGCCATCTTTATATTCCAACATGAGCAACTCACTTTCACCTGAATATTCCCAACTACTATACGCCTCTAAATCATTTATAAAACAGACAAACATTTTATCGCTAAAAGACCAGTCCGCACCCTCAATTTTAGTTACTACTTGTCCGTCCGGATAGCTTTCATATCAGTATGCTCCATATCCGGGCAAATAAAAATTTACATTATTTCCACTTAGATAATGATAATAATTCAAGCTATTCAAAATACTTTTCCCTGCTTCTAAGTCGGGACGTGTAATCAATATTCCAATAGTATCATTCTTAATTTGATTACTGCTAATATCTCTTAACATATTCTGGTAGGTAATTGCCTCCAACATTCTATCACCTCAATTTCCAGTCTATATCAACTTATTTAACTATTGTCCAGTATGGTTTTACTATATAATTTCATTCACATAACAAAACCTTCATGTCAAAGATGCCTTAGACATAAAACTATCCCGGAAGTTGATCCTACGAGCATTTGGACATATACACAAAATTTCTCCATTCAGATCCAAATTCGGAACAAAATCCAGGATTTACGCAGCCCAGTGAACTCTTCTATTTCCCAATCAGCCTTCCCGCTTCCTCTCTCACCCGATCCAATTCCTCTTTTCCTTCCAAAAACGTAAATACAAGTTTCTTACATTCCTTCTCAAAAGGCTTCATCTTATGCAGGTCTCCCCGATCCTCGTGGTACAATCTGCCGTACACACTGGAGTTCGCCGGTTCCAGTCCCAGAGCATAATCCCCGGATGCCAGTGTCTTCCACTCCATAAAATACGGAAGCTCCTTTTTGCTGAAAGAAATCTTCACACCAATCCCCAGCTTCTCATTGATGACCGCAGCAAAAGTATTTCCCTCTTCATCCCCTGCCAGTCTATGTAAAAATACAGCCTCTGGCTCATTATCAACAGGCTTCTCCATCCGGTCATAGGATTCTAGATATTTCCTTGCATCCTCATCCCGTGGAATCACTTCCAGCGTAGGCAGCACAATCTCACAATCCTCACTCAAAAGCGGCCATCCCAGATTGCAGTGATACAAAATCATCATCGGCTCTTCCCGAAATCCCTGATTTTCAATCTCATCCTCCACCACAATCGTATTTCCCGGATAAGTGGTGGAAATCTTTCTTCTCAAAACCATATTCTCCCCAAAAAGCTCCGCCTCCCGCATTTCACCGGAAACCGTCATCGTATACCCTTCCTCCGTCCACTGCGCATCTGCACACAAATGCTCCGCCGGAGTTGTCCGGATTCGTCCATGCATAGGATAATCCTTCCCATCACTGGTACACGGCGGACAAATATTTTCCAACCCCGCAGTAAACATCATACCACCCATAATACTTCTCAAAGCCTCATCCCCATGGGTATCAAAATGATTTCTCCCCATCAATCCCGGCTTCGCCAAAAAATTCACATTAATCCCCTTAAAAGAAACATCCCCCAAATCCAGACACTTATCCCCCAAAACAGTAAACTGAAGCGCCCCGTTCTTCACCTCAAACGCCTTCAAATTCTCCGCACGCCCTTCCGCATAAGTCAAAGGCCGCACCTTTGCCACCTGCTGAATACTTCCAACATGTCTGTACAAATCCTGTCTATTCATCATAACTTCACCCATCCCTTTCATAAACAACTATTCTCCGCAAACCCTAAACGCTTCTCCCCACTATCAAAATCACAGCTCCAGCGCAGCGTCGAGCGTACCTTTTCCATTCTCTCCTCCACACCAGCTCTATCCACAGCTCCAGCGCAGCGCCGAGCATACCTTTTCCAAGCTCTTCTCCACACCAGCTCTACCACAGCTCCAGCGCAGCGCCGAGCGTACCTTTTCCAAGCTCTCCCCCACACCTGCCACTATCCACAGCTCCAGTGCAGCGTCGAGCGTCACTCTTATATTTTCTATCTTTTCTGCCATCACAGCTTACATTCTTCTTACAAAGTACTGTCCCGCCAACACCGTCGAACAGTCACCCCTGCACTTCCGGCATGAGCAGCCAGCCGGTGAGCGCTGGTTTCCGATCGTTCTGACTTAATCGAACAGGCCCCGGGTTTCGTCTGACAGAGGGGAACACAACGGTGTTCATCCGCTGGCAGACGAAACCCGGGGTCTGTCCGATTACGGATGGACGATGGAAACCACCGCTCAACGGCGTCCCCTCATCCACCCCCTTATTTCATACTCAACGCAAACAAAGCAAACAAAGAATTCGCCCAAGCAAACCATTCCCTAGTAAACTTCTTAGGATCATTACAATCAAACCCTTCATGCATCACTTCACAGTCTGCATCCGTCTCCAGCAGCATCTTAAAGATCTCTTCTCTCTCCGCCTGATCATCGGAAGTCAGTCCCTGCATAGTCAGTGCAATATGCCATACATACTGATCCGGTGTATGAGGGCTTCCGATTCCCTTTGCAGCAGTCCCTTCATAATAGAACGGATTCTTTTTGCTCAGCACAAACGCTCTGGTATTTTTATAAACCGGATCGTCTTTTCCGCAGTAAGCCAGCCAAGGAAGGGAAAGAAGACTTGGCACATTGGCATCATCCATCAGGTTGTAATTCCCCAAACCATCTGTCTCATACGCATACATTTCTCCAAAGGTCTCATCCTTCACGATACCGTATTTCTGAATACCTTCCTGAATCTCTTCTCTCAGTTTGGAAGCTTCCAGAGCCATCTCTTCATCCTGATACTCTTCCCGCAGGAATTTTTCCATATAGCCCAGCACTACGGTCGCAAACATCTCAGACGGAATCAGGTAGTTATATTTACAAGCATCATCACTGGGACGGAAACCGCACCAAGTCATGCCGGTAACTGCAACCGGAGCTCCTTTTCCTTCATGGCTCAGTGTATCTGTTGGCGGGCAGTTTACACGAACAAAGGAATATTTGGAATTTTCATGATTCTGCTCCACTTTCCACAGATCCAGAATATCACGGAAAGCCAGTTTTACTTCCGGTGTAAATACGTCGTGCGCGCCTGTATTTTCCACGTACTGCTGAATCAGCCATACCGGATAGCACAGGGAATCAATCTCGTATTTTCTCTCCCAGTTCCAAGGATTATACTCTGTGAGATCTCTCTCCCAGCAGTTTCCGTTTGCTTCTTCATTAAAAGCGTTTGCATAGGGATCGATATGGATATATTTTGCCTGTCTTGCAATCAGCCCCTGCACCATTTCTTTCAGGATCGGGTATTCCTTCAAAAACGGAAGGTAATGTACCACCTGAGCAGAGGAATCTCTCAGCCACATTGCGGCGATATCCCCTGTGAAAACGTACGCCTCTCCGTTTTCCAGAAATTTGGTGGTGGTCTTTGCGGTGCTTACGTAGCAGTTTTCAAATGTTCTCTGCAGTTTTTCATTTCCCTGCCAGTGAGCGCTTTCTTTTTTTGCGATCTCCTCTACGGCCTGAATCAGCGCCTGCTTTTTTTCCTGTAAATTCATCTCTTTTCCTCCTAATACATAAATTCCGGTTAATCCCGGCTCTGAATCATCACCAAAATTCCCTGTTCCCAAGAAACCTCGGCTGTTTCGCTGGTGATCTCATTGCTGACCCCCAGACTTCCCTCCTGATTCCGCAGATGATGGCGGTCCAGAGGGTATTTAAAACCTTTCAGCGTCAGTCCCTCCACATCTGCCTCCAGCGGAAAGAACGACACGTAGGTTCCAAATTGCTCTTCTTTTTTAATAGTAAAATACTGTTCCACCGGAAGGGTGATCAGGTTCCGGCTATCTGCCAGATACACAGGAACTTTTTTCATCCAGCCGTTTTTCATAATCTGGATATTTGCCATCACATGATCCAGACGGGTTCCGATTCCTCCCAGAATCCAGATCTCCGTACTGTTTTTCTCCATGGCATTTTCCAATGCGATCATCGTATCGGAAGCATCCTTCACCGGGTTGTATTCCCGAATCGGCACCTTCGTTTTTTCCTTGTACCACTGAAGAATCTCCGGCGGAAGACTGTCAAAATCCCCTACAATATAATCCGGCAGAATTTTATTTTCGTAACAAAACTGAAGCCCACGGTCCACCCCCAGTATGTAATCGGGATTCAGTTTTTCAATAAAAGAAAGGGCAAAATCATATTCGATATTGCCCCCGGTTAAAATCAAAGTCTTCATTTTTCCCCTCTCTCCTTCATAACCTCCAGAAACTGCTTCACATTTTTCTGAATGTCACCGCCAAATACTGCGGAACCGGCCACGATAATGTTGGCTCCCGCCTCCAATACCACAGGAAGGGTGGCGCTGTTGATTCCTCCGTCCACCTGAATGTTCAGATCAAGACCGGCATCTGTCGCCATTTTCTTTAGTTTTCTGATTTTCCCGGTACAATTTTCAATATAAGACTGTCCGCCAAAACCCGGATTCACGGTCATAAGAAGCACCATATCCACCTTATTCAGCACGTATTCCAGCTCGGTAAGCGGAGTGGCCGGATTCAGCGCAACACCTGCTTTCATCCCTGCATTTTTGATCTGCTGCAAAGTGCTGTCCAGATGCCTGCAGGCTTCTACATGAACCGTAAGCTGATCGGCTCCGCATTCCTTAAAGGCCTGAATATAGCGTCCCGGCTCTTCCACCATCAGATGAACGTCAAAAAACAGTTCCGTATTTTGACGAATGGAGGTGATCACCGGCATACCAAATGAAATACTGGGAACAAACGCACCGTCCATCACATCAATATGCAGCCATTTCGCTCCTGCTTCCTCTACCTCGCGAATCTGGTCTCCCAGACAGTTAAAGTCCGCAGATAAAATTGAAGGCGCCAGTATATTCATATCAATATCTCCTCTTTTCCTTTTCTTTCAGTTCTTCGTAAAAACTCACATAATTTTCGTATCTCTGTCTGCTTATCTTTCCTTCTTCCACGGCCTCCTTGACCGTACAGCCCGGTTCATGAACATGGACACAGCCCTGAAAACGACAAGTTCCCTCAAAGGAAAGAAATTCAGGAAAATACTGACGGAGTTCTTCTTTTTCCACTCCCTCCACAAACAGGGAGCTGAACCCCGGGGTATCCATCAGATAGGTATTTTCCCCCACAGTGAGAAGCTGGGAATGACGGGTGGTGTGTTTTCCCCTCTTCAATTTCCTGCTGATCTCCCCAGTCTCCATACTGACCGTTTCCTGCAAAAGATTGGTGAGGGAGGATTTTCCCACACCGGAAGGTCCCGCTACTACCGTGGTCTTTCCTTCCAGAAGTTCTCTCACCTCACAAAGTCCCTCTTCCCGAAAAGCGCTGGTCTGAAGCACCTGATAACCGCAGTCCGCATAAATCCGATGCATCTTCTGCAGTTCTCCGTCCTCCTCCAGATCGCTCTTATTGAAGCAGATCACGGTAGGGATTCCCTGCTGTTCCATTGTAATTAAAAAACGGTCCAACAGCGCGTAATTCGGTTCCGGCTGACGGACTGCAAATATCACCATGGCCTGATCCACGTTGGCTGACGCCGGGCGGATCAACTGGTTTCTTCTCGGAAGGATCTGTACCAGATTTCCGGTTTTTTCTGCCTCATCCAGCACTTCTATCTCCACATTATCTCCAACCAAAGGTTTCATCTTTTCCTTTCGGAAGATTCCCTTTGCCTTACATTCATAAATCCCGGATTCCACTACATCCACGTAGTAGAATCCGGCAATTCCTTTTACTATTTTTCCCTGCATAGGCTTCCTCTTAGGACTGTTTAAACGGAACATTGGAATAGCGTCCCCGTTCAACATACGCTCCATCCACCATTTCTTCCAGATAGAGAATTCCTGTCTCAACGCCTTCTGCACCCTGAGCTGTCAGCAGATAGCCGCCTTCCGGAAATACAATCGGCGAACCTTCCATAAGAACGGTCTCCACATTCTGTCCGTTTACATTCTGAACCAATTTCAGACGAACTGCACCATCTGTATAGTTGGCAGGTCTGTCCAGTTTCACATTGCACTTCCATGTACCTGCTTCCGGTGTTGGAGTTGCTGTCGGTTCTGTTGTCGGCTCTGTTGTAGGTTCCGGTGTAGGTGTCTCTACCGGTGCATGGTAAATCATAATACTCACTGCTGTTCCCGGATCGGTATTTGTACCCGGTTCAATGCTCTGGCTCACAACGCATCCTTCAGCTACTCCCGTAGGATTTTCTGTGGTGGATTCGGCATTCGGGCTGAATCCGCTGTCCTGCAACGCTGCGATTGCTGCTGCCTCTTCCATTCCTCTCACATCCGGCACAGGAACCTGTTTATTTTCTTCACCAAGGCTGACTACCAATGTCACCGTATCTCCGGCATTCAGTTCGGTTCCTTCTGACGGGGTCACGCTGATGATTTTTCCGATGGCAACCGTATCGCTGTATTCCTGCTCAATGGCTGTTTCCAGCCCCAGTGACTTGATCTTCGCTTCGGCCTCTGATTGGGAAAGCCCTGATACGGTGGGAACGGCAGGTGAATCATTTCCTGCGCTGACCATATAATTGATTACCGTTCCCTGTTCAACCTTCGTCCCTTTTTCTGTTTCCTGAGAAATAATGGTTCCTGCCGGGAAATCGGAAACCTCAGTTCCCGTCTTGTTTCCCTTCAGTCCCAACTGTTCCAATATATTCAATGCATTTTCTTCGGTCATCTTTACAAGTTCCGGAACGGTTACCTGACCGTTTTCATCCACCAAATCCTCCAGATTTTCCAGTTCTTCCTCTGACTGCTGGACATTTGCTTCACCGTCTTTTTTATCATCACCGAACTTCACCAATCCGGCACCTTTTGCAATAAAGAAAATCAGAATACAGATAATAATCGCACCGATGATAAATCCGCCGATGGTCATGGCTTTTTCCAGTTTGGAACTGATCTCGCCTTCCTCATCGTCGTCCTCATCCTCTTCCTCGTACTCTTCTTCCTGATACACCGGAGCTGTGTAGGATTCCTTCTTAGGAGCCGCATAACCGCTTCTGCCCTCGCGGATCGCATCCAGTTCCTCTGTAGACAGCATGACGGTCTGTGCATGGCTGGAAAGAGGGGTAACGGTAACGAATCTTCCATTTGGATCCAGCAGAGAATGTTTCAGATCCTCAATAACCTCTGACATACTGCTGTAACGTCTGTCCACACTCTTCTGGGTACATTTTAAAATGATCTGTTCCAGACTGAACGGCAGATCCGGCACATATTTTCTCGGTGATTCCATCTCCTCCTGAAGATGTTTGATGGCAATAGCAACCGTGGTGTCTCCATCAAAGGGAACGTGTCCCGTCACCATCTCATACATGGTGATACCAAGGGAATAGATGTCGCTCTTGGAGTCACTGTAACCGCCCCGTACCTGTTCCGGAGAGCTGTAATGTACAGATCCCATCACATTGGAGCTGATGGTGTTGGAGGATGCTGCCCGGGCGATACCAAAGTCGGAAAGCTTTACTTTTCCGTCTGTGGAAATAATGATATTCTGGGGCTTTACATCCCTGTGGACTACATTGCTTCTGTGGGCTGCTTCCAGACCGAGAGAAACCTGAATCGCGATACTGGTAGCCTCTCTCACGGTAAGTTTTCCTTTTCTGGTAATGTAATCTTTCAGTGTGATACCCTGAACCAGCTCCATAACGATATAATAAATGCCCTTGTCCTCCCCTACATCATAGACATTT
Source organism: Clostridiales bacterium (assembly GCA_018374355.1). GTDB lineage: Bacteria > Bacillota > Clostridia > Lachnospirales > Lachnospiraceae > Oliverpabstia. Next base: position 7,910 of record JAHAFI010000046.1, read on the forward strand.
ACTACATTGGGATGAGCCAGCCCTGCTGCTGCCTGCGCCTCCTTTCGGAATTTTGCGATGAACCCTTTGTCCTCGCTGAACTCCGCTTTCATTACCTTCACTGCTACAAGACGGTTCAGCTTATGATCTTTCGCTTTGTATACGTCGGCCATACCGCCGCTTCCGATCCTGCTGATGATCTCGTATCTTTCTCCTACAATCATTCCCTCTTTTAACATTCTTTCACCTCGTTTGTAAATGGTTCTATTACAATTACAGAAATATTATCGCTGCCGCCGTTTTCATTTGCCAGCCGCACCAGATGTCTGGCAGACTGCTCTATGTCAAGTTCAGAAGAAAGGATGGTATGCATCATCTCCTCCTCCACCATATTGCTAAGTCCATCGGAGCACAGGAGTATCTGGTTTCCCTCCTCCAGTTCCACATCAAAGAAATCGATGTTTACCGAAGGGCCTCCTCCCACTGCCCGGGTAATAATATTTTTATCAGGATGGTTCTTTGCTTCCTCTTTGCTGAGTTCGCCTCTTCGAACCATCTCGGCAATCCATGAATGGTCTTTGGTAATCTGAACAATTTCCTGCTGGTCCACCAGGTACATCCTGCTGTCTCCCACATTTGCCACATATGCATAGTGCCCTACAATCGTTACCACCACCATGGTGGTTCCCATGCCTGCCATGGAAGGATTCTCCCGGGCCTGCTCATAAACCTGTTCATTAGCTGCCTCTATGGCATGGCGGATGATCTTAATGGGATTAAAGCTCATATCCTTTTTTACAGATTCCACCAGCACAGTCACCGCACAGCGGGAAGCAAAGTCCCCTGCATTGTGCCCGCCCATGCCATCAGCGACTACAAACAAGTTTTGAAGATTTCCAATCGGCTGTTCGGATGCATATATATAATCCTGATTTTCAATTCTCTTCTGTCCCACATCTGTCACAGAACACGATTTCATGACAAATTCTCCCTTTTATCCAAGTAACTCTTCCTTAATTGACCACAGGCCCCATCAATATCCCGACCCATTTCTCTTCTAATAGTAACATTAATTTTGTATTTTTCAAGTTTATTTTTGAAATTCTCTATGACTTTTTTACCTGACTGCACGAAATCCCTCTCTTTTATAGGGTTTACGGGAATCAGATTCACATGACAGTTCAGGCCTCCGATCAGCGCTGCAAGCTGTCTTGCGTCCTCCTCGCTGTCATTTTTTCCGCCTACCAGACTGTATTCAAAGGTCAGACGCCGTCCGGTTCTGTCAAAATAATACTTGCAGGCAGGAAGCACTTCCTCCAGCGAATATTTAAAGGCAATCGGCATCAATTCTTTTCTTTTTTCATCATTTGGCGCATGCAGGGACAGAGCCAGCGTAATGGTAAGACCCTCCTCCGCCAACTGACGGATACGTGGAACGATTCCGCAGGTAGATACTGTCACGTTTCTCTGGCTGATGTTCTGCCCCTTTTCATCACTTAAAATGCGGATGAAACGAATCAGGTTATCGTAGTTATCCAGAGGTTCTCCTGTCCCCATCACCACCACATTGGAAACCCGTTCTCCGGTTATCTGCTGAATCCGGTAAATCTGATCCAGCATCTCGGAAGGCAGAAGATTTCTTGTAAGCCCTCCGATGGTGGAAGCGCAAAACCGGCAGCCCATCCGGCAGCCCACCTGCGAAGAAATACAGACGGAATTTCCGTGCTTGTACCGCATCCACACGCTTTCGATCACATGACCGTCCCTTAACCGGAACAGATATTTCTGCGTACCGTCGATTTTGGAGGTCTGTACCTCCACCACCTCCAGACAGGTAAGGGGTTCCTGCTCCTTCAGCTTCTCCCTCAGGCTTCCTGAGAGATTGGTCATCTCCTCATAGCCGCCCGCCGCTTTTTTGTGCAGCCATTCATATAACTGCTTTCCCCGGAAAGCCGGTTCCCCCAAAGAAACCATTTTTTCTTTTAATTCGTCCGCATACAGGGACTTGATATCCATCTGTTCCATGTCTTATCTGTCCTCCTGCCGTTTCACCAGTCTCGCAATGAAGAAACCGTCGGTTTTATGTATCCCGGGCAGAAGCTGAAGATAGCCTTTCCCGGTTGTCTCGCTGTGAAGCTCCTCACAAAGATACGGGTCCAGACTTTCCATTTCAAAGGGATAATTTTCCAGAAACCAGTTGACATTTTCCAGATTTTCCTCTTTTGTGATGGTACAGGTGCTGTAGATCAAAGTTCCCCCCGGCTTCACATAGGAAGCGGCATTGTGAAGAATCTGTCTTTGCAGGATCACCAGATCCTTGATTTTTTCCTGATCCGTCCGGTACTTGATATCCGTTTTCTTTCCGATCACGCCAAGACCGGAACAGGGCACATCTGCCAGAACAATGTCCGCTTTATTTACGGAGCTTTTGTCGGGGATCGTTGCGTCCTTTTGCACTGCTTCTATATTGACCGCTTCTGTCCTGCGGATATTTTCCCGGATCAGTTCCACCTTATATTCTGTCAGGTCTCTGGCATCCACATGGCCGAAGCCTTCCATCTTATCCGCTACATGGAGGCTCTTTCCTCCCGGCGCTGCGCACAGGTCGATCACATAATCTCCCTTCTTAGGCGCGGCCGCTTCCGCCACCAGCATGGAGCTTACATCCTGAACCACAAATCTTCCCATTACAAACGATTTGAGCCCGGCCAGATGGCTGTAATCAGACAGATATCTGGCATAGGGCAGATACGGAGCTTCCTTTACAGTGGCTCCCTGATTTTTCAGGCTTTCCACCGTATACTCCGGGTCCATGCGGTAAAGCTGAAGCCGGATGGTTGTGGGCCGGTCTGCCAGAAATTCCTGAAGCATTTTTTCTGTGACTTCCCCGCCGAACTCTTCCAGCCACCGTTCCACCAGCCACAGGGGCATGGAATAGTAGACGGAAAAATACTCTGCCGGACTGGTGTTTCTGTCGGGATAGGAAATATTTTCTTTTTCTCTGGATACTGTCCTGAGAACCCCGTTTACAAAGCCCTTCAGACTGTAAAAGCCTTTTTTCTGAGCCAGTTTCACCGCTTCATTGCAGGCCGCGGAATCCGGCACCCCATCCATGAAAAGGATCTGATATGCGCTGCTTCTCAGGATATTTCGGATTACAGGCTTCATCTTTTTCACCTTGACACTGGAATGCATATCCAAAATATAATCAATCCGCAGCATATACTCCAGCGTACCCTCCACAATCCGGTTAATAAAGGCCCGATCCTGTTTGGGAAGATACTGGACCTTATCCAAGGCATTGCGAATGGCGATATGGCTGTATTCTTTTTTCTGCGTAATTTCCAATAAGATTTCCAGAGCGATTCCTCTGGTGTCCGTTTTGTTAATCACGATCTCTTCCTCCGGATAATATAATCAAACGTAAAAGCTGCAAAATCGAACCTGCCAGAGCCGCCACATAGGTAAGGGCTGCTGCTGTCAGTACCTTCCGCGCTCCCCGCACCTCTTCCTCCGTCTGAAGGATTCCAGTACTTCGAAGCATGGCAATCGCTCTTCTGGAAGCATTGAACTCGGAAGGAAGGGTCAGAAGCTGGAAAACCACCACCACGCAAAACAGCACGATTCCCAAAGTCTGCAGAGGACGAAGGGAAAAAATAAGCCCCAGAATAAAGACCGGAATCGCCGCACTGGAACTGATCTGCATCGCCGGATTCACTACATTGATCAGCCGGTTCACCACATATCCTGTCGCATGCTGCATGGCATGGCCGCATTCATGGGCCGCCGTTGCCACCGCCGTAATACTGGGCTGGAAAAATAATTCCTGTGAAAGATTGACGGTTTTATCATATCGGTAAAAGGAAACCCCTCTTCCACCCATCTGGCGCACTCCCACATCGTAAATGCCCGCTCTGTGAAGCACCTGTTCCGCCGCCTCCTGTCCTGTCACACCGGACAGAATCCGTGTCCTGCTGTAACGCTTCATCACGGAATTACAGTAAGCGGAGGCTCCGAGGGCAATCACCGCCGCTAAAATCACCAGTACATAAGTAGGGTCAAAATATCTTCCAAAACCATATCCAAAATACATTGTATCACTCCTGTTCTCTCTTTATTTTTCTGTGAACAGTTACTTACATCCCTAAGGTCATTCCTTCTTCTACCTCATATCCTCGTAAAAACGCCGAAGTCTCCATGCGTTTTTTTCCTTCCAACTGAAGTTCCCGGATATTCAATCTTCCTCTTCCTGTCTGGACGAGAATCCCTTCGGCTCCCGCTTTCAAAACTTTTCCCGGCGCAGGGCTTCCAGCCTCTCCCTCACAGGTTTCCACCACCTCAGCCTTCCAGATTTTCAGGGTTTTTCCGTTCATTTTTGTGTAGGCGCTGGGCCATGGATTCAGTCCACGCACCAATCGTTCCAGTTCTGCCGCCGGACGGGTCCAGTCCAGATTTCCCAGACTTTTCTGAATCATCCCCGCATAGGCTGTGGGGCTTTCCTCCGGCTGTTTTTCAAATACGGCGGTACCGTCTGCCAGAGAAGGCAAAGTCTCCACCAGAAGTTTTGCTCCCGCCTGACTCAGCTTGTCAAACAGACTGCCTCCTGTTTCCTCCTTCGTGATCGGAACCACCACTTTAGAGATCATGTCTCCCGTATCCAGACCGGCATCCATTCTCATAATGGTCACACCGGATTCCTGTTCTCCGTCAATGACTGCCCACTGGATAGGAGCCGCTCCCCGGTATTTTGGCAGCAGGGAGGCATGAACGTTGATGCATCCCAGCGGAGCCACATCCAGTATGGCTTGCGGAATGATCTGGCCAAAGGCTACCACTACGATTACCTCCGGCTTCAGTTCCTGAAGTACCTGCAGAAATTCCGGATCACGGACCTTTTTCGGCTGCCATACCGGAAGCCCAAATTTTTCAGCCGCTTCCTTGACAGGAGTGGGCTGCAGGTTCTTTCCCCTTCCCTTGGGTTTATCCGGCTGGCTTACAACACCCACCACCTCATGGCCTGCTTCCACCAGCGCCTGTAATGTTCCCACGGAAAAATCCGGGGTTCCCATAAAAACAACTCTCATCTATTCTTCATCCTCTTCATCACTGTCATAGGTTACATCTCTAAGTTCCCCTTCTACATGCTCCACATACAGGATACCGTCCAGATGGTCGCACTCATGGCAGATGGCTCTCGCCAGCAGACCTTCTCCCGTCAGGGTAAAGGGCTCCATATTTTCATCCAGAGCCTTCACGGTAACCACATTCGGTCTCGTCACTGTGCCGGTTTTTCCCGGAACGCTTAAACATCCCTCATCTCCGGTCTGCTCCCCGGAGGTTTCCTGAATTTCCGGGTTGATCAGCACCCATGGATGTTCATCCACATCGATTACCACGATTCTTTTTAAAATCCCCACCTGCGGAGCTGCCAGCCCCACACCGTAAGCGTCATACATGGTATCCAGCATATCGCCGATCAGCGCCCGGATCTTCGGGGTCATTTCCTCCACCGGACGGCTGGTTTTTCCCAGAATCCGGTCTCCCATTGTTCTTATTTTTCTAATAGCCATTTGTTTTTCCTCCTGTCTTTCTGCCTCTTTCTCATTGGTTGAAATCAAATTGTATCCTGATATTTTTAAAACCGCTGTTAATTTCAATATACCGTTCCAATCGGTCTTTCACCTTCAACAGCAGTCCGTGATCCTCCTGTTTTACATACAGCACTTTCCGGTACATGTCGGCAACCTTTGCCACAGCTTCATCTGCCGGACCGATAATCTGCAGCCGGTTTTCCCCGTCTGCTTTTTTGAGGAATCTTCGTATATAGTCCATCCCCATAGCCAAAAGCTCCTCGTCCGGACTGCTGCCGTGAACCGCGAACAGATTGGACACCGGAGGATAAGAAAGAAGCTTGCGATAGCCGATCTCTTCCTCATAAAATTCCGGATAATCCTGCCGAATGGCCGCCTGAATGCTGTAATGCTCCGGCTGATACGTCTGCACCACGGCCTCCCCCGGCTTTTCCCCTCTTCCGGCCCGGCCCACTGCCTGAGTCAGAAGCTGGAATGTCCTCTCACTGGCCCGGTAATCGCTGACATTCAAAGATAGATCCGCAGCCAGAACTCCCACCAGCGTTACCCGGGGAAAATCATGCCCCTTCACGATCATCTGTGTTCCGATCAGAATATCTGCCTCCTGATTGGCAAATGCAGAAAGGATCTGCGCATGCCCCTCCTTTTTTCTGGTAGTGTCCAGATCCATCCTGAGCACTCTGGCCTTTGGAAAGGATTTCTTCACGATATCTTCTATCTGCTGGGTTCCCGCCCGGAATCCTCCGATATGCGGAGAGCCGCATTTGGGGCACTCCTGAGGCTGCCGGGTCTCATAACCGCAGTAATGGCAGACCATTCTGCCGTGGCGGTGAAGGGAAAGGGACACATCGCAGTGGGGACATTTCATCACCGTACCGCAGGAGCGGCAGGACAAAAATCCCGCAAATCCTCTTCGGTTTAAAAACAGCATCACCTGTTCTTTTTTCTCTAAACGGTCTGCAATTCCCTCCTGCAGCTTTCTGCTGAGAATGGAACGGTTTCCTTCTCTTAATTCTTCCCGCAAATCCACGGTATATACGGTGGGAAGCTGACGGTTTTCATACCTGCATTCCATCTCAAACAGCCGGTACGTCCCGTTTTTTCCCCGGTAATAAGCATCCACCGAAGGAGTGGCGCTTCCCATCACCACATAGGCCCCCTCCATCTCTCCCCGGGCAATGGCCGTCTCCCTTGCATGGTAGCAGGGTGTGGTCTCGCTCTGGTAAGAAGTCTCATGCTCCTCGTCCATCACGATCAGTCCCAGATTGGGAAAGGGAGTAAACAACGCAGACCGGGGACCGATCATAATCTGTATCTCTCCTTTTTTAGCCCGCTCAAACTGGTCGGAACGCTCTCCCTGAGAAAGCTTTGAGTGAAGCACCGAAACCCTGTCTCCAAACCGGTGATAAAACCTAAGCACCGTCTGATAAGTCAGGGCAATTTCCGGGATCAGCAGGATTGCCTGTTTTCCCCGGCTAAGCGCCGCTTCTATCAGTTCCATATAAACCAAAGTTTTCCCGCTTCCCGTAACCCCCCGAATCAGGCAGGGGCGGCTGTCATTTTCCTCCCAGCCCCTTAAAATCTCCCTTGAAACCCTGCACTGATCCTCCGTCAGAGTTCTGGATTCCTGTCTTTTCTGTTCCTCCTGTACGGGGTTTCGGTATACCGTCCGGGATTGGATTCGGAAAATCCCCTGTTCCGCCATGGTTTTCAGCACACTGGCCGATACATGCAGCTTATTGACCGCAAGACTGAAAGAAATCTGTCCCTCCTGAAGCACCGCCTCCAGCACCCGCTGTCTCGCCACATGATGTTTCTTCTTATAGATTTCCAGTTGCTCCAGCGCTTCTTCTTGGGAAATTTTTAAAAAAATCCACCGTTCTTCCTTCTGCTTCATCTTCTGTTTTACGGGAAGAACGGTTTTCAGCGCCTGAATCATCGTGGAACCATACTGTTCCCGTATCCATGCCGCCAGCGAGATCAGTTTTGACTCAATACTGTTTCCCTCATCCACTATGGAATGAATCTCCTTCATCCGCTCCACATCAAAGGATGGCCGGTCAGTAACTTGAATCACATATCCCCGGATCGTTCTCCCTCCGTTTCCGAAGGGAACCGTCACCTGCATTCCCGGTTTCAGCCTTTCCTTCAGCGTCCCGGGAATCAGATACTGAAAACTCCGGTCCAGCTTTTCATTGGTAATATCTACGATAATATCCGCAAACAGCTTACTCATGGTTCCCGTCTTCTTCCAGAATTTCCTGAATCAATACCCGCTCATCCATGGGGTATTTCTTTCCTCTGATTTCCTGATAATCCTCATGACCCTTTCCGGCCAGCACCACGATATCCCCCGGTTCCCCGTGATGTATCGCATAGGCAATGGCCTCTTTCCGGTCAATAATCTCCACATACTTTCCACTGGTTTTTCCGATACCGATTTTGATATCGTCAATAATCGCCTGCGGCTCCTCATTTCGCGGATTATCCGATGTAATGATCGTCAGATCCGCCAGTCTTCCCGACACCTCTCCCATCTCAAATCTTCTGTCCCGGGAACGGTTTCCTCCGCAGCCGAACAGGCAGACCAGCCGATGGGGATGGTACTCTTTCAGCGTGGTCAGAAGGCTTTCCAGACTCATGGCGTTGTGGGCGTAATCGATCATCAGCGTAAATTCATCAGATACCTTCACCATCTCGATTCTTCCCTTTACCTTTGCCCCTTTCAATGCTTTACAGATATTTTCCTCCGATACATTGAAATGACGGCAGATGGCAATCGCCGTGAGGGAATTGTAAATGCTGAATTTGCCCGGCTGATCAATCTCCACCGGAAAATCCAGAAGTCCCTTCAATTGATAGGAAATCCCCAGGGTTCCCTTTTTTGAAAACAATCTGGCATCCACTGCCCGCAGATCTGCTTCCGGGGAAAATCCATAGGTTTCCAACTGACAGGTGTGTCCCTCTATGATTCTTTCAAAATGTTCATCGTCCCTGTTTACGATACCTACTCTGCACTGGCGAAGAAGCATTTTTTTACACTCCATATAGTGCTCAAAGCTGGTGTGCTCGTTGGGTCCGATATGATCCGGTTCAATATTGGTAAAGATACCAATATCGAAGGTAAATCCTGCCGTACGGTGGAGCATCAGTCCCTGAGAGGAGACCTCCATCACGGCGCAGTCACAGCCTTCGTCCAGCATCTGCCGGAAATACTTCTGTACCAGAAGGGATTCCGGTGTGGTGTTGGCTGAGGGGATCACCGTATCTCCGATGATCGTCTCAATGGTTCCGATCAGTCCCACTTTATAGCCTGCATTTTCCAGAATGGATTTTACCATGTAGGTGGTGGTGGTTTTTCCTTTGGTTCCGGTGATTCCGATCACCTTCAGGGTATCTCCCGGATATCCGTAATACGCAGCGGAAATTACTGCCATGGCATAGCGGGTATCTTCCACCTGTATAACGGTTACGTCCTCCGGTACTGAAACCGGTTCCTCGGCTACAATAACTTTTGTTCCCTGTCCGGCTACCTGTTCTGCAAACGTATGTCCGTCTGCAACTGCACCGCGGATGCAGATAAACAGAGAGCCCTCTTTTGCCTTGCGGGAATCTGCCACCACTTCTTTGACTTCCATGTCGGTAGTTCCCTGCAGGCATGTGTATTTTAAACGTTCCAGTAACTGAGTTAATTTCATAGAATGCCTCCATTCCCTTTGGGCAGATTGGAAGTGCCCATAGATGAATATATGATAGCATATTTTTCCCTAAAAATGAAGTGGATTTTTGAAATGTGTGGGAAGTGTGGGAGGGATGCGGACGCGAAAGAAGGGAGGGATGATGCGGGCGGAGGATGGCTGCGGGAGGGGGACGGACTAACGATTCCGACAGCCGTCAGTCAGGGCACCGGCGCAATTCGAGCAGAAAATCTGAAGGATTTTCTGCTCTCAGTGCACCTGAGAATCGGGTCCCGATGACCCGATTCTCTCCCTGCCTGCCGCCTGTCGGAATCGCAAGTCCTTCTCCCCCCTCCCTCCGCAACATCCTCCGCCCCGCATCATCCCTCCCTTCTCTCGCTGTGCTTTCACTGTTGTAGGGAAGAAAAAATCCTGCAAAGCAGGATTCCGCTTGCGCGGGTCGCATGGGCAGCATTTTTCCTGTGGCGCTGTCAGCTTTCTGACGTTTTGCTGCTTTTTCTGTGGTGCTGTCAATTTTCTGGCGTTCTGCCATTTTCCCGCATGGGAATGTGTGGTGGAGCAGAGGGAGGGGATTTGGGGGTGGGAGGCATTGGGTGGGGGTGTGTGGAAGCGGTTAGGTTGGGAGGAGGGGAGTGTTGGGAGAGAGTCAGGCTTACAGAGCCTGACTCTCAGATGCACTGAGGTTCGAAAATCTTTCAGATTTTCGGGCCGAATTGCATCGGTGCCCGGCGCTGCCCTTCTCCCGGCCTTAGCGCTTCCCGCGCCCCCACCCGTCTCCCGGCTCCAAATCCCCTCCCTCTGCGGCCCGCCAATCCCCTCTTCAGCTTTTCTTAATACATTTTCGTTTTCTTTTATAATTTAGACATACTTCTCTCACATTTTCCCCGTATACTAAATACAGATAGTTGATTAACCACTCACTATCTCCCCCCTCATTAAAACAGTAAAAAGCCACTTTGCTAACGCAAGTGGCTTTTTCTGTACCCTTTTTCCTATTAGAAAATCAAAAAATATCCCAGCACCAGCACGCCCAATACAATCCGGTACCATCCAAATACCTTGAAGTCATGTTTCTTAATATATCCCATCAGGAATTTTATTGCCAGAATCGACACCACAAAGGCTACCGCCATTCCTAACAGAAGTATGATTACCTCGTCTACTGTAAACTTCAGTCCGAATTTTACAATTTTTAAAAGGCTTGCCCCAAACATTACGGGAATCGCCAGAAAGAATGTGTACTCGGCTGCCAGTTTCCGGCTGGTTCCCAGAAGAATTCCTCCTACGATCGTTGCCCCGGAACGGGATGTCCCCGGAACCACTGCAAGAAGCTGGAAGATTCCGATAAACAGCGCATCCTTGAATGTAATATCACTCAGTTTTCTTCGGGTGGGGGTTCTGCGTTTATTGTAATTCTCTATGGCGATAAACAGAATACCGTATACAATCAGCATCACCGATACCACCTGATAGTTGTTCAGGTGTTTTTCAATCCAGTCATTAAACGGCAGGCCGATAATCACCGCCGGAAGACAGGAAACCATGATTTTCATCCACAGAACAATCTTATTCATATCCACGTATTTGTCTGTGAAATTCTGGACACTTGCCAGCTTCGGGTCTTTGCTGATGTAGTTCCAGTTACTCTTTCTTTCCGGGCTGTTTTTGTGAAAAGGCCAGAGCTTCTGAAAATCCAGCACCACAACAGCCAGCACCGCACCCAATTGGATCACTACCAGAAATAATTCCCAAAATGCAGGGCTTACCTTCAGTTTCACAAACTCGTCTACCAGAATCATATGGCCTGTACTGCTGATGGGAAGCCATTCCGTAATGCCCTCCACAATTCCCAGAAACACAACCTTTAATAGTTCAATAAATTCCATCTTAATCTCCATTCCGCCGCCTTTCAGTTGGCGGCACAAATAGTGATGAAAGTATTCCAACTTCTACTCTTTGGTGTAAAATAGCTTGTAAGAAGC
>JAHAFI010000047.1 GCA_018374355.1 Clostridiales bacterium
GAGGAAAGAAAGCATGAGAGAATTATTAATGATTGCCATCGGTTCCGCGCTGGTAAATAACGTAGTGCTGAGCCAGTTTTTGGGGCTTTGTCCTTTCCTTGGAGTTTCTAAAAAAATGGGTACCGCAGCGGGTATGGGTGCAGCGGTTATCTTCGTGCTGACCCTGTCTTCCTTCTGTACCAGCCTGATTTATCAGTTTGTTCTGGTGAAAACCGGGATGGAATATATGCAGACCATCGTATTTATTCTGGTGATCGCGGCTCTGGTTCAGTTGGTAGAGATGTTCCTGAAAAAGAGTATGCCGGCGCTTTATAAGAGTCTTGGCGTGTATCTTCCGCTGATTACAACCAACTGTGCAGTTCTGGGTGTTGCTCTTCTGAACGTACAGAATGAGTACAATATTCTGGAAGGAACGGTAAACGGATTTGCTACGGCGACAGGATTTACGATTTCCATCGTTTTGATGGCGGGACTGAGAGAAAAGATTGAATACAATGATATTCCGAAACCATTTCAGGGAATGCCCATCGTGCTTTTGACGGCGGGACTGATGTCCATCGCATTCTTTGGATTTTCCGGTCTGATTTAAAGGAGGAGAGTTATGCTGACAGGTGTTATGATAGCAGCCGTTTTAGTGGGCGGTACCGGGTTGATCATCGGCCTCCTTCTGGGTGTGGCCGGAAAGAAATTTGCAGTGGAAGTAAATGAAAAAGAGATTGCAGTGAGGGAACAGCTTCCGGGCAATAACTGCGGCGGCTGTGGATATCCGGGCTGCGACGGCCTTGCAGCGGCGATCGCAGCAGGTCAGGCTCCGGTAAGCGGCTGTCCGGTGGGCGGTCCGGCGGTGGCGAAGGCCATCGGAGCCATCATGGGGCAGGAAGTGGAGGAAGGACGCAGGATGGTTGCCTTCGTGAAATGCGGAGGGGACTGTGAACATTCCAAGACGAATTATGTGTATGATGGTGTGGAAGATTGTTCAATCATGGCGTTTATTCCCGGCGGCGGTGAGAAAAAGTGCCACCATGGATGTCTGGGGTATGGGACTTGCGTGAAGACCTGTACATTCGGGGCGATTCAGATTGTGAATGGGATTGCTGTTGTGGATAAGGAGAAATGTAAGGCTTGTGGTCAGTGTGTGGCGGCTTGTCCTCATCATCTGATTGAGCTGGTGCCTTATGAACAGAAGGTGCTGGTAAGATGCAGTTCGGCGGATAAGGGGAAGGCTACGATGACTGCCTGTGATGCGGGGTGCATTGGATGTAAGAAGTGTGAGAAGAATTGTCCGGTGCAGGCGATTACGGTTGAAAATAATGTGGCGCATATTGATTATGAGAAGTGTACGAATTGTGGACTTTGTAGGGAGAATTGTCCTCGGGGGTGTGTTTTGTAGGAGGGGATTTAAAAGGATTTAGACGGATTTAAGCGGACGCAGAGGGAGGGGATTTTCGTTTGTGAGTCAGCTTCGAATCTGCAGAAACACTAAGCGGTCAGGAACGGCGCTTTTCGGGCACCGATGCATTCGGCAGGAAAATCTGAAGGATTTTCCCGCCTCAGTGCATCTGACAGGCAGGCTTTGTAAGCCTGCCTGTCTCCCGGAAACCGCCGCCCCTGACCGCTAAGTGTTTCTATGCAGATTCTTCGCAATGACTCGCAAACGAAAAGCCCCTCCCTCTGCTGATGGCGGCCGTCTTTGGGGGATGGCTGTATGGGGGAGATTGGAAAGGCATTTTAAGTAAGTAGGTAAGCTGCGTAGAGCAGAGCAGGTACACTAAGGCGTGCATGGGAATGTATGGCTTGAGGTGAGAAATTTCTGGATGGGAAAATTTGGATAGGTAGTTTAGGAGAGGATGCGGATTGTAAAGAAATAGAATCGGTGATAAAATCATAGAAAATGATTTGGGAGGACGAAGGATATGACGATTAATGAGTATCAGAAGCTGGCGATGGCTACATTGAATCCGGGATTGGATAGGAAGGATGTGCTGATTAACAGCGTGATGGGATTGTGTGGGGAAGCGGGAGAGGCGATTGATATCGTGAAAAAATGGCTGGCGCAGGGACATGAGCTGGATCGGGCGCATTTGGCGGAGGAGCTGGGAGATGTTGCTTGGTATCTGGCAGAGGCGGCGATGGCACTGGAACTTCCGCTGGAAGAGGTGCTGCAGGGAAATATTGATAAGCTGAAAAGACGGTATCCGGAAGGCTTTGCTGTGGAAAAGTCTCTGAATAGACGGGAGGGAGAAGGATGAAAAGGGAATCTTTTCGGGAAATTAGGCTGAGTGATGAGGATAGGCAGAGGATGTATGAAGAAATTGCTGCATTTTATCTGGATGAGTACGAGGAAAAAATAGGAATTATTAAGCAGAGCCAGATTTTTGATCTGTTCATGGAACGTATGGCACCGGTGATTTATAATAAGGCGCTGGATGATGCGAGAATGTGGTATGGGCGGCAGCAGGAGAATCTGGAAGCGGATTTTTATGAGATGTATAAGGACGTTAGATATTAGAAGGATGCGGAGTTCGCGGAGGATATAAGAATGGAAGGGAAAACATCGGTCAAGTATTTGCAGAGTTATATTAAGGCAAAGGATTACCAGCCCGATCTTAAAAAGGATTATTTCTTGAAACTGGCTGAGGAAGTAGGAGAATTGTCGAGGGCGATGCGAAAAGGTTTGGCGAAAAGTGAAGAGGGAAGCATTGTAGGGACGATAGATGAGGAAATCTGGGATGTTATTTACTATGCCATCGCACTGGCCAATTGCTATGATATAGATTTGGAAAAGGTGATAAAAGAGAAGGAAGAAGTGAACAGGCAAAGATATGGCACAAAAATCATTTTTGAGGAAAATCATTGAATTGTCCGGGACAGTGCGGAACGGTATGGAACAGGTGGATTAGGGCATAAAGAGGAGGAATATAACATGCTGAAAGTTGGTGCGATCGTCTGGGGAGTGCAGGATGTTTCCCGGGCTGTGGAATTTTGGAGTCAGGCTTTAGATTACAAGACAAAGGGAAGTGTTTCGGAGGAATGGGCTATTTTGGTTCCTAAGGATGGGGAGGGAGTTCAGATTTCATTGAACAAAGTATCTTCGCCGAAGGCAAAAAGGCATCATTTGGATTTGTTTACGGATAATCAGAAGGCAGAAACGGAACGGCTGATCGCTCTCGGAGCGACGAGGAAAATATGGAGATATCCGGATGATGCAGATTATGTGGTTTTGCAGGATCCGGATGGGAATCCGTTTTGTGTTGTACAGAAATAAGATTATATTTTCTCCTTGCATTTTTTGTAGAAATATGTATAATATGTATCAGTTCGTGAATTTCTAACTTTAAGTTTAATTATATTAAACATAGGAAGAAAAAGAAGAATTAATAGAACAAAAAGTTTAACAAGAATAAACAAGGAGGCAGACCGGTGGATATTGGGAAGAAGCTGAAGGAAATGCGGCTGCAAAATGATTTGACGCTGAATGCGTTGGCTTCCAGAAGTGAGCTGACAAAGGGCTTTCTTTCTCAGGTGGAACGGAATCTGACGACTCCGAGTATCGCTACGCTGGAGGATATTCTGGAAGCTCTGGGGAGCAGTTTGTCGGATTTTTTTCATGAGGAGGAGGAAAAGCAGATCGTATTTCCCACGGAGGATTTTTTTGTGGATGAGCAGGAGGATTATAAGATTGAGTGGGTGATCCCCAATGCACAGAAAAATCAGATGGAGCCCATTCTTCTGACGCTGTATCCTCACAAGAAAAGTCATGAGCTTCTGGCTTTTCAGGGGGAGGAGTTTGGGTATGTGCTGAAAGGAAATGTAACGATTGTAAAGGGAACAAAAAAATATAAGGTAAAGACAGGGGAAACCTTCTATATGGATGGGAAAACCAGCCACTACCTTTACAATCATGGCAGCAGCGAGGCGAAGGTGCTCTGGATTACCACGCCGCCTATGTTCTGATACGGGAAGGATGAGAAAGGAGACGCAAGATGGAAGAAAAAAAGATCATAGAATTCCGTAATATTGTGAAAAATTTTGATGGTCAGATTGTCCTGAAGGGCATCAATCTGGATATCTATGAAAATGAATTTGTTACCCTTTTAGGGCCCAGCGGCTGCGGAAAAACTACGCTGCTGCGTATTTTGGGGGGATTTCTGGATGCGGATGAGGGAGAGGTGATTTTTGACGGTCAGGAGATCAGCAAAAAACCGCCCTATGAGAGAGAATTGAATACGGTTTTTCAGAAGTATGCCCTGTTTCCCCATCTGAGTGTATATGAAAATATCGCCTTTGGCCTGAAACTGAAAAAGGTCAGCAAGGATATTATTGATCAGAAGGTAATGAAGATGCTGAAGCTGATCGGATTGGAAGGCTACGAAAAGAAAAATACCACCCTTCTGTCCGGCGGTCAGCAGCAGCGTGTGGCGATTGCCAGAGCTTTGGTAAATGAGCCTAAGGTGCTTCTTTTGGATGAGCCGCTGGCAGCTTTGGATTTGAAGCTGAGAAAAGAAATGCAGTATGAACTGAAGCGGATTCAGCAGGAGGTGGGAATCACCTTTATCTTTGTTACCCACGATCAGGAAGAAGCGCTTACCATGTCGGACAAGATTGTGGTAATGAATAACGGAGAGATTCAGCAGGTAGGTTCTCCTCAGGATATTTACAATGAACCCTCCAACCGTTTTGTAGCCAACTTTATCGGAGAAAGCAATATCATTCCGGGAGTGATGCTGGAGGATTATAAGGTACAGTTTGATGACCGTGTGTTCGAATGCGTGGACTGGGGCTTCAAAGAAAAGGAAAAGGTGGATGTAGTCATCCGCCCCGAGGACATCGATATCGTGGATGTGAAGGACGGCAAGATGACCGGCGAGGTACTGAGCGTACTGTTCAAAGGGGTGCATTATGAGATCATCGTGGAGACCGTTCCGGGTACCAGTGTGACGGTAAATATGCGTGTGATCCGCAATCAGGATGTGACCAGTGAGGATGGCAAAGAAAAGATCAGCGCCAATAACTTCTATGTGGATGTGGATGATGTGGAGGCGCTGGACGATAAGGAAGTCATTGCCCTTTCCAATGCCCATGCATGGAATGTGGAGAGCGACGAGTTCGTATCCATCGCAAAGGTGGAGTATGAGATATCAAAGGAAGAAGGGCAGTATCCGGTAATCTTTACCACAGCAAACGGAACGAGAATCGAAAAACTGATTTTTGTGGTGGATCAGCCCTTCGTAAAAAATGAAAAGGCAAATGAGGCCGTAATGGCCTTTAACTTCCAAAAGACCGTGGATGAGATTCTGGAATCGCAGGCGCTGGATACGGATCTGAAAACTTGGGCCAATGCTCAGGGCTGGAAGCTCAGTGATGAAAACCAGAGTGTGGACATCAGTGTAGATTATGATTTTGAACCGGATCAGGTGAAGGAAGGGGTATATAAGATTACTTTCTGGACAACGGGACGGGAACTGAAGATTCATACTACGGATTATTCCGAGGAGGGTCAGGAGGTCGGCCTGACATTTTTCCCGGAGGATATCCATGTAATGTCTAAGGTGGGATACTGATGAAGAAATTTTCGCAGCTTGCGCTGCCCTACATCGTCTGGGCGGTTTTGATGCTGGTGCTGCCCATGGGACTGATTGCAGTCTATTCCTTCATGGAGCATGGAAACAGCGTCATTCCGTTCAGCTTTACACTGGAGCACTATATCACATTTTTCACCGACCATGATTTTTTGCTGATACTGTGGCGCTCCATCTGGATTGCAGTAAAAACGACGTTGATTTGTCTGCTTTTGGGATATCCGGCGGCCTATTTTATCGCCCGGACAGAAGAAAAGATACAGAATATCTTGATTCTGTGTATCACAATTCCCATGTGGATCAATATGCTGGTAAGAACGTATGCTTGGATCGGACTTTTAAGCGAAGGCGGCCTGATTCAGCGTCTGCTGGGCCTGTTTGGTCTGGGAGACTTGGAGCTTCTGTATACGGAGGGCGCGGTGCTGCTGGGAATGGTGTATAACTTTCTTCCCTTCATGATCTTACAGATTCAGACGTCTCTGAGTAAAATGGATCATTCCCTTTTAGAGGCAAGCGCGGATCTGGGAGCGAATCCGGCCCAGACTTTTCGCAGGGTGACCCTGCCTCTGTCCCTGCCGGGAGTGATCAATGGAATCACGCTGGTATTTCTTCCGGCGGTCAGTTCCTTCTTCATACCTAAGCTTTTAGGCGGCGGACAGTATTTCCTGATTGGAAATATGATCGAAAATCAGTTTATCACTGTGGGAGAATGGAATTTCGGAAGTGCGATTTCCATGATCATGGCGATCATCATGATGCTTCTGATGATGGCTGTGCGTAAAGCGGAAGTGCACAATCAAGGCGGGAAGGAGGACTGATCATTATGAAAAAAGGAAAACGGCCTTTTGGAAAAATCCTGATGGCGCTGGTGATCTTGTTCTTCTACCTGCCCATCGCATATATGATTGTATTTTCCTTTAATGAAGGAAAATCATTGACCAGCTTTACCGGATTCTCCCTGCGTTGGTACCGGCATATGCTGGAATCCGGGGATATGATGGAGGCTTTGTATACCACCTTCAGCATCGCCCTGATCGCCACCTTTGTTTCCACAACGGTGGGAACGATTTCCGCCATCGGACTGAGCAAGTCGAAAAAGCTGGTGCGGAATCTGATAGAGCAGGTGAACAACCTTCCGATGATGAATCCTGAGATTGTTACGGCTATCGGTTTCATGCTGCTGTTTATTACCTTCCGGATTGAGAAGGGATATATGACCATGCTTCTGGCTCATATCGCCTTTTGTATTCCGTATGTAATCCTCTCCGTAATGCCAAAGATCCGTTCTCTGGATCCGAATCTGGCAGATGCGGCTATGGATTTGGGGGCAACCCCTTGGCAGGCCTTGATAAAGGTCATCGTGCCTCAGATCACACCGGGTATCGTATCCGGCGCCCTGATCGCATTTACCATGTCGGTGGATGACTTTATTATTTCCTATTTCGTTACGGGAAGCGGAGTGAAAAACCTGAGTATCATGGTGTACACCATGAGTAAGCGGGTAAACCCCAGTATCAATGCCATTTCCACTCTGGTGGTAGTGATCATTACCTTGGCTCTGGTGCTGATCAATGTGGTTCCCATGGCAGCGGCAAAGAGAGAAAAACGGGAAAACCGGAGAAAGAGATATGTACTTCCTGCGGCAGTGGGAGGATTTGCAGTGGTGACTGCGGCGGTTCTTGCCGTGCAGTTTGGAGGAAAAGGAATGGCGCGGCCTTTCGAGGGTCAGACCCTTCATGTTTATAACTGGGGAGAATATACCGGAGAAAATATTCTCCGTGATTTCGAGGAGGAGACCGGGGCATCGGTGGTGATGGAGATGTTTGACTCTAACGAGCAGATGTACATCAAGGTGGCCAACGGGGAGGCGTACGATATTCTCGTTCCCAGTGATTACATGATACAGAGGCTGATCGGAGAAGATCTTTTGCAGAAGCTTGACCCTGAACGGTTGGAATGCATGGATCTTCTGGTGGAGGATGTAAAAGGCCTGCCTTATGACCCGAAAAATGAATATTCCGTACCTTATTTCTGGGGAACGGTGGGAATTGTCTATGATAAAACGAAGGTAGATGAGAAGGATTTGGAAGAACAGGGGTACAATATTTTCCTCAATGAGAAGTACAAGGGAGATATCTATCTGTATGATTCGGAGCGTGATTCCTTCATGATGGCGCTAAAGGCGCTGGGATATTCCATGAATACCGAAAATGAAGATGAGATTCAGGAAGCATACGAATGGCTGGTACAGTGTGTACAGACCATGGAGCCGGAGATTGTGACGGACGAGATCATCGACAATATGGCGCAGGGACGTAAGGCTCTGGGGCTGATTTATTCGGGAGATGCGACCTATGTCATGTCTGAAAATGAAAATATGGGCTTCTATATGCCGGAGACAGGAACCAATATCTGGTCCGATGCCATGGTAATTCCCAAGAATGCAAAAAATCCTGAGCTGGCTCATGCCTTTATCAATTTCGCCACAGACTATGAGGGCGCATATGATAACTCCAGCTATGTGGGCTATACATCCGCCAATGAGGAGGTAATGAATACCCTTTACGGCGAGGGCGGAGATTACGAAGGAATCAATGCCTACCTGCCCCGTTCAGGAAATGAACTGGATGAGGTGTTTATCTACAATGAAAAAACGAAACAGATCATCAGTACCTTGTGGAGCAGGGTGAAGATTGCGGCAAGTAACGCATAAAAAGAGTGAGGACAAAATTTGATGTATAAATTTTGTCCTCATTTATTTTTGGAGAAAGGAATGGTATGGTAAAGTCATTTTTTGAGAAAAAAACAGGACAAAAATGAAGAAGATACATTTCAAAAAAGAAAGTATACTTATAAGAAAAAACAGAAAGGTGTGAAAAATATGATACGTGTAACAATATGGTATGAATACGTTCAGGAATCCGGTGAAGTGAGAGATGAATTTCTTCCGGCGGGAATTCCGGAGGAACAGAAGGCTGGTTTTAAGGAATTTTTGAAAAATTCATCTGCAAAAATAAAAGAGGTATATCCGAAAGGTGTTATGGGAACGGTAGCAGAGCATCTTGAGACCTGCGAAGATATGCAGATCACCAGCGTAAATATGTACATGCCGGAATACGGTCTGACTGATGAATTGTTGGAAAATACTGATGTTTTAATCTGGTGGGCACATGTGGCTCACGATGCTGTGCCGGATAGTCTGGTGGCAAAGATTAAAGCGCGTGTACTGAAGGGAATGGGATTTATTCCTCTTCATTCTGCACACCCCAGCAAACCGATGCAGGCAATCTTAGGAACCTCCGGCAGTCTGCAGTGGCGTGAAGGAGATTTCTGTCGAGTATGGAATCTCAATCCTACCCATCCGATCGCACAGGGAATTCCGGAGAGCTTTGAACTGGAAGAGGAAGAGATGTACGGAGAATTCTTTGATATTCCGAAACCGGATGATCTGGTGTTCGTAAGCTGGTACCGCGGCGGTGAGGTATTCAGAAGCGGCTGTACATGGCAGCGGGGATATGGAAAAATCTTCTATTTCCAGCCGGGTCATGAGACAAGTCCTTCCTACCACAATCCATATGTGAAGAAAATCATTGAGAACGCAGTTCGCTGGGCAGCTCCTGTGATGTGGAGAGACAATTTTGACTGTCCGAATGCAGTGGAATCACCGGAGAGCAAGTGGGCAAAATAATAGTAATAAATAACAACATCTGCCTGCGGGATACATAGATGAAACGGTTGTATTGATAAGTGAAATCGGTTATACTTTTTTTAATAAAGTATAACCGATTTTTTATATGCAGCGCATGGGATGCGCCAAAAAGGACAGATGAAGCAGGGGATCAAAGATGAAAATGATGCGGACAATGATGGATTTTGAATTTGAAACGAGGAAGGTGCAGAATACACATTTTCACCAGAATATGGAACTGCTGTATGTTCTGGAGGGCGGGGTGGAAATCCGGCTGGAATCGGAGAGATATGAATTAGGAAAAGGTGATATCCTGCTGATCAATGCAAACAAGAGGCATTCGGTGAGGGAGACAAAGAAAGAGCTTCTGATGGTAAGCTTTCGGATTAATTTTTCCCTGCTGGCGGAATATCTGGAAACGGACCGGATATTTTTTCTGTGTAATACGGCCGCAGACAGGCAGAATGCTTATGGACAGTTAAGGAAAATACTGGATCGGGTGCTGAACCGTTTTCACGATAAGGAAGGGGAGGGCGCGATATACCTGAATAGCTTATACTATGAGGCGCTGTACATACTTGTCAGATATTTCCGAATCAAAGCCGATGAAGACTTGCAGAAGGGGGAAGGAGCTTCAGATAATTCCAGAGTTTTTGCAATCCAGAATTATGTGCAGGCAAATTTCCAGAAGCAGATCAGCCTTCACGATCTGGCGGAAAAACTGTATCTGTCAAATGCTTATTTGTCCAAATATATCAAAAAACGGTTTGGGCTGAGCTTTCTGGAATATGTCAACAATGTCCGTCTTTTTCATGCGGTGGATGAGATGATTTACAGCCATAAAAAAATCACGAGGATTGCGCTGGACAACGGATTTCCCACAACAGCAGCGTTTAATAAGGTATTCAAGTCGGTTTACCATATGACTCCGTCTGCATACCGGGTGAGTGTGCGCAAGGAGGCAAAGGAAGAGGCGCCGGACAAAACATCCCGGGAACAGATTGAGCAGCGGGTGACGCTGTATTTATCGGAAAATGCCAAAGTACAGGATAAAATAAGAGAAAAAGACAGCGTTGTGATTGATGCAGATACACAAAGGACAACGGAATTAAGAAAGAATTGGAACGAAATCATCAATATCGGAAAAATGGATGCTGTATTGGACAGTGAGTTTCAGCAGCAGATTTTATTGATGAAGAGGGAATTGGGCTTTCGCTATGTGAGGATACGAAATGTTTTTGAGGATTACCGGGAGACCGATGGGAAGGATCGTTATAATTTCAGAAAAATAGACCGGGCGCTGGATTTTCTTGTGGAGAACCAGTTGAAACCGTATATCGGAATGGATTTTGAAGCCATGTATCACAGAGCGTCTGTGGAGGTGCTTTTGGCGGAGAACGATCAGGAGATGTGCTTTCAGGAACGGAATAATTACAGAGAAAGGATGACGGATTTTGCGGCGCATCTGATCAACCGCTATGGAATCGGGGAAGTGGAGACATGGTATTTGGAATTGTGGAAGGAGGGAAGCAGGAATCCGGAGGAAAACGACGGGTATTTTGAGTGCTTTGCAATCGGATACGGCGTATGGAAACAATTTTCCGGCAAAATGAAAGTAGGAGGCGCCGGATTTCTTCCGGGATATGACAGGGAGCAGTATCGACAATGGATTCGAAACTGGAAAAAGCAGCAGGTGCGGCCGGATTTTATCAGCTTGTGTCTGCATTCCGATAAACAGGCTGCGGAGAATCATTTTGTAAAAAAACAGACGGAGGTTTTCAAAGAGGTATTGCTGGAAGAAGCGTTTATACCGGAGGAGCTTCATATCACGGAATGGAATTTTACCACAGCCCCTCAAAACATTGTCAACGATAGCTGCGCAATGGGAGCTATCGTGATGAAAAACTGCATGGAAGCGGCAGGAATGGTGGAGAAAATGGGGATCTGTCCGGGAGGGGATCTGTCCGGGGAGTTTTGGGATACAGAAGCGCTGCTGTGGGAAAATCAGGGACTTTTGACCCGGGACGGTATCAAAAAGCCTTCCTTTTATAGTTTTTATTTTATGAATTTTCTGCAGACGAAGCTGTTGGAAAAGACGGAAAATACTGTGATTTCCACAGACGGAAGGGATGTATTTTCCATTGTCTGCCATAATTGTAAACGGACGCATTACGGAGAGATGATAGAGGAAGAAAAGGATGCCGGGCCGGAAGATGCGGATCAGCTTTCTGAGGAGCAGGGTGAGCTTTATTTAAAATTCAGGATTTATAACGTAAAAAACGGGGATTACATCGTGCGGGTACTTTATGTCAATAGGGAACATGGAAGCATACAGGATATCTGGAGGGATATGGATGATGTGAGGGGATTTTCTAAGGAAGACATGGAGTATCTCCGACAGGAGGCAAGACCGAAAATGGAGATGCGTAAAGTGTCTGTGAAGGATGGAGTGCTGTGTGTGGATGCGGAATTGAGGGCGCATGAAATCCGGGCGATTGAGATTCGGTATCAATATTGAAAAGGAGTGGATAATACAATGAGAACCCCAGAAGAAATGATGAACACAATTTTAAACTTTGCGAAAGAACATGAGGATATTCGGATCGTCGCTATGGAAGGATCGCGAGTGAACAAAAATATACCCAAGGATTCGTTTCAGGATTTTGATGTCACTTATTTTGTAAAGGATATAAAAAAATATACGGAGGATGACCGTTGGCTGTCAGCTTTCGGGAAAATTATCATGATGCAGAAACCGGAGGATATGGAGTTGTTTCCGGCAGAGGAGGAAGGATATTCATATCTTATCATGTTTGATGATTACAGAAAAATGGATCTGACGCTTTTGGAGGAAGGACAGTTTTCGGATTACTTAAAACAGGATAAACTGCGGAAAATTCTTCTGGATAAAAGCGGCAATTCCCATGAAGATGTGATTCCTACAGATGAGGAGTATTGGATTCAAAAGCCGACAGCCCGCAGCTTCGATGACTGCTGTAATGAATTTTGGAATCTGACCTCTTACGTTGTGAAGGGACTGTGCCGTCAGGAAATTTTGTTTGCCATCGACCATTTACAGCTTATGCGAAATGAATTGCTGCGGATGCTGTCTTGGCAGGTGGGAACGGAAAAGGGCTTTACTTTCAGTGTTGGGAAGAATTACAAATTCATCAATCAGCATCTGTTCCGGGAAGTATGGGAAAGCCTGCTGGCTACCTACCGAAATGATTCGTATGAGCAGATATGGGAAGCCTTCTTTTTATGTCTGTCCATATTCAGAGAGTGTTCAGGAAATGTTGCAGAACGGCTGGAGTACCGGTATCCTGATTACGATGGAAATATGACAAAATATGCAGAGCATTTTTATGCAGAAAGTAGATAAGAATTCTGCGATAAAATGCAGTTAAGGTGAAGGTGAAATGATGCAAAAGATGACATGTAAAACATACGAAACAGGTTTTCTGGGAACATACAAATACGTGGTGGTTCTCTCAGAGTATCAGGGAAAAATCCTGTTGAGCAGACACAAAAAACGGACCACATGGGAAACACAGGGCGGCCATATAGAAAAAGATGAAGAGCCGTTGGAAGCCGCAAAAAGGGAATTGTACGAGGAGTCCGGAGCAATTACATACGATATAGAACCGTTATGTGATTACTGGGCCGGAAATGAAGAAAATGACGGGGCAAGCGGTATGGTATTTTGGGCTGTGATTCACCGTCTGGGCGAACTTCCGGAAAGTGAGATGGCGGAAACCGGGCAGTTTGATATGCTGCCGGAAAATATTACCTACCCCGGCATAACTCCGGTACTGTTCCAATATCTTTTTGACCATAGGAAGTAAAAAAACTTTGGGATTGAAAATGAAATGGAGGATGGAAGCATGAGAAAAAATTTTGGGGCAAAGGCATGGCTGTATCCACAGCCGGTATTGATTATTGCAACCTACGACAAGGAGGGTGTGCCGGATGCCATGAATGCGGCATGGGGCGGAATCAGCGGTTATACTCAGATAACCATGTGTCTGGATGCGGGACACAAAACAGTGAAAAATATTCTGGAAAGAGGAGCATTTACGGTCAGCATGGCCGATGCCGCACATGTGGCAGAATGCGATTATCTGGGATTGGAATCAGGAAATAAGGTTCCCAATAAGCTGGAAAAGGCCAAACTTCATGCGGTAAAGTCGGAATTTGTGGACGCGCCGCTGATTGAGGAACTTCCCATGGCTCTGGAATGCAGACTGATCAGCTATGACCGGGAATCAGAACAATTAGTAGGGGAAATCGTAAATGTGAATGCAGATGAGCGCATTCTTGATGAAAACGGAAAAATTGATTTGGAAAAACTGGAACCGATTACCTTTGATCCGGTAAACAACGGGTATGTGAAGCTGGGCGAAAAGGTGGGAAATGCATTTAAGGATGGGAGGCATTTACGATGAAGAAAGTATTTGCATGTGCGGATCAGTATTTGCGGGAATCTGACTGGAAGGATCTGGCAATGGTTAAATTCTGTCTATGCGCCATGGGAATTATGATCGGACTGTGTGTGCCTAAGGAAAAGAAGAAATATCCGTTTGTGGCGGCGGGAATTGTCTTTGTGGTGACGTATATTCCGCTGATGGCGAAATATATAAAAATATTTGCAGGGACTTTTCGGCAGGAAGAAGTGTAGGTTACAGCAAACTTTTGAATTCCAAAATGGATAATATAAAGAAGCATTATCTTTTATATGTCCAAACAGGCAGCTATGGAACTTCAAAAGGAATAAGAGTGCAGGTATGGAAAAAACAAAACATACAGAATATATCCGGGAGATTCCCGGCAGCAAAACCGTCATCCTGTTTGTCCATGGAATTCTCGGCACGCCGGATCATTTCAACCGTTTGATAACGGCGGTGCCGGAAAACTGGTCAGTTTACAATATTTTGCTGGAAGGACACGGGAAAACCACGGAAGACTTTGCAGCAGCGACGATGGAACAGTGGAAAATGCAGGTGCATCGGCTGATTTTGAAACTGAGTAAAGAGTATGAGAAAATTATGATTGCGGCGCATTCCATGGGAACTTTGTTTGCCATTGAGGAGGCGAGAAGAAACCCTAAGGTCAAAGCCCTCTTTTTACTGAATGTGCCGCTGAAGATATGGGTGAAGCCGGGAATCATCGCAACGGCTTTTAAGATTATTTTTGATAAAGTAAAGCCGGAGGACAGTGTTTCCGAAGCCGTTCGGAGGGCTTACAGCATCGCACCGGACAGGCGCCTTTGGAAATATACGGGCTGGATACCCAATTATCTTGCCCTGTTTTCGGAAATTCGGGAGACGAGAAAGAAAATAAACCGAATCCAAACTCCCTGCTTTGTATTTCAGTCAAAAAAGGATGAATTGGTGGCTGTTTCATCAGTGAAATATTTTATCCAAAATCCAAAAATCCGTTGGGGGATGCTGAAACACTCAGGACATTTTTACTATGAAGCATCGGATATGGAATTTATGATACAAATATTTCGGAGAGTTTGCGAGAAGGTAAGGAAAAGCCGGTGAGCGAAGCCGGAGATTCGGAGGAAAAATGGTAAAAGTAATGATAATCGGAAGCTCCGGCGCGGGAAAACCTGCCTTGGATGGAAGGAACACTTGACGGAGAATTCCGGCAGTGGATTGTGGATTTTTCCAGAAAACAATTGCCGCAGATTTAGGAGCTGCTGGGAAAATATCAAGGAAGCATTTTGGTGATGAAAGGAGATTTGTATGATTCGAGAAATAAGGGAAGATGATTTTGAAGGGTTAATGTGGTTATACACACAACTGCATAATAATTCCATGCCCAAAAAGGATGGTAAAGCAGCAGAAATCTGGCAGAAGATTCTTGATGATCCGAATCATCATATCATTGTGGCGGAAGAAAATGGGCAGATTGTTTCGTCCTGCGTGTGTATTGTTATTCACAATCTTACGCATAACCAGCGGCCGTATGCATTGGTGGAAAATGTGATAACAGATATCAGTTACCGCAACAGAGGATTGGCAACACAATGCCTTGATTATGCGAAAGAGATAGCGGTAAAAGAAAATTGTTATAAAATAATGCTTCTTACCGGGAGTAAGCGGGAAAGTACTCTGCGGTTTTACGAAGGGGCTGGGTATAACAGGGAGGATAAGACGGGATTTATTCAATGGATATGAAATCAAGAATTGGAAAAGGAAGAACTCTTATTTGATTCTTCCGGGGATGAACGAGGCATTACTGAAAAATGCGCAAGCTGTAAAACAGAATTTCGGGGCGCTTACCTATAAACTTTGAAAAATATGTGGGTTTCGTAGGTAAAAACACGCAGATTTTATTCAAAAACAAAGAAATTTGCCTATAAATTCGTGCGATTGAGCAAAATAAGTAGGTAATCGAGAGAAAAAATACATGTTTTTGAGGTGAAATTACGGATAAATCTTCTTGAAAATGAAAGTATTATAGGTAATCTGAGAATGCACAGCACAGAGAAGGGTTATAAAAACAGAAAAATTATTTTGACAAACAAAAGAATATGAATCGAGGTAAAGGTATAGAGAAAAACTGAATTTGTGGGAGAAAAATATGAAAAAAGCAATTATTGTTTCAGTTTGTACACTGATTTTGGCAGTGTTTATTGAAGTAAATTTGAGTGTTGTCTGGAATATGTCCGGAATCGGTACGATATTTGCAGTTGCAGTTATGGGTGGATGTATTCTTGCAGATATCAACAGAAAGAAATAGAATTGGGTAGGAAATCTGTTGAAGTGTTGTTGACAGATAGTTTTAAAATTGGAGAGATACATATGGAAATATGGGATTTGTATAATGAAAAAAGAGAACTAACAGGAAGAGATCACATCAGGGGAGCAGAACTTCCAAAGGATGGTTACCATTTGGTTGTTCATGTCTGGATAAGAAACAGTAAAGGTCAATATCTGATATCACAAAGGTCTGCTGACCGTCCAACGTTTCCATTGCTGTGGGAATGTGTAGGCGGTTCGGTATTAAAGGGAGAAAGCAGTCTGGAAGGGGCAAAAAGAGAGGTTAAAGAAGAAGTAGGGATTGACCTGACAGAGATTGAAGGGAAAATTGTCTTTTCCGAAATAAGAGGTATGGTTGGCGATAAAATCTATAATGATATTATGGATGTGTGGCTGTTCGAATATGATGGAGAGGTATCGCTGGAGCAGGCAACCACTGATGAAGTTGCGCAAGTTGTCTGGCTGTATCCTGAACAGATTAGGGAAATATATAATTCCAAACAATTGGTTCCTACATTGGAATATTTTTTTGATAAGGAATTTAATTTCTCCGGAAGTTGGTGAAAATAGATTACTTTGGATGCAGGTGGACAAACAAATAGAAAATATGGTGGAGGTTATGATGAAAAAAATCATTGGAATTGTTGTAGGAATTATAGGAGTTGTATTATCTGTTCTGGGTATTAGTATGAAAATAAAAGAAGATACGTCTGTTGCAATTATTGGTGGAGCAGATGGCCCGACCGCAACATTTGTTGCAGGAAAGTTAAGTGGAGAGTTTTGGGTCTTTTCTATTATGATAGGTTTGATTCTTATGATTGCAGCAGGAATTGTATTTTTTAAGCATAGACAATAATTTTCGTACTTTTTAGAAAAAAGGACAGAAGAAAACGGAAATTTGAGGAGATCTGGATAATGAAATTAAAAAATATTTTAATTGTTGTTAAGGATATTGAGAAATCAAAACAATTTTACCATGATGTATTTGGCCTTGATACGATACTTGACAATGACGGCAACATGATTCTAACGGAAGGCCTTGTACTTCAGAACGAGAAAATCTGGAAGGATTTTTTAAGGAAGGACATTGTACCCAAAAGTAATTCCTGTGAGCTGTATTTTGAAGAAAAAAATATAGAAGCATTTATTGAAAAGCTGGAAAGATTATATCCTTCTATTCAATATGTCAATCGCCTTATGACACATGGCTGGGGGCAGAAGGTAGTTCGTTTTTATGACTTGGATGGTAATTTGATTGAGGTAGGAACGCCTATGTAATGGGAAAGAACATTGCAACTGAAATATCCCCCATAGTAAAAACCTGATTTGTGGTTAAGTTTTTGAAACAAAAGTTAATAATCGGTAAATAGAAGATGCAGATAAGAAATGTTACGATAAAAGTATAAAAACAAACCGAAAAAGGAGATTTTACTATGAAAATCAATGAAATCATTCGCGAACGGCGTTTATCAAAAGGACTGACTCAGGAGCAGATTGCCAATTATCTGGGAGTTACGGCCCCTGCTGTCAATAAGTGGGAGAAAGGTAGCTCGTACCCGGACATTGTATTGCTGCCGGCTCTTGCCAGACTTCTTGACACGGATTTGAATACATTGCTATCCTTTCAGGATAATCTGTCAGAAAAAGAAGTGGCATTGTTTATAAATGAAGTCTCCGAGATTATGAATCAAAGGGGATTTGAAGCGGGATATTTTCGTGCAGTGGAAAAACTAAAAGAGTACCCTACCTGTGATCTTCTGGTCATCCATTTGGCGCTGCTGTTGGATGGCAGATTAATCTTTAACAATGAAAAAAAACAAAATACGTTAAGGGAAAAATATGAGAAAGAAATCGAAGCCTTATATCAGAGAAGTGCGCAGAGCAATGACCCGGCAATCCGGGAACAGGCACAGGCCTGCCTGATTTCCAAATGGATGGCAAAACAGGATTATGAAAAGGCACAGGAAATACTTGATACATTTCCAAAGAAAAGTGCGGTGGACAGAAAACAGATACAGGCAAACATATGGATTGCACAGGGGAAACTGGAAGAGGCGGCAAAGCTGACAGAAGAAAAATTATTGTCTGCCACAACTGAGATTCAAGGAGCTTTGATAACTTTGATGGAAATTGCAATCAAAGAGAAGCGTATGGATGATGCAGAATACATTGCTGAAGTAGATAAACAGAGCGCACAGTTGTTTGATTTGTGGGAATATAACTCCTATGTTGCACAGTTCGAGCTTTACACTTTTATGAAAAACAAGATGAAATCTTTAAAAATACTTCTTCCTATGTTAAAATCACTCACAAAGAAATGGAATCCCAACCAGTCTCCCCTATATCGCCATATACAGACCAAAGAAGTTGACAAAACATTTGGGGAAACAATGAGGAAAACGATTATTGAGTCGATTCATACAGAGAAGGATACCGAGTTTTTGAAAGACAGCCCGGAGCTTCAGGCGCTGATAAAAGAAATGGGATACAGGGATTAGGAATAGCAAGCGAGAATCCTCGGTTATTCAATAGCCGAGATGAAAGCGTAAAAAAGTGCATTTCTGCACAAGGATAGAAATGGCTGTGTCCAGCC
>JAHAFI010000048.1 GCA_018374355.1 Clostridiales bacterium
TCTTATTGTATTACAGCTTGCCCGATAATGCAACGGAAAATCCTGACAGAAAAATACAAAAAAGCAGCCAAAAAGTACAAATGACTGGTAAATGAAAAAAAACAGTGCCAACTCTCCCAAGTCAACACTGTCTCTTCTATCTTCTTATAAATTCGGATCTGTCGGATCCCAATTCTGTGACGCCGGAATCTTAGGCGTTACCGGTTTATCAAACGGTGTAGCCGCTGTATCAGAAATAGTAACCGTTGTACCCAATCCACAGTTATCATAAATCCACTTCGCATCCCGAACAGTCAGACGAATGCATCCGTGAGATGCCGGTCCGCCCAGTTTATTGTACTCACTTGCACTCAGATTATAGCTGGTCATATTGGAACCTGCAACTGAGTGGAACAAAATTCCTCCAACAACACGAGTACAATACTGTCCGTAAGACGGTCCCATCAGTGTATGCCAACGATATTTTGCCGGTGTTTTGAAGGTTCCCACCGGTGTCGGTGTGTTTGGCATTCCTACAGAACAAGCAAAGGTTTTTACCGGAATGATATAACCATTTGCGCCATCTGCCGCGTATACGGTAACCTGACATTTTGCACGGTTTACTGTAATATAGTAAGAAGACTGTCTTCCAATCACGCTGTCCAGATCCTGTACAAGCTGACCGCTGTTGTTGAAGTAGTATTTATATCCTCCAATGTACTTCCATCCGGTCACCATTGCGCCGTCCGCTTCAAAGTAGTACCACTGACTATTCAGTTTCTGCCAACGGTTCTTCAGGTAAGTGCCGTCTCCGCATTTGAAATACCATTTGCCGCCGGACTGTTCCCATTTTCCTCCATAAACCAGAGGATCGTAATTCGGAATCCATCTTCCGTCAGCTCCTACATAATAGGAACCAACCCATGTGTTGGTAACCATTGCTCCGCTTCCGTTTACATAGTAGTAACCGTCAACCCATGTATTTGCTGCCATTGCTCCGCTTCCGGTCAGGTAGTACCATGTACTTCCCAGTTTGATCCAGCCGGTCTGCATCGCTCCGCTTTCAGCTAAGTAATACCATGTTCCTCCCAGATTCAGCCAGCCGGTCTGCATCGCTCCGCTTCCAGCCAGATAATACCATGCTCCTCCGATATGCTGCCAACCTGTCAGCATCGCTCCGCTTCCGGACAGATAATACCATGTTCCGTTAATCTTCTGCCAGCCAACCTGCATCGCTCCGCTCGCGCTGGAGTAGTACCATGTTCCTCCCAGATTATACCATCCGGTCAGCATTGCTCCACTTCCGGACAGGTAATACCATGCTCCGCCAATATACTGCCAACCAGTCTGCATCGCTCCGCTTCCATTGGAGTAGTACCATGTTCCATTAACCTGATACCAGCCTGCAGCCATAGTACCATTGTTACGCATATAGTACCATGTAACTCCATCCGGACGAATCCATCCCGTAGCAACTGCTCCGCTTCCATTCATCCAGTACCAGTTTCCGTTAATGAAATTCCATCCGGCTCCAATCATTGCTCCGCTTCCGTCGCAATAGTACTTGTTACCGTCTGCTGCTGTAAACAATCCGGTCTGCATCACTGCGGTATCCGCATCCATGTAATACCATTTGCCGTTGATCGCACGCCAGCCGGTAGCAGCATTGCCGTTTTCAAACCAGTACCATTTTCCTTCGATGTGCTGCCAGCCGTTTGCTCCGGAATTTGCCACCTGACTTGCATTGTTGAAGAAATAAAGTTTTCCTTTGATTACTTTCCATCCGGTATAGTTCTGCCGGATTCCGGTAGACTCATCAAAATAATAAGTCTTTCCTTCTGCATTCTGGAATCCCTTCTGGGGCGCTCCCTCTGCATTTAAGAAATATGTATCTTTCCCAATTGTCTGCATTCCGGTTTTTCCGGTCTCTCTGGTTCCGTCCTCTTTCAGGAAATACCATTTGCCGGAAACTACTTCCTGCCAGCCTTTTTTTGCCGCATCCCGTGTTCCGTCGCCTTTCAGATACATCCATTTACCGGAAGCCACTTCCTGCCAGCCGGTCTTAACGGTACCCTTGCCGTTTTCCGCATAAACCCAGCAGTTCTCTGCCGGCTGCTTCCAGCCATTCTGAGACTTGTCCACGCTTCCGTCAGCGCTCAGATAATACCAGCCATGACCGTTTATGTTCTGCCATGCTGTCTTTGTCTCATCAACCTTTCCGTCAGCATTCAGTTTGATCCATTTGCTGTCTTTGGTGCTTACCCACTGGTCTGCTTTCACCAGTTTTCCAAGACCATCCGCTTCCGGGCTGGTTCCTGTCTCTGCAAAATAATATTTGCCGCTCTCTTTAATCGGATATCCAACCTCGTCCTTACCTTCAATTGCCTGAACACCTGTAACCAGATATCCTCCGGAAATACAGAAAATGCCGTTCTCACCAATTGTATAGATGCCGTCTGCTGCAGACACACCATCTGCATCAGTCAGTTTCCATTTTCCTTCTTCCTCAACCCATTGATAAACTGCTTCTACTCCCGCTTTTTCTGTTCCGTCAGTTGTTGTTTCTGTATTCGAAAGTCCTTCAGCATCAGCCGGAGTATTCTCTTCGCCGGTTCCCAGCTCTGTTACACTCGCCGGGGTATTATTTTCTGCCGCCGATACAGGCACTGCCATGGATAAGGTAACCAAAATTCCGAGTCCGAACAACAGACTTCGTCTTTTCTTCATCCTTCTCCTCCTCTCGTTTGTTAAACATTTCTTTACCTTACTCATTCTATTACAAAACTCCAATGATTTCAACCCAAAGATGAAGGAACCGTCTTACATTTCCCTTACAAATCCCCATCAATTTCTCCTCCGACCACTTGACATTCTCCCCCGTCTAAACTAAAATCAAGGCATCATATGCAGGAGGTTTCTTATGTTAAAAAATGAATTTGAAGCCCATTACCGTAACGGAGAGTATTCTGCCATTTCCCAGTATAAGGTGGATAATGCAGTCATTCTGGCCGTCGGCCTCTCTTCCCGGTTTGCCCCTCTTTCAGACACCACACCCAAAGGGCTTTTAAAAGTCAAGGGCGAGATTATGATCGAGCGGCTGATCCGCCAGTTATATGAAGCCGGTATTCCTGAAATCTATGTAGTTGTCGGTTATAAGAAAGAACTGTTTTGTTATCTTGAAGAAAAACACGGGGTCCATTTGATCGAGAATCCTGACTATGCGATTCGTAACAATCATTCTTCCATTTATGCCGCGCGGGATGTCCTCGGAAATTCTTATATCTGTCCGGCGGATCATTATTTTATGGAAAATGTATTTGAACCCTACGTTTTTGAGCCGTTTTACTCCTCGGTTTTTGTCAGTGGAAAATCCACGGATTACTGTCTGTCCACGAATTTCAGCGGACGGATCACCCATGTAAAGCCGAAAGGAACCAATGTCTGGAGAATGCAGGGACATGCCTACTGGAACCGGCTGTTCTCCCGGCATTTTCTTGATCTTTTGGAGGCTGAATATGACCTTCCCGCCACAAAGGACATGTGCTGGGAAAATATTTACATGCATCATCTGGATACCCTGACCCTTTACATCCGGAAATATCCGGACGGTATCGTCCGGGAATTCAACAATCTGGAGGAGCTTTGCTTATTTGATACTTCCTATATTCCCTACAGTGATTCTTTGAAAAGAGAGGCTGTGGCAGAATAGAGGAAGCTCCCAGCTTACTCTCCTACCATGATTTTAATAATCTCTTTATCCGTTTCTTTCATCCCTTCTTTTCCCAGACGGCTCATGTTGCGAATGGTTTCTTCCACTCCCTTCGTCACCAGTCCGTCTCCGCCCCGGATCTGCTGTCCCTGACAGAACATGCAGTATCCCAGAATTCCGGCCTCCACCGCTGCAGCGATCTTTCCTGCACAGGAGGCCTTGGCTCCGTCGCACACGATTCCCGATACGATTGCCAGCGCATTGACCAGTGTGTGGGCCACCTCCCGGTATCCGCCGCCCATCAGGTAGGCAATTCCTGTTCCGCTGGCGCATCCGGCGCTGACAGCGCCGCAATAAGCAGACAGACGGCCGATTCCTGTTTTCTGATGAATCGTAATCAGATCAGAAACCACCAGCGCCCGAATCAGCTTTTCTTCACTGATTCCATACTCTCTGGCATAGGCGATCACCGGAAGGGAAGCCGCCATTCCCTGATTGCCGCTTCCCGACACGATAATGACCGGAAGCTCGCAGCCGCTCATTCTGGCGTCAGAACCTGCGGCCGCCCATGCCTTTGCCTTCACTTTTACGTCCTCGCCGAAGCATTCCAGAAGTACGCTTCCGATGTTGGCTCCATAGTCTCCCCGAAGACCTTCCATGGCAATAGCTTCGTTATATGCAATCTGTTTCCGGATCATGGGTGCCACGTCTTCCAACGCGACACAATCTGCAAATTCTACGATATCTTTCACATCCAGCAGATTTTTATTGGCCAGCCCCGTTTCTTTTGTCCCGCTCATCCCCATTTCGTACAGCACTTCTCCGTTCTTTTCCAACAGAACGATGTTGGTGTGATACTGGCAGATCCGCAGCCGCACCCAGTCTTCTTCTCCATATAATGTAAGAATAATATCGAAAATCTCATCGCTTTCGGCAGGTTTCACCGCAATCTCATGTTCCGCCAGATAGGTACGCATGGCAGCTTTCTCTTCCTCCGTCACTTCCGAGATGACTTCCAGAACCCTTTCAGCTTTACCCGCCACGATTCCTGCTGCCGCTGCCGCTTCGATTCCCTTCAGACGGTTGGTATTTGGTACGATTACGCTTTTTACATTTTTTATAATATTTCCGCTGACTTCAATCAGAACCCGGTCCGGCAGCCTGCCAAGGCATTCTCTTGCTCTGGCTGCTCCGTATGCGATGGCGATGGGTTCCGTACAGCCCATGGCCGGAACCAGTTCTTCCTTTAGGATTTGAATGTAATTTTGATATTTATGGTCTTGTCGTGTCATGTTTTCACCTTTTTCTCTTTTGACTTGATGTCCTCCAGCAGTTCTTTCAATATATTTTCCTGATATCCCGCCAACTGTTTTTTCCTCATGCATTCTGCCGTCTTTTTCAATTCAGGATGATTTATATTCTCAAGTTTTGTTTTTCCGATATCTCCTATTTTCTCTTTTGAAAGGCTTTTTTCGTAATCATCAGGCGACATTCTCCATATATGAAAATGGTCTCCGAATTTTTTCCAGAGTCTGTCTGCAATACGGATTCCATCCGGATCAGCATCACCACTGTAGTAAACCTCTGTTCCGCCTGCAAGGATATGGGGAATCAGTACCTGCACCACAGAACGGGGCTGGCCGGAGGTGCACAAAAGCGTACACTCTGAATCTCTCAGGTTGTTCAGCAGATAGCTGAAGACCATCTCGTTCTCCACCACATATACCTTTTTCCCTACAGGCTGTACACCGATGATTTCTTTCATATTTTCCATCGTAATGACATACGGTTCCTTTCGCTCACAGAAAACATCATATGCCAGATGCCAGCCTTTCCGGGTAAGCATTCTGAGACCGTATGCATGAACCATGGAGGATACATTATCCGGAATCACAGAAACCTCCATCAGAAGTTTCCTCCACTGGTACGCACTTTTTGGAAAATCCATGTTCTTCCAAAAACAGATTCCATGCACCAAAAGCATCCCGGCTGCTGTACCCCGATCAAAATAATGGGGATTTCCCGATATCTCTGCTGCCAAAACCGCCAGCGGATATTCCTCTCCTGTTTCCATCATTTCTTTGAGTTTCATCACTGCATTTCCTGCATTTTTTGCCAGCGCTTCCGCTGTTTTCTCATCTTTTTCGTATTCCTTTATCAGCAGTTGGTATCCGTATGTTTTCTCGGAAATCATCTCCTGTATCCATAAAAATGCTGCAAAATCTCTGCCTGTGTTTTCCTCAAAGTATCTGCTGAGTCTATAAAGAAACTGCTGTTTTCTCTCCAGCTTCTCTTTTTTCCGTACCTGTGCAGCAAGAAGCGTCTCTCCAAAATATTCCTCCAGCGTTTCTTTCATATCAACCGGAGCAAACCGCGTTTTTTGCAGTCCCTTTTCAAATTCTGCAAAAGAAAACTGAATCGTTTCATCACAAAAATCTCTGTCTGTTATAATTCCTCCCACCGCCCGCCGTTCTTCCTCTGAAGTCTTTGTAAGCGTAATCCTTCCGGCAGCTTTTCCATAGGATTTCCATTTTTTCCGAAATTCCGCAAAGCATCTGTCATAGGCTTTACGGCTTTTAAAATACTCCGCACATTCTTTATTACTGCACATCCAATATCCTCTCATGTCCGTTCCATGTGTAACGGATTACCGAAACAATCTGTGAATCCTGGGGTCTGGAAAGTTCTGCAATCCTAAGTCCTTTTACGGTCTCAAAACATCCCCACAGGGCCTGGGAATTCATAATGTAATCAAAATCCAGCTTATGTACCAATTCAAACATACTGCTGATATTCTTATCATCTACTCCGGCAAAGGCCTCATCCAGCGCAATGATTCGGGGGTGTACTTTCTTCTCTGCCTTCTTATACTGGGCATTGACCGCAGCAAAAAGAGGAACATACATAGCCATCGCTTTTTCTCCTCCGCTGAAACGGTTAAACGCTGCATTCGTCAGAAGTTTCCGCTCGCCCTCTCCCCGTTTGAAATACATATGGAATGCGAACCATCTGCGGTAGTCCAGCGCATCACGAACAAGTTCCATATAATTGATAAAGCCTCCGCTTTCCTCAAGTTTCAGCTTTTCCATACGAATCTTACTGCGAAAATGTGCTGCAACCTTTTCGATATCCTCTATTGTCAGAAGGGAATGATCCCGGCGCAGGATCTGTTCCAGCTCTGCTGTGTCCAGTTCCATGTCATTTTCTGCTTTGCGGGGCTTCCATTCCAGCGAAAAGATCATGCCCATAGAAGTATCCATCTCCTTCATAAGCTGTGACATATCGGAAACCCATTTCCTGCTTTCTGCAATTCGGTCTGTAAGCTGGCGGCTGATCGTCTGGGACAGGATATCCTCAAACAGCTCCCTGTCCTTTGTCTGAATCAGCAGTTCTGTTTCATCGATTGCCTGCTTCAGGATTCCGTAAAATGCTTCCAGATATACCTTTTTTCCATTCCATGAGGAAACTACCCTTACTCTCTTTCTTATTGCGCCGGACAGGTTCTCTGTTTCCGGCCCGTCCTCCGGTGCATCAAAGCACTCCTCCAGAGATGTCCCGTAATTGACCAGACTTCCGTTATGACGCTGGTATACCTGATGCAGCGCCTGAAGCATATCCGTTGGTTCTCTGTTTTTATCACTCTCCCGCAATATGGACACTGCTTTCTTCGCACACACGAGAAGTCCCTGACTTTCTCTGTCAAATACCAGCTTCAGTCCAAGCTCCTCCTCAAAATACGTTCTCAAATGAGTTTCTGCTATGATTTTTTGCTGAAGACCTGCCCTCAGCTTCGGCTCATTTTCGGCAAAGCTGCGCAGTCTGTCTTCCAGAACAGCCAGAGCACTTTTCAGCTCGCCGCCTTCCTTATCCATCTCTTTCAGTTCTTCCTTCAGCAGTCTCAGCCGATCGGCCTTTTCCACAATTTCCGGACGGTTCAGATACTCCTCAAACTGCTGAATCCGGATCTCACTGGCTTTTTTCTTCGTGTCCCAACTGCGTTTCTCTACAAATGCATCATCCATCAACTGCTCACTCTGGATGACCCGGTCATTTTCTCCTCTGTAATTTTCCTGTACGGTCTGAATCTGCCACAATTTCTTTACCATTTCCTGCTGAATGCGGCTGTATTCCTCCAATGCATCACAGGCTTCCTCATATTCCCCCTCTGTTCTTCCATACGGAAACGGCTTACACTTCTGCAGCATGGTCTGATACTGACGGTTCATATCCTGCGCTATTTTCTGCTCCTGAGCCTCTTTTTTATTATACTCTGTGCATATCATCTGCAGCTCGAAACTGCATTGTCTTTCACTGTCCAGAGCAGTGTTAATCGCTGAAAATCCCGGAAGCTGTTCATATTCTCCCTGCAGATGTCCCAGATTTTCCACTACTTCATTGGCTGCCTTTTCCGTATCCGCAATAGCCGCTCTGACTCCATCAATTGCCGTTTTCAACTCACGGATTCTCTGTTCTTTCCGTCTTTTTCTTGCCAGTACTCCGACAAACTCCGCACCGCCTGATTTATCTGCTTTTCCGGTCAGGATTCCCTGACGGAAGGTTCCGTCCTTTCCAAGATAAATCCCCTGTCCATTTTCTTTATCCTCATAAACATTGCTGAGAATCTGCTGAACCGTTTCCTTCAGCTCCGGTTTTAGTTCTTCATTGACTGCCAATTTGGAAAACCCGGAATTTCCCTCTTCTTTCACATATAAAACCGTATCCAGAAACTCCGGGCATGTCCTCCTGATATTCTCAAAATCCTCCAGTGATACCACCAGTGCATCCAAAATACCCGTTTTCTGAAGCTGAGCCTCCAGTCTTGCGCAGTCTGTTTCACTCAAAGTCTCTGAAAATTCTACCGTTTTATAAAAAGGTTCTGCCGTAATACCTGCACGCTCCAGCGCCTTTCTGGATTTTTCTGTACTGTCATCCCTCTCAGGCACCAGCTCCTCCAGATTCTGTAAATTCGCCAGTTCCTCTTCTATGCCCTCCAGTTCTTCCAACTGAATCTTCTTCTCATGCTCTAAGCCGCTTTTTCGATCCATCAATTCCTGCCGCTGACGCTCATAGTCCGTACGAAGAAGCTGTTGTATCGGCTCTGCATCTGCTGCCGACTGGTACTCCTGAATCTTTTCCTCTGCTTTCTGAAGTGTGTCACGCTCAGGCTTCCACCGGACAGAATTTTTTTCTGTCTCATAAATGTCTGTCACCCACTGGTCGATGCTGCGGACAACCTCCTCCTGTGCCGCCTGTACTTTCTGCTCTCCTTCTGTTTTCTGAAGTTTTATCCGTTCCAGATCTGCTGCTGTTTCATCATACCTTTTGGACAATTCCTCATATTCACGGATTGCTTTCTTACATTCCGTAAGCAGCTTTTTCAGCAATTCAAGGCTTTTTACAATCTCACTGCTCTTTTCATACTCTCCCCGCTTCACCAAATCTGCCGCTTCTTCGTGCCGGTCCCACTGCAGGATTTCCTGCTGCTCTTCCAGTTCCTCCATTCCATCCGTAATTTCCTGCTGCATTTTCTCCAGATTATCCTGAATCTCTTTCATTTTACGCTGTCCACGCCAGATTGTTTCCTGATGCTCACGAATTTTATTTTCCCAGTATTTCTCTTTGTCTGCAGCCTCTTGTCTGTCTTCCTTCGCCTGCGCAAGCTTACGGTCAATTTCCTCCAGATCGGTGTCCAGAAGGCCGTCCCTTTCTATACTTTTCAGTTTCTTCTGTTCTTCCAGTTCAGCCAATCTCCTGCTCTTGCTGTCCAGATTATTTTCCGTATCCTGCCGTTTCTGCTCCTGTTCGGCCAACTGGCTCTGCTCCGTATCAACTTTCTGCTTCATGACCAGATATGCCTGTGCTTTTTTGGCAAGCATATATTGATTATACCGGGTGTATTCATTCCGTATAATTTTCACATCATCAAAAGCGCGCTTCAAAATGTCCAGACTGTCCTGAATCTCATCCATTTTTTCCATGGCATCCACCATGGCGCGCAAATCTTCGTCTGTCAGCGTCTGCAGGGAATCATTGAGGATCTCATACACCTTTGTTGGCTTAAATTCCTTCGAAAGCTTCGGGGCACGAACCTTTACCAGCAATTTGATAAACTGCTCGTACTGCTCTTCTTTCCGAAATCCGAAAATATGACGGTTGACTGCTTTTTTATATTCACTCTGACTGGCGGTAAAAAAGTTTTCTTCTCCCAGCGCCGTCTTCATCTCACGCTTATCAAGGGGGATTTTGCTTGAGCCGATCTCTTTATACAGCCATAGGTCATAACCGATCCTTCGTCCGTCCAAAATAACAAATCCCCAGAAATCCATGGGTTTTCCTCTTTTAGCCCTCTGTCCAATGCCGATCGTGCGGTATTCCTCTGAATTTTCTTTTTTTAATTCCAGAAACA
Source organism: Clostridiales bacterium (assembly GCA_018374355.1). Classification (GTDB taxonomy): domain Bacteria; phylum Bacillota; class Clostridia; order Lachnospirales; family Lachnospiraceae; genus Oliverpabstia. The sequence goes on from JAHAFI010000048.1 coordinate 10,095, forward strand.
AATATCCTGTGGATTCATCTTTTCCTTCCTCTCCCAGAAAATAGTACTCCATTTTCCGGTCACTGGAGCCAAAAGGATCCAGCCTGCTTGGCGTACGGTCTCCATCCAATATAAAGGGAATAAAACTCTGGGTCGTAATCGATTTGCCAGACGCATTCTGTCCCCGCAGGAGAAGCTTTCCATTTACGAATTCAAAATCTTCTTCATCATATAGCCAAAAATTTACGAACCCTATACGGTTCATTTTAAAGCGCTCCATCACTCTCCGGTACCTCCCTTAAAATCATCCGGATAAAATCCCGCAGTTCTTCCTACAGACGGCAATATCTCGACCTGCGTCTCATTGTATCGAATCATCATCCAGTTTTTCATGTATTCCAAAACATTTTCCACGAGCCGATGCTCATCCATTTCCCGATATTCTTTACTCCAGCCGTCTTTCCATTCCCTGCGGCAGGATAAAATCAGTTCGGCAAATTCTTCCCGGGTCATAGACAAAGATTCATCTTCCTGTTTTTCCAAATCCCCCTCCAAAATCCCCTTCTGCACTTTTGCACATACCAGAAGAACAACCTCCGGAAGCATAGCCTCTCTCGGATGAACCGAACCATAACAGTCGTCTTCGTCCAGTGTAAGACATGCCATATTTTTGTATATATCTAAATTTCCTCCCAGATTCTCCTTCATATATTTTCCAACCCACTGACGCTGGTTCTTCAAATAAATGGCATCCGGGTCTTCATTGCTTTCCCAAAACATGGACGGACACACAGACAACTGTCTGTATACGCGATTGATGCGCAGAACACCTCTGTTTTCCTGAAATCCTTCAAAATCCATTTTCTCAAAGTCTTCCCATGATTCATATTTGGAAATGTCGGTAGGAAAACTGGTTGCAAAGTATTTCGAATATCCTGTATTCTCATACAAAACCTCCTGTCCTGCTTCCATTCCAAACCCCTCGCTTCGTCCTTCATATACCCGGAGCATGTGCATCTTTTCCATATACTGCAGAACGCGAACGAGAGATTTTCTCTGCGTAAAAGAGGTCCAGTCTATAGACAGATACGATTTTAGCTGTGTCTCAACGTAATCAATCAGTTCTGACAAAAGGAACTGCTCCTGTTCCTCCTTATCCTCCAGATACATCAGCACTGCACACAAAATACAGTAGTCTCTGATCTCCGTAAATTCACCGATTCCCATAAATGCTTCCGCATGGGCGGGCCTTTTTTCCAGCTTCAGCAGATTCTCCGTATGGACAAGCTTCCATCCAAGCTGTTCTCTGATGAATTTCTGAAAATTCGGTATATCCCTTTTTACTCTATAGTAAGTTTCCCTGTCAGGAGCCTTGCATATCCAAAAATTCTCAAATAATGTCCTCAATTCACTCATAATGACTTAAACTCCAATATAAATGCCGGCATAACCAGCTCCCCATCCTCACACTTTAATATACATTTTTCCGGTGTCCGTATCAAACGATATTCCTGTCCATATTCTGTTCTCCCCATTTTCCGGGAATTCATATTGGCCTGTGTGATCCACTGCAAAAATATCATCCTTGTCTCCTCTGAAATAACCTCTTCTATCCGGGAAAAATCAATCCGATTGTCCCTGATATAATGCATAACAATCTCTTTCTGCCGCTTGATTTTCTGCAGGTATTTCTCCCGCTGCATAATTTTTTCCAGAGATTTATCCGTGAATCCTCTCTTGTCCTTTTTCTCCCGATAGGATCTTGTATGGGGTTTTAAAAGAAAGCCAGCCGGTTCCTCCTTATAAATACTGACATTGATGGAATCTTCCTCCCGGGACTCCAGTGTCTTAAAATGCTGTATCTTCTGTATTCCAAAAACATGTGCCGATAATTTCCGGGCTTCGTCCAAATCTCCGCATTTCAAAAAAAGCTCCAAAAACTTACGGTAATCATCCTTCCTGCTGATTCCTCCGTTCTGAAGCTGAACAATCAGCGCTGCATTTTGAATAATACTTCTTATTACGTCATTGGTAATTTTCAAAACTTTTTTGCACTCGCATTCATTTCCCTGAGAATCGATAAACCAGTTTTTCAGAGAACTCCATTTCCCCATCACATTTTCCCGTATACTGGGCTCTGCATTTCCGTGAAGTTCCAGAACAGCATGGGGAATATCCAGTTCACTCTGTACCACTCTTTCCAGAACATATTCTTCAATCACAGGAATATTCTCTGTCAGTATATGTTCAATCCGTTTGGAGCGGCGCTGCAGTTCCTGTACAAATTCATTCAGATATTTAATAAATTTGTCTTTATGTACAACAAATTCCACTGACTTCAATACCTGATCCGTTTTTCCGGAGTAAAAATCCCTCAGGTAATCCTGATAATTCTGATTCAGCCGCTTAAAATCCTCCTGAAGCAGATTCCACCACTCATTGATTTCCTTCAGACTGCTGTTTTTCAGTTCTTCCGCATTTTGCAGACTTTTTTCCATCCGTACGAAAAAGTTCGTAGATAAATTTCCGGATTCCAAAAAAATATTCTCTAAACGCACGGTCAGGCGTTCAATCTCCACGGCATACTCAGACATGGTATAGCGGTACTGTTTATTTTTGTAGTCCGCTATTGTGTAGACCCTTCCCGGATCCTGAATCGGAGTAAGATTTTTCCATTTGACTAATGCTTCCAGATCCGCCGCTAACTGTTCCATTGAGTAGTCTGCGAATGCCTCATCCTGCTTGAGAAGCCGAAAAATATCTTCCTTATATATCTGAAAATGCATCTTCTCGTATTCCCTGTAAAAGCATCGCATGATTTTACGGTATACCGGCGCATTTGGAACAGATAAATAAGACGCTTCAATGACAGGTTCAAGATATTCCTTTTCTATTTTCATACTCTATATCCTCTAGCTTATCCATTAGCTACTATTTTTTTACTATTTTTACGCAAACTTCCGTATGAACCGTCTGAGCAAACTGATCCACGCAAACTGCCCTTTCCACCCGGTACCCGCATCCCAGAAACATCTCCAGATCCCTGACCAGACTGGTAGGCTTACAGGAAATATACACCAGCTTGTCCACTCCATACTGGATAATCTTCGGCAGGGCCTTGGGATGAATCCCGTCTCTCGGCGGGTCCAGCACGATAAAGTCCGGTTTCTCCGAAATCTCGTCAATCACCTTCAGCACATCTCCGGCAATAAATGTGCAGTTATCAATACCATTGAACTCTGCGTTTTGTTTCGCAGCCTCCACAGCCTCCTCAACAATCTCCACACCGATTACCTTCTTCGCCACAGAAGCCAGAATCTGGGAAATCGTTCCGGTTCCGCTGTACAGATCAAAGACCGTCATATCCTTCGTATCTCCGATATACTCCCGGGCTGTCTGATACAGCACCTCTGCTCCCAGCGAATTGGGCTGGAAAAAGGAAAACGGCGTAATTTTGAACTTCAGGCCCAGAATTTCCTCATAAAAATAGTCTTTTCCGTACAGAATTCTGGTTTCATCGCTCTGCACAGTGTCAGAAAGGGAATCATTTAATATATGAAGGATACCCACAATACTTCCCTCCAGCGGCAGAGCCAGAAGGCGTTTGACAAGCTCCGAAAGATCAGGCTCCTGCTGTGTGGTAGTCACCAGATTCACCAGAATTTCCCCTGTGGTATTTCCTCTTCTCAAAAGCAGATGGCGCAGGTATCCCACATGCTGCATCTTATGATAATAAGAAAATCCCTGTTCCCGGCAGTAATCCAGTACGCACCGGAGGATCTTTGTCATATCCTCGTGCACCAGTTTACAATCCACCGCATCCAGCACATCGTAGGTGCTTCCTTTTTTATGTAAACCTAATGTCAGTGGGCCGCCCTTTTCGGCATCACCAAATGAAAATTCCATCTTATTGCGGTATGCAAATTCCAGTGGGCTTCCCTTAATTCCTTCAAACAGATAATCCGGATTTCCTTCCTCATCCACCTGTCCTGCCTGTTTCACTGCCCGGTCCAAAAGTTCGTGGATCTGATTTTCTTTCATATCAAGCTGTGCCTGATAATCCATGGTCTGATACATACACCCGCCGCACTGGGGGAAAATGGAACACACCGGCTCTCTGGTCTCCATGGGAGACCTTTCCAGAACCTCCAAGAGCCGTCCTTCCACCCGTCCGCTCCGTTTTTTATTGATCATGAAACGGATTTTCTGTCCCGGCATTCCGTTTTTCACCGTCACATGCTGTCCTTCTGCCATGACTCTTCCTTTATTCGGAAATTCAATTTTTTCAATCAATCCTTCGTAAATTTCGCCTTTTTTCATTCACTCGCTCCTCTTGCCATCTGTTTTCACCAACTCTATAATCCATAGTCAAAAAGAAAGCTCCGGGGTCATTCCTCCGAAGCTCTCCTGTTCACTGTCTGTTTTCCATACAATGCCGCATACGCTTTCAGCTCTGGGTTCTTCCCACAGCAGACTTAATTTTCTTCTCCATCTTCATCATCAAAGTAGTCATCGAAGTCTTCATCAAAGTCATCTTCGAAGTCTTCCAGATAATCCGGTGTGAAGAAACGATACACTGCATATGCAATACCTGCAACAGCCGCTACTGCACCCAGAATCGCCAATATCCAGATAATCGTATTTTTGCACTTGTCATCTTCTTTTTCTTTTCTCTGCAGTAACGCTAATAATTCGTCCATTTTATTCATTAAGAACACCGTCCTCTCTTAAAAACTATTGTTATTATACCACTCTTTGCATGATTTTACCACTAAAAATCTGAATTCTTACACTTTCTTCAATTTTGCAAATGAGGCAAACATTTTCTTCGTTCCCACCTTATCAAAATCCACCGTAACCTCATAGTCTTTTCCCCCGTCTGCGATGTTCGTCACCGTACCGGTGCCAAATTTGATATGGCGGACCGTATCTCCCACGCCGTAGCTGAGCCCTTCTGTTTTTTTCACCTCAAAGGTTTTCGGGGTAAATGCATTCGTCCGGTAGGTCTGACGCATTTTTGCGTAGCTGGTATTCTGTTCCGGCATTTTTGTGATCCGGCGCTCCTTCGTCTCCCGTCCCAGCTCCACCAGTTCTCTGGGTATTTCACGGATGAATCTGGATACTTTATTATACTGGGTCTCCCCGCGGATCATCCTCTGCTGGGCAGCCGTCAGTGTAAGCTCCGTCATCGCACGGGTAATTCCCACATAACAAAGACGTCTCTCCTCCTCCAGCTCCAGCGGATCGTCTCCCATGATCGTCATATAGCTGGGGAAAACGCCATCCTCCATCCCGGCCAGATACACATTGGGAAATTCCAATCCCTTGGCGCTGTGAAGGGTCATCAGAAGTACCCGATCATCGCTGTCATCCACGGAATCAATATCGGCAATCAGCGCCACTTCCTCCAGAAATCCGCTCAAATCCGGCTGCTCCGCCGTCTCCTCATAGGAAACCACCTTGGAAATCAGTTCGTCAATATTTTCAATCCTTGCATTGGATTCTTCTGTATTTTCTGCCCGCAGTTCTTCCACATACCCGGTCTCTTCGATGATTTTTTCCAAAAGCTCCGTTACGGAAAGATATTCAAGCTGACTCCGGAATTTCTGAATAAAATCCACAAAGGGGCGTACCTTTGCTCCGCTTCTCCCCAGCGCACCGTTCTGTTCCGTCTCCTTCAGGGCATCGTAAAAACTGATTCCCATTCCGTCTGCATAGTCCTGCACTTTTCCGATGGTTGTGGCCCCGATTCCCCGCTTCGGCACGTTGATGATCCGGCGCACTGCCACATCATCCCTTGCATTATCCACGGTTTTCAGGTAAGCCAGCAGATCCTTGATTTCCTTTCTGGCATAGAAGTTTACGCCTCCCACGATTTTGTATGGAATATTGGCTATCAGGAATTTTTCTTCAAAGAGACGGGACTGGGCATTGGTCCTGTATAAAATCGCGCAGTCCTTATATCCGTATTTTCCTTCCCGCACATTCCGGGAAATCTCCCCGGAAATGTACTCCGCTTCTTCAAATCCGTTCTGGAACTGGCGGAAATGCAGAAGGGCTCCCTCGTCATTGGCTGTCCAGAGGGTCTTTGCTTTTCTTCCCAGATTATTTTTGATCACTTCATTGGCTGCATGGAGGATATTCTGGGTAGAACGGTAGTTCTGCTCCAGTTTAATGACCTTCGCCTCCGGAAATACTTTCTCGTATCCAAGGATATTTCCGATATTTGCCCCACGGAATTTATAGATGGACTGGTCATCGTCACCCACCACACACAGATTTTTATACTTTGAGGCCAGCAGGCTGACAAACTTAAACTGGGCCGTATTCGTATCCTGATACTCATCCACCATAATGTAACGGAAACGTTCCTGATAGGAATCCAGTACATCCGGGCAGTTTTGAAACAGCTCAACAGTCTTTACGATCAGATCGTCAAAATCCAAAGCATTGTTCTGACGGAGCTGCTTTTGGTATGCCTCATACACCTTCGCCACCGTCTGGAGGTTCCAGTCCCCTGCTGCATTCAGCTTAAATTCCTCCGGTGACACCAGTTCATCCTTAGCCGAGGAAATCGCCGCCATCAAAGAACGTTCCTTGTACATCTTCGTATCAATATTCATCCGTTTGCACACATCCTTAACCACCGTTTTCTGGTCATCGGTATCGTAAATGGTAAAATTATTATCGTAGCCCAGACGGTCAATATATCGGCGGAGCATCCGCACACAGCTCGAATGGAAGGTGCTTACCCAAATGCTCTCGGAACCGAATCCCACAATCTTGTCCACCCTCTCCCGCATCTCCTGCGCCGCTTTATTGGTAAAGGTGATGGCCATGATGTGCCAAGGATTTACCCCTTTTTCCTCTATCAGATAGGCAATTCTGTGTGTCAGCACCCTTGTCTTTCCTGAACCGGCTCCCGCCAGAATCAATACCGGTCCCTCTGTATGGTAAACAGCCTCCTGCTGCATGGAATTCAAACTATCGTACTTATTCATCTTAATCTCCATTCCGCCGCCTTTCAGTTGGCGGCACAAATAGTGATGAAAGTATTCCAACTTCTACTCTTTGGTGTAAAATAGCTTGTAAGAA
>JAHAFI010000049.1 GCA_018374355.1 Clostridiales bacterium
CAACTCTATTTTACCATAATCCGTTGAGGAGATGTTTTGTTTTATAGAAGTTAAAATGCCGTATTTATGCGGCTTGTGGCGTTTCGCAAACGCCTAAAATATGATAAACACAAAAGGAGAATGGAACAATGGGATTTTCAACTGTACCATGCAATGAATTTGTAGAAGTATTAGCTTCCAAAGCGCCGGTACCGGGCGGCGGCGGAGCGTCTGCTCTGGTAGGAGCAATCGGAACAGCTCTGGGCAATATGGTAGGAAGCCTGACTGTAGGAAAGAAAAAATATGCGGAAGTAGAAGAGGAAATGTGGGAATTAAAGAAAAAATCCGACAAACTCCAGGAAGAGCTGCTTCGTCTGATTGAGAGAGATGCAGAAGTATTTGAGCCTCTGTCAAAAGCATATGGTATGCCGAGAGCAACCGAGGAAGAGAAGGCAGAAAAAGCAAGAGTGATGGAGATTGTTCTGAAAGATGCCTGCTCCGTTCCTATGGAAATTATGGAAAAATGCTGTGAGGCTATTGACGTTATCGTTGAATTTGCAGCAAAAGGTTCCACTCTGGCCATCAGTGATGCCGGTGTTGGCGTTGCATTCTGCAAAGCAGCTTTAAAGGGAGCAAGCCTGAATGTTTATATCAACACAAAATCCATGCAGAACAAAGAATATGCAGAGGAACTGAATGCAAAATGTGATGCAATGCTGGAAAAATATACAAAGATTGCTGACGAAGTATTTGACAGCGTATTAGGAAGACTGAAATAAGGGGGAACGAAACAATGGCAAAACAGTTATTAGGAAAAGAAGTAACAGCAGCTCTGAACGAAAGAATTAAAGGAAATGTAGCTGCTCTCAAAGAAAAAGGAATCAACCCTACTCTGGGAATCATCCGTGTCGGTGAAAACGGAAGTGATATCTCCTATGAAAAAGGAGCAACAAAACGCTGCGAAACTCTGGGCGTAGAATGCGTAAAATTCCTTCTTCCGGAAGACGTATCTCAGGAAGAACTGCTGGCAACGATTGATAAAGTAAATAAAGACGACAGCATCCACGGCGTTCTGTTATTCCGTCCGTTGCCAAGACATTTGGATCAGTCCGTAATCGAAAATGCTCTGGATCCTGCAAAAGACGTTGACTGTATGACAGACGGATCCATGTCCGGCGTATTTACAGGCAAACAGGTAGGCTTCCCTCCATGTACACCACAGGCATGTATGGAGATTCTGGATCATTACGGAATCGACTGCACAGGCAAAAAAGCGGTTGTAATCGGCCGCAGTCTGGTAGTTGGAAAACCGGCAGCGATGATGCTGATCAAGAAAAATGCTACGGTAACTGTATGTCACACAAGAACGGTTGATATGCCGTCCGTAGTAAAAGAAGCTGACATCGTAATCGTTGCAGCAGGCCGTGCAGGTGTTGTGGATGATACCTATCTGAGAGAAGGACAGACTGTAATCGATGTAGGGATCAATGTAAACGCAGAAGGAAAACTGTGCGGAGACGTTGATTTTGCAAAAGCAGAGCCGATTGTAGACGCGATTACACCTGTTCCGGGCGGAGTTGGAAGTGTTACAACATCCGTACTGGTTGGACATGTTGTAGAAGCTGCTATGAGAAAATATCTGTAAGAACATTGCGGGGAAGCTGCAAAGAGCTGAAAAGTAATAAGAAGCAAGGGAAAAATCCCGGTAAATTGCGAAGCGGCTCGTCGGTAATACTGGCGGGCCGTTTATTCCCGCAGGCAACGAGCCAAGGGGATATGAGTCCGGGAAAAATTAAATCAGGGAGTATAATTTTAAATATTATGCCACGATAGTTTTGGAGGTTTGTAGATGGGTACAAAAGAAAAGGGGCATAAAGGAAATCAGAAAAAGAAGAAAATAACGAAAAAGAAACAGCATTGGATGCAGGTGGGGACTGTGATCGGAATGCTGGTACTGTTTATTCTGCTGGCAGGCGGCGTACTGTATTTCGCTGATGCAGCCAGAGTAAAAGAACAGTTGGGAAGAAATATAACGGTAAATGGTCAGAAGGTTGGCGGTCAGACGGCTGAAGAGGCGGCCGGACGGCTGGATGAAAATTTCAGAAACGGCCGGATCGTAATCAAGGAAAATGGCGGACAGGTGTATGAACTGTCATGGGGTGAAGCCGGATATTATCTGGATACTGCATCGTTGGCCGAAATGCTGAATGAGGTAATCCAAAAACAGAAACCCGGTTTTTCATTTTTGAAAGAGCCTCAGGACATTACGCTGCAATATACGGTGCTCCGAAAGGATGATACATTTTCTGCTGCATTCACAGCGGAAAAGATAGCAGGAGAGCGAACGGATTCCGCAGACGCATATCTGACATTTGATGAGGAACAGGAAAAATTTGTGATTATTCCCGAGGTGTACGGAACGAAAATTTCCGCTGAAGCGCTTCAGGCGTACGTCGGGAAAATACTGGAAGAACAGACGGCAAAGGCGCAGATACCGGAAACAACAGAGATCAATCTGGATGATTCTGTATACAGTAAGCCAAATATAACGTCCCAACAGGAGGACCTGCAAAACCAGATGAATACACTGAATCAGCAGATTGAAAAATATCACAGTACTTCGGTGAAGCATCTGTTTGGAGATACCAGTGAACTTATTGACGGGGACACGATCTGTTCATGGCTTGTTGTGGAAAATAATACGGTTCAGCTTTCAGAGGAGGCTGTGCGGGACTATGTGGAGCAGCTTGCGGCTAAATACAACACGATGTACCGCGACAGAAATTTCAAAACAACTTCCGGAGAGACAGTAAAACTGGAACATAATGAATACGGTTATCTTATTGACAAAGATGGAGAATTTGAAAAACTGTATGCAGAACTTAGTTCCGGGGAAGCTATTGAGAGAGAACCGGTTTACAGTAAAGAAGGATATAAGCGAAACGGTAAGGATGACCTTGCAGGATCCTATATCGAGGTAAGTATTGAAAAGCAGCATCTTTGGCTTTATAAAGACGGAAGTCTGATTACAGAGACCGATATCGTAACGGGAAAGCCGCAGAAAGAAACAGCTACTTATAAAGGGGCGTGGCCCATTGCTTACAAGGCAAGTCCCTATGTGTTAAGCAGCGATTATTACGGCTATGAGGTACCAGTGGAATATTGGATGCCTTTTGTATATGGGCAGGGACTTCACGATATCAACCGTTCGGCATTTGGCGGTGAAATCTATAAGACGAACGGAAGCCATGGATGCGTCAATCTTCCTAAGGATCAGGCAAAGCTTATTTATGAAACCATAGAGAAGGGGTATCCGATTATTCTTTATTAGAGATGGGAATGGAACAGGAGTGATGGACTTAGGTGGACGTTGCTCCTGTTTTTTTCGTTGAGGGGAGTTTGTTGGGGAGGTTGTGAGGCCGAGAGGCTGGTTTGTTCTTTTCCGGGGGCAGGCCGCTTGCCTTCAGCTAATTGCTAACTCCGACTAAGACGCTCAGGAAAGCCTTCGCGCCTAAGTCTGCGTAAGCAGTGGATCTTCAGGCGCGCTTCCTCCCATGCCCCCGAAAAAGAACAAACCAGCCTCTCAGCCACACTACGTTGTTGGCAATGCGGGATAAAAGAGTTCCCGGGAAAACGTATAACACACCTACATTCCTACAGTTTGCAACATCGTGGTGAGAAGGAAGCGGAAGGGGACGGGGAGGAGGTTCGGGTGGGGAGGCATGGGGAAAGTGCGCCTGAAGATCCACTGCTTACGCAGACTTAGGCGCGAGGGCTCTCCCGAGCGTCTTAGTCGAAGTTAGCAGTTAGCTGAAGGCAAACGGCCTGCCGCCCCACCCGAACCTCCTCCCCGTCCCCATACGCCCCCGCCCAACCCACAAACAAACTCACTTTTTCCCTCGAATCCCTTGAAAAAATCTATTTTTCTGTTACAATAACTGTAGCGTAAAAAACATACATGCTATACCTAGAGGAGGAAATCATGAGTAAAAAACCAACCGTTTTAATGATTTTAGATGGATATGGATTAAATGAAACCTGCGAAGCAAACGCAGTATGCGAAGCAAAAACCCCGGTGATGGATCAGTTGAAATCCCAGTGTCCTTTTGTAAAAGGAAATGCCAGCGGAATGGCAGTAGGTCTTCCCGACGGACAGATGGGTAACTCTGAAGTGGGTCATCTGAACATGGGTGCAGGACGTATCGTATATCAGGAGCTGACCAGAATCACAAAATCGATTCAGGACGGCGATTTCTTTGAAAATGAAGCGCTGCTGACAGCAGTAAAGAATGCAAAGGAAAATAATTCTGCTCTGCATTTTATGGGTCTTCTGTCTGACGGCGGTGTTCACAGCCATAACACACATCTGTACGGACTGTTAGAGCTTGCAAAAAAAGCAGGTCTGGAGAAGGTTTATGTACATTGCTTTTTAGATGGACGCGACACACCTCCGGCATCGGGAAAAGGATTTATTGAAGATCTGCAGGCGAAGATGGCAGAGATCGGCGTGGGAGAAATCGGTGTGGTTTCCGGACGTTACTATGCGATGGACCGTGACAACCGCTGGGATCGTGTAGAACTGGCTTATAACGCTCTGACTAAAGGGGAAGGCGTAAAAGGAACAGATGCAGCGGCTGCTGTGCAGGCTTCCTACGATGCTGACAAGACAGACGAATTTGTTCTTCCTACTGTCATGGAAAAAGACGGAAAACCGGTTACCGTGATTCAGGATAAAGACTCCGTAGTATTCTTTAACTTCCGTCCGGACCGTGCAAGAGAAATCACCAGAGCATTCTGCGATGATGAATTTGCAGGATTTGCAAGAGAAAAGAAACTGGAGCTCACATTTGTATGCTTTACTAACTATGATGAGACCATTCAGAACAAGATTGTTGCATTCAACAAACAGGAGATTAAAAATACTTTTGGTGAATATCTGGCAGCCCACCATATGACTCAGGCCCGTATCGCTGAGACGGAAAAATATGCACACGTAACTTTCTTCTTCAACGGCGGTATCGAAGAGCCGAACGAGGGAGAGGACAGAATTCTGGTAAAATCCCCGAAGGTTGCAACGTATGACCTGAAACCGGAGATGAGCGCTTACGAGGTTTGTGATAAACTGGTAGAAGCAATCAAATCCGACAAATATGATGTGATCATTATCAACTTTGCAAACCCGGATATGGTAGGACATACCGGAGTGGAAAATGCAGCGATCAAAGCTGTGGAAGCAGTTGATGAATGTGTGGGAAGAGCAGTAGAAGCGCTGAAGGAAGTAGACGGACAGATGTTCATCTGTGCAGACCACGGAAATGCAGAGCAGTTGGTGGACTACGAAACAGGGGAACCATTTACCGCTCATACTACTAATCCGGTACCGTTTATTCTGGTAAATGCAGATCCGTCCTATACTCTGAAAGAGGGCGGTTGTCTGGCAGACATCATTCCTACTCTGATTGAACTGATGGGAATGGAACAGCCGGCAGATATGACTGGAGAGTCTCTGCTGATTAAAAAATAATCAGAAACAAAAAACGTCAGAAATGTGGAACTACCCACAGTTCTGACGTTTTTTTTGATTTTTAATCGATCTGTTTGCGAAAAGAAAATCCCTTTTTTGACTGCTGTTTGATGGTATACATTTCCTGATCTGCAGCGCGGCTCAGCATATCGTAGGTGGAGCCGTCCTTTGGAGCGCTGGAAGCTCCGATGCTGGCAGAAATAGAATGATCTACGCCGGGTATGGATAAACGTTCCAACCGGTTTTGAATGGCAGATGCCTTTTTTTCTGCAACGGAGGGATCGCTTGTGCCGGAGAGAAAGACCACAAATTCGTCTCCGCCCATGCGGGCTATGATATCCTCCGGCCGGAATACCTCCTGAAGCACTTGGGCAATACCGATAAGGAGAGCATCTCCCACAGCATGTCCATAGGTATCGTTGATGCTTTTAAAATCATCCAGATCCAATAGGAAGAGCAGTCCCTGAGGTTTTTCTGAAAGAAGGCTATTGATGATTGTCTCCGCCGCACGGTTATAGACTCCGGTGAGCGCATCCCGCTGGGCTGCCTGCCGCAAAAATTGCTCCCGTCCCCTCTGATCGTTGATATCCACCAGTTTTCCCACAATCCGGCTGGTATTTTCGCCCCGGTTTTCAATGGATTTGAATTGACATCCAAACCAATTGTACGCCCCGTCCTTACAGCGAAAACGTGCTTCTATAGAATAAGTTTCGCTAAGGAGGATGTCGGAGAGTTGGAATTTCTTCTGAAAGCTTTCCAGATCATCTGCATGAACGAGGTGATTCAGGTAATATTCCAAGGGTTTTCCTTCCAGACATTGGTCATCCAGATCCAGCCGCTCCAGTGCATTTGGAGTAAACATCAGACAGTCGGAGAGAACATCATACTCGAAAAGCAGCGTGTCATTGAACTGGGCCAGTGCATCGTACCGTCTCTGTTGTGCCTCCAGATGGCGCTTTTGCCGGAGCAGCAGATAAATCAGCGCTACACAAAAGGCTGCGGTTATAACAATCAGGAAAATTCCGGTGGTAATCATAACCTTTAAAATGGTTGTGGTCTGGAAAACAATATCAGGTGAGCGGGCAAACATGACTACCCGCCAGTCAATAAAATCCAGTGATTCCCATGACATATAGTAACTGTTTCCTTTGCCGGAAAAGCTGAGCGTCATTGATTCGTTCTTTTCGAAAACACGCTGAATATCTTCCACTTCGTCGGAATTAATGCCCCCCTGAAGGGTGGCTGAAAACATGTTATTTTTGTTGGGGTATGGCGTATTGGCATAAATTATGCTGCCGTCCGGTTTGACCAGTATGATATAGATCTTTTGGAAAAAGGAATCGGAATGCGTAGTTTCGCTGGTCAATAAAGCGGTATCCAACCGTACATACAGAACACCCGTCAAATCGGAATCAGAAAATATCGGACGTAGTATGGCAAATTGAGAAGCATCATTTGAAAGCAAAGTATTTCCCGGTTCAATGATGACCTCTTCGCCCTCCGTCAGCCGATGGTAAATCGTTTTCAATTCCGGAGTGGATTCCAACTGCGGAAAATGCTGTGCATCCAGATAGCAGATGTTTACGGGTGTATCCTGAATCGAAAGATTCCATTCATTTGTTGAAGGGATATATTCCGTGGATTCCAGTGTGTTTTGAAATATATCTAACATTTCCTGCAGGTGGGAGAAAATTAATTTTGAATGCTTCTGTTGCTCCCGGACATCTGCGGCCAATCCATCAGTCAAAATAGTATGAGTTTTTTCATTTAATTGGCGCTGGAACAGAGTAAAAACTCCGATGACTGTTAAAAGAAAAATAAAACTGCAAACAGACAGTATAAAAATTTTGTATTTTTTTGTAAAACGTATTTTTTTGATAGGTGATCCCTCCTGACATGAAACCATTCTCCTTTAGATAATACCATGTGCAAATTCTACTGTCCACTTAAATTTAACCGTGATAAAGGACTGTATTTGAATGTATTGCGTGCTATTTGCGCGTGTGTTATAATATCCGGAAGAACAGAAACAGTTGTCAGGAAAGGCATGATTTACTTCCCCCGGCAGGCGGGCCGGGTTGGAGATGAAGGAGAGAACATATGGCAGTGACGATTCAGCAGATTGCAGAAGCGGCGGGAGTGTCCAGAGGAACCGTGGATCGGGCGTTAAATAACCGTGGAAGAATTAATCCGGAAGTAGCAGAGAAAATCAAACAGATTGCGGAGGAGATGGGATATATCTCGAAGCATAAAAAGAAAAAAGAGGGAACAGGACTTAAAATCGGAGTGGTTACACAGCTTGCCCGCTCCTCCTTTATGCAGGAAGTCAACAGAGGAATTTCTGATGCAAGGGAATTGCTTCAGGAACGGGGCGTGGAGGTTGTTCTGAAAGAAGGATATTCTGTGGACGAAAAGGAGCAGCTTTCCGCTATTGAGGAGTTGGAAAAAGAAGGAATTGACGGACTGGCGCTGATGCCGGTGGACTGCGAGAGCATCCGGGTAAAAATTAATGAGCTGATTGAAAAAAATATTCCGGTGATCACTTTCAACTCAGATATTGTGGGAACGAAACGAAGCTGTTTTGTGGGAATGGACAACCGAAAAAGCGGTAAAACAGCGGCGGGCCTTATGGGAATGCTCACAAGGGGTACAGGGAAGGTGCTGATCATCACCGGATTTTTCAGCAACCATGTAAACAGCACCCGTGTGGATGGATTTATCGAGGAAATGAAGCTGTCTTACCCGGGAATGGAAGTAGCGGGGGTACAGGGAAGCTTCGATGATGCTCAGGAAGTAGAGAAAATTATCGTGAATACCATGCTGGCTGTACCGGGTATCACCGGGATTTTTGTGGTATCCGGCGGGCAGGAAGGAATTGCCAAAGCCTATCAGCAGCTGCAGTTGGACAAACGTCCCTACACGATCATCTATGACCGGACGCCGGAAAATAAAGAGGCGCTGGAAATGGATGTGGCGGATTTTCTGATTGATCAGGAGGGGTATGTGCAGGGGTATGAACCCCCTTGTATTCTGGCGGACCTTCTTTTGAAAAAGCAGGAAGCCATACAGGAATTCCACCACACGGAGATCAATATCAAAACAAAATACAATATATAAAGGACTGAGTGGCTGTGAAAAAGATCTGGAAAAGAAGTACGGCGTTTTTGTCTGTGCTGATTCTGCTTTTTGTGGGAATGACAGGCTGCAAAAGCGTGTCCCGGGAGGAAGCCGGGGAAAAGGACTACAAGATCGGAGTTGTCACAAAGTCGGAGGGCAGTGAATACTGGATGTCGGTTTGTTCAGGGATGGAAAAAGCAGCCGAGAGCCGCAAGGTTCAGGTTGTGGTGCTGTCTCCCGACACGGAAATCAATGAGAAGATGCAGAAACAGATGATAGAGGATCTGCTGAAAATGGATGTGGACGCATTGGCGGTATCTCCCATTGATTCCTATGATAACGAGGATTATATCCGCAAGGCGGAAGAAAAGGGGATTCCGGTATTTTCCTACGATACGCCCATTGAAGATGTGGATGTGCCCTACATAGGGATTGATAATGAAAAAGCCGGCTATGAACTGGCCCGGGTGATGGCAGAGACGCTGGAACATAAGGGGGAGATCGCAGTGATCTCCGGTGATACGGGACAGGCTTCCCACAAAAAACGGGTGGAGGGCTTTCAGAAATATATGGAGCAGGAGTCGGAAATCACCATCAAAATGGTGAAAAGCGGATACAGCAATCTCAGGGTCTCGGAAAGAGAAATAGAGAAAATCCGGCAAGAATATCCCCAATTGGATGGGATTATGACCACCAGCGCCGTGACTGCATTGGGAATTGCGGAAGCCATGGAGGATCTGGGAATAGCCATCGCCTCGGTGGATGTCCAAAAGGATGCCATTCGAAGCGTGGAGGAGGGGAAGATCACTGCGCTGGCAGACCAGTCCGGCTATGATATCGGCTATGAGACCATCTGCTATATTGATAATGAAAGAAATGGTGTGGAACAGGAAAAAAATAAAATACTGGAAACTAAAATACTGACCCGGGAAAACCTGAAAAAATGACAACAAATATAAAAATATTCCATGATTTAAAAAGGAAAGACCACTTTCACGAAAAGAGTGGTCTTTTTTTATGTGAGAAACAGGAAAAAATAAAAAAAGTATCCTGAAATCTAAAAAAGCCCATTCCTGCTATTGGATTGAAAGTTGTGTAAAATAAGGTTAAGAAAAAACACGAAAAAAATTTAAACGAAAGGCAGGAAAAAGAAATGAAGAAAAAAGTTGCACAGAAAGAAGCCAACGAAAAATTTTCTTGGGGGACGCGGGTCTCGTATGCCAGCGGTGACGTAGCCTGTAATGTAGTATTTGGAATGGTAGGCACACTGCTTACGCTGTTTTATACGGATTATGTGGGTATCAGTCCGGCAACCGTAGGAATGATGATGCTGCTTTCCAGACTCTTCGACGGTGTATCAGATCTGATCATGGGCGTGATCGTAGAGCGCACGAAGTCGAGATGGGGAAAGTCCCGTCCTTGGATTCTCTGGATGAGCGTGCCCTTTGCGCTGTCAGCAGTGCTTTTATTCACCGTACCCCGCACAACGGCCGTATTACAGTTTATTTATCTGTTCGTGACCTATAATTTTTGTACGACCATCTGTTATACGGCGATTAACCTTCCTTACGGAAGCCTCTCTGCAATGATGACCAGAGCCTCTTCCGAAAGAGATACTCTGAGCGTAGTGAGAATGGGAATGTCACCCATCGGAAAAATTATTGCGGCAACCTGTACGCTGCCGCTGGTAAAGCTTTTTGGGGACGATCAGGCCGCATGGGTAAAAACCATGACTATCTGGGCCGTAATTGCATTGATTCTTCTTCTGGTATGTTTTTTCAACTGTGAAGAAAAGGTGGAGATCGCAGCAAAAAAGAAGGACGAAAAGGTACCTCTGAAAAAACTGTTCCATGCCCTTGTGACCAATCAGTATTTCTGGGCTGTTCTGATTTTATGGATGGTGCAGAGCGTATCCTTTGGAATCTCAGGAACGATTCTGCCCTACTACTGTAAGTATATATTCGGAAATGATACATGGATGTACAGTGCGCTGTTTCTTACAGAGACTCTGATTCTGGTAGCAGGAATTTTCGCCTGCATGCCGCTGATCAGGAAATTCGGCAAGCGGAATATCGCTTTCTGGGGAGGGTTTATCGCTCTTGCAGGACAACTGCTGTTCTTTGCCAATCCCTTCAGTTTTCCTTGGCTGGTGATGAGCTGTGTTACCCGAGCCATCGGACTGGCTCCTCTGAATGCGGTAGTGTTTGGCATGGTAGGCGATGTAGTGGAATTTGGACAGTGGAAGACACACATCCGTCAGGAAAGCCTGATCTTTGCAGGCGGGTCCATCGGAACCAAAGTAGGCGCAGGAATGGCTTCTGCGATCATGACAGGGCTTTTGTCAAAAGCCGGTTATGTGAGTTCTGCGGCGGGAACATCGGTACAGCCGGATTCCGCATTGGAGATGATCGTCAACATTTACAAATTCGGACCGCTGCTGATTGTGGTTCTGGCCCTTGTCACCCTGTTTTTGTATAAACTGGATACCCTTTATTCAGGTATTATGGAGGAGCTTATGCAGCGAGAGGCTGTGGGACAATTATAGAAATACAGCAAAAAGTGTACTGCAAAACGCAGTGCACTTTTTGCTGTTGAAAAAACCAATCTTGTGCTATACTGGTTATGAAACGCAGAAAGAAAGGGAAAATTTATGCTGCACAGTATCAGAAGCAAGGTGCTGCTGGCAATTTTGGCGGTGACGGTTCTCACGGCCTGTTCCATAACGGTTGTGTTTTACTACCGGTCAGCAGACATGATTGAGGAAAATTATACACGGAATCTCTATGGCAGGGTGGAACAGACCGTGACATCTTTGGACGATTCCCTGAAGGAGATATATTATGTCAATATCCATGCGGCCTGTGATGAAAAACTGATCAGTCTGGCTGAGGATTACAGCAAAAAAGAAAATGCGGAGAAGTTGGACGAAATTTCGGATCTGCTTCGGCAGTACGGAAGGAGCAGCCGTGATCTGGCCTCCCTGTATTTTATTTTTCCGGAGAAAAAGCTGGCGGTGACTTCGGAGGATTATCCGGTGTGCAAAAAAAATCTGGAGAAAGAGGATTTGGAAGAAATCGAAAAGCTGCAGGAGGGGGAGGCGGCCCCGGTAATCATGGAAAATCCGGTGCATGAAGGAGAAAAACAATTGTCCTGCGTGCAGGAGGTAACCGATGGCGAAAACCGCAGGCTGGGTTATCTGGTGGCAAATACGCAGGAGAGAAATCTGTTTTATGAATATCTGCAGCCTGTGGAGGATGATAAGATTTCAAAGGTTTTGATTCTGGATAAGAACGGACGGATTGTTACAGGCGGGGACGATGAACAGGCCGGGGAAGTTTTCGGAGAAACATCTTCGTTTACGGAAAACGGCGGTATCCGGCATTCCGGAAATGGAGAGGAAATCAGCATGTTCTACGAGGGGGCATTCTCCGGGTGCGGGATGTATCTGTCCGTACCCCGCAGTGAGGTGCTGAGAGACCTGAGGATGATGAAACGGTTTTTGGGAATGATTTTCGGCGGCTTTCTGGTTCTGGCAGTGGGAATGGCCCTCTGGCTTACCCGTGCGCTGTACAGGCCCATCCGAAATCTGACCGATACAGTGGAAAAGGTCAGCAAAGGAGATCTGAGCCTTCGGGTGGAGGTGTCTGCCGGGGATGAGATTGGAATCCTGAGCAGGGAATTTAATACCATGCTGGATCATATCGAAAATCTGATCGAAAAGGTCATAGAAGAGGAGCAGATGAAAAAGGATGCGGAACTGGAAGCATTGCAGTATCAGATTACACCGCATTTCATGTATAATACCTTAAACTCTATAAAATATGCGGCCCTTTTGAAGGGTGAGAAGGAGCTGGGCGGCCTGATTGGGGATTTTGTAGAGCTTCTTCAGACCTGCATCAGCAAAAAGGGGACTTTTATCACTGTGGCGGATGAACTGCATATGCTGGAAAATTATATCCATCTTCAAAAATTCCGGTATCAGGGGGGCTTTGAGGTGGTCTACAGGATTCAGGAGGAGGCTTACGGGCTTTTTGTCCCCCGGCTGATTCTTCAGCCGCTGGTGGAAAATGCACTGCTTCACGGCATTGATATCAAAGAAAGAACCGGGAAGCTGGTGATCAGCGGGAAGGTGAGGGGCAGCAGCCTGATACTCTCGGTGGAGGACAACGGAAGAGGAATGTCGAAAGAACAGATTCAACAGCTCTTTTCGGAAAAAAAGAAAAAGACCAATGGACTTTCGGCTATTGGAATTCCCAATATACGGGAGCGGCTGCGGCTGTACTACGGTGATGACGGCGGCATCACCTATGAAAGTGATGAAAATGGTACTACTGCCACGATTTTTCTGCCCGCAGAGGTGGAAAGGGATGGCAGATAAAGGGGAAGGAAAAAGATATGTTTCGGACTTTACTTGTGGACGATGACTTTTTAGTGAGAGCTTATTTGAAAATGCTGGATTCATGGGAGCGGGCGGGCTATGAGATCATCCGGGATGTGCAGGACGGGGAGGAAGCGTGGCGGTATATGGAGGAGGAGCCTATCGATGTGGTCGTCACAGATATCTCCATGCCTGTCATGGACGGAATCCAACTGATCCGCCGGATTCGTGAGGCGGAAAAAGAGACGTATATCATTGTGCTCAGTTGTCACGATGAGTTTGCCTATGTGAAGGAGGCAATGAAACTGGGTGCGGATGAATATATTTTAAAAAATGCGCTGGATGAAAACAGCCTGTTTGAGATGCTGCAGAAGGCAGGAAAACAGATTCAGGCCAGAAGAGAGAATACCAGCCGGAAAAAACAGACAAGAAAACTGATCCAAATGGGAAGTCATACCCTGAAATACCATTTCTTTAACGGGATTCTCTCCGGCACGCTGAAGGGAACGGAGAGGGAGGAAAAAAGGCTGGAGGCGGGGATCGCAGGGAGCTTTCAAAACAGTGCAGTGATCACTATGTTTATGTACAACTGGAAGGAGCAGAGCCAGATATGGACGCCTCTGGAGGCGGAGGAATATTCCCAGACTTTCCGCCATGGTCTTGTGAAACGGATTGAGAGCCTTCTGGGAGAGGACGGCAAAGATGTGGAGGTCATTTATCCGGGAGCAGGGGTATTCTGTTGCTTTCTGGATATGTCCGGAATGCGCCGCAGTGCAGCCATGCATCAGCGGCTTACGGATGTGGCGGCAGTCTGCTTCCGGTACTGCAAAGATGAACCGTATCCGTTCGGCATGGGCGTCAGCAATATCTGTTTCGGGGAGGAAGGAATCCGTCAGGCTTATCAGCAGGCGAGGGAGACCATGAAGCTGAGTTTCTATGAGGAGGGGGAGATTCTGTATTTTGACAGTCAAAAACAGATTACCTCCACGCTTCCCAAGGCGGCGGAGCTTTTGTACGAACGGATAGAGGAGATAAAAAAAGGCGGGAAACAGGATGAGCTGGGAGCATTGTGGAAAAGGGTACTGGAGGAAAGCAAAAAAAACCGTACAGACGGAAAAATTCTGATCCAGTGGCTGAAAAGGCTGGATCAGAAAGGGGAAATCAGCCGTTCTCAGGAGGAGTACGGAAGTATATGGAGTATCGGACGGCTGGAAAAGGCGGCAGAAAAATATCCGCAGGAGCTGTTTCGAAACCGGGTGAAGATTCCTGCAGGGGTATCTGTCACTGTAAAATATGCGGTGGAATTTCTTCATGACCATTACAGAGAATCTATCAGCCTTCAGGATGCGGCAGAAGCCGCAGGGGTGAATCCGGCATATTTGAGCTATCTGTTTAAGCAGGAAATGAAAATCGGCTTTTCCAACTATCTTCAGGAACTGCGGCTGGAATGTGCAAAAAACCTTCTTTCCACTACTAACGATAAGATCAAGGACGTGGCCCGGCAGGCAGGATTCAACGATTACCATTATTTTTCGAAAACATTTAAGAAGCTTTGCGGGATGAGCCCTGCGGACTACCGCAGAGCATACAGTGAGTGACAGAGAGTAAGGAGAGAAAACGGCATGGGAGTGACCATTCGGCAGATTGCGGAGGCGGCAGGGGTTTCCAGAGGAACGGTAGACCGGGCTTTAAATAATCGCGGCAGGATCCGGCCGGAAGTAGCAGAACAGATCAAACGGATCGCAGAGGAGATGGGCTATCGTCCGAACCAGTTAGGGCGCGCTCTTTCCATGAGTAAAAATAATATTAAGATCGGAGTCATCCTTCAGGCATCGGAAACTCCTTTTATGCAGGAAGTGTTAAAGGGAATCGAGGATGCAAGGACAGAGATTGATAATTCGGGAGGGAATGTCCTTCTGTGCAAGATTCCCCATCTCAGCGAGGAAGACACCCTCAAAGCGATGGAAGAGATGCATCGCGAGGGAGTAAGCGCCATCGCTATGGTTCCCATTGAGGAAGAATCGGTGAAGAAACGAATCCATCTTTTTGTGGAAGACTATAAGATTCCCATCGTCACCTTCAACTCGGATGTGGAGGACACCGGACGGCTGTGCTTTGTGGGACAGAATGCGATCCAGTGCGGACGGGCGGCAGCAGGGCTGATGGGAGAACTGGTAGGTGGAAAAGGGAAGGTGGCTGTGATCTCCGGCTATCAGACCAATACCTCTCAGAGCAACCGGGTGCTGGGATTCGGCTCCGAGATTAAGAAAAAATACCCGGAGATTCAGATTGTGGGACCGGAATACTGCTATGAGGATAATCAGCGGGCAGGAGAGATTACAGAGAAGATTTTGGGAGAATTTCCGGAGATCAAAGGCATTTACATGACCTCTCACGGGGAGGAAGGACTTTGTGATACGCTGAAGAAGCGGGAAGCGGCAGGAAAAATCAAGGTGATTGCCAATGATTTCATGGGGAAAAACTATCAGCTTCTGCGGGAGGGAAGTATTCACTTTCTGATCGGGCAGGATGCTTATATTCAGGGATATGAGCCGCTGATGATTCTGTTTCGCCTGCTGTTTAACGGAGAAGAGCCGAAGGGCGAAAAGCAGTATACGGAAATCTATATCAGGAATGAGTATACGATACCGGAGACAGGCAAGTAAGGAAAAAGTGAATCAATATGTTATGTTCTAACAGGAGGAGGGGGATACTATGAGGATGTTCATTATACGTCATGGAGAATCCGAAGCAGATCTGCTTGATGTACACGAAGGAAGAGCGGATTTTCCGTTGACAGAACGGGGACACAAACAGGCGGAGGCAATGGCTGGATATGTTGCAGCAAATTACAAAGTATCAAGGATTTACTGCAGTACACTCAGTCGGGCACGACAAACAGCACAGCATCTTTCTGAGAAAGTTTCTATTCCGTTGACACCTGACGATATGTTAATGGAGTTTAATAATGGTTTAATTGCCGGACTTGAGCGGGATGCGGCAGAAGAAAAATACCCGCTGGTTCCCAATCTTCCGCTGTACAAAGCAGTATATGAACAGGAGTCCATGCTTGAATTTCGTTTCAGAGCAGATTTTATGTTGTCAAAAATCATATCTGAAAATTCTTCTGATGACACAGTTGCAGTCATTACGCATGGTGGTATGATCAATCAACTCTATCGCGCTTTTCTGCGTATGCCCATTGAGAGTGATGTATTTTTTAATACAGGAGATACAGGGATACACGAATGGTTTGTAGAGAAAGATTCCCGGCGAATTGTAAGAAGCAATGATACAGGCCATACGAGAGGAATCTAGTCACACGTATGCCTAAATGGAAATAGAATCTGTCCTTTTGGACATAAAAGATTGTATTAAGATATTTACGTCCAATTTATGATGTTCACATCTAGTCTATATTGAATTTCACAGGTGATTTGGATGTGAGAAGT
>JAHAFI010000008.1 GCA_018374355.1 Clostridiales bacterium
CCGAGCGATTTGTATAAAATTGATATGCCTGAAACTCTTGTCAAAAAGCAAAAGGATAAAGCTATCAAACAAGCCCTGAAGCTTCTTCAAAAAGAAGGCATACTGCCTCTTGGTGAACCTTTGGCTTCTTAAGTAAAACTGTTGATTCTTAATACCTTCAAAAAAGTTGCCTGTTATAGACAGCTTAGTGAAGTGCGTCCATTTACGGCTGACCTCTACTTTCTTTCACACTATGACTCCAGAGGAATCAAGACTGAAAATGGAGGTTACATTCTGGAAGAAGGAGAGTATATCCTTTCTATCAGATCAGATTCCCATACTGTTTTGGATCAAGAAAGCATCCGTGTAGATGCAGATATCAATTATGGAACTGAAAAGAGAGCATCCGACGAAATTACTGCTGTAAATCAATTTCAGGATTACTCAGCTGGTAAAGTTACTTATCTTTCCCGTGCAGATGGATTTGCAAACTATGAAGAAGCAACAGCGCCTCCGACAGAAGATATGTATGTCATGGATGAGGAGACGAAAAGAGTTGTAGCAGAAAAAACCTTTGCACATTATGATTCAAAAAAATATGACAATCCGGAAGATGAAATGCCCGTGACAGAAGCTAAAAATGGTGTAACGGCAGCAGATCTGACCGGAAAAGACTATGATGATCCTTTATGGGAAGATTTGCTGGATCAGCTGTCCGTAGATGATATGATCAATATGGTTAATCTCGGTGGATTCCAGACAGTTGCAGTAGAATCCATTGGAAAAATGGGAACTTTAGATTCCGATGGAACATCCGGATTAAATGACTGGTATATCGGTGTGTATGGTACCGCTTATTCTACAGAGTTACTGATTGCTCAGACATGGAATAAAGAGCTTGCGCATAGAATTGGGGAGGCACAGGGAACAGAATATGCAGACTGCCGAATTTTTGGAGCGTATGCACCTGCAATGAATATTCATCGTTCTGCGTTTACCGGACGAAACTTTGAATATTATTCAGAGGATGGTGTGCTGTCAGGACATATCGCATCCAACATGGTCAATGGAATGGCTACAAAAGGTGTATATGCTTATTTGAAACATTTTGCATTGAATGAGCAGGAAACAAATCGCTGCAGCCTGCTTCTGACATATTCTGATGAACAGGCCATCAGAGAGATTTATTTGAAACCATTTGAGATATGTGTTAAGGATTTTGATGGAGAATCACTGGCAGTTATGTCTTCCTTTAACTTTATCGGTGACAGATGGACAGGATCCAATACAAATCTGTTGAATAACGTACTGCGTGATGAATGGGGCTTCCAGGGAATGGTATTGTCTGACTGGGATGGTTCTTACGGTTATCAGATTACCGATGATGCGGTTCGTAACGGAAATGATGCCATGCTTGGTTTCTTTGCAGCCGAAACAAACAAGATTACAAATACCTCACCGACTATGGTATTGGCCATGAGACAGGCTGCAAAGAACATTCTTTATACTGTAGTCAACAGCGGAAATTATACAATTCCAGACCCGAATGCAGGCAAAATGCCAAATATGACAAAGCTGTTTATCGGCATTGATTCTGCTGTTGCGGTTGTTTCATTTGGAATTATGGCACTTGTTTTGACTCGTTACTTTAAAAAGAAAAAAAGAGTTACAATCGAAGTAGTTCCGATGGAAGAAAAAAATAATTAATAGAATTGGGGCTTCTCGGTAACAGGAGAAGCCCTTTTATAATCTAAATGAGGAGAACAAAATGAAACATCAGCATATCATTAATAAAATGACGATAGAAGAAAAAGCTGCATTTTTAAGTGGAAAAGGTGAGTGGGACACTCGCGATATCCCACGTCTTGGAATCCCATCAATTTTTTGTTCTGATGGACCTCATGGCATTCGTAAGCAGGCAGGAGCAGGGGATCATCTGGGATTAAATGAATCCCTTCCGGCAACTTGTTTTCCTACAGCGGCAACGATTGCCAATAGCTGGGATGAAGCATTAGGAAAAGAAATCGGAGAAGCTCTGGGAGAAGAGGCATCTGTATTGGATGTACAGATTTTGTTAGGCCCAGGCTTGAATATTAAGCGAAGCCCCCTTTGCGGCAGGAATTTTGAATATTTTTCTGAGGATCCATACCTGGCAGGAAAAATGGCTGCCTCCTATATTCAGGGGATTCAGAGTCAGGGAGTTTATGCCTGCCCAAAACATTTTGCTGTAAACAGCCAGGAACTTCGCAGAATGGCGATGAATGCAGTGCTGGATGAGAGAACTTTTCGGGAAATTTATCTCACTGGGTTTGAGATTGCCGTAAAAGAAGGGAAGGCAAAGGCAATTATGTCCAGTTATAATCAGATAAATGGTATATATGCCAATGAGAGCCAGCATCTGCTTCAGGAAATTCTCAGAAAAGAGTGGGGATTTGATGGAATTGTGATAACCGACTGGGGTGGTTCAAATGACCATGTAAAAGGTGTAAAAGCAAAATCAAATCTGGAAATGCCTGCTCCGGGACTGGATAGTGCAAGGCAGATTGTAGCGGCTGTATCAGAAGGAACTCTGACAATGGAAGAACTGGATGCCTGTGTGGATGATTTGCTCGATGCAGTTCTTGTATTACAGGAAAATAGAAAAACGAAAAAGGATAAATTCAGCAAAGAAAAGCATCATGATTTGGCAAGAAAAGCCGTAGCAGAAAGTGCTGTTTTGTTGAAAAATGCAGACAATATTTTGCCGTTAAAGCCGAAAAGTAAAGTGGCAGTCATTGGTGATTTTGCAATAAATCCACGATATCAGGGGGCTGGTTCTTCAGTGGTAAATCCTACATTGGTGGAAACTATTGAAAAAGCAGTCGCAAATTATGATCTGCAGATTGTAGGGATAGCAGGGGGATATCAAAGAACAGGAGAGGCAGATGAAGCTTTAAAGAAAGAAGCATTAGATCTTGCAGCTAAAGCAGACGTGATACTTTACTGTTTTGGATTAGACGAACTCAGTGAATCAGAAGGATTGGACAGAGTTCATATGCGAATTCCACAGAACCAGATTGAGGTACTGCAGTCTGTTTTACAGGTGAATGAAAATATTATAGGTATCATAAGTGCAGGTGCAGCAGTGGAGATGCCATGGCAGACCTGTTGTAAAGCAATCCTCCATGGGTACTTATCCGGGCAGGCGGGAGCCAGTGCTATGTTGGATATTCTGACAGGTAAGGTCAATCCATCAGGAAGACTTGCAGAAAGTTTTCCGCTGCATTATGAGGATACACCTGCTTTTCGACATTTTCCAAGTACAGAGCGAAATTCAGAGTATAGGGAAAGCATTTTTGTAGGTTATCGGTATTATGACACCAGTAGAATACGGGTGCAGTATCCATTTGGTTTTGGATTGTCTTATACAGAATTTACATATTCCGATTTAAAAATTGATTCAAATGGGATTAGAGTATTGATAAGGAATACGGGAAATCGGGATGGAGCAGAAGTCGTACAGATGTATGTAGGACTTCCTAATGCGATTGTATTTCGTCCGGCAAAGGAGCTGAAAGGATTTTCAAAAGTATTTTTAAAAGCAGGAGAAAGCAGAGAAGTCAGTATCCCGTTTGATGATAAGACTTTCCGATACTGGAATGTAAAAACAGAGCAGTGGGAAGTTGAGATGGGAACTTATAAAATTATGGTTGGAGCAAGTGTTAGTGATATCCGGCTGGAGGGGGAAATAGAAGTGGAAGGAACGACAACTATGTTTCCTTACAATCCGGCAGAACTTCCTTATTATTATACAGGAATTGTGCAGCAGATATCTGATCAGGAATTTGAGACACTTCTTGGAGAGCCGATTCCTGATGGCAATTGGAGCGGTAAACTGACTGCCAATGATGCAATTTGTCAGATGTATTATGCGAAAAGCGGACTTGCCAGATTTATTTATAACCGTTTGACAAGTATAAAGAAAAAAAGTGAGGAAAAAGGAAAACCAGATTTGAATATTCTCTTCATCTATAACATGCCCTTCCGAGCATTGGCAAAGATGACAGCAGGTGCAGTCAGTATGGATATGGTAGATGGGATAGTAGAAGTTGTTAATGGTCACTTTTTCAAAGGAATGAAAAAAACTATAGGTGGTTTTTTTGTAAATGCATGGGCAAATAAGAGATATAGTAAAAAATTATCAAAAAGAAACGAGGTAAAATAATATGAAGAGCAAAGTACAATGGTGGAAAAATCATTGGGAAACTTTTGAAGAAAAATATCCGAAGCTGTCCAAATGGGTATATCAGATATTTTATTTCTTTGTGTTTAGTATGGGAGTGACGGTATTCCAATACCTGGTATTTACATTTATGCCGGGAATATTGGGAGTCGGCCTTGCTGGTACAGAGTTCATGTGGCCACAGAAAGAAATGCATATTCTGGGAGTTGATTTTACATGGAGCCTTCTGGGATATAATGTGCTGTATGATGCCAGTGGAGCTGTTCTGATTGGTGGCGGACTTGGATATTTTATAAGTTATGAAGTTGGTTCATTTTTGGCACAGTGCATTAACTTTCCGCTTCAGAGAAATATCACGTTTAAAAGTAAGGGCAATCCAGTATATCAGGCCATGTGGTATTTTGTTGCGTGGATTGTTATTTCCTTAATCTGCAATGGCTTTAATAATTTATGGATGCCAATTGCATCCGCATATGTACCTCCGGCAATATATAATCTTCTGGTTACATTTATCACCGGAGGAGTATCAATGGTAATCTTTTTCTTTGTATTTAAAATTATCTTTCCAGAAGGGGAATCACAGGGAAAAGAACAGGCAGGTGATTAAATGAAATTATTGTCAATTGCAGTACCGTGCTACAATTCAGAGGCATATATGGAAAAATGTATTCATTCTTTATTGGCAGGGGGAGATGAAGTTGAGATTATCATTGTAGATGATGGTTCAACTGATCGAACTGCAGCTATTGCAGACAAATATGCAAAAAATTATCCCAGTATTGTCAAAACCGTACATCAGGAAAATGGTGGACATGGTGAAGCTGTAAATGCGGGACTTAGAAATGCTTCGGGTATATTTTTTAAAGTAGTGGACAGTGATGACTGGGTATCGATTTCTGCCTATAAAGAAATATTGGAAACAATAAAGGATTTAGTGGGAAAACAACAACTGATTGATATGCTGATTAGTAATTTTGTTTATGAAAAAGACGGTATTAAGCATAAAAAAGTGATGAGGTACCGTAGCGCATTTCCACAAAATAGAATTTTTACATGGGATGATGTGCGATTTCTGAGAAAAGGCCAGTATATTTTAATGCATTCAGTAATTTATCGAACAAAATTATTGAGAGAATGTCATTTGCAGCTTCCTGAACATACATTTTATGTGGATAATATTTTTGTTTATCATCCGCTCCCATATGTGAGAACAATGTATTATTTGGATGTTGATTTTTACAGATATTATATTGGCAGAAGTGATCAGTCAGTGAATGAAAGTGTTATGATACGAAGAATTGACCAACAGTTAAAAGTTAATTACCTTATGATTGATGATTATAATTTGTCCGACAGGCAGGATATCACAAATGGCAAGTTGAGGCACTATATGCGTAATTATCTTGAGATTATCATGGTTATTTCATCTATAATGCTGATACGTTCTGGATCAACAGAAAATCTTCAAAAAAAGTATGCATTATGGAATTATTTAAAAGAAAATGATAAGCCAACATATTATTGGATGAAATGGAGCGTATTAGGACGAAGTATGAATTTGCCAGGAAAAAGCGGAAGAAAGATTTCAGAAATGGCGTATAAGCTGGCCCAGAAGTTTGTGGGTTTTAATTAGAAGAGAGGAGAAAAACAATGAAAACTATATATGTAGAATTAAGTTCTATTGATAAGGTAAAAAATTTTGTAAATGATATCAGCAAAGTAGATGGAGATTTTGATTTGATTTCTGGAAGATATGTAATTGATGCCAAATCAATTATGGGAATATTTAGTTTAGACTTGACCAAACCATTACAGCTTAATGTTAGAACAAATGGAAATGAAAACTTAGAATTTTTAAAGAAATATGAAGTCATGGGAATGTAAAACCTGATTGAGCCCCAAATACCAAAATTATTTAAAAACTTTCAGAGTTTTCGTGTGTTGAAGCGAAGTTATCTGTTGGGTGAAACTAGGAGTAAAAGAGGTGGATAATATCGGTAAAATACTGCTGATATCTTTTGATAAAGATGAAGAAAAACTAATAGATACAGTTATTTCTGTGTTAGATGCAGGCAGAGAAACTTTCGCATTTCAAGAAGTACGTCTACAGTCAGAAATACAGCACGATAACCTGATTATTGATTTGGATCGGAGAGAGATAATAAAGTCTGGTCGAAAGATTAGATTAACCTACACAGAGTTCGCAATTATTCGACTACTCGCTCAAAATCCAGGCAGAGTGTTTAGTAAGGAACAGATTTACGACACGGTTTGGAAAGAACCTTATTTGGGGGATTACAATATTGTGATGAGTCATATCAGTCATATTCGGAATAAAATAGAAGATGATCCGAGTAATCCGGTTTATATTCAAACGGTATGGGGAGTGGGCTATAAGTTTAATGGAAGGGGAGGCAGCGAGTGATTTCGCTGCCTCCTTTTAAATTTCCGGGGGTGTGGGATAGAGAGCTTTTGGTACTTCCGGTGATGTTATATCCAGATA
This sequence comes from Clostridiales bacterium, assembly GCA_018374355.1. Classification (GTDB taxonomy): domain Bacteria; phylum Bacillota; class Clostridia; order Lachnospirales; family Lachnospiraceae; genus Oliverpabstia. Next base: position 6,705 of record JAHAFI010000008.1, read on the forward strand.
TTTTTCCATGTTCTGACGAATAAGTTCCAACTCTGCAATTTCAGCTTTTGAAGTTTTGTGCTGCTTGAAATTTTGTTCTGTGGCATGATCTAACGTATATTTGAAATCAAGAGAGGCAGTTTCAGGAGCGCAGGCAAAGGATGAAATATATATTTTTTCATCAGTCTTATCCGGATTGCAGATGTATTCTATTGCTTTATCAACGGTTGTTTTGATACCATGTATTTTTGTGACTGCCATATTTGATTCATCAGCTCCTTTATATCTTCCATATCTTTTTTGTAAATGGTATTTGTTGTGTTTACCCGCTTGGTGATCTGATTGAGATTACCACTGATATTTCCCAAAAGGGCATTCATTTCACGGATGTGGGAGTAGTCCACATCGTAGACAAATCCATATAGCACCAACTTCCGGAGAAAAGCAGATTTACTTTTCATTTTGGAGAGCCGGAACTTTTCATCCAGGATGTATTGTTCATCATCACTCAGGTAAAATTGTACGGGGTGTTTCCGTGTACGTTCTGTCATTTTACATTCCTCATTTCTTATGATTGTTTGCGATTCTCTAAAAAAGGGTACAAAAAAACTGCTGTAACTTGTTCGGCTTACAACAGTGCGTATCATTTTTATTTGGTTGTTTGGACATACCTGTCCACTGCTTATTGTAGCAAAATGAAAAAAGAAGGTCAAGAGCAAGATAAAAAAATAAGAGGGTCAGGGATACTTCCCTGTGTCATTTTCCTACATTGTCCGGAGGAACAGTAGTGGAAAATGAACCGTTTGTCATGACAACGGCAGTGCTTGCTTCTTTTGATGTGCAGCCTGCGAAGCAGGGTGTACGTGTTCCGATTGCTTAGGCAATCATGTTGGAACACATAATAAATTTTGGGTGATACATTATTGGAAATATATTGACTTTTTCTGTTTGTGATGGTATCTTTATTGTAGGCCGTTGGGAGGCAAGGGTAGTGCCCTAATCCAAATATCCCATTAGCGGGATTAAGAATGGTATATCCATTCTTTTTTTTTACCATAAAGGAGTGAAACAATGGCAGTTATAGAGCAACCAATCACACTTGAAGAACAGGTGTTGATGATGAAAAAATATGTACTGTTCAGGCAGCGGAAGAAAATGCGAGATTTTTTGAATTATGCAGGATATTTTCGTGCCAGCAGATATGGGAAATTTCTTCTGTCGCAGGTGGGAGTGCTAGGAAGCAAATCAAAGCAGCATGCTTTATTTTCTTTATATCGGTTTGATGTGGAGCTGCGCAGGATCTTAACATATTATTGTAATAGAGCAGAGGTACGTTTTAAAAGCGCAGTGTCAAATGCGTGTGCTATTCAAACTCAAGATGGTACATTCTATCTGGATAAACAGTTTTATACACCATCCCAAGGTGAAAAGGATGCAAAAAAGCGAAAACATAATATTTCGTTTTTTCATAATACTTTCTTTAAAGACGTTACAGAAAAAGAGGAAAAGCTTCGGAAGGATGTACGAAAATATCCAGAATTAAAAGAGTATAGAAAAGGTGGAAACCGACAAAGCAATAAATTGCCAGTATGGGTGGCTTTTAGCTATTTTGATTTTGGAACTGTGACAATGATGTATAATTATCTTCGGGGCGATTTACGAAAAGCGGTATTGGTATATTCGTTTCAAAAGGAAAATTATGCAAAAAGAGAAACAGAACTTGTAGATACATGGTTAGATGCCGTGCGAAATTTACGAAATTACTGCGCTCATAATTCTATGGTAGTTGGTATGAGTTCTTCTGTTGCATTGCTTGATCCATTAGACAATCCACAAATTCTGCCTGCAGATAATGATTTGTATTCCAGGTTATATGCTCTCAAAAAACTTATTCCAGCAGAAGATAAAGAAAACTTGAAAAAGGATATACAGAGATTAATCAAAAAAACATCTTTGGATATCAATTTGCTGGGGATACTTCCTGAAAAGTGGGAAGAAATGTACAATCAGATTGCAGAATTTTAATCAGAATTTTTGCATATACTATTAAAGCCGTAGGGAGGCAAGGGTGGTGCCTTAATCCAAATATCCTATTAGCGGGGCGGGCAGGTGTATATCATCTGTCCGTTTTTTTCTATAAAAAAATAAGCAATTTTCTATGTGTAATTGGACATTGAGGATTGCTTATTTTTCGTCTGTTACACCCAGCAGATACTCACAGGATACCTGAAAATATTCTGCCAGAGCCACCACTTCGTAATCTGATACAAAGCGGGTCCCCTGCTCAATTCTTAACACTGTCAAATCATTAAATTCATAACCGGCGAGCTGAAGCTGTTCAGCAAGTGCTTTTTGAGAAAGTTTCTTTGCTGTTCTCAGTTCTTTCACACGTTTCCCTATTCGATTTTTGGAATTTGTTTCTTTATCCCAATAAATTTTCATTTGATTCCTCACTTAAAACTTTCTAAAGATGAAGTTGTCATATATTGATTTTAAGGAGAAATCCTGATAACATACTTCTAAAGATGAAGTTATTGAAAACTTTCTTGTTTGGTAGTTAAGAAAAATTAATAATATAGCCTGTAATATGAAATACTTTTATCAGGAAAGGTGGAAACAAAATGAATGAATTTTATGAAGCAGTAGCAAATTTTCTGGAGGAAATGCGTTGTGATTCAGAGGAGCGGAAGTATGCAGTTGTGCCTGAGGATATGAAAGAGTCTGATGCAGAGTTAAAAAAATTGCAGAAAAAACTTACGCAGCGTTTAGAAAAAATGGCGGACACTGACAAAGTTATTTTGAAAGAATATCTTGAGGTATTAGAACAGACTCATTTCAAAGAAGAGCAGCGCTCTTATTATCAGGGAATTATGGATGGAATAGAGCTACTCGGTGGCTTGGGGCTTATTAGAAAAAGCAGTAACATGAAAAAACTGATTGAAAAGTTAAAAGAATAAGATGTGAGGTGGTATGAGCTTTTACATACCACCTTCAGAAAAATCCAGAAAAACTACAGATTAAATACAGGTATTCCTGTTATTATCTTACGTGGGATTTTTATTTGTACGAAGATAGGCTTCAACGATGGCCAGAATGGTAGTGATCTGGTCATCGGAACATTTAGACAGATATAATTGCAGCCGTTGATAGTCCAGATTCTCCGTATGATTATCTTTATAAAATAAAGGAACAGGTGAAACATTCAATGCACAAACAAGTTGTTTGATCTTTTCAAAGCTGGGTACATTTCCGCTGTTTTCTATTGGCTTTAAATATCTGCTGGAAATACCGGATATTTCCGCAGCCTCTTCATAAGTAAGTTTCTGGTCGGTTCGAGCCTTCTTAAAAAACAATCCCAATTCTCTGTCGATTTACTTTTTCTTTGCCATGACTTACACCTCCATACATAGTGTATAGTTCACAAAGAATAAAGAAAATGAAGTAATAGTTCACAAAATATAAAGGGTATAGTTCCCTTTTGGGAAAAATAACAGGACTTTGGACAGTGCATATAAAAAACGCATTGTTCAGAGGTTTTTGGCATATCTTTTTGTCCTTTGATGCGTTTAGGAGATTCATGAAGTCCAGACAATTCAAAGGATTTTTTTATTTTATAGAATGTAGAAATAAGTTCCTGCATACCAAGGGGTGGAAATAAGCAGCAATTTTGTTGCTGTGAATTTTTCTACTCTGAAAAGTGAACTATATACTGTCGTAACAGAAAGTAAAAACAGAAGATTTGATATAAATAACGTCCAATGGGCAGAGATCTCATCTGCCTATCTGGGCGTTTTTTATATATTCCGAAAAAAAATTCGGAAAGCCCCCGACACCGGGTATCAACCAATCGGGATATGGAGCGAAAGGGAAATAAGAATTTCGCTCATAACCAGTTGGACGGGAAGGGGGTGAACTCTAATGGAGCAATCTTCTTCATGGGATGAATGGACGGTCAGACATCAGTTTGACCGGATATGCAAATTGGCATTGAAGGGCGAAGTCATTGATTATCAAAGACATATGGCCTATCGGCAAAAGCACGAAGTGCTGTTGTCGGAACTGCCGGAAAAGGAGTTGAGCAAACTTTTTACGATGGATGAATATAATCTTGAACCATATCGTTTTCAGGTTCTTGGCTATGACATTGAAGTCAAAGATGCATTGATAGCGGAGGCATTACAGACATTAACAGAAAAGAAGCGGAATGTTATTTTGCTGTCTTATTTTCTGAATATGAGTGATGCAGAAATCGCAAGAGAAATGAATCTTGTCCGCAGTACCATCCATGAGCATCGCAAACGCTCACTCGAATTACTGAAAAATATTATGGAGGTAAGTACAGATGAGAAAGAATGATACACAGATGAAGAAATCTGAATTGCTGCCTTTCCATATTATTAAGGCAGCATCAGAAGGTGATGTGGAAGCAATCAATACCGTGTTGAAACATTACGAAGGGTACATAGCCAGCCTGTCTACCAGAATCATGTTCGATGAATTTGGACAGGCACATTATTGTGTAGATGAAACACTGCGTCGGCGTTTGGAAACAAAGCTGATTACAAAAATTCTGGCTTTTAAGACTGTGCCCTATGAGACAGGTAAAGTTGGAAATCGACAGTAGAAGAGAAAACTTTTCTAAGTTGATTATAGGGTATCCGGAATAAGGCTTTTTCCCTTTCAAAAGCTGAATGACCGGACACAACGCACCTTGAAAATTGAATATAGTTGATCCTGCAGGACGTATGGAGCAGTTGAGCCATGTAATGAATACGTCAGGACTACCTGTTTCCGTCACTTCCCGACAATTTGTCGGGAAGCTGGCGGGGATTGTAAACGAAGAAATACTGATAATGGTATTGAAGTAAAGGTACGAGCGAGAAATATTTGATTACGGGCAGAGGATGGGAACTCTGCGGCGATGATGCTACTTTTGATAATGATACTTCCGGTAATAGTCCGGTCTGAAGAAGATGGTGCAATACCAATGTGAGCCATGACCTGATGGCTACCTGTGGGATTTATTTTGATGTCTGCTGATAAAAGGACATTTGCACCTATAACATTTATGTATTACAATAGGAAGTGTTTTTTTATTAGCAGACATCCCGACAAAATATTAAGGAAGGGGGCTGTGAAATGGAAATTGATAAAACGTTGTTGTCGATTGACGAGTTCTGTAGTTATGTAGGAATAGGAAAAACCAAAGCAAGAGAGATAATTTCTAATCCATGCTGTAAGTTTGTTGTTCGTATTGGACGCAGAGTTTTTGTACATAGAGAATTGTTTGACGAAGAGTTAAAGAAAAATGCAAAGTTTCAATTAACTATGTAGGGATTTGGAATTACTTTGTTCGTCACAATTCAAAGATGCAAGATCTAAAATCACACTTGAAATTGGAACATAATTATGCTACAATGAGACAGAAGGGAGATGAGAAGATGCCGAAGATAATTCCTATCAGAGAATTGCGAGATACAAATACATTATCTGAAATGTGTCATAGCACAGATGAACCGATATTTATTACTAAAAATGGATATGGTGATATGGTAATTATGAGCTTGGAGACTTTTGAAAAAAATTCAGGCATGAGTGATTTTTATGGTGATGTACAATTTCGTAAGGGAAAATATTCTGATTTGAAGAAATAAAAGCAGCATCACTTCTCCAGGTGATTTTGGAAATTGCTGATAATTTGAGCTTTTCAGGATTGTGATATGAACAATTGTGAAAGGATTAGAATTATGGGTAAGAATCTTAAAGGAAAAGAACTAGGCAAAGGCTTATCCCAAAGACCAGATGGCAGATATATGGGAAGGGCACAGGTAGAAGGACATTCTATTGTATTATATGATTGGAAGCTGAAAGATTTGAAACAAAAGCTGGCTGTGGCCATTGATGAAGCGAAAAGAAGTACATTAATGCCGGGAATGGATGGAAAAAGCATTACTCTGACTGAGTGGTTTGAAGAATGGTACAGCAAGTATAAAGCTCCAACATTGAAAAATGGTGGTTCAGCGTCTTATAAAAGAAAATTTGTAAATTATTATGGCGTTCGACTTGGAACTAAAGCATTAGCGGATATTAGACAGCTCCATGTACAGACGGCGATAGCAGATATGTTAGAAAATGGAAGAAGTTCCAAATCTGTTAGGGAGGCTACCGGAATTTTTCAGAGTTGTGTGGAAGCTGCGATAGCAAATGGTCTAATGGTAATAAATCCGACAATAGGTGTTATTGTACCAAAGTGCGAAAAGGTTGAAAGAAGAGTGTTATCTGTTGAGGAACAGAATATTTTTCTTACTTATCTTGAGCGAAACAAAAGCTGGTACGAGGAAATGTACAAGTTTATGCTGCTTACTGGCATGCGGATAGGTGAAGTTGGTGGATTGCAATGGGAAGACATAGATTTTACCAATAGGTTTATTTATGTAAAAAGAACATTGTCTTATCAGTATGAAGATGGTAAGAAAATAATGCGCCTGACATCGCCTAAAACAGAAAACTCTGTAAGAAAAGTTCCGTTCTTTGGTGAAACAAAAGTTATTCTGGAAAGGCAATTTGAAAAAGTCAAACGAAAGCGTACAGATATGGGTGAACGTTGGAGACAGCCGGAAGAGTTAGGAAATCTTGTGTTTCTTACATCAATGGGCTCTCCAATTGGAAGATACAGTATAGAAAGTGATATGAGGAATATAACAAGTCAAATAAATGATATGTTCCGAACAGAAGCATTATATACTGGTGGAATCCCTAAAATATTTGAAAGAGTTCATCCTCATGCGTTGCGTCATACGTTTGCGACAAGATGTTTTGAGAAAGGAATGACACCGAGAACTGTACAGGAAATTATGGGACATGCGAATTATAATACTACAGTGTCCTATACACATGTTTTAGATGATATAAAAACAAAAGAAGCTGATCGTGTGGGAGACTTCTTACAGAACACAAACAATACAGAAACGTTTGAGTACGACAAATTACTGGGCATTTTATAAGGGTGAGTTGTACTCAACAAAATTGAGTAAAAATTAATAGAGAATGGTTTTAATTAACTCGTATGAAAATTCACAAAGTGTGAAAAAACCAGTGAAATAGCGTGTTTCCGAGAAAATGATATTTAGAAATTCGCATTTCAAATCGGTAAATAAGACAAACTTCGCAAAGCAGATGAATAAATAAGCAAAGTTTGCAAAAAACTGAATGAGAATTTTTATGGCTCCAAAGCCTTGTGCCCACTGATTGTTCAGCGGGTATGAGGTTTTGGAGTTATTTGTTTAGAAAAAATTTAAGAAATATGTGAGACTCCGATATAATGACAATAGGAACTGCAGAATGTGAGGTTATAAATGAAAAGGCAGATTGCAAAGAAAAGAATTTTTATTTCCAACGCCCTGATGATACTGGTGTAACTGGTTATTGTGTTTAGCATCAATGTAGGTATTGTAAAATTATATTGGAAATGTATAAAAATAGCAGAGAGGATTACAGCAGCCAGATAGTGCAGATATTTGCTTTTTGAAATCATAAGGTGCAAATTTCATTTTTCTGTGTTAAAATACTATTGTAATCATAGGTGAAGAAGAAAGAGGTGATTAAAATAGATTTTATAAAAGCCACAGAAAAATTATGGAAAGATTATTTCTGGAAACCGACTATGGAAATCAATGCCTTTGATCCGGAATGTGTGATAATCGGTACCGGAAAACACGAATTCTATACGAATCTGCATGAATTTGAAAATAACTTTTCAAAAGAAGTAGAAGACCGAAAAAATATCAAATTTCAATTCAAAGATTTTTGTTGTGAGCAGAAAAAAATAAGTGATGATGCATATCTGGTTTATGGAAGCCTTTACATTTGGGCGGAAAATGAAGAACAGAATATTCATATCAATATGGACAGCCGGTTTTCAATCATTTATAAAAAAAGAGAGGATGGCTGGAAGGTTGTACATGTTCATCAGTCTATGCCGAATATGGAACAATTAGAGGGAGAATATTATCCGAAAACTTTAACAGAACAAATTCAGGAAAAACAGGTAGAACTAAAAGAGTTAGAACAAATTGCCAACAAAGATGGTTTGACTGGCTTGATAAACTATCGCGCTTTAGAAAATTTCTTTGTAAAACAGAAGAATGAAAACGCATGGATTTTTATTATTGATTTAGATAATTTTAAGCACATCAATGACACCTATGGACATGTCATAGGAAATCATATTTTACAGAAGATTGCAGCAGTTTTATCTTCGACGGTTCGTTCAAAGGACGTTGTGTGCCGGATGGGCGGGGATGAATTTGTCTTATATTGCAGAGAATTAAAAGATGAAACAGCGGCAGGGGAGTTTATGCAGCGTATTCTGAAAAATATAGAAGAAGCGGGAAAAGACGAGCGATGCTGGATCGGAATGTCTATGGGTGCCACACCGGTTTATGAAAATGAGTCCTTGGAAATCGCGCTGAAAAGAGCGGACGGAGCTCTTTATGAAGTAAAGTCAAATGGAAAGAACAGCGGAAAGATCCAATTGTAATGTTCAGATGAGGAATAGGAAAAATTTTTTATGTATTTGAAAAAGAGGATATCTGCTGCAAAAAAGAAACTTCCCACCCTTGCAGGCGGGAAGTTTCTTTTTTATAGACAGCGCATCATCTGTGCATAAATTCCTTCAGATGAAATATGCTCCAGCATTTCGGTTACCGTCTTTTCAAATTCCGGAATTTCTGTCAGATCTCTGTCCCAGAACCCGGTATTGGTGCAGACAGCATGTACAAGCTCCCCGGCGGAATCGTCTTTGTGCTCATAATAAAATTTCAATATCCGGCGGTCATCGGAAACCGTATAAGAGCTGCCGTCCGGCCGTTTTGAAGAAAGCCCCGCTTCTGTCAACTGTGTTCCCCGGTAGAATGCGAGGTAAAATGCAAAGGATGCGGTAAGACAGAGAGGGAGATGGTGGAACTTATTGACATACGCTTCCAGAGACGGCAAAACCCGGGCTTTCCATTTAGAAGTAGAATTTAAAGAGATGGAAAGCAGTGCGTGGTCAATAAAGGGATTTTTGAAACGTTCTGTGACTGCTGCTGCAAAGTCTCTGCAATTTTCTTCAGGCAGGGAAAGGGTGGGTATAATTTCCTCATAAAGGGCTTTATTCATGAACTTTAAAATAGTCGGATCTTCCATACAATCCCGTACAAGGTTCTGTCCGGCAAGGTAAGCCCCCAATACCATAGAAGTATGTGCGCCGTTTAAGATGCGTACCTTTCTCTGCTTGTAGGGCTTGTGGTCGTCGGTGATCAGAACGGGAAGACCTGCTTTTTCAAAGGGAAGTTCCGCCTTCAGAGTCTCCGGTCCCTCAATTACCCAGAAAGCAAAGACCTCCCCGGTATCTATGATACGGTCCTCATAGCCGTTTTCTCTGTGAAGAACCTCCGCTTCTTCTTTGGGAAAACCGGTTACAATGCGGTCTACCAGCGTGGAACAGAAAAGATTTTCCGTTTCTAACCAGCGGACAAATTCTTCGCCCAGATTCCACTGGGCGGCATATTGGAGCACACAATTTTTCAGCGCTTTTCCATTTTCTTCAATCAGTTCGCAGGGGAGGAGGACAAAGCCTTTCCCCGCTTCCTGACCGAATATTTGGAAACGGCGGTATAGAAACTGCGTTAATTTGCCCGGATAACTGGCAGCGGGGGTATCGGTAAACTGGCAGGAGGGATCATAGACAATGCCGGCTTCTGTTGTGTTGCTGGTGATGAAGCGAAGATGAGGGTTTTGGGCGCAGGCCATAACCTCTTCATAATCGCTGCAGGCGTTTAGGCACCTGCTTACACAGGAGAGAACCCGTTTGCCGTTTACCCTCCGTCCCTTTTCAAAGCCGCGGGAGTACAGGGTGTAAAGACCCTCCTGTTCATTGATCCTGTCAGCAGCAGTATGTCCCGGTCTTGCTGCTCTTGGCTGTACAAGAACCACTTTGCTGTCAAAATCCGCTTTTTCATTCATCACATCAACAAAATAATCCACAAAGGCCCGTAAGAAATTTCCTTCACCAAATTGAAGGATGCGTTCAGGAGCATTTTTTAACAGATATCCCTGATAATTCAGGTCTCTGAGTGTTTCATAATTTAATCTTTTCATTATAGTGTAACTCCTTGTTTAAAGATAGCCATATCGTGAAATCCCGCCTTTTCGGCTTTCACCTGTTCTCCGGAAGCAACCGCAATCACATAGTCAAAAAGCTGCCGGCTTAATGTGTCAAGATCAGTACCTTCTGTCAGGATGCCGCAGTTAAAATCGATCCAGTTTCCTTTGCGCCGGGAAAGGGCAGAGTTGCTGGAAATTTTAACAGTAGGAACAGGAGAAGCAAAAGGAGTCCCCCGTCCGGTTGTAAACAGTACAATGTGGGCGCCGGAAGCTGCAAGGGCTGTGGAAGCCACAAGATCATTTCCGGGAGCGCTTAAAAGGTTCAGGCCCTTTTCCTGCACAGGCTCTCCGTAAGCGAGAACGCCGCAGACAGGAGCGCTTCCTGATTTCTGGGTACAGCCAAGGGATTTATCTTCCAGTGTAGAGATTCCCCCCTTTTTATTTCCCGGGGAGGGATTTTCGTAAATGGTCTGATGGTGGCTGGTGAAGTAATTTTTAAAGTTGTTAATCAGTGAAACAGTTTTTTCAAAGACTTCTTCATTTTTACAGCGGTTCATAAGCAGGGTTTCAGCGCCGAACATTTCAGGAACCTCTGTAAGAATCGTAGTACCGCCTTTGGAAATCAGCAAATCGGAAAAAGCGCCTACCGCGGGATTGGCTGTGATACCGGAAAGACCGTCGGAGCCGCCGCATTTCATACCGATAATCAGTTCACTGCAAGGGACAGGCTCTCTTTTTGCACATCGGGCATAGTCCGCCAGCTCATTCATCAGCTCAAGAGAATCTGCAATCTCGTCGTCGGATTCCTGACAAACGAGAAATTTTACCCGGTTTTCATTGTAAGGTCCGATATATTTTTTCAATTCCTCAATATTGCTGTTCTCACATCCGAGACCGAGAACCAGTACGCCTCCGGCATTGGGATGGTTGACTAAATCGGCAAGGATCCGTCTTGTATTGTCCTGATCTTCCCCCATCTGAGAGCATCCGTAGGGATGGGGAAAGGCTGCAACCGCTTCAATGCTGCCGCTGACCAGAGACTGGGCCTTCCTTTCAATAGCTGCAGCCACGTTATTTACACAGCCTACGGTGGGGATGATCCAGAGTTCATTCCGGACACCGACTTTGTTGTTTTCCCTTCGATATCCCAGAAAAAACCGTTCTTTTGTAGGAGGCAGCAGAGTATTTTCTTTATTATAAGTATAAGTAAGAAGGCCGCCTAACCCGGTTTGCATATTATGTACGTGAATCCAGCTTCCTGCTTTGACAGGCTCTTTTGTAAGACCGATGGGATATCCGTACTTTATGACGGCCTCATTTTGGGCCAGATCCTCAAGCGCAAATTTATGTCCCTGAGGAATATCTTCTGAAAGGGTGATATCCTTATGGTCAATAGAGACTAAAGTTCCTGCTTTTAAAGGGCAAAGCGCTACGGCAACCTTATCGTCCGGGTGGATTTTTATGTATTTCTCCATAGAAATTTCCTCCTGCATTTGTAACTATGAAGTCTAAAAGGCTGAATAATTATCAATCTTACATAAAATATACAGCGCAATTTCGGATACGTCAACGGAAAATTCGCATAAAATATAATCCGGAAAAAATTGCCGTTTATAGTAAAAAAATGCTTGCATTTTATAAAAAACGTATTTATAATGTTAGTATTCTAACAAATAAGTTAGGATACTAACATTATTTATGCCTGAGTCAAAACCCCGCTGCAAGCAACGGGGCATTTGACCCTCGCAGCAGTCGCCAAATGGATATGCAAGCATATCCTCTTGGCTCGTTGCCTGCGGGAACAAAATGAGAAAGCAGGCAGGATGACAGAGAGGAGAGTGACAGTTCAGATGGAGACGGCAGATAAACAGGAAAATCAGGCGCTCGGATTTATGATAAAACAGATCAACAATATGATCCGGCGGAGACTGGATCAGCGTTTTGCGGAAGCCGGGCTTTCAGATTTTTCCGGGATGCAGGGACCGATTTTAGGTTATATCCAGCAGGAAAGCCAGCAGAGGGACGTTTTTCAAAGGGATATTGAAAAGACTTTCCAGATTCGGCGTTCCACAGCTACCGTCATGCTGCAGAATCTGGAGCAGAAGGGCTACATTGAGAGAGAGGCAGTAAAGTCAGATGCCCGGCTGAAAAGGATAAGTCTGACAGAGCGTGCAGTGAGATATGACCGGGAAATTCACAGGCTGCTGGACCGGTTTAATCTGGAAGTGGAGGCAGGGATCAGTCCGGCTGAAAAGGAGGCTTTTTGCAAGGTTCTTGCCAAAATCGTTCACAATCTGGAAGAAGAATGATCTGGCAGCAAGTATGCCGGAACGTACACAAAAGAAATAAAAGAAGGAGGAGCGGTTAAATATGCTCAAGACACTATTAAGACAGGTGAAGGAATTTAAATGGGATTCCATTCGCACGCCTTTATGTATGATTTTGGAGGTTGCAATGGAGATGGTCATTCCATTGCTGATGGCTTCCATCATTGACGATGGTGTGGAAGCGGGGGATATGAACCATATTCTGAAGGTAGGCGGCTGCATGGTTGCGGCGGCGGCTATCGGTTTGTGGGCAGGTATGATGGGCGGAAAATACGGCGCCCGGGCATCAGCAGGTTTTGCCAGAAATCTGCGGCAGTCCATGTATGAAAATATCCAGACCTTTTCCTTTTCCAATATCGACAAATTTTCCACGGCAGGTCTGGTAACCCGTATGACTACCGACGTTACCAATCTGCAGAATGCCTATCAGATGATTCTGCGCATGTGTACCAGAGCCCCGGCCAGTCTGATCTGCGCCATGGCTATGGCTTTCTTTATCAATGCCAGAATTGCCAGCGTCTATCTGGGAGCAGTTATCTTTCTGGGAGGGATTCTGTTTATCATCATGAAAAAAGCCATGAAGTATTTCAATCAGGCATTCCCAAAATACGATGAGATGAACGCCAGCGTTCAGGAAAACATAACGGCTCAGCGGGTAGTCAAAGCATATGTGCGTGAGGAACATGAAACAGAAAAATTCCACAGGGCCAGCAGCAACATTTACCGGATGTTTATGAAGGCGGAGGGGATTTTGACCTATAACGCGCCGCTGATGCAGCTTACAGTTTATAGCTGTATTTTGCTGATCAGTTGGATCGGTGCAAAGATGATCGTCGCAGGAAATCTCTCAACAGGGGAACTGATGAGCCTTCTGACCTACTGCATGAATATTCTGATGAGCCTGATGATGCTGTCCATGATTTTTGTTATGGTGACTATGAGTATGACCAGCGCCAGACGTATCAGCGAGGTTCTGAATGAGACAGCAGATTTGAAGAACCCGGAAAATCCGGATTTTGATGTGCCCGACGGCAGCATCCGTTTTGAAAATGTCACCTTCCGTTATAATTCCGGCAGTGAAAAGCCGATTCTGGACCAGATTAATTTTGAGGTAAAACCGGGAGAAACCATCGGTATTCTGGGGGGAACGGGAAGTTCTAAGACCAGCCTTGTGAACCTGATCAGCCGCCTTTATGATGTGGAAGAAGGCACCGTCTTTGTAGGCGGCAAGGATGTGCGAAGCTATGACATGGAGACGCTTCGGCAGGAGGTTTCCGTGGTCCTGCAGAAAAATGTACTGTTTTCAGGAACCATTCTGGAAAATCTCCGCTGGGGTGATGCAAAGGCATCGGAGGAAGAGTGCAGACGGGTCTGCCGACTGGCCTGCGCCGATGAATTCATTGAAAAGATGCCGGACAAATATGAAACCCGGATTGAACAGGGGGGCAGCAATGTTTCCGGTGGTCAGAAGCAGAGGCTGTGTATTGCCAGAGCGCTGCTGAAAAAGCCGAAGATCCTGATTCTGGATGACAGCACCAGTGCGGTGGATACCGCTACGGATGCAAAAATCAGAAACGCATTTGCAACGGAAATTCCGGATACCACCAAACTGATCATTGCACAGCGTATTTCCAGTATTCAGCACGCAGACCGGATTCTGGTTTTGGACAGCGGACGGCTGGATGCCATCGGCACCCACGAAGAACTGCTTGCCTCCAATGCCATCTATCAGGAGGTTTATGAGGCGCAGACCGGAGGCGGCGGAGACTTTGATAAAATCGGAGGTGAGGCATAATGGCAGGAAACAGACAGCAGAGAAACAGCCGTATGATGAAAGGCGGCGCAAAGATAGATCACCCGGAAAAGGTATTTGCCCGGCTGATGCAGTATGTTCTGAAAAAATACGGGATTCATTTCGGGCTGGTGGCAGTGTTCATTTTCGTCAGCGTGCTTGCAAACGTGCAGGGGACCCTGTTTTTACAGACCCTGATCGATGATTACATTCTGCCGGTACTGGGGGACTCCAACCCGGATTTTTCAGGTCTTTTACAGGCGATCATCAGGGTAGGAGGCTTTTATCTGGCAGGTGTTTGCTGCACATGGACATATAATAAAATTATGGTCAGCGTAACGCAGGGAACGCTCCGCAGCCTGCGGGATGATCTGTTTGCCCATATGGAAAAACTGCCCATTAAATATTTTGATACCCATGTACATGGTGATATCATGTCCCTGTATACCAACGATATCGATACCCTGCGGCAGATGATTTCCCAGAGTATCCCTCAGATTTTCTCCAGCGCCATCACGATTGTTTCCGTATTGATCAGTATGATCATGCTCAGTGTTCCGCTGACCATTGCCACACTGGTTATGGTGGGAGGAATGGTCTTTGCGGCAGGAAAAGTGGGAAGTTTAAGCGGCAGATACTTTGTAGGACAGCAGCAGGACATTGGTAAGGTAAACGGTTATATTGAGGAAATGATGGAAGGACAGAAGGTAGTAAAGGTATTCTGTCATGAAGAGAAAAGCGTGGAGGAATTTAAAAAACTGAATGACCAGCTTTTTAACAGCGCTTATCATGCAAATAAGTTTGCAAACCTGATGGGACCTATCAATACCCAGTTAGGAAATATGAGTTATGTGGTCTGCGCTATTTTAGGCGGCGCGCTGGCCCTTTCCGGTTTTGGCGGTTTTACGCTGGGCGGCCTTGCAAGTTTTCTCACCTTTAACAAGAGCTTCAATATGCCCATCAGTCAGGTGAGCATGCAGTTTAACAGCATCATTATGGCACTGGCAGGAGCAAAGAGGGTCTTTGATCTTTTGGATGAAACGGTGGAGACCGATAACGGATATGTAACGCTGGTCCGTACAAAAAAAGAAAACGGCAGACTGACGGAATGCAGCGAGCGAACAGGAATGTGGGCGTGGAAACATACCCATCAGGCAGACGGCAGCGTGGATTATGTGGAACTGCAGGGTGATGTGGTATTCAACGATGTGGATTTTGGCTACACTGATGAAAAAATCGTACTCCATAACGTAAAACTCTATGCCCAGCCGGGACAGAAGATCGCCTTTGTTGGCTCCACAGGAGCCGGAAAAACCACGATTACCAACCTGATCAACCGTTTTTATGATATTCAGGACGGAAAAATCCGCTATGACGGTATCAACATCAATAAAATCAAGAAAGATGACCTGCGGCGTTCTCTGGGAATCGTACTGCAGGACACGCATTTGTTTACCGATACGGTTATGGAAAATATCCGGTTCGGCCGTCTGGACGCCACCGACGAGGAGGTTATTGCAGCAGCGAAGCTTGCCAATGCCGACGGGTTTATCCGTCAGCTCCCGGATGGTTATCAGACGGTGCTGACCGGGGACGGAGCTAATCTGAGTCAGGGACAGCGTCAGCTTTTGTCCATCGCCCGGGCGGCAGTAGCCGATCCTCCGGTACTGATTCTGGATGAGGCTACCAGTTCCATTGATACCCGTACCGAGAAAATTGTACAGGATGGTATGGATAAGCTGATGCAGGGCCGCACCACCTTTGTCATTGCCCACAGGCTTTCCACTGTCAAAAACAGTGACTGTATCATGGTACTTGAGCAGGGACGGATCATTGAGCGGGGGACCCATGAGGAACTGATCGCACGGCAGGGAAAATATTATCAGTTGTATACAGGTTGCGCTTCCTGAGAAGAAAAAAGAAAATAACTGAAAGAATATTTTACAGAGAGACTTCGCTAAATGTGAAGTCTCTTTTTAAATGTTTGTGGGGAAATTCATTGACGAATTTTCCCCAAGGATTTATCATGGAATGCAGCAGGACGCTCACCTTTTTGAGCATCGAAATTCAAAAAGTCAGCAAATGTACACGGGAGGAAATCAAAAATGGATGGAAAAATGAAAGTAGCAGTGATGCTGGGAATCGGAAAAATCGGATTTGAGGAGCGGGAAATTCCAAAGCCGAAGGATGATGAGGTTTTAGTAAAACTGGAATATGTGGGTATCTGCGGAAGTGATCTCCACTACTATGAAACAGGGGCCATCGGCGATTATGTGGTAGAGCCGCCGTTTGTCCTCGGCCATGAACCGGGAGGAGTTGTCACGGAGGTAGGAAAGAATGTAAAACACCTGAAGGTAGGGGACCGTGTTGCTCTGGAGCCGGGAAAAACCTGCGGACACTGTGAATTCTGCAAAACAGGCCGTTATAATTTGTGCCCGGAGGTTGTATTTTTCGCAACTCCTCCGGTAGACGGGGTATTTCAGGAATATGTGGCTCATGAGGCAGATTTGTGCTTTAGGCTTCCGGAAAATGTCAGCACCATGGAGGGTGCGCTGATTGAACCTCTGGCTGTAGGTTTCCATGCGGCGATGCAGGGGTCTGCAAAAGCCGGACAGACAGCCGTCGTTATGGGGGCAGGATGTATCGGCCTTGTAACGATGATGGCTCTAAAGGCTATGGGTGTTTCCAAAGTATACGTGGTGGATATTATGGAAAAACGTCTGCAGAAAGCGCTGGAGCTGGGAGCAGACGGGGTAATCAACGGAAGAGAGAAAGATCCTGTGGAAGAAGTGAGAAAGCTCACGGAAGGAAAGGGATGTGACCTTGCCATCGAGACGGCAGGAACAGAGATCACCACGGTTCAGACCATTCATATGACGAAAAAAGGTGCAACGATCGTTCTGGTTGGCTACAGCAAGAGCGGAGAGATGACGCTGCCTATGAGCCTTGCACTGGACAAAGAACTGACCTTTAAGACGGTATTCCGTTACCGTCACATTTATCCCATGGCGATCGAAGCGGTTGCAGCGGGTAAGGTGAACCTGAAAGGAATTGTTACGGATATCTTCACGCTGGACGAGGCTCAGAAGGCTATGGACTACAGTGTTAATCATAAGGCAGATATTGTGAAAGCCGTGATCAGAATCGGGGAAGAGAAGTAAAATATCCCGGCAAAATCAATGTGGGGTATCCCGGAAAAGCTGGGAAAAAGGAGGGGGTTCGGTTGGTTACAAGAAAAATTGCGAAAAACGGTATGCGGGGAAGAAAAAAGACCACCCTGCTGCTGGTTCTCGTTCTGGCATTTACATTTCTGTTTATCGTGGCGGCTATCCTTCTGGAAACCAGTATGTCGGAGACAAAAAAACGTCAGCGCCAGCAGCTATACGGAAACTGGCATGGGGCGTATATGGAGGCATCTCCTGAGATTCGGAAACAGCTTTCCGGTGAACAGTCGGTGTCCCGCATGGCAGAGACAAGAGTTCTCGGAGTGGATCAGGTGGCAGGAACTATTGGCACCATTACGCAGGAGTTCATGGATGTGGGTAATCTGAAACTGACAGATGGAAGGCTTCCAAAGTCAGAGAATGAGATTCTGGTGGAGGCCAGCGCCGCAGACAGTCTGGGAATTTCCAATCCTGTAGGAGAAACCGTAAAGCTTTCTATTGTGAACCCGCTGGTATCCGAAAATATTGACGATTACCGGAAAATGCAGATGAACGGAGTTAGCGCCGGAGGCGGGATAGATGAGGAGGCTCAGCGAACCTTCTGGCGGAAGCTTTATGAGCGGGAACAGATTGGGAACCTTACGCTGACTCTGAACAGCCGTTTTTGCTGCATGGCAGCGCCGGAACAGATGAAAGATCCCGGTTATATCGAAGAAAACGGATTGCTTTTTGACCAGAATATTGAAGTGGAGGGAGAATACCGGATTGTCGGGGTAATCCAGTCCTATTCTGCTTTCTGGGATGCGGGAACCTATTCCATGCCAAATGTATTCTTATCTGAGGCCGGCGGCAGCCAGATGGAGGAGGCGCTGCATAACACAAAACTGATGGATCTGTCAGAAATGATATTTCCTTGGGATTTATTTATGGAATCGGATTCGCTGGGCGAGCATCTGACGGAAGAGCTGGAAAAGACGTACGCACCCGGAAATGAAAAGGAAGCGGACAGCCGCCGGGCGCTTCGAAGAAATCTGTTTGCTTATCCGGAGGGCGGGACAGGAAGTGAGAACACCGTCACATTTCTGGTGGTCATACTGATTTTTTCAGTGACTTTCTGTGCGGTTCTCCAGATTTTCCTGACACAGATCAAAAAGCGGACCAGAAAAATTGCCCTGTTAAAATCTATCGGCTGTACCAATGGGCAGGTGTTTTGGATGCTGATATGGGAAGGAGTCTATCTGCTCATCTACAGTATGCCCATTGGAGTGGCGGCGGGCTTTGGCATCGGCTGGGGAGCCGTAAAATTTTTGCATCATGGAATGGGAATGGAAGTTTCTTTTTATATGAAGCCGGGACTTTTGACGGCAGGAATTCTTCTAGGGTGTGCAGCGCTCTTTGCAGGAATGGCGGTTCCGGTGATCCGGGCGCTTCATGTGCCGCTGGTGGGAGCTATTTCCGTTGCCGGAAAGAAAAGACGGAAAAAGGGTGTCCGGGAACGGCTGGGAACAAAACGGACGGAAAAAAGACACAGGCTTACCTTTTTGGCAGTCAGCAGGTCTCACGAACGGCTGAATTGGAAAAACAGGATTCTTACCGGAGTGATTACGGCGGTGACATCTATCCTGTTGTTTTCGGCGCTGTATCTGGGGTACCTGTCTTTTGGAACTTACAGGGAAACCGTGACAGAGGAAAAACGGCCGGATTATGTGCTGTATGCTCCTCATGGCTATCGGGATTTTGAGATCAAAAGGATTGCAGAGGAGATAGAAGCAGAGAAGGAGGGCAGCGCTGCGGAAAGCTATCAGCGTTTAAACAAGGTCTGTCTTTTGTATGATGGAATTGAGGAAAGTCCTTTGATTTCGGCATATAAAAAATATCTGCCCGAGGAGCAATATCCGGAGTTTATAGGTTCCGAGCCAACAGGAATAGAAGCCACCCGGGGCTGGGGGGATCTTAGCAAAATTCTGGGTGGGATCAGGACTACGGCGTACGGGCTGGATGTCTATGGAAGCCTGTATGAGAAAATCAGGGAGATGGTGACGGTAGGGCAGATTGATGAGAACTCATTTATTGCAGGGGACAGCGTGATTCTGGCGGTTCCGCTCTATACGGAGGGGAAAAAAACAGCAGATGATTCCCGGAGCGTGCCGGAATCGGTGACGGATGATGAGATGTTCTCTTATGTACTGGAAGAACTGGGCGGTTATCAGCTTTCCTATGATGAGAAGGACAACAAAAAGATGCTTTGCGATACTTCTGTGGAACCGGGAGATGTGGTACAGATTTCGGTGAAAGAGGAGGAGTTTGAGCATAAAAGAGCTGTCAGATATTTTACGTGGGATATCCGGGTGGACGGAATTATCTACTATACACCGGGGGAGAAAACATTTCCGCTGTTCTCCTCGGAGAATGGGTTTACAATTCTGGGCTCTACGGGATTTTTACATAAGATATCCATGACAACCAGATATAATCCGATGGAAGTATGGACACCGGAACAGTTTGAGTTCGTACTTACCCAGTGTCCTACAAAGTTCGGTGAAACTTACATCAACATCCATACCGACGATAAAGCCAATGCGGTGGAAAGCGCCACAAAGCTTATGAAATACGGGAAAAACTGGAACATGGAGTTTATCAATTATAATGAAGAAAACTGGAATCTGTACTACCGTGGACTGAACACAGCAATGATTCTGGCGGTATTCGCTGCCACTTCCCTGATGATCGCCATGATGATTTTAAGGAATATTCACATGTCCTCCTTCGAGCAGGAGAGAGGAAGGATCGGCATTCTGCAGGCGCTGGGCGTAACAAACCGGGAATTTGCCCTCCGATATCTGACAAACGGAATTAAGACCGGAGTGATTTCGCTGGTAATTACCCATATACTGCTGGGGGCAGTGATTTTTATGACTGCGGGAAGTTTTTCCGGTCTTACGGGATATCCTTGGAAAGCTCATATTCTTTTGGGAATGGTGTATTTCGTACTGGTGACAGCGGTGGGCTGCGGCCCCATCCGGGAACTGAAAAAGTATGCGCCCAATGAAAATATCATGTCATAAGCAGAAAAGCACCGTAACTGTTCCGAAGCCTGTCCTTATGGCAGAATGGACTTATGGAAAATGGACTTACAGGAATGATGCGGAAGCGGTATGGAACCGAATAACAGGAAGGAAGCGGATAAGTATGGAAGCGGTATTAAAAGTAGAAAAGCTGGAAAAAACGTATGGAACCGGTACGTTAAGCGTTCATGCCCTCAAAGGTATTGATCTGGAAATCGAAAAAGGTGTGTTCTATGCGATCATCGGAAAAAGCGGTTCGGGAAAATCAACCCTGCTGCATCTTCTGGGCGGGCTGGATAAGCCCACCGGAGGAGAAATCTATCTGGAGGGAAAAAAGGTTTCAGACCTGAAAGAAAGGGAACTGGCGCTTCTTAGAAGACGGAGGATCGGCTTTGTATTTCAATCCTACAATCTTTTGGAGGAACATACGGTGCTGGAAAATATTCTCCTTCCCGTGGATCTGGACGGGCAAAAACCGGATATGGAGTATATAGATCAGGTAATCGATTCGCTGGAGATTCGTGACAAGCTGGCGTATTACCCGGATGAGCTTTCCGGCGGACAGCGTCAGAGGGTGGCAATTGCCCGGGCGCTGGCCCCAAAGCCGGCGCTGATTCTGGCAGACGAGCCCACGGGAAATTTGGATGATAAGACTACAGAAGAGGTCATGGTTCTTTTGAAAAAATCAGCCCGGACCTTTGGACAGACGATTGTTCTGATTACCCATGATATGGATATTGCAGAACAGGCGGATGTGATTATTACCATATCCGATGGAAAAATTGTATCGATGGTGTGAGAAAAAAATGATGGAAAAGATAATCATGTATATTATGGCGGCGGGAGTGGTTCTCGGCGCAGTGGACCGGATATTCGGAAATAAAAGAGGTTATGGAAAGCGGATGGAGGACGGCTTCCTGTTTATGGGGCCAACAGCCCTTTCCATGGCGGGTATGATGTGTATCATTCCCGTTTTTTCAGAGGCAGCAGCAGGATTTTTGAAACCGCTGTATAAGCTTACCGGAATTGACCCGGCAATGTTCGGGGGAATTCTGGCTATTGACATGGGCGGCTATCAGCTTGCAACGGATCTGGCGGCAGATCCGGTGGTGGGAGCGTATGCTGGCATTATTGTGGCGGCAACCTTCGGATGTACTTTTCTCTTTACCATTCCCGTGGGAATGCGGGTGATGGAGAAGGAGGATTTTTCTTTCTTCTTTAAAGGAATTTCCACAGGGCTTGCGGCGCTGCCGGCGGGACTTTTGGCAGGAGGACTGATGTGCGGACTTTCTCCCCTGCAGGTGCTTCACCAGAATGCCGCCATTTTACTGTTGGCAGGTCTGCTTTTGGTGGGACTGAAATGGAGGCCGGAGCAGTTGATCAGAGGACTGGGGATTTTTGCATCAGCCATGCAGGTGGTCATCACGCTGGGACTGATGCTGGGGGCAGTCCGGTATATGACAGGAATTTCCCTGCTTCCGGGGCTGTATCCGGTGGAGGAAGCATTGGAAGTGGTTGCTTCCATCGGCATTGTGATGCTGGGAAGCCTTCCCGCGGCAGAATTTCTTCAGAGAGCGCTGAAAAAACCATTTGGCTGGCTGGGAGGAAAGATTGGATTAAATGAGGTAAGTATTGCGGGCCTGTTTGTGGGAACAGTCAGTGTCCTGCCCCAGCTTACTATGGTTAAGGATATGGATAGACTGGGAAAAATCGTCAATGTGGCGTACATTGTCAGTGCAGCTTCTATGTTTGCGGCGCATATCGGGTTTACACTAAAGACTCAGCCGGATCTTTTGGAGGCTCTGATCGCGGCAAAAATGACAGGAGGAGCGGCGGCTGTGATTCTGGCAATCATCCTGTTTCGAAGAAAAGAAGGAAAAGAGAAGACAGAGGAGGCTTGTAAGGCATGAAGGTATTGGTGACAGGATTTGACCCCTTTGGCGGGGAAGCAGTGAACCCGGCGTATGAGGCGGTAAAACTTCTCCCGGACAGGATTGAAGGGGCAGAAATTATCCGGCAGGAGATCCCAACAGTATTTTTTGAAAGTGAAAAGGTGATTACGGAGGCCATCCGAAAGCATAGGCCGGATGTGGTGATCTGCGTGGGACAGGCCGGGGGACGCTCCTGCGTGACTCTGGAGCAGACTGCCGTCAATCTGGCGGAGGCCGGAATCCCGGATAATCAGGGAAATAAGCCTATGGGCGAAAAGCTGAAGGAGGATGGAGAAACCGCTTATTTTACGTCCCTTCCTGTTCATGCTGCGGTGGAACGGGTGCGCAAAGCAGGACTTCCCTGTCATATTTCCTATACGGCAGGGACGTATGTGTGTAATGCGCTGATGTACCATGTGCTGTATCTTTCTAAAAAGGAATATCCGGACATGCGGGCAGGATTTGTCCATGTGCCTTTTATCTGTGAGCAGGTAGTGGAAAAGCCAAACGGTACGCCCAGCATGGCGCTGACGGATATTGTCCGGTCCCTGCAGGCGGTTATCGAGGCTTCGGTGCTGGTGTAGGAGTATACAGGTTCCCCTTAGACGGAGGAGGTGAATAACCAAAACCGTTGAAGGGGATTTTTTATCTGCCCGGAGAGGCACGGCATACATTTGATTCCATGGAGAAATATCCCCCCATGGGGGTTGTTGGCCCGAAAAGTCTTTGTTATACTGGGAACAGTGGTAAAAGTAGAAATTTGGAAGGAAAAAGATTGAAAATGAGAAAATTATCAAAAAACCTGCTGGTACTTGCAGTAATCTCCATGGCGGCATTTTCCATGGGCTGCGGCGGAAAAAATGAGGACGGCTCTGCAGCAAAAAAAGAGAATCAAGAAGCTTCAGAAATGGAAAAAGAAAATCAGGAAGCGTCCTCAGAAAAAACGGAAAATGAAGGAAACCAGACGAGAATCATTACCGACGGCGCAGGCCGTCAGGTGGAGATTCCGGAAACGGTGGAGAGCATCATTTGTCTGAATGTCAGTACGCTGCGCTACACCTGCTATATGGGGGCTCAGGATCTGGTAGCCGGTGTGGAAGATTATGAACAGGAAAAATCGCTTTCCCGGCCTTACAGCTATTTAAACAGCGATTCCTTTGCCAAGCTTCCGGTGATCGGAACCAACGGAGAGTATTATGCGGAGGAAATCATCTCTGTTTCTCCCGATGTGATCATGATTTCCATGTATGGAGAAAAGGATGCAGAGAAGCTGCAGTCCACTACAGGTATTCCGGTAGTAGTGGTTCCGGGCAGTGACAGCATGATGGATGAGGGCGCGTATGAAACTTTCCGCATTATGGGAGAGGTATATGGAAAAGAAGAGCGGGCTGAAGAATTGACGGATTTTATGAATGAAGTCAAAGGGGATTTGGAAAACCGTACCAAGGATGTTTCGGAAGAGGAGAAACCCACGGTCTATGTGGGAGGTTTGAGCTTCAAGGGTGCCCACGGATTTGAAGGAACTGAGGCGGGCTATGGTCCTCTGGCGGCGATTCAGGCAAAAAATCTGGCCGATGAGACGGGACAGCAGGGAGCCTTCGACATCGATAAGGAGCAGGTTCTGGAATGGAACCCGGATGTGATTTTTGTAGATTATGACGGTCTTGGGCTGATCAACGAAGATTACGCCGCAAATCCGGAATACTATCAGCAGTTAAAAGCCGTACAGGAGGGACAGGTGTACTCCCAGATATCCTTCCGTTCCTTTGCCTCCAATCTGGAGACAGCTCTTGCAGATACCTATTATGCGGCCTCCATTCTATATCCGGAGGAGTTTCAGGATGTAGACCCGGTACAAAAGGCGGGAGAAATCTATGAAACCCTGCTGGGAGAAAATATTTATGATGATTTAAAGGAGAATGGCTATGAGTTTGGACCAATCCGGATTGGAGAGTAAAGGCATAGATCCGGCGTATCACAGAAACAGGCTCCGCAGTATGGTCTGTCTGATCGTACTGGGTTTCATCCTGCTTCTGGCTGTGCTTTTGTCGTTGTGGGCAGGTTCCTATGACACGCCCATAGGAGAACTGGTCCTTGGGATTTTCAACCGGTCCGCAGATGAGAAAATCAATGTGGTGGTGCGGAATGTACGCCTTCCCCGAATCTGTACTGCCGCTGTGGCAGGGGCAGGTCTGGGAGTAACCGGATGTATTTTACAGGCCGTTTTAAGCAATCCGCTGGCTTCTTCCTCTACGCTGGGAGTTTCTCAGGGGGCAGGCTTCGGAGCAGCTTTTGCAATCATAGCGCTGGGAGCGGGGGCATCGGGAAAAGGCGGATTTCTGGTTTCCCTCTGTGCGTTTGCAGGAAGCATGGCGGTGGCCGTGGTGATATTTGGTCTTTCGAAGTTCCGTCAGGTTTCTCCCGAGTCCATTGTACTTGCGGGAGTGGCGATCAGCTCCATGTTTACCGGGGCAACCACCCTGCTTCAGTATTTTGCAGATGATGTAGAGCTGGCAGCGCTGGTATTCTGGACCTTTGGCGATCTGGGAACCTCCTCTTGGAACGAGATTCGTTTTATGGCAGTGGTAGTTTTACTGGTGTGCGTCTATTTCCTGTTCCACCGCTGGGATTTCAACGCCCTTTTAAGCGGAACGGAAACCGCCACCAGTCTTGGAATCAATGTCAGAAGATTGACCATGATCAATATGATCTTATGCTGTTTTACCTCCTCCACCATCGTTTCCAGTGTGGGGCTCATCAACTTTATCGGTCTGGTAGCTCCCCACATCGTGCGGCGGGTGGTCGGAAATAATCACGTATATCTGATCCCCGGATCGATTCTTGCAGGGGCTTCCCTTTTACTTCTGGGAGATTTATTTGCAAGGACGGTAATCAGCCCGGTGATCCTGCCCATCGGGGCAATCACCTCTTTCCTTGGGGCACCGCTGTTTTTATATCTGCTGTTCAAAGGGAGGAAAAAAACATGCTGAAAATAAAGGATTTGCGTTTTCACTATCAGGGCGGCCCCCGGGTATTAAATGGAGTGAATTTTTCTCTGGAGGACGGGCAGTTTCTGGCCGTGCTGGGAAATAACGGTGCGGGAAAGAGCACCATGCTGAAATGCTTCAATAAAATCATTTCCCCGGACGGAGGAAGCGTCCATATGGATGGTGAGGAGCTTTTGGAGATGTCCCACCGGGAAATTGCCAAAAGGATTGCCTTTGTGGCTCAAACCGTTCCCAGTATGCAGATGACCGTCCATGATATGGTGATGCTTGGCAGACGGCCCTACATGAGCTGGGGATTTACGGAAAATGACCACCGGATTGTCCATGAAGCCATGGAAACGCTGGGGCTTGATGATATGAGGGGACGTTTTCTAAACGAACTCAGCGGAGGGGAGCGGCAGAAGGTGATGCTGGCGAGGGCGCTGGCCCAGCAGCCGAAGCTTCTTCTTCTGGATGAACCTACCAGCAGTCTTGATTTGCAGAACCAGTATCAGGTACTGCAGATTGTCAGAGATATCTGCCATGATACGGGGATTACCGCTATTGTGGTGATTCACGATTTGAATCTGGCCCTTCGTTTCTGCGACCGGTTTCTGCTGATGCAGGGCGGTGAGGTTTACCGCTACGGAGGTGTGGAGGTGCTGGACCGGAAAGCAATCTGGGAGGTGTACGGCGTACACGGGGAAGTCATACAGGTGAAGGACCGGAAAATGATCATGGTTGACTAAAGGAAGCATCTGAGAGGAGAAATCGGGAATGAATGAAGAAAAATTGTGGAAAAAATGTGTGGAGTTTCACGGACATGAATGCGGCGGGCTGACCATCGGATTTAAGGCAGCGCTTTTGGCTGCGAAGCTTTTGGAACTGTCGGAAAGCGACGGCTGTATATCGAAGGATGAGCAGGTGGTGTGCATTGCGGAAAATGATGCCTGCGGAATCGACGCCATACAGGTGATTTTAGGATGCAGTGTGGGAAAGGGCAACCTGCTGTTCCATATGCGGGGAAAGAGTGCGTATTCCTTTTATAACAGAAGTACCGGGAAATCCCTTCGTCTGGTTCTGCGTCCGGCTGCCCGGGAGATGACACGGCAGGAATCCTTTGCCTATTACCAGAGCTGTGCACCGGAGGAAATGTTCGAGGTAAAGGAGACACCTTGGAAGGTTCCGGAAAAAGCAAGGATTTTCCGGTCCCTGCGCTGCGACTGCTGCGGAGAGACAGCCTCTGAAAATATGATGCGTCTGGAGGGAGACAGGATTCTTTGTCTGGACTGCTATGAAAGCTATAATCGATTTGATGTCTGAAGAGGCTGTGTATTTAAAATTACATAAAATGTATCAAACCCGGATTTGGAGAGAAAATATTCTGAGAATCCGGGTTTAATTTTTTATATTTTGTTCTTGCCAAAACAGGATAGTATATGGTATTCTATACAAGTATGTCAAATATTTAACAAACTATAAGGCGATGGAAGATTCCGTTGCCATAAACAAATGGAGGAAAACAGGCATGCGGAAAAAAGAAAAGAGTGGATTTACCGGCGGCGTACATCCGACGGATGGCTATGATAAGTCACTGACCATGGATCTGCCTGTAGGTGTATACCGGCCGAAAAAGGTTACGATTTTAACAGAGCAGTCCTTTGGAGGAAAGTGCGGGCTTTTGGTAAAACCGGGAGACCGTGTGGAGGAAGGAAGTCTGATCGGAAAACCGGAAGCATTCATGGCGGCGCCCCTTCATGCCAGCGTCAGCGGAAAAGTGCTGGAGGTCAGAGAAGTGACCAATCAGGGACGGAAGATTTTGGCGTGTATTGTGGAGGCGGATGGGGAGCGAAGAGAAGAAACGAAGCCCTACGAAACAGAAGTGGTAAGCATTGATTCTTACACCAAAGAGGAGATTATCACAGGAATCCGGGAGGGCGGACTGACCGGAATGGGCGGGGCTGGATTCCCTGCACATAAAAAATATGAGACCGACAAACAGATTACGGCGCTTTTGATAAACGGTGCGGAATGCGAACCGTTCCTTACCTGCGACTACCGCCTGATGGTGGAAGATGGATTTGCAGTGGTAAACGGCGTGCGTCTGCTTTTGAAAGCTTCTCAGGCGGAAAGGGCGTATATCTGCATCGAGGATAACAAGCCTGAGGCGGCAAAAAATCTGAAACAGATTTTGGAAGAGGCAGGAAAATGCGGCATTTTGAAAGCCGGGGAGCAGGTGGAAGTGAAATTGCTTCCAACAAAATATCCTCAGGGCGGAGAACGTCAGTTGATTCAGAGCGTTCTGGGAAGAGAGGTGCCCATGGGAGGACTTCCGGCGGATGTGGGTGTGATCGTTTCCAATGTGGGAACGGCCAGAGCGGCAGCAGATATGATTCTGGGAGGAAAACCCCTGACGGAAAGAATCGTCACGGTAACGGGCTGTGTGGAAAAACCGGGTAACTATCGGGTGCCTGTGGGAACCTCAGCCGGAGAACTGATTGCCCTTTGCGGCGGCGTGACTGTAAAAAACAACAGAATCATTGCCGGAGGTCCCATGACAGGACCCTGCGTGGCTTCCGACTGGAAGGGTGAAGGGGATCTGTTTTATGTGACGAAAAACACCTCCGGTATTTTAGTGCTGCCGGACAGTGATTATGGGGAAAGTCCCTGTATCCGCTGCGGAGGCTGTGAAAATGTCTGCCCGGCCGGGCTGGTTCCCTACCAGATTGAGTTTGCATTTTTGGAGGAGGACTACGATTTGTGCGAAAGTCTTTGCGCCAGTGAGTGTATTGCCTGCGGGTGCTGCTCCTACACCTGTCCTGCTAAGCGGGAACTGGCGGTAAGAACCAGAATGGCCAGAGACATAGTGAAACAGAGAATGAGAGAAAGGGCGGTGAAGAAATCATGAGTCAGGCGAGAGTGATCAACGGACCGCATATCCGTACAGAACGTACCACCCGAAGCGTGATGATGCATGTGGCGATTTCGCTGATTCCTGCGCTTTTGGGAGCCGTATATTATTTTGGAATCCGGGCACTGTATCTGACTGGACTTTCAGTGACCGTATGTGTACTTACCGAATATCTCTGGCAGAAAATCACCAAAAGACCTGTGACGGCGGGAGATTTCAGCGCCGTGGTAACGGGAATCCTTTTAGCCTTCAATATGCCGGTGACTGCTCCGGTGTGGGTTGTGGCTGCAGCATCGGTATTCAGTATCCTGTTTGTAAAGCAGATGTTTGGGGGAATCGGAAATAATTTTGTCAATCCTGCGCTTATGGGACGTCTCCTTGTCATGGTGGCATGGCCCGGTGCAGTAATGCAGTATGTGGCGCCCCGAACGGTGGCGGCCGACGCTGTTTCCGGCGCTACGGTTTTAGGCGTCGTGAAAAACGGCGGTGAGGCGGCTTACAGCTACTTTCAGATGTTCATCGGAGAGATGCCGGGAGCTATCGGTGAGACCAGTACCCTGCTTTTACTGATTGGATTTGCTTATATGTGCTATATGGGAATCGTCAACTGTGAGGCGGCCCTTACTTATATCGGAACGGTTCTGGCGGTGACTTTTGTATTCGGACCGGAAGGACTGTTTACCGGAGATATTCTGCTGAACCTGTTTGGCGGCGGTCTGGTTTTGGGAGGCTGCTATATGCTGACCGATTATGTATTTACCTCCAGAAAAGGAAGGCTGCTTTATGCCGTGACAGCCGGGGTGATCACCGCAGGTTTCCGGATCTTCAGCAACTATCCGGAGGGAATCTGCTTCGGTATTCTGACGGCAAACTGTATGGCAGGTATGCTGTCCGTCTTTTATAAAAAACGTGTATATGGAACAAAATGATAGAAAAATTTAAGGGAGAAAAATGTCATGAAAAATAAAAATGTAAGAGGAATCCTTGCACTGGCAGTTGTGACTGCGCTTTCTTTCGGTGTGATCATAGGTTCAAAGGCGCTGGCAGTCAGCACAGAGGGGGGAAATACCTCCGCAGCCGAAGACAAGGTGCTGGAAGAGCTGGACACCAACGGAGCTGAAAATATCGAAAAAGCGGTTAAGACAGAAAGCGGATATGTGGTTACGGTAAAAACAAAAGGCTACGGCGGCGATGTGGTTATGAACGTATCCTTTGACAAAGAAGGAAAAAAGGTGACGAAGGCAGAAGTTGTTCAGCAGAATGAAACAGAGGGTCTGGGTGCAAAGATTGCCGAGCCGGAATTTCTGAGCCAGTTTGAGGGTGTGGAAGCTCCGGTCTACCTGCCGGGAATGTCTCTGGAGGAAGAAGAAAAAGAGACAGAAGCTGCCGAGAAACTGACTCTGAATGACGGAACCTACGAAGCAAAAACTCCGGAACCGGATCAGAACGGCTTTACCGAACAGGTAACTATGACTGTGAAAGACGGAAAAGTTACAGAGGTAAACTGGGATGCAGTCACAGCGGACGGAACAAAGAAAAGCGTCATGTCTGAAAACGGCGAATACACCATGACGGAAGACGGTCTTACATGGGCGGCTCAGGCAGAAGCGCTGGCAGCGGCTCTCATTGAGAACCAGTCTTTAGGATTCCTCAATATGGATGAACAGGGAAAAACAGACGCAGTATCGGGAGTAAGCATTTCGGTAGGCGGTTTTGTGAATCTGGCGGAAAAATGTCTGAACGAAGCAGCAGGAGTAGTGGAAGAGGAAGCGCCGGCACCGGAAAACGGAACACAGGTGGATGGAGTTTCCGGAGCAACGGTTTCTTCTACAGCAGCAGTGAAAGCGGTCAACAGTGCATTTGATTTTCTGCAGACAGTAAAATAAGGAGAACGGAGGGTTCGATATGAAATTAAAATATCCGGCAGAAGCCTTCGCCTTTGGAATGATCCTGTTTTCTGCGGGAATGAAGGAAGCATTTGCCGCAGGAGTTTTGGTGATCCTGACAGTAGTATTTGCAGAATTTCTGAAAAACCTGCTGGAATCTCTGGTACCTGACTGGAGTCTGAAACTCTGCGTGGCGGTGGGAACGGCTTCCCTGTGTGCCAGTGCATTCCTGCTGGGCTTTACCGCTCTTGGAATCTCGGTGGGGACAGACATCTGGGTACTGACCTTTATTTTGGGACTTCTGGCAGCAAAGCACGTGCTGACTACAGATTTGGAAGCCGATTACGGTGAAATTTTCTGGGAATCCGGGATTGTCTGGGGCTTCTGGGTACTTCTTGCAATTCTCCGGGAATTTGCAGGGGCAGGGAGCGTCTTCGGGAATACCATCCTTCAGGCATCCTTCCAGTCGAAGGTCTTTCTGGAAATCCTGTTTGGCTTCATCACGGCAGGACTTGCGCTGGCCTTTACCAACGGCCTGTTAAAGAAAAAAAGCCAGAATACGCACAGCCTTCTTCTGGTGGTTCCGGCAGTCATCTATGAAAGACCCTTTGCGGTGGAAAGCTTCGGGGAAATTTTGGGACTGGTCTGGACGGTGGCAGTACCTGTGGTACTCTTCCTTTCCGTCAAAAAGATGTTGAGATTTTCCAGAGCAGGAATGGCTTACCGGGGACTTCCCATGGAAATGATGGCGATGGGATTCATTTACATGATTTTGAGAATTTATTAAGAAGAAAAGTGTTAAGATAAAAACGGGATGGGGCAAATCAAAAACTTTGCGCCATCCCGTTTTTACAGCCGATAGTATCAGGAGTGAACCGTAAGCTCCTTGTGGAAATTTTCACTGTAGTGCAGTTCACCATCCTCTGTGATAAAGACCGCCTGTACATCCGGCAGACTGTTTACAAGCTCCATGCCCTTTTCCAGACCGAGGGCAAAGCAGGTGGTGCTCAGTCCGTCACCGTCCACCGAAGCATCGGAGATGATCGTGACGGAAACCAGAGAATTATCATAGGGATATCCGGTTTTGGGATTTAAAATGTGGTGATAAAAAGCCCCGTCCTTTTCAAAAAAACGCTCGTAGATACCGGAAGACACCACCGATTTGTCCGTGATATCCACCACGGCAATGGTCTCGCTCCGGTCTGCAAAGGGCTTCTGGATTCCGATGCGAAAGGGCGTTTCATCCGGTTTGGCGCCGATGCACAAAACATTTCCCCCCAGATTGATGGTGGCGCTTTGGACTCCTTGGGCTACAAGAAAATCCTTCATCCGGTCTGCAATATAGCCCTTGGCGATAGCTCCCAGATCCAGTCCCATACCCTCATGAGAAAATTCCAGACGGTCGTTCTGAAGGCGGACTTTCGTGTAATCCACCAGTTTGAGATTGGTTTGAATATCTTGGGAGGAGGGAACCGTTTTTTCCCCGGAGGTAAAATCCCACAGGGAGGATACCGGTTCAATGGTGGGATCAAAGGCTCCGCCGGAAAGGCGGCTGTATTCCAGTGCTTTTTCAATCAGTTCCCCGGTTTCCGGAGAGAGGAGGAAAGCGTGCTCCTTTTGGGGCAGGGTTCCATGGTTCAACTGATAAATTTCGCTGGATTCCTTTGTGCGGCTGAACAGATTTTCATAGTTGTCACAAAGAGCCATAACATCCGAAAGGAGCTGTTCATCCTTGGAATCATAAATGGTTACCGTAACGACGGTATTTAGCTTAAATTCTGTTGCAGAAATCGGTTCCTCTGTTTTTGCAGATAACTGTTTCCGGTAAAGCAGAGAAAAAACCAGAAGCAGAATAAAGGCTGCCAGACAACCCACTGCTATTTTTTGTTTCCGTGTGCTCATAAATTCTCCTTTTCTATACAAAAGTATTGTAAGGGCGGGGATGGGTTCTGTCAAGAATGGAAAAGGACCGGCTTCTGAATAGTTGAAAAATTTTGTAGAAGAAACAGATGGTTTCGTGTATAATAAGAAAAGTGTGCGCAAAAGCTGTAGAGAGGGCGCATACGCACAAGTCAAAGAAGAGGGAGAGATTGAATGAACGACATTTTATCAAAAATCAATGATGTCATGTATACGTATATCCTGATCATTCTTCTGGTGGGTGTGGGGGTATATTTTACAATCCGCACAAGAGGAGTACAGGTACGTCTATTAAAAGATGCCATCAAATCCTTATTGGAAAAATCCGATAAGGGCAAAGACGGGGAGAAAAAAGTTTCTTCTTTTCAGGCCCTGATGATTTCCACAGCGTCAAGAGTGGGAACCGGAAATATTGCAGGAATTGCCACGGCAATTGCGGCAGGAGGACCGGGAGCCGTCTTCTGGATGTGGGTGATGGCCGTGGTGGGAGGCGCTTCTGCGTTTGTGGAAAGTACGCTGGCCCAGATTTATAAAGTGAAGGAGAACGGACAGTACCGGGGCGGCCCTTCCTATTATATGGAGAAGGCGCTGGGAAAACGCTGGCTGGGTGTTTTATTTTCCGTATTTCTGATCATCTGTTTTGCGTACGGATTTAACGGACTGCAGGCATTTAATATGTCTTCGGCGCTGGAATACTATATTCCCAATTATTCTCAGACGATTTATCCTCTGATTCTGGGAGGAATTCTTGCGGCGGCTACTGCAGCAGTCATCTGGGGCGGCGTACACCGGATTGGATTCATCACTTCCGTGCTGGTTCCGATTATGGCAACCCTTTATATTCTCATCGGTATTGTCACCATGGTGATCAATATCCGGGAAATCCCGCAGGTATTTGCCATGATTTTGGAAAATGCTTTTGATTTTCAGGCAATGGCAGGGGGACTTGCGGGAAGTGCGGTGGTGATTGGTATTAAGCGGGGACTGTTCTCCAATGAAGCGGGAATGGGAAGCGCGCCCAACGCTTCTGCCTCCGCCGAGGTGGATCATCCGGTGAATCAGGGTCTCGTACAGGTTATTTCCGTGTTCATCGACACGCTGCTGATCTGCTCCAGCACGGCAATGATGCTTTTGATGTCGGGTGTGGAAGGAAAAAGCGGGGTGCTGGACGGCATTCCCTATGTGCAGGCGGCTATCAGTGCAAATGTGGGAAAATGGGGAATCCACTTTATCACCTTTTCCATTTTTGCTTTCGCTTTCAGCAGTCTGGTGGGAAATTACTATTATGCGGAATCCAATATCCTGTTCATTAAAAATGACAGGAGGGTACTGAATGTATTCCGGGTAACCTGTATTGCGGCGGTCTTTTTCGGAACGCTGGGAGATTTCTCTTTGATGTGGAATATTGCGGATATCACCATGGGCTGTATGGCGATCGTGAATATCTTGGTGATTTTCCTTTTGCGAGATACGGCGGCGAAAGCGCTGAAGGATTATGAGAAACAGAAAAAGCTTGGAAAAACGCCCCGGTTTAAGGGAACGGATATCGGAGTGAAGGACACCATATGGAAATAGAAAAATGCAGCTTTGCCAAAGAGGGCAGGGCTGCATTTTTCTATGATGTGAAGGTTATGTGAGAAGTTTCTTTTTCCCTGTCAGAAGAAGCAGGATGGCCACCCCGCAGGTGATAGCTTCGGTCAGAGGAAAGGCCAGCCAGACCCCGGTAATCTCCCAGAGGGAGGACAGGAGAAAGGCCATAGGAATAATCAGGATAAAGCCTCTCAGGAGGGAAAGCACATGGGCGGGCAGCGGAGTGTCGGTAGAGGTAAAGTATACCGATACAATAATATTGAAGCTGACAAAGAAGGCAGAGAGGAAGTAAAGCTTCAGTCCGCTTTCCGCAATCCTCTGCATCTGCATATTTCCTTCGCTGTTGAACACACGGACAATGGGGGCCGCTCCCAGATATACGCCCAGATAGATGAGGGCGGCGAGAACTGCGGCCGACCCCAGAGCGTATCCGGTGAGTTTTTTGATTTCAGTCCGGTTTTTATTTCCGTAGGCCCGGCTGAGAAGCGGCTGGACACCCTGCGCGATTCCTGTGAAAATAGCGGTTACCACAAGAGAAAGATTTGCGATAACGCCGTAGGCGGCCACTCCGGTATTTCCGCTTAAATTCAGCAGAATGATATTGAAAATGATGATAACGATACCGGAGGAGACTTCTGTTACCAGCGAGGGGAAGCCCACCGACAGGACGGAAGCAGTATCTTTGAAGCTTACACGGATTTTCGTCAGATGAAACCCGTTGGCTTTTTTGTAAAAATGCCGGGAGAGAACCAGCATACTGATCACCGGAGATAGGCCGGTTGCAAAAACCGCTCCGAAAATTCCCATATGGAAGGGGAAAATGAAAATATAATCCAGAATAATATTGGAAATACTTCCGGTGAGCATGGCAGTCATGGACAGCCGGGGATTGCCGTCATTTCGCACAAAACAGAGAAGAACTTGATTCATGATAAACATGGGGGCAAAAAGCAGGATTACCCGCAGGTAGGTTTCTGTCATTAGGAAGACATCCTGATTGGCGCCCAGAAGCGCTGTGAGGGGGCCGGCGAAAAATAACCCGCAGAGAAAGAAAACAGCGGATAAAAGGAGAGCCAGACCTGTGGTGTGGGTGAAAATAGCATCGGACTGTTCCTGCTTTCTCCGGCTGGTGAAAATGGAATACCGGGTAGCTCCGCCCATTCCCAGCATAAGCCCGCTGCCGTGGATGAAGCTGTAGACGGGAATCGCCAGATTCAGGGCGGTCAGGCCGTCTGCCCCCAGACCTTTAGAGATAAAAAAGGTATCGGCCAGAATATAACAGGACAGGCCGATCATGCCAATGACATTTTGTGAAGTGTACTTAAAAAACTCTTTCATGGGTAACCTCCGATTACGTCTGCCGGGAAAAGGATTTTGACTTTAAGATAAAAAAAAACGCCGGAATTTCGCATCTTCAAAGGCCTACGATACGAATCCAACGTCTGTGACACACCCGGCGGTGATACTTTATATATTTTACCTGCCCATTATAATTCCTGCCCGTGCTGCTGTCAACAGAAAAATAGGAAAAATGGTCAGGAGTGTAAATTTTTTGTTACTGCTCACTCCGTTCACAGCAACAATATTTTTTGCCGCCGCCGTGTCATGAAGCACACCGTAATATTTACAAATTAGAGGGAAAATATTACAAAAATGTGAAATAAAATTAAAAAACCGAGCATAAAGGGTTGAAAAAAAGTTAAAAAAATGATATTATGTGAAGCGAGCAGTTGAAATGTTACAAAAAAATTACAGACTTGAAAAGCATGATGAATGTAAGGAGAAATTTTGAAGCATGAAAAAAAGATTAGTATGCGCAGTTTTGGGACTTGTTATGATGCTGTCACAGACATTCACCGTATCGGCTGTTACAGAAGCACAGTTAAAGCAGGAAAAATCACAGGCGGAAAGCCGTTTGAATGAAACCAACGCAGTGATTGACAGCCTATCTGAGAAACAGACCCAGATTCAGGCTGAGATCAATGAGATGGACAGTGAGATGGTTGAATTGATGGTTCAGATCGAAGCAACCAAAACTGATATCGCGATGACAGAAACCGGAATCGCAGAAAAAGAAGAAGACATCTTGGAAAAGACCGGAGAGATCACCGAGACACAGGCCGATTTGGAAGTGGCTGAAGCAGACCGGGACAAGCAGTATGAGGATATGAAAAAACGTATCCAGTACATATATGAGCATGGCGGCAATGGAGCATGGCTGAATATGCTCACAGGTGCAGAAAATGTATCTTCTCTTTTGAACCGTGCGGAATATGCCCAGAGCATGCACGAATATGACCGTGAACAATTGACCCAGTATATGGAAGTGGTTGAAGAAGTAAAAACGCTGAAGGCAAATCTGGAAACCCAGAAAACAGAGCTGGAAGCGCAGAAAACAGAACTGGAGAGCCAGAAAGTATCTCTGGAATCTCAGGAGGCCGATCTGGAGGTTCAGCAGAATGATCTTCAGGTACAGATGGATGCCAAAAAGGCAGCCAGCAGTGATTACGAGGCTCAGATTGCCACAGCACAGCGTCAGGCTTCCGAGATCAGCAGTCTGATTGCACAGCAGGATGCAGAGCTTCAGCGTCTGGCTGAGGAGAGAAGAAAGGCGGAGGAAGAAGAAGCCCGCCGTCGTGCCGCAGCAGAAGAGGAAGCCCGCCGGGTAGCACAGGAGGAGCAGAGACGTCAGGAAGAGGCGGCTGCATCCCGTGAAACGGAAACCAATCAGTCCTCCTCCGGCAATACCGAAACTTCCAATAACACAGGAAACTCCAACAACACAGGAAACTCTAACAATACAGAGAGTTCCGGCAATACAGGAAGCTCCAACAATACAGAGAATTCCAACAACTCAGGAAACTCCGGCAGCAGTTCATCCACTGAGGATGAAACTCCAAGCTACTCAGGAGGAACTTCCGGAAGCGCTATCGTGGCCTATGCGGATCAGTTCGTAGGAAATCCTTATGTGTGGGGAGGAAACTCACTGACAAACGGAATCGACTGTTCCCACTTTGTATATCAGGTTCTGAAAAACACCGGGGTATACAGCGGCGGTTACACAACATCAGCCGGATGGAGAAGTCTGGGAAAGGCAGTAGGAAGCCTTTCAGAAGCCAGAGCAGGGGATGTCATCTGCTACTCCGGTCATGTGGCTATCTATGACGGAAACGGCGGTATCGTGGAAGCAAAGGGAAGCAAGTGGGGAATCACCCATGACAGAAGAGCGGATCATAAAACGATTCTTGCAATCAGAAGATTTACCTGATGGAATAACAAATATAGTGAGGGACTGTCGAGAAAATGGACAGTCCCTTTTTACGTGTGCTTTTCAATCAAAATCGCAGCTATTTAGGACTCTGTCCTTCATAGTCACGAACATTGATCTTTGAGCAGTTACCAAAAATATTCCCTTTCGGCGGTAAACCTATAAGCCTGCGCATAAATAAGAGTTTTTGATTGAAAAAAAGCAGGATTTCGCGTACACTATAAAAAGATGCCATAGTGTGTATGAACTAAGACAGAACAAAGAAGAGGCAGGGGTGAACAAAATGGATACAAAAGAAGTTCTCGAGAAATTTAAACAGGGTGATATCACAATAGAAGAGGCAGAAAACTATTTCCGCAGAGCACCTTTTGATGAAATGGGATATGCGAAGCTGGACATGCACAGAAAACTGCGTTCCGGTTTTCCGGAGGTGATTTTCTGCAGCGGGAAAGCGGATGAACATCTGCTGCCCATCGTGGAGAGGCTCTACAGAGAAAACGGGGAAGTGTTCGGAACAAGGGCGTCTGAGCACCAGTATGAGCTTTTGAAAGAACATTTTCCGCAGATTCAGTACGATCCTATCTCCCATATTCTGAAAATTGAGAAAGAAAAAAAAGAGAGGATCGGGCTGATTGCCGTATGTACTGCGGGGACGGCAGACATTCCCGTGGCAGAGGAGGCCGCCCAGACAGCGGAGTATTTCGGCGCAAGGGTGGAACGGATTTATGATGTGGGAGTGGCGGGAATCCACCGCCTGTTTTCACGGCTGGATACCATCCAGAGGGCCAACTGCGTGGTGGCTGTGGCAGGAATGGAGGGAGCGCTGGCAAGCGTCTTAGGCGGTCTGGTAGATAAACCGGTGATCGCAGTACCAACCTCCGTGGGTTACGGGGCCAGCATGAACGGGCTGTCTGCGCTTCTCACCATGATCAATTCCTGTGCAAATGGTATCGCAACCGTAAATATTGACAACGGCTACGGGGCAGGCTATATTGCCACCCAGATTAACCGGATGGGGGCAAAGGAGCAGGCCTGACGGTCAGTAAGCTCCCAGCCGCATCCGTTCCTTGTACTGCCGGGGCGTCATTCCCACCTGCTGCCGGAAACAGGTGCAGAATGCGGCGGCGTCCCGGAAACCACAGGAGTATGCGGTTTCGGTGACGGTGTATTTCTGGCTCTGCAAAAGCTTTCCGGCAGCCCGGATACGGAATTGTAAGAGATACTGCTTCGGGGAGACCCGGGCCTCCCGCATAAAAATTTTGTAAAGATAGGTTCGGTCGATTCCCACATAATCGGCGATATCCTGTACCTTCAGGTCATAGGTGTAGTTGTTGCGGATATATTCCACTGCGGTCTGATAGTACTGTTCTTCAAAAGAGAGATTTCCCCGTGTAACCGGGGCAGGCATTTTGGAAAACAGGGAAAACAGCAGGGAGAGAAGCCCCAATTGGCTGCGCTCAGGCATGAGAAACGCATTGGCGAGGGATGCCATAGGCTGACAGCAGTCCAGTGAGGTGGACAGAAAGACCGGAGCGTCACGAAGAGCCGTCTGAGCCAGAAGCTCATGGACGGCGGAACCGTCAAAGCCCACCCAAGCATATTCCCAAGGATTTTCCTGATCCGCCTCATAGAAATGGGTTTCCATAGGCTCAATCAAAAATGCATCTCCGGCTTTTAACGGCCAGTCTTTTTTCTTATATTGAAAATGTCCCTTCCCTTTTAAAACTACATGAAGCAGATAATGAGGCCGGACGGCAGGCCCCCAGAAATGTCCGGGGCTGCACTGCTCCCGTCCGCAGTAATAGATGCGCAGAGCATTGGTGTCTTCGGTATGCATAGGCAGGTCTCCTTAAATATAAATTGGCAGACGAAAATATCCCGTTGTTCGGCAACATTTTCGCAATTTTTTGAAACAAAAACAGGTGGATTTCTTCTTCTGATATTATATAATAAAAACATAAAAAATCAACAAAAGGAGAAGAAAAAAATGAGCATTTTATTTCATGGATCATCAAAAGAGTTTCATCTTACCA
Source organism: Clostridiales bacterium (assembly GCA_018374355.1). Taxonomy (GTDB): domain Bacteria; phylum Bacillota; class Clostridia; order Lachnospirales; family Lachnospiraceae; genus Oliverpabstia. The sequence continues at coordinate 45,704 of JAHAFI010000008.1, forward strand.
ACGGAAAAGTAAGCTATATTATGGAAATTATGGAAAATGGTCAGATGGGACAGTTGTATTATGGAAAAGCTGTACGGGACAGAGAATCTTTCCGTCATCTTCATGAGGAAATGCCACGCTCCCTGATGCCGGTATGTGTGCCGGAACCGGGATGCCTGTCCATGCAGGAAACAAAACAGGAATATCCCTCCTACGGAACCGGAGATTACCGGATGCCGGCGGTGACCATTCAGCAGAAAAACGGAAGCCGGATCTGTAACTTTACCTACCAGTCTCATGAGATTTTTGCCGGAAAACCGGAGATTACTCCGCTGCCTGCCACCTATGTGGAAGAGGACTCCGAGGCAGAGACTCTGGAAATCCTGCTTCATGACGAGGTGACCGATACGGATCTGATTCTCTCCTACACTATTTATCGTGACTATGCTGTTATTACAAGACATGCAAGATTTTTACATAAAGGAAAAGAAGCAATCACTCTGGACAGGGCTCTGAGCGCCTGTGTAGAATTCGGTGATATGGATTTTGAAATGATCCATCTGGCCGGAGCATGGACAAGAGAGCGCTACGTGAAGACCAGAAAACTGGAGATGGGAATTCAGGCGGTACAGAGCCTGCGAGGAGCCAGCAGCTCCGAGCACAACCCGTTTATCGCTTTAAAACGTCCCAATGCAACGGAAAATCAGGGAGAGGTTTACGGCTTCAGCTTTGTATACAGCGGAAATTTCCTTGCACAGGTAGAAGTAAATACCCACGATATGACCAGAGTGACTATGGGAATCCATCCGGAAATGTTCTCATGGGAACTGCAGGCGGGAGAGAGCTTTACCACACCGGAAGTAGTTATGGTCTACAGTGATCAGGGTCTGAACAACATGAGCCAGACTTACCACCGTCTGTACAGAACCCGTCTGGTAAGAGGAGAGTGGAGAGATAAGGTTCGCCCGATTCTTCTGAATAACTGGGAAGCAACGTATTTTGATTTCGATGAGGAAAAAATCTTGAATATCGCAAAAACTGCAAAAGAGGCAGGGGCAGAATTATTTGTTCTGGATGACGGCTGGTTTGGAAACCGTAACGATGATTACCGGGGACTGGGGGACTGGTATGTAAATCTGGAAAAGCTGCCAAATGGAATCAAGGGACTTTCTGAGAAGGTGGAAGCTTTGGGACTGAAATTCGGTCTCTGGGTAGAGCTTGAGATGGTCAATAAGGACAGCGACCTGTACCGGGCGCATCCGGACTGGGTGATCGGCGTGCCGGGCAGATTTGAAAGCCATTCCCGCCATCAGCATGTGTTAGATTTCTCCAGAAAAGAAGTGGTGGATGCGATTCATGAGATGATTTCCGGGGTGATTCGCGAGTCAAAAATTTCCTATATTAAATGGGATATGAACCGTTATATCACAGAGCCTTATTCCAGAGGAGCGGAAGCTTCCCAGCAGGGCAAAATGATGCATAAATATATTTTGGGCGTGTACGATTTGTATAACCGTCTGAACACAGAATTCCCCCATATTCTGTTTGAATCCTGTGCCAGCGGCGGAGCAAGATTTGACCCGGGAATGTTGGCCTTTGCGCCGCAGACATGGACAAGCGACGACACAGACTGCGGAGAGAGAATGAAAATCCAGTACGGTACTTCTTTTGTATATCCGCTGGTAACCATGGGCTCCCATGTGTCTGCTGTGCCGAACCATCAGGTTTACCGCTGCACACCGATTGCAACCCGCGCGGATGTGGCATACTTCGGAACCTTCGGCTATGAGTTGGATCTCAACCTGCTGTCTGAAGAGGAAATGTCTCAGGTAAAAGAGCAGATCAAGTTTATGAAAGCCAACCGTGAACTGATTCAGATGGACGGCGATTTTTACCGTCTGGTAAGTCCTTTTGAGGGCAATGACACGGCATGGATGGTAGTTTCTCAGGATAAAAAGGAGGCAGTTGCAGCATTCTATCAGAGAATGAACAAAACAAATGCTTCATGGCTTCGCCTGAAACTGGAAGGACTGGATGGGGATACTTTATATGAAGTGACCTATCATTCCGGCAGAGCAGGAGTGGCAGAAGAAAAAGTTCTGGAAGCTTACGGTGACGAGTTGATGTATGCAGGACTTGTGATCGACAGAAATGAATTGAACAAAAACGGCGGGGACTTCTCCTCTGTGCTGTATACATTAAAAGCAATCTGAAAAGTATAGAAGTGACGATATTGGTAACAGTGGCATAGCCCTTTGGGCTATGCCACTATTGGATTTCGGCCTGAATATTTTTCCCTTATCGATAAAATATGACTAAACAGGGAGATAATGATAATCCCCTTTCTTCTTATAAAAGTAATACACCGACAGAAAAGCGCACATAAATTCCGCAATAGGCACTGCCAGCCAGATACCGTTTACACCGATCAGGTAGGGCAGAAGCAGAATATTGATCACAATCAGGCCAAAGGTGCGGACAAAGGAGATGATTGCTGAGGTTTTTCCATCGGAGAAAGCGGTAAACATGGAGGAAGCAAAAATATTCAGCCCCGCAAAGAGATAATTGATGGAAAACAGCAAATTTCCGGTGCTGGCAATTTCGTAGGTTTCCGTTCCTTTTGGAGTAAAGATTTCCACAACCACCGGAGAAAAAATAAGCGCCAGAACGGTGATGGCAATCGATACGCCGCCGATAAAACCGATACAGATTTTGAAAATCCGTTGGAGCAGTTTTTCGTTATTTCCTCCGTGGTTAAAGCTGATAACCGGAGCAACACCCATGGAGAAGCCCATGTACAGGGCATTGAATAAGAACTGTCCATACAGGACGATGGTAATGGCGGCCACGCCCGGTTCCCCCAGAAACTTCAGCATCATGATGTTAAACAGGTAGGTGATCACGGCGTTTGACAGGTTGGTAACCATTTCCGAGGAGCCGTTCAGACAGCTTTCCTTCAGCACTGTCCCGGAGAATCTCGGTTTTACAATATACAGGGACTGGCGCACAAAAGTAAAATAGAGGATGCCCACAACCGTAGGAATAAGCTGTCCAATGCCGGTGGCAAGGGCAGCTCCCTTGATACCCATTTCCATAGGTCCCATAAATACATAGTCCAGAACCATATTTGCGATTCCGCCGCCGATGGTCAAAAGAAGTCCGATCATGGGTTTTCCGGCAGTTACAAAAAAGGTCTGGAAGAGAAGCTGGAGAATGCAGGCAGGAGCCAGATATAAAAGGACACTCAGATAGTCGATGGAATAATCAAGCAAAGCGTCCGTAGCTCCCAGTATCCGAACAATGGGTTCGATAAAGGCATTTCCCGCAGCCATGGAAATGATACCAACCAGCAGTCCCACCAGCAGGATAAAGGAAAAATCCCGGCGGGCTTCCGTCTCCTGACCTTCCCCCAGTTTTTTTGCAATGATCGCACTGCCTCCGGTTGCCAGCATGACGCCTACGGCAATCACCAGACTGATGACCGGATAAACAATATTTGCGGCGGATAAAGCGTCCGTTCCGATAAGGCGGGAGATAAAAATCCCGTCCACAATCGTATATAAAGACATAAAAATCATCATGATCATGGTGGGAAAAGCAAAGCGCAGCAGTGAGAAAAACTTGAAATCTTTAGCAATTGAGTTCGACATAGAAACTCTCCTTTCTTGTATTTTTTTCCACAAATGATATAATAAGGTATAGGGTAACCCGATAGTCAAGAGGAGATTAAAAAAATGAATAAAGACCGATATATTACCACCGGAGAATTTGCAAAGCTCACCGGAGTGACAAAACATACGCTGTTTTATTATGATGAAATCGGATTGTTTTCCCCGGAGATCAAGCTGGAAAACGGATACCGCTATTATTCCTTTTCCCAATTGGATGTATTCGAGGTGATTTATGAACTTCGGGAACTGGACATGCCTCTGGAAGAGATCAAAAACTATATGGATCACCGAAATCCCCGGCTCCTGCTGGAAATCTTCCAAAAAGAAAATAAAATGATTCAGGAGAAAATGAAACGGCTGAAGCGGGCGAAAGAGTGGATCGGAAAGAAGAGCCGGAGCATCAAAGAGAGCATTTCTCTGGATCTGAACGGTATTGTTATCTGCGAGGAGCCGGAACGGTATCTGGTCCAGTGGCAGGTGGAGCAGGCGGATGACAGAGGATGGGCGCAGGCTGTGGGAGAACTTTATGATTACTGTGAGGAGCATGGGGTGAAAAGTCCGTATCCGATCGGCTATCAGCTGGACAGCGCAGATATTCAAAGCGGGATTTTTGACAATTACCATATTCTTTATGAGATTTTGGACCAGAAGCCGGAGAAGATAGCGTATACGGTGAAACCGGCAGGAAATTACATCACGGCTTATCATAAGGGGAGCTGGACCGGATTTGGGGAAACCTACCGGAGAATCTTGGACTTTGTAAAAGAGAAAAATATTCCTTTGGGAACATACTTTTATGAGGACTGTCTGCTGGACAGCCTTACAGTTCCCCGAGAGGAGGACTATGTAACGAAAATCACATGCAGGGTGGAGGAATAGCTGCATGGAATAACAAAATGCCCGCCCGAACCTGAACAGACAGGGACGGGCGGGCATTTTGGATTCTGTATGGGAAAAAATTATTTGTTTCTGCTTCCCCGGTATTTTTCTTCGCAATACTTGCAGCGGTAAACCTCTTTCTCAGGATCTGCAAGAATGAATACCTGATCCAGCTCCTGCTCGATGGAGGTGATACACCGCGGATTTTTACATTTGATCACATTGACTACCTGCTTCGGAAGATGGAGGTCTTTCTTCTCTGTGATCTCACCGTTTTTGATCACGTTCACGGTGATGTTGTGATCGATAAAACCGAGGATATCCAAATCCAGCATATCTACAGAGCATTCCACCTTGATGATATCCTTTTTGCCCATCTTGTTGCTGCGGGCATTTTTGATGATGGCTACACAGCAGTCCAGCTTGTCCAGCTTCAGGTCATGATAGATGGTCAGGGATTTTCCGGCTTTGATATGATCCAGCACGAAACCTTCTTCAATACGTCCTACATTTAACATACTTCCACCTCCAGTAAGGTAAGGATCAGCGCCATACGCACGTACACGCCGTACTGTACCTGTTTGAAATATACAGCTCTCGGATCGGAATCCACTTCTGTGGAAATCTCATTGACACGGGGCAGCGGATGGAGAACCAGCATCTCCGGTCCGGCCATTGCCATTTTTTCTTTGTCCAGAATATAGAAGTCTTTCATACGAACGTAGTCATCTTCGTTGAAGAAACGCTCTCTCTGTACCCGGGTCATGTACAGGATATCCAGTTCAGGAAGGGCATCTTCCATGCGGATTACTTCTTTGAATTCATGGCCGCTGGCACGAAGCACATCGTCACGGATATAGTCGGGAATTCTCAGCTCTTCCGGGGAAATCAGTACAAATTTCACACCTTCGTAGCGGACTAACGCTTCGATCAGGGAATGAACGGTACGGCCGAATTTCAGGTCGCCGCAAAGCCCTACCGTGATATTGTCCAGACGTCCCTTCAGGGAGCGGATGGTCAAAAGGTCGGTTAAGGTCTGTGTGGGGTGCTGATGTCCGCCGTCACCGGCATTGATTACCGGGATACGGGAAGCGATGGATGCAACCAGCGGAGCACCTTCTTTTGGGTGGCGCATAGCGCAGATATCTGCAAAACAGGAGACTGTGCGGATGGTATCTGCTACACTTTCCCCTTTTGCGGCAGAACTGGAACTTGCAGAAGAAAAGCCCAGAGCCTTACCTCCCAAATTCATCATAGCTGCTTCAAAACTGAGACGGGTACGGGTACTCGGTTCGTAAAACAGAGTAGCGATTTTTTTACCATCACATGCATGTGCATATTTTTCCGGATTCTTCTCGATGTCGTTTGCAAGGTCAAGAATCTGACCCAGTTCCTCTACGGAGAGATCCAGTGGACTCATAAGATGTCTCATATCATACCTCCTTGCTAAATTTTCTCTATCCTCCATCATATAATAAATCCTGAGTGATTTCAAGAAAAAAATGGAGTAATTTGAATAATTATGGTAACAGTTCAGCATTCTACTGTCCCGCGAGGTGCTGCTGTGAATGGAGTGAACATTAACCAATGATCTTATTTCTTGTAAAATGGAAAATGATGTACTATAATGAGGAAAACAAGGTAAAGAGGTAAAGTGTAAAATTATGGATTATCAGGAAGCGAGAAAATATATTGATACCTATTTTGATGTGAGCCAGCGGTACGGCGGTACCATGGGACTGGATTCTATCCGCTGCTTTTTGGAGCATCTGGGAAACCCTCAGGAGGATTTGAAATTTATCCACATCGGCGGAACCAACGGAAAAGGAAGTGTAGGAGCTTATCTGGACAGGGTTTTAAGGGAAGCGGGTTACCGTGTGGGAAGATATGTGTCCCCCACGCTGTATGAGTACCGGGAAAGAATTCAGGTAAGCGGCGTATACATATCCGAGGAAGAATTTGCAGAACTTGTGAGCTTTGTGGCTCCGGTACTGGAGGAGATCAAAGAGAAGAAGGAACCGGTCCCCTCCCCCTTTGAGATTGAAACCGTACTGTCCTTTCTTTATTATAAAGAGAAAAAATGCGATCTGGTTTTGCTGGAATGCGGACTGGGAGGAGAGACGGACGCTACCAATATCGTTCAAAATACAGAGCTGGCGGTGCTGACTTCCATCAGCATGGATCACATGGAGTTTCTGGGAGATACCATCGGTGCCATTGCAAAACAGAAGGCCGGAATCATCAAGCCGGGAGCGTCTGTCGTTACCTGCCTGCAGCAGCCGGAGGCAGCGGTGGAGATTGAAAAGAAATGCCGGGAAGGCAGAAACCTTCTTGCAGTGGGAAAGGTCTATAACGCGCAGGTTCTGGAGTCGGATCTGGAACATCTGACCTTTACCTTCGGGGGAAGGACAGTGACCATCCATCTGGCGGGAGCCCACCAGTTGGAAAACGCAGTACTCGCCCTGACCGGGGTACAGGCTCTTTTGGATAGAGGATATGAGATTACAGAAGAACAGATTCAGGCGGGATTTGAAAAGGCAGAGTGGAACGGAAGATTTACCGTTCTCCGAAAAGCTCCGTATTTTATCGTAGATGGAGCCCACAATCCCGATGCGGCAAAAAAATTAAAAAAATCCATCCGGATGTATTTTCCGGGAAAACGACTGATTTTTCTTATGGGACTTTTCAGGGATAAGCAGTACGAGGAGATTTCCGCCATGCTGGCGCCTATGGCAGATACAGTGGTAGCCATGGAGGCGGCAGATAATCCCAGAGCCCTTCCGGCAGAGGAACTGGCGGAGACAGTAAAAAAGTATAATAAGAATGTGAGGGCTTCGAAAAACCTCAGGGAGGCCGTGGAAATGGGGCTTTCCCTTGCAGGAAAAGAGGATGTGGTGATCGCTTTCGGTTCACTGTCATTTATCAGCGAGATTACGGACATTGTAAAGGGATAAAAGAAGGAGCAGAAAAATGTTGGACTTACTTGAAATCAGAAATCAAATAGATACGATAGACAGCCAGATGGTAAAATTGTTTGAGGAGAGAATGAAGCTGTGCTCTGAGGTGGCAGAATTTAAAATCCAAAACGGGAAAGAGGTTCTGGACAGAAAAAGAGAGCAGGAAAAACTGGAAGCTCTCTCTAAAATGGCAGAAGCCCCCTTCAATCAGGTGGGGGTGCAGGAACTCTTCCGGCAGGTGATGGCCATGAGCCGCAAGCTTCAGTACGGGATTTTAAACGAGCACGGAAAGAGTGAACCGATTCCCTTCCGCAAAGTGAACGCCCTCCCCATGCAGCGGGCCAAAGTGGTCTTTCAGGGGGTGGAAGGAGCGTACAGCTTTACCGCTATGCACAGTTTTTTCGGGGAAGCCATCGAAAGCTTCAATGTGGAAACTTGGAGAGACGCCATGGAAGCCATCAAAAACGGTGAGGCAGAATATGCGGTGCTGCCCATCGAAAATTCCACGGCGGGAATCGTGGCCGATATCTACGATCTTCTGGTAGAATACCATCACAGCATCGTGGGAGAGCAGATCATTCAGGTGAATCACGCATTGATGGGACTGAAAAACAGCAGCTTATCCGAGATCAAAACGGTCTACTCCCATCCTCAGGCGCTGGCCCAGTGCAGCAAATTTCTGGAACGCCACCCGGAATGGAAGGCGGAGCCGTACATCAATACCGCCATGGCGGCGAAAAAAGTCAGGGAGGACGGAGATCTGTCACAGGCGGCCATTGCAAGCCCCTATGCGGCCCAGTGTTTCGGTCTTCAGATATTAAAGCCCCATGTATTCTCCAGTCAGGAGAATTTTACCCGGTTCATCATTGTCTCTAAGGAGGATATCTATGCGGAGGGCGCGGAAAAAATAAGCGTCTGCTTTGAAATCCCCCATGAGAGCGGAAGCCTTTACAATATTTTATCTCATTTTATCTACAACGATCTGAATATGACCAAGATCGAGTCCCGTCCCATCCCGGAGAAAAACTGGGAATACCGTTTCTTTGTGGATTTTGAGGGGAATCTGGGTGACAGCGGCGTAAAAAATGCCCTCAGGGGAATTCGGGAAGAGGCAAATAATCTTCGTATTTTAGGAAATTACTAGGACAGGTGACGAATATGACAGGAATCAGAGACTGTATTTTATACAGGGAATTTGAACAGGGAGAACTTTTAAAAAATATGACGGAGCTGATGGAGGACATCAATCATCCCAAGGTATTGTACGGGAAGAACGGAAGTTTTTTCCGGTGCATCCATCAGTTGGTGGAAATGGCCGGAGACTATGGATTTTCAGGAAATCTGTGGCACAACTATCTGACCTTTCTTCTGGTAAATAATGAAAATGCATTCAGTACCGCCTGTGAAATCGTAGGGCCGGTGAAAGGAAGCATCAACGAAATAGCGAAACACGATTTCGCCATTTTCAAGGAGCTGTATGATTTTGACCTGAAAAAATTTGAGGCGCTGTATCCGTCTCTGGATATGAGCCTGATCACCGATTACCGGAATATCAACGAACACAGCAAGCTGTTCAATAAACGGATACGGGACCGGATCTGCAGTCTGGCTGTCCGTCTTTGCGAGGCGGGAAGTGTGGAAGCTTTTATGGAGGAGATGGTGCAGTTTTACCGGGACTTCGGCGTGGGAAAACTGGGACTTCACAAGGCTTTCCGGGTAGACGGGGAAGTATCCCCCGCAAGGATTGTTCCAATCACCAATATCGCCCATGTACATCTGGACGATTTGGTGGGATATGAGATTGCAAAGAAAAAATTGATTGACAATACAGAAGCTTTTGTGGAGGGAAGAAGAGCAAATAACTGCCTGCTGTTCGGCGATGCGGGTACGGGAAAATCTTCCAGCATCAAAGGTATTCTGAACCAGTATTACGATAAAGGGCTTAGGATCATCGAGGTTTACAAACATCAGTTTAAAGATTTAAACGATGTGATCGCCCAGATCAAAAACAGGAATTACAAATTCATCATTTACATGGATGATCTTTCTTTTGAGGAATTTGAAATAGAATATAAATATCTGAAGGCGGTGATTGAGGGCGGTCTGGAGAAAAAACCGGACAATATCCTGATCTATGCCACCTCCAACCGCCGCCATCTGGTGCGGGAAAAATTTTCGGACAAGGAGGAGAGAAGAGACGATCTCCATGCCTCCGATACCGTGCAGGAAAAGCTGTCGCTGGTATCCCGGTTCGGGGTTTCCATTTTCTTCTGCGCGCCGGATAAAAAGGAATTTCAGAATATCGTGAAAGTTCTGGCCCAGCGGTATCACATAGAAATGCCGGAGGAGGAACTTTTATTGGAAGCAAATAAATGGGAACTGCAGCACGGCGGCTTATCCGGCAGGACAGCCCAGCAGTTCATCGACTACCTTGCAGGTAAAGCCAGATAAAGGAGTGTGGGACTATGGCAGTACTTACATTTGCCGCAATTGACATTGGTTCTTACAATGTGGCTATGGAGATTTTTGAGATCAGCAGAAAACAGGGGATTAAATCCATTGATTTTGTGGACTGCAGGATGGAACTGGGACGGGACACCTATGCGGAGGGAAGAATCAGCAACGAAATGGTGAAAAAGCTGTGTCAGGTTCTGAATGATTACAAGCGGATCATGAAGGAATATCAGGTGAGCGAGTACCGGATCTGTTCCACCAGCGCCCTTCGTGAGGCCGAAAACGGGGAACTGGTGTTGGATAAGATCTACCAGAACACAGGCATGCGGGTGCATGTGCTGGGAAATTCCGAGCAGCGTTTTCTGGGATACAAGGCCATAGCCAGTACGGAGGCGGATTTTGCGAAAATCATCGCAAAGGGAACTGCCGTTTTGGATATCGGAGGGGGAAGCATCCAGATTTCCCTTTTCGATAAGGATATGCTGATTACCACACAGAATATTAAGCTGGGAAATTTAAGAATCCGTGAGCGGCTCATGAATCTGGAAAGCGCAGTGCTCCACTATGAGACTTTAGTGGAGGAATTTATCCGAAACGAGATGATCAGCTTTAAAAAGCTGCATCTGAAAGACAGGAAAATCGAAAATGTGATTCTCATCGGAGACTATACCCCGGATATACTGGTGAATTATGTGGGCGATCAGAGGGTGATTAAAAAAGAGCAGTTTCTGGAGCTGTACCAGAAGATTGTCAGCCGTTCTCCCATCGAGCTTGCGATGTTTTTGAATACCTCTCTGGAAAATGCCTCCCTGCTGATACCAACTGCGATTATTTATCGGTATTTCATGGACATTCTGGGGGCAGATACCATATGGGCGCCGGGAACCCAGTTGACGGACGGAATTGCTTATGACTATGCGGAAAAAATGAAGATGATCCGCTCCAGCCATAATTTTGAAAATGACATTGCCATGGCGGTGAGAAATATCGGAAAACGGTACGGAGTCAGCAAATCCCATGTGCAGATGGTGGCAAAGACGGCGCTGACCATTTTTGACAGCACGAAAAAGATTCACGGTATGGGGCCGAGGGAGAGACTTTTGCTGGAATGCGCCGTGTATCTTCATGACTGCGGGAAATACATCAGTCTGGTGAACATGGCAGAATGCAATTACCACATCATCATGGCCACGGAGATTATCGGAATTTCCCATCGGGAGAGGGAGATGATCGCTCAGACCGTGCGGATGAATACCCTTCCGGTGGAATCCTTCGATTCCCTTAGTAAGAGAAGCGATCTGGGACTGGCGGAATATCTGATAGTAAATAAGCTGGTTGCGATTTTGAGGCTGGCAAACGGTATGGACCGGAGCCATCTGCAGAAAATCCAGCAGATCAAAGCAGTGGTCCACGAGGAAGAGCTGCGGCTGAATCTGGTCACCAATCAGGATTATACGCTGGAGCAGGGGCTTTTGAGTGAAAAAATCGATTTCTTTGAGGATGTATTTGGAATCCGGCCGGTATTTAAGGTGAAACGGTCGATGGAAGGAGGCAGATAGTATGGACAATGCAGAATATAAAAAACCGGAGTATTACTGGAACAGGGAATTGAGCTGGCTGGGATTTGACGAGCGGATTTTAGGGGAGGCCAGAGACCGTCAGATTCCGTTGTTTGAACGATTAAAATTTTTAAGCATTACGTCTTCCAATCTGGATGAATTTTTTATGGTAAGGGTTGCGTCCTTAAAGGACATGGTGCACGCCGGTTATGAAAAGCCGGATATTGCGGGAATGTCTCCTAAGGTACAGCTTCGTCAGATCAGCGGGAAGACCCACAAACTGGTAGAGGAGCAGTATCGGGTATATACAAAATCCCTTTTGCCCTCCCTGCGCCATGTGGGACTTTATATGGTGAACAGCCACGAAGATCTGACAAAGGAGCAGGCAGCCTTTGTGGACGCTTATTTTGAAGAAAACATTTACCCGGTGCTCACCCCCATGGCGATGGATTCCTCCCGCCCGTTCCCGCTGGTGCGGAATAAGACGCTGAATCTGGGAGCGCTTATAAAGAAGAAAGACAGCGCAAAAAATAAGGAGGCGCTGGAATTTGCCACGGTTCAGGTGCCTTCGGTGCTCCCACGGTTTGTGGAGCTTCCTCAGGGAGAAAACGGGGAGAGGTACATGATCCTTCTGGAAGAGATCATTGAGCGCAATATCGGAAAGCTGTTTTTGAGCTACGATGTGGTATGCACCCATCCCTACCGGATCATGAGAAATGCAGACTTGTCCTTCGATGAGGATGAGGCCGCCGATCTTCTGAAGGAGATCCAGAAGCAGTTGAAAAAACGCCAGTGGGGAGAGGTTATCCGGCTGGAAGTACAGGAGGGCATGGATTCCCGGCTTCTCGGCATTTTGAAAAAGGAATTTAACAGCAAAGAGGAGGATATCTTTGCAATCAACGGTCCGCTGAATCTGACCTTCCTGATGAAAATGTACGGTTTAGACGGATTTGAACAGTATAAAACCCCGAAATATACCCCTCAGCCGATTCCGGCTCTGCAAAATGAAGATGATATTTTTACCAATATCCGAAAAGGGGATATTCTCCTTCATCATCCGTATTACACCTTTGATCCGGTGGTTGACTTTGTTAAAAAAGCGGCGAAGGACCCCAATGTTTTAGCAATCAAGCAGACCCTGTACCGGGTAAGCGGAAATTCGCCCATCATTGCAGCCCTTGCGCAGGCGGCGGAAAACGGAAAACAGGTTTCCGTTCTGGTAGAGCTGAAAGCCCGTTTTGACGAGGAACACAATATCGTATGGGCGAAGATGCTGGAAAAGGCGGGCTGCCACGTAATTTACGGCCTGCTGGGACTGAAAACCCACAGTAAGATCACGCTGGTGGTGCGCAGAGAGGAAGAGGGAATCCGCAGATACGTCCATCTGGGAACCGGAAACTACAACGATTCCACGGCGAAGCTGTATACTGACTGCGGCCTTTTGACCTGCAGCGAGAAGATTGGTCAGGATGCCACAGCCGTATTCAACATGCTTTCGGGATATTCGGAGCCCAGCACATGGAACAAGCTGGTGGTTGCGCCTCTGTGGATGAGAAACCGTTTCCTTCATCTGATCCGTATGGAGGCAGAGCACGCAAAAAGAGGGCAGAAAGGCCATATCATCGCAAAGATGAATTCCCTCTGCGACCGGGACATTATTGCGGCGCTGTATGAGGCTTCTGCGGCAGGAGTAAAAATTGAACTGATCATCCGGGGAATCTGCTGTCTGAAGGCAGGGGTTCCGGGAATCAGTGAAAATATCACGGTTCATTCCATTGTGGGCAATTTCCTTGAACACGCCAGAATCTTTTATTTCTACAGCGGCGGTCAGGAGGAAATCTACATGGGAAGCGCCGACTGGATGCCGAGAAATCTGGACAAGCGTGTGGAAATCATTTTCCCGGTGGAGGACGAGAAGCTGAAAAAGGAGCTGATCCATATTCTGGATATCCAGCTTGCGGACAATACGAAGGCCCATCTGCTGCAGCCGGACGGAACGTATGTAAAACCGGATAAGCGGGGAAAAACTTTAGTGTGCGCACAGGAATATTTCTGCGAGGAGGCGGTGGAGAGAAACCGGAAGCCTCAGGAAACCGGACAGTACCGGGTATTTATTCCTGCGGAGCATTATGAGGAAAAAGAGCCGCAAGAGTAGGGAACTGCTCAGGAGATTAGAGAAAAAGGGTGCTGTAAAAAGAATATTTTGCAGCATCCTTTGTTAATACAGGGAGAAATTTGTAAGCATTTGGTAAAGACTTTCTGGATACCGGCATGCTACAATTGGTAGGTATACAAAAACGAAAAATCAGGAGGTACAGTCATGGAGGACACCAGAATTTTGGTAGTGGACGATGAAAAGGAAATCGCAGATCTTCTGGAATTATATCTGATCAGCGATGGATTTCAGGTAAAGAAAGCATATGACGCACAGGAAGGTCTGGAAATCATGAAAAATGAAAAGATCGATCTGGTACTTTTAGATATTATGATGCCTAAGATCGACGGTCTTGAGATGTGCAGAAGAATCAGGGAGAAAAATAATGTTCCGATCATCATGGTCAGCGCCAAAACGCAGGAACTGGATAAGATTGTGGGTCTGACTACAGGGGCGGATGATTATGTGACGAAGCCCTTTAATCCTCTGGAGCTGATGGCAAGGGTTAAATCCCAGCTTCGCAGATACCGGGATTTGAATCCGGCGCAGGAGAAACAGTCGGAGAGCAATATCATTCAGTTGAAAAATATTACGATCAATAAGGAAACCCATCAGGTGTTTGTGGATGGGGAGAGCATCAAACTGACTCCCATTGAATTTGACATTCTTTATCTTCTGGCCAATCATCCGGGCCGGGTGTTCAGCACCGACGAGATTTTCGAAAAGGTATGGAATGAAAAGGTTTATGAGGCAAATAATACAGTGATGGTACATATCCGCCGTTTGAGAGGAAAGATGAAGGACGATACCAGAGCGGATAAGATTATCACCACCGTCTGGGGGGTTGGCTATAAAATTGAAAACTAATTTTATCAAAAGTTTTGAGGAGCGGGTTGCCTTTTATATCTTTGTCAGCGCATTGATTACCGTGGGAGCGGAAATTCTGACCGGATTTCTGATCAGGCAGATCACCAATGAGCTGCGCCGCTCCGGGTACAGAAGCGCCATGATGGGGCCGGACGGGCTGAATCCCGCTTTTCGGGTGGGCATCCTTCTGGTGGCTGGGCTTCTGGTTTTTATGCTGTCCTTTTATTATCTGATCCGCAGGTACATGAAGTACGTCCGGATCATTGCCCACGGAATGGAAGATATTGCGGAGGGCAATTTTGATACGGAAATTCCGGTGGAGACTCTGGACGAGTTCGGACAGATTGCCGGATATCTGAACCAGATGCAGGAGAAGATCAAAGAGATCATGGAGCGGGAGCGGATGGCGGAACACACAAAAAATGATTTGATTTCCAGTGTAGCTCACGATCTTCGCACCCCTCTTACCTCCATCATCGGCTATCTGGGATGGATCAAAGAACAGCCGGATTTGAATGAGGAAATCCGTCAAAAATATTTGGACATCGCCTACCGGAAAGCGGAGCATCTGGAAAGGCTGACCAACGAGCTGTTCGGGTTTGTAAAGCTGGAACACCGGGAGATGAGCCTGCAGATGGGAATGCTGGATTTGGAGCAGCTTTTGGAGCAGTTGATTGACGAGTGCTATCCCAGCTTTGAAAAATACGATATCCAGCCCCAGTTCCTCTGCGAGGAAAACGGGGTTCTTATGGAAGGGGACGGAAATCTTCTGGCCCGTCTGTTCGACAATCTTTTGAACAATGCGGTCAAATACGGAAAAGAAGGAAAAATGATCCGGGTAGAGCTGGAGAAAAAGGCGAATACGGCCATCGTCCGTGTGATCAATTTCGGTTATGTGATTCCGGAGAAGGAGATCGGCCATCTGTTCCACAAGTTTTACCGGGTGGAGCAGTCCCGGTCGCAGGATACGGGAGGAACGGGGTTGGGGCTTGCCATTGTGGAACAGATCGTGCAGCTTCATCACGGTTCCATTACCGTGAAAAGCGACTTGCAGGGAACGGTGTTTGAAGTGACGCTGCCTTTGCAGCAGACAGGGGAGGAACTGTAGATGAAAAAATGGAAAATCACAAGCCTGCTGCTTTTCTGCCTGCTGATATTTTGCCCGACAGGGGTATATGCGGCGGAAAGCGCTGCAGTGACTCTTGAACTGGAATATGGATTTCAGGGAAATGTAAAAAAAAGCTCCTGCTTTCCGGTGCGGGTTATTATGGAAAACTCCGGTGAGGAGACCGAAGCAACGCTGGTTTTGACGGTTCCCATACAGGCGGATAATCAGGATATCTCTTCCAGTATCTGGATGAACGGAAGCCAGCAGGGAAACAACAAAAACCGGGTGTATACCTATAAAAAAAATGTAACCCTTAAAAAAGGGGAGACAAAAACAGAAACCTTTTATCTGGAGCTTCCCATTTTCGAGGGGATTTTGTATGCCGCCTTGGAGGCGGAGGGTGAGACGCTGGGAGAAGGGGAGATAAGATGCAATTTTACGGAAAATGATTCCCGGATTCTGGTGGGAATCGTGTCGGAAAATCCGCAGGGGATTCAGGAACTGGACGGAATGCTGGTAAATATCGAACAGGGCTATATGCCGGAGGTATTTGTAAAAACCATTCAATTAAAACCGGAAGAAATCTATGATAATCCGGATGCACTGGAACATCTGGATCTTCTGATCACAGACCGGGAGGCGGTTTTTTCCCAAACCCAGCAGATTGCCCTGAACCGATGGAAGAGCAGCGGAGGATTTTTGCTGACAAGAGAGGATGAGGATGTGGCGCAGATGTTTCTGGCCTTTATGGAGGGGGAGCAGAGAAAAGAGTTCATGTCCCATCTGGAACAGGGCCAGACCTACAGCTTCGGAGAAACCGGAGGATTGGAGCAGGTTCCGGTAAGCGGGCGGCCTTCCATGGGAATTTATCTTTTTATTCTGATTGTCTACATCCTGCTTGCAGGTCCCGGAATCTATCTGCTCCTGAAAAAAATAGGGAAGCAGAAATATCTCTGGGCAGGAATCTGTGCCCTGTCCGTGTTTTTTGTGGGAATCATCAGTATTCTTGGGAAGAAGACCTCCATCCATGCGCCGTTTATCAGCTACGCAGGTTTGTATGAGCAGCAGGGAGAGGTATGGACAGAGAACGCCAGCATCGGTATTCAGGCTCCGTACAATTACGAATACCAGTTATATCTGGACAATGGATACAATCTCAGACCCATGGGACTGAATTCCTCCGGGGCTGACATTTCCCGGCCGGAATCGGCGGAGCAGGTGGATATTGTCATGGGTGAGGAGAATTACAAGCTTACTTTCAAAAATATGTCGGCCTTCACCCAGAATTTTTTTAATCTCAAGAAAAACAAGAGAGTGGCAAGCGGGGAAACTATTGCCATCGATCTGACAGGAGATGGGGAAAAGTTGGAGGGAAGCTGGAAAAACCCCACCCGGTATTCCGTGAAAAATGCAATTCTGCTTATGAAAAACCGGGCGGCTCTTCTGGGAGACCTGAAGGCAGGGGGCTCTGGTGAATTTTCCGATATGGTTCTTTATTCCTGCGGAAATGAAGGTCTGCAAATCTTGATGAGGGAAAAAATGGATTTTTCAGATTTCCAATATCCCGAGTATGAAATGGGTAAACTGAACAGCCAGACATGGATGGCTCTCAGGAATAAAGCGCCGGATCAGGCCTACCTTTTGGGAATCGTGGAAAATCCCGATCTGGATTTTCAGGAAAATTCCGGCTATAAGATTTTCGGTTCCGCGCTGATCCAGATTCCGGTGGAGGTGTCATGGGAAAAGGACGGATATCTGTGGTGCCCCAATCTGGAGGGTTACGGCGAAAACTTAAACGGTGAGTACAGCCCGGACACGAATCTGATGTCAGGGAAGGAAGCCACAGTAGATTATCCGGTGGATTTTCTGGGAGAGATTCAGGAACTCACCCTGTTTCCGTCGGAATATGCGGAAGAGAAATACTATTTTCCGTTTCAGGGGCATGTTGCATTTTATTCATGGGAAGATGGGGTGTTTGAAGAAATCCATGACTGGAAGCGCACGCTGGGGAGAGAAGAACTGGAAAAATATCTCTCCGAAACGGGTGTGCTCCGTGTCCGTTATATTTTGGAGGAGACACTGAATCCCCGGGAGCGTTCCTGTATGCTGCCCTGTATTCAGGCTGTAGGAAAGGTGGAAAAGTGATGCTGCAGATTGTGGAGTTATATAAAAAATACGATTCAGTTCTGGCTCTTGACGGTCTGAATATGTCAATCAACAAGGGGGAGCTTTACGGCTTCGTAGGACCGAACGGAGCGGGAAAAACCACAACGATCCGTATTGTTGCGGGGCTTTTGCAGGCCACCAGAGGAGAGGTCTGGATTGATGGCATGAGAGCGGAGCGGGACGCCCGGGTTTTAAAAAGCAAAATTGGTTATGTGCCGGATTTTTTCGGCGTTTACGATAACCTTACGGTGATGGAGTATCTGGAATTCTATGCGTCCGCCTACGGAATCTACGGGAACGAGAGTACGAAAAGAGCCCGGGAGGTTTTAGACCGGGTGGAGCTGTTTCAGATGGAGAGCCGTTTTGTGGATGAGCTTTCCCGGGGAATGCAGCAGAGGCTTTGTCTTGCCCGGGCGCTGATCCACCGGCCTCAGCTTTTGGTTATGGATGAGCCGGCCTCCGGTCTGGATCCGGGAGCCAGAAGGATTTTTAAAAACGTGCTGCAAAATCTTTGTCAGGAAAATTATACGGTGCTTATAAGCTCCCATATCCTTTCGGAGCTGGCAGACATGTGTACAAACGTAGGAATTATCAATCAGGGAAGGATGATGCTTCAGGGAGAGATGGAGGACATCATGCTTTCCATCGACAGCGCCAATCCAATCCTGATCACGGTATACAGCCAGATAGAAGAGACTTTGCAGCTTTTGAAAAAGCATCCGCTGGTGAAACGGATCTCCATTGACAGAAATACTTTTTCGGTTCTGTTCACCGGAAGCCGGGAGGAGGAAGCGCTTTTGATGCGGGAACTGGTGGAAGCGGACATTCTGATAACCTCCTTTACCAGAGAGCATAACAGTCTGGAATCCGTATTCTTCCGTCTGACGGAACCGGAAAAAGGGAGGGGGAAATAAGTTATGCAGATCAATCCAGTTTTGGGAAGTGAAATGAAGCGGAATATGCGTTCCATGAAGGGCTCATGGATGATCATGGGGGTGAACCTGTTCATGACCATCGTGGCGGTGGTGACGTATTTCGGAACGGGAGGGAGAAAGCCGTATCTGGAAGCCGGGCAGTATCAGTTTCCCATTCAGTGTTATATGATGATGGCCTATGCCCTGTTTGCCATGGTCTGTGTTTTGGTGCCCGGGGTGGCAGGGGGTTCCATTGCTATCGAAAGGGAGAGGAAAACGCTGGATATCCTGCTCACCACCCATCTAAGCCCTTGGAAGATCGTAATCGGGAAATTGGAAGCCTCCCTCTGTGTAATCTTTCTGATTGCTTTTTCGGCGCTTCCGGTTATCTCACTGATCCTTGTATTTGGCGGTGTGGCGGTATACGATCTTCTGGTATTGGTTCTGATTCTGGTAGTTTCCGGAATCTTTATCGGAAGCGTAGGAATCTTCTGCTCGGCAGTGATCAAAAAGACTACCATTGCCACGATTGTTTCCTATGTGATTGTGATCTTTCTTGCATTGGGAACCGTCGCAGTTATCGCGGTGGTTCATCAGATATTGGGTGTGCGGGCAGAGCAGATGGGCAATTACAATGGTGTGGATATGGGCTGGGGGATTTATCTCTTCTGTCTGAATCCTGTGATTATTTATTTTGGAATGCTGAGTAAGCAGGTGGGAAACGGTTTTGAACTGGTGCAGATCTGTAACCAGTTCGGGGACTACTCCAATGATTTCGGCGTGGTTCACATGCTGGCAGTTTCCTTGGTGGTACAGATGTTGATTTCTGTTCTGCTTTTGGTGCTGGCCGGGAAAAATATCAATCCTCTGAGAAAATAGAAGGGAGGCTGTCGGTTTCGGCAGCTTCCCTTCTGTTTTTCCAGAGGATATTTTTTAAAGGAACTGTAAAAGTTCTGCGGGGATTTTCAGATTTCCCCGTCCCGAGCCCAGATCAATGGCAGGTTTGTTGGAACCGTGAAAATCAGAACCTCCGGTGATAAAAAGTTCATGGCTGCGGGCCAGCCGCCGCAGAGTGCTTTCATCCATTCCCTGATTGGTGGAATAGATGGCTTCGATGCCGTCCAGACCACAGCGGGCCAGTTGGGTGACAAGCTCCCCCAACTGCTCCGGCTTCAGGTGATACAGAAGGGGATGGGCAAGAACCGCCTTGCCGCCTCCCTGATGAATCATCTGAACCGCCTGAAAGGGTGTGACTTTTTCCCGGGGAACGAAGCAGGGGGCGTGATCACCGAGAAAGCGGTTGAAGGCTTCCGGAAGGGTGTGTACCTGCCGGGTATCCAGAAGAAAACGGGCAAAATGCGCCCGGGTCAATACTCCTTTGGGAAAATGGGCGGTTAATTCCTCCCATGTGATCTGAAGCCCCTGTTCTTTTAACAGACGGACCATTTTCTGATTCCGCAGATCACGTTCCTTCTGAAAATTTTCTAAAAGCTCCTGAAAATGAACGTCATCCACATTGATGTTCAGACCGAGGATGTGAATATCCCGGGACTGCCATGCAGTGGACAATTCAACACCGGGGATGAGAGAGAGGGAGGTTCCCTGTGCAGCTTTTTGAGCCTCCGGTATGCCCTCTGTAGTATCGTGGTCAGTGAGTGCAATGGCAGAAAGCCCTTTTTTCAGGGCGTACTGTACAAGCTCAGTGGGGGTAAGGGTACCGTCGGAGGCGGTAGAATGGGTGTGAAGATCAATATATTTTGAGACCATGGAAAAATCCTTTCGTAATTAAAAATTTTCGTAACTATTCATATTTCTTTATAGTATAGGGGATATCCGTCGGAGAGTAAATAGTATTTTGAAATAAACAGCATATAACAGTTGACAACAGTTATATGCTGTTATATACTGTTTGTGTAAGGAGGAGAACAATGAAGATTATAATCAATCACTCAACCATGGTACCTATTTATGAACAGCTTGTGGATCAGATAAAAGAAATGATATTAAATGAAGCGTTAAAGCCAAATGATAGTCTTCCTTCCGTCCGTTCTCTGGCAAAGGAGCTGAAGATCAGTGCTCTTACCGTAAAAAAAGCCTATGACAATCTGGAACAGGATGGCTTTACCGTGACAGTTCACGGAAAAGGAACGTATGTGGCAGCCGCAAACAGGGAAGCCAGACTGGAGGAGCAGCGAAGAGAGGTGGAAGCAGAGCTGGAGGCGGCCGTGGGAAAAGGAAGAAGCTGCGGCATGACAGAGGAGGAGCTTCGGGAATTATTTGATTTGGTTATGGAGGAGTAAGTGTATGTTGAAAATAACGGATTTAAAAAAAGAATATGGTTCTTTCCGGCTGAACTGTTCACTGGAAGTACCGGCAGGATGTATTACCGGACTGGTGGGGATGAATGGCGCCGGGAAAAGCACGATCATCAAAGCGGTTCTGGGACTGATTTCCACAGACGGTGGCGCTGTGGAGCTTCTGGGAAAGAAAAGGGAAGAACTTACCGGGAAAGACAAGGAAAAGCTGGGAATCGTGCTGTCGGATTCCGGATTCAGCGGTTATCTCACAGGGAATAACGTACTGTCTGTCCTTTCTGCCATGTATTCCGATTTTGACAAAAAAATGTTTCTGGAATATTGCCGACGGTATGAGCTCCCCTTAGATAAACCTCTGAAGGAATTTTCCACAGGAATGAAAGCGAAGATGAAAGTTCTCGCGGCTATCTCCCACAAAGCAGACTTTTTGCTGCTTGACGAACCTACCAACGGATTGGATGTCTTGGCAAGAGAAGATTTGGTAAGTATGCTGCAGGACTATATGGAAGAAAATGAAAACCGTTCCATTTTAATAAGCTCCCATATTTCCTCAGATCTGGAAGGGCTGTGTGACGATCTGTACATGATACACAACGGAGAAATCGTGTTTCACGAAAATATGGATGCTCTTTTGGGTGAGTATGCGGTTTTGAAGGTTACCGGGGAACAGTACCGGACCATGGATCGGCAGTACCTTCTGCGGACTCGGAAGGAATCTTACGGATATAGCTGTCTGACAGACCAGAAACAATTTTATATGGAAAATTATCCGGAAATTACGATTGAAAACGGAAATGTTAACGAGACGATTGCATTGATGGTGAGGGGGGAAAAGTTATGAAGGGATTGTTGATCAAAGATTTTGCATTGTTCAGAAATCAGAAAAAAACCTTTCTGATTATTATTGCCATGCTTCTGGTATTTATGGTTACGGGGGCATGGGAGGCGTCCTTTGTTCAGATGTATCTGCCGTTTATCTTCTGTATTTATGTCATGTCCAGCATCACCTACGATGAATTGGATAACGGACTTAGCTTTCTGATGGTGCTTCCCATAACGAGAAAGCAGTATGCAGCGGAAAAATATCTGTTTGGTATCTGTATGGGAGCGGTGGGCATACTTCTGGCAATGATTCTGGCAGCGGTTCTGCAGGTAAAAGAGACCGGGCTGGGAGGGATGCAATCATGGTTTTGGGAGAATATTGTTACGGTGGGGATAATCGTTTTGGGTACCAGCTTTTTTCTGAGCGTCATGATCCCCGTTATGGTGAAATTTGGAAATGAGAAAGGAAGACTTGTTCTTTTCGGGCTGATGCTGGCAGTTTTTGGAGGCGGTTATCTGCTTTTGCAGCAGGTCAGACAGCTCCCGGAAGTTTTAGGGAAAATGACAGAGGTTCTGATGGAGGCTCAGGAAGGGGTACAATTTCTTTTTCTCATAGCAGCAGCAGCGGCAATCTTTCTGATCTCATACGGAATCACCGTTCATATTATGGAGAAAAAAGAATTTTGATACCTGAAAAGGGGGTTACACAATGATAAAAAAGGGAGACACAGCAGGAATTGTGTGCTGTTCAGACGGGATTTCCCCGGAGAGGAGAGATTCCGTCGAAAAATTTAAAGAAATATTGGAGCAGATGGGTCTGAAAACCATAGAAAGTCCGTATATTTATCAAAAAGACAGGTTGGCTGCCGCCCCGCCCAAACAGAGAGCAGCCGCATTGATGGAAATGTACCGGAACCCGGAAGTAAAAGGAATTTTCGATATCAGCGGCGGAAATCTGGCAAACCAGATTCTGGAATATCTGGATTTTGCCCGGATCGGTCAGGAGGAAAAGGAGTTTTGGGGCTACAGCGATCTGACCGTGGTGTTAAATGCCATCTATGCAAAGACCGGAAAATCTTCCCGGCTGTATCAGGTGAGAAATCTTGCGGGAACATACGGAAAAGAGCAGCAGGAGCGTTTTGGCCGGGAAATTTCCCAAGCGGTAGGGGAGAGCCTTCTTCCCGACCGATGGAAATTTCTTCAGGGAGATTCTGTGGAGGGTATCCTTTTAGGCGGAAATATCCGATGTTTTCTAAAACTGGCCGGAACGGAATACTTTCCGGATTTGGAAGAAAAGGTGCTGTTTTTGGAGAGCCGCAGCGGCGGCGAGGGGGCAATCGCCACAATGTTTGCCCAGCTTCGCCAGATGGGAGTTTTTGACAAAGTACGGGGACTTCTTCTGGGAACGTTTACCGAGCTGGACGCTTTATCGGGAAGGGAAGCGGCGGAAAGAATCGCCCTTGAAGCGGTGGGGAATCCCCGGCTGCCTGTGGCAAGGACGCTTCAGGTAGGACACGGTCAGGATTCCCGGGCTTTGCAGATAGGAAGCTGGTTTTCACTGGAAAAAATCGAAAAATTCTGAAAAATACGGTGGAAACCTAGAGATGCCAATGATATACTACAAGTAGTTCAGCCGGAGAACCGGGGTTTGGGAGGTAGTGTTCATGGGCAGGGGAAATAAGAAAAAACGGACATATGGGATCATTCTTTTGGGAATTTTGCTGTGCCTTCTGGTCTTTGATTTTGTAAGGGGACAGAATATGGTGCAGTATGCCTACAGCCATTTTCAGGCGTGCCTGCTGGAGTACGATCAGGCACTGGCAGGGTTTCTGGAAAATGGTGATCCGGAGATGCTTTTGAACGCAGGAAGTACCATACAGCATGTGGAACATATGGACGAGGGATTTTTAAAATATATCTGTCTGTCGGAGCCCCTATACCGGAAAGAACGGATGGCCCTTTCCGGCTATCTGAGGCTTTTGGCGGATTATTCGGAGCAGCTCATTCAGGAAAGCAGTTGGAAGCGGGATGTCAGCGGACAGGTTTCCTTTTTATATGAAGGCAACCGGGAAATCGAAGAGCTGCTGGTGGAGGACAGTATGACCTTTGAGGAGATCGGAAGATCTACCCGAAAGAATGTAGCGGAAAAAATCAATGAGATGAAAGAAATGATTATAAAGGACATGAACGAAAAATGAGCCCCCGCTGCAGTTGGCAAAGGGACATGCAAGCATATGAAAAAAATGTGAAACAATAATAAAAACTTACCGGATCTTGTTTATTTTATATAAATTTGGTTTGTATCTCGGACAAAAACAGGGTATAATATGATATAGAAAGAATACTGTCAGGCGAAAGCCGGGGACGAGAAACGTGTACCTGCATAGGGATGACACCATTTTTGCGGCTGTCATCAAAAGTACAAAAATAAACAAAGAGGTGAGGGTATGAAGTTCGATATGCACTGCCATACAAAGGAAGGTTCGATGGATGGCAAGGTTATGATTGAGGAATATATTCAAAGCTTAAAGGAGAAGGGTTTTGGAGGAATGCTGGTTTCAGACCATAACTCTTACGATGGATATCGGGAGTGGAGGGACTCCATAAAAGGAAAAACCCATACGGATTTTGTAGTTTTAAAGGGCGTGGAATATGATACCATTGACTGCGGCCATATGCTGGTGATTATGCCGGAGGGAGTAAAGTTAAAGCTTCTGGAGCTTCGCGGGCTTCCGGCACAGATTTTGATTATGACTGTTCATCACTACGGCGGGATTGTGGGACCGGCTCATCCTTTTGGGGAAAAGTATCTGAGCCTGATGAAAACCCAAGCCAGAAAGAAATTCCATGAGGAACGGGTGGAAAGCCTGATGAACCAGTTTGATTTTGTGGAGATTTTCAATGCCTGTGAATCGGAGGAGGTCAATGAAAAGGCGAAACAGCTTGCGAGAAAATATCATAAACCGGGATTTGGGGGAAGCGATGCCCACAGAGTAGACTGTATCGGTATGGGCTACACAAAACTGCCGGATGATATCCGCTGTGAATCCGACCTGATCCGTTTCGTGAAAAAAACTCCGTATATTAGCTGCGGCGGAACCAGATACGACAGAACCACGAAGGACAAGCTGGGTCCGTTCAACAAACTGCTGGTGGAATCATTTTTCGTGTACAACAAAAGCGGTGAGAGATTACGGAGAAGAAAAAGGGAGAAGGAACTGGAAAACCTTCATTAAATATGGGACGATTTTGGCACGCCGGGAGAAAACGGCGTGCTTTCCTGTTATTTTACCGCAATGAAGTGTTGAAATTTGAAAAAATTTGGTATATAATCGTTTTGAAAAAACGCTGAGAATGTTACAAAAGAAAGAGAGTGGTGAGGAGCGTTATGGAAGGAAATGTTTACTCTATTTTCCGGGATCTGGCTATTATTATCGTGGCGGCTAAGATTTGCGGGATTCTGGCGGCAAAGCTGAGGGCGCCTCAGGTAGTGGGGGAGATTATCGCCGGATTGTTGATTGGCCCCAGTCTGTTCGGGCTGGTGGAATCTTCCGTTTTTCTGCTGGATATGGCAGAAATCGGAGTGGTATTATTGATGTTTTTTGCAGGATTGGAAACAAATTTAAAGGATTTGAAAAAGACAGGCGTAAAGGCGCTGATGATTGCGATTGCGGGAGTTTTTGTACCTCTGATCGGAGGAGCGGTTCTGTATTTCCTGTATTACGGGGCAGCCCCCTTTGGGTCAGACCGGTTTTACACGGGAGTATTTATCGGCGTGATCATGACGGCTACCTCGGTAAGTATCACCGTGGCCACCCTGCAGGAGTTGGGTAAGCTGAAGGATTCGCTGGGAACTACGATCCTCAGCGCTGCGATCATTGATGATGTGATCGGTATTATCGTTCTGACGCTGGTGATCGGATTTAAAAATCCGGAGGTGTCACCGATGAAGGTGGTGACCAATACGGGATTGTTTTTCCTGTTCGCCATTATTTTCGGGGTGGGCGGATATCATTTGTTCAAATGGATGGATGAAAAATATCCCCACACAAGAAGAATTCCGATCTTTGGACTGGTGCTGTGTCTTGCTCTGGCTTATACGGCAGAGACTTATTTTGGCATTGCCGATATTACAGGGGCTTATGTGGCGGGCATCATCCTCTGCAACATTCAGGATTCTGAATACATTGCGAGAAAAATCGATATCAGTTCCTATATGTTTTTTGCCCCGGTGTTCTTTGCAAGTATCGGAATCAAGACATCACTGCAGTCTATGAACACTTCCCTGCTGATTTTTTCCCTGCTGTTTGTAGCGGTGGCTCTGCTGGGAAAAATCATCGGATGCGGAGCGGTCGCCCGGCTGATGGGAATCAAAGGAAAAGATACGCTGAAAGTCGGTGTTGGTATGATGACCCGTGGTGAGGTTGCGCTGATCGTGATGCAGAAGGGCATTGATGTTGGGATGATCGATCCCATGTATTCCACATCAGTTATTTTGCTGATTGTGATTTCATCTATTATTACACCCGTAGTTTTGAAAATACTATATGCGGAAAAGGCTGCCGCATAAAGACAGGAGGAAATTATGAAAAAAGTAGTGAAATTTGGAGGAAGCTCTCTGGCGAGCGCAGAACAGTTTAAAAAAGTAGGAGATATCATCCGTTCGGATGAAGGACGTAGATATGTGGTTCCGTCCGCTCCGGGAAAACGCTACAGCGACGACATCAAAGTAACGGATATGCTGTATGACTGCTATCACGCAGCGGAAGCAGGGGAAGAGATTGACAAAAAAATCAAAAGAATTCAGGCCCGTTATCAGGAGATCATCGATGGTTTGGGACTGTCCCTGTCTCTGGATCAGGATTTTGCAGTGATTGCGGAAGACTTTAAGAATCAGGCGGGAAGCGATTATGCGGCATCCAGAGGAGAGTACCTGAACGGAAAAATCATGGCGGATTATCTGGGCTATGAGTTTGTGGATCCGGCAAAATATATTTTCTTTGATAATGAGGGAAATCTGGATGCAGAAAAGACGGATCGCTGTTTAAGTGAAAAGCTGAAAGACATTGAGCGGGCGGTAATCCCGGGATTTTACGGCGCTCATTATGACGGAACCGTAAAGACTTTTTCCAGAGGAGGTTCCGATGTGACAGGTTCTATCGTGGCAAAGGCAGTGCGGGCAGATTTGTATGAAAACTGGACGGACGTTTCCGGATTTCTGGTAACCGATCCCCGGATTGTGGACAACCCGGAGGTAATCTCTACCATTACTTATAAGGAACTGCGGGAACTGGCGTATATGGGAGCTACGGTTCTCCATGAGGATGCGATTTTCCCACTTCGTCAGGAAGGAATCCCCATCAACATCCGAAACACTAACTGCCCTCTGGACAGAGGAACCATGATCGTGGAAAGCACCTGCAACAAACCGAAATATACGATCACGGGAATTGCGGGAAAGAAAGGCTTTGCTTCCATCAATATCGAAAAAGATATGATGAATACCGAAATGGGATTCGGAAGAAAGGTTCTTCAGGTATTTGAAGAAAACGGATTGTCCTTTGAACATGTGCCTTCCGGAATCGACACCTTTACGGTTTACGTTCATCAGGATGAATTTGAGGATAAAGAACAGAATATCATTGCAGGTCTTCACCGGGCCGTTCAGCCGGATTCCATCGATCTGGAGTCGGATCTGGCGCTGATTGCCGTGGTTGGACGGGGAATGAGAAGAAACCGGGGAACTGCGGCAAGAATCTTTGCAGCTCTAGCTCACAGCCATGTCAATGTAAAGATGATCGATCAGGGTTCCAGTGAACTGAATATCATTATCGGCGTGGAGAACAGAGACTTTGAGACGGCAATCCGCTCTATTTATGATATTTTTGTACTTTCTCAGGTATAAAACGGAAGTGTGAATCCTCTGGTTGACATATATTTTAAAGCTGTGCTATAATATGACATAAAGTTGAAAAGATTTTGTAACAAATCAGAAAAAAGGAGTATTGACGATGAAAGGGATTAAAAAGGGATTACTGGCAGGCGTGGTTTTATGCGTTATGCCTATGCTGACAGCCTGCTCCTTTAAGGAAACATTAGGCATTTTATGGAACAGCGAAGATAAAAAGATGGACGAAGAGGGAAACCAGACCGTTGATGAAAGTACAGAAGGCGCAAACATCGATGAGAATATTGAAAAACCTGTAATCGCTAATGAGATGGGCGAACCTGTGACTTACGGGCTGAACGGGCAGGCGGAGCCTCTGGTAGTAGAAGCCTCTGTGACGGAAGGAACTCTTTCTTATCAGTGGTACCGCAACACAGTTGATTCCAACGGCGGCGGAACCGTTATTGAGGGAGCTGTGGAGAACACCTTCACACCTGCTACTTCTGAGCCGGGCACCAACTTCTATTATGTGGTTGTAACCAATACGGTGGGCGAGGGAATCCAGCTTACGACCAGTGGAACCAAAAGCGTTACCGTTACGGAAGAACCGGCAGTGGAGGAGGTACCGGAGACTGTTCCGGCTGAAGAGGCTGCGCCTCAGGGAAGCTGGCAGCAGAGCGAGCAGGGCCTGTGGTATCAGTATGCCGATGGAACTTACCCGACAAACAAGTGGGAGCAGATTGACGGTGAATGGTATGTTTTTGATGAGCAGGGTTACGCAAAAACCGGCTGGTATCAGGAAGGAGAGAAATGGTTCTACCTGAATGAAAACGGTGCGATGGCACACGATACCGAAGTGGATGGATATCAACTGGGTTCAGACGGTGTGATGCTGCCAAAAGAGTGAGAATAGGATAAAAAAAAGCAAAAGATGTAATTTCCCGGGGAAACCCGAGAAATTACGTCTTTTTTTGTGTAGTGGGGCGGCTGTGATGAAATACTTGCAATTTATATCTGTTTTTAGTATCATATTTATAGTTTACATTTGCCGGAAAAAGATTTTGGTCTGAAAAGAAGGCAGTAATGAGAGAAAGAAGGAAACAAGATGAGTGAATGGATTAAAGTGGCTGTGGACGCCATGGGCGGAGATTATGCGCCTGCAGAGCCTGTAAAGGGCGCGGTGGAAGCGGTCAATGAAAAAGAAGAGCTTTTTGTATATCTGGTTGGAAAAGAAGAAGAGGTTCAGAAAGAACTGGAAAAATATACGTATCCGAAAGAACGCATCCAGATCGTACCGGCTTCCGAAGTGATCGAGACGGGAGAGCCTCCGGTACATGCGATTCAGAAAAAGAAGGATTCCTCTCTGGTAAAAGCCCTCCGTCTGGTACGCCAGCAGGAAGCTTCGGCCTTCGTCTCCTGTGGAAGTACTGGTGCAGTGCTGGTAGGCGGACAGGTTCTGGTGGGAAAAATCAAGGGGGTGGAGAGAGCGCCTTTAGCGCCTCTGATTCCTACGGCCAACGGCGTTTCCCTGCTGATTGACTGCGGAGCCAACGTGGATGCCCGAGCTTCCCATCTGATTCAGTTTGCAAGGATGGGTTCCGTCTACATGGAGAATGTAATGGGAGTAAAAAATCCAAGAGTAGGTCTTGTGAATATCGGTGCGGAGGAGGAGAAAGGAAATGCCCTTGTAAAAGAAACCTTCCCGCTGCTGAAAGAATGCAAAGATATCAATTTTATCGGAAATGTGGAAGCAAGGGATATTCCCAAAGGAGTCTGCGATGTAATCGTCTGTGAAGCCTTTGTGGGAAATGTGATACTGAAGCTGTATGAAGGTGTGGGAGCAACCCTGATTTCCAAAGTCAAAGGCGGAATGATGAGCTCTCTTCGCAGCAAGATTGGAGCCCTTCTGGTAAAACCGGCTTTGAAGGAGACGCTGAAATCCTTTGATGCAAGCCAGTACGGCGGCGCACCGCTTCTGGGGCTGAAAGGACTGGTGGTGAAATCCCACGGAAGCTCCAAGGCAAATGAAATCCGCAACTCCATCTTCCAGTGCATGACTTTTACAAAAGAAGATATCTGCGGAAAGATTAAAGAACACATTACGACAGAAAAAAAGGGGGAAATTTAACATGGAACTGGAAAAATTACAGAGTATTATAGCAGAAGTACTGAACGTGGACGCTTCGGAGGTCACACCGGAAACCACCTTTGCAGATGATCTGGGGGCAGATTCTCTGGATGTGTTCCAGATTTTGATGGGTGTGGAAGAGGAATTTGAAATTGAAATCCGTCAGGAGGATGCGGATCAGATCGTATCTGTGGGAGATGCCGTGGAAGCGATCAAAAGAGAAATCGGATAAGACAGGCCGGAAAAAGAGGAGAGATTTATGAAAGGATTACAGGAATTAGAACAAAAGATTGGTTATCGGTTTCGAAACAAAGAGTTTCTGAGAACCGCCCTACGTCACAGCTCCTATGCAAATGAGCACCGTATGGACCGTCTGGCCTGCAATGAGAGGCTGGAGTTTTTGGGAGATGCGGTGTTGGAGCTGGTGAGCAGTGAGTACCTGTTTGGAGAATTCCCCAAAATGCCGGAGGGAGAACTGACCCGTCTGAGAGCCAGTCTGGTCTGCGAACCCACGCTGGCTCTCTGTGCCAGAGAGATGGGACTGGGCGGATATTTATGTCTGGGACGGGGAGAAGAGATGACAGGGGGACGCCACAGGGATTCTGTCACCTCTGATGCGATGGAAGCCGTGATCGGGGCGATTTATCTGGATGGTGGATTTGCTAATGCAAAAGAGTTTATCCTGCGGTTCGTGCTGAACAATATCGAACACAAAAAGCTCTTTTTCGATAGCAAGACTATCTTTCAGGAGATGGTACAGGGGAATTTTGCGGGAGAGATTTCCTATCATCTGCTGGGCGAGGAAGGACCTGACCATGACAAGACATTTTCCGTGGAAGTACATATAGGAGAGAAATGTCTCGGGCAGGGAAAAGGACGTACAAAAAAAGCGGCGGAGCAGATGGCGGCTTATAAGGCAATCGTTGCATTAAAAGCAGGTGACGTATGTATTTAAAGAGCATAGAGGTACAGGGATTCAAATCCTTTGCAAACAAAATTGTATTTGAATTTCATAACGGAATCACCGGAATCGTGGGACCCAATGGAAGCGGAAAGAGTAATGTAGGCGATGCGGTCCGCTGGGTGCTGGGTGAACAGAGTGCCAAACAGCTTCGCGGCGGCAACATGCAGGACGTTATTTTTTCCGGTACGGAAACCAGAAAGCCGCTGGGATTTGCTTCTGTGGCTATTACGCTGGACAACTCCGACCATAAGCTGGACATTGAATATGAGGAAGTTACAGTTACCAGACGGCTGTATCGCTCCGGGGAGAGCGAGTATCTGTTAAACGGTACCGCCTGCCGCCTGAAAGACATCAATGAACTCTTTTACGATACCGGTATCGGTAAGGAAGGATATTCCATTATCGGACAGGGACAGATCGATAAGATTTTGAGCGGTAAGCCGGAAGAGCGGCGGGAACTGTTTGACGAAGCGGCAGGTATCGTAAAGTTCAAACGGAGAAAGAACACCGCTTTAAAAAAGCTGGAGGAGGAGCAGAACAATCTGGTCCGGGTGACGGATATTTTGTCAGAGCTGACCCGCCAGTTGGGACCGCTGGAGCGCCAGTCCGAGACAGCCAGAATCTATCTCAAGAAAAAAGAGGAATTGAAGATTCTGGATGTGAATATGTTTCTGGTGGAATCCCAGCATATCCGGGAAGAATTGAAGGCGGTAGAGGAAAAATATCAAAGGGCTCAGGAGGAACTGAACGAGACCCAGACCGTCTTTGAGAAGACGAAAGCGGAGTATGAGGAAGTGGAGAAAAGTCTGGAGGCTTTAGATGAAAGAATTCAGCAGTCCAGAGAGGAAGCCAGCCAAAATGCCCTGAGAAAGCAGCAGTTGGAAAATGATATCCAGATTTTGCAGGAACAGATCCGGGCCGCGAAACTCAGCGACCATCATTTTCAGGAACGAATCGCGGCGATCCGGCAGGAGCTTGACCGCCGGGAGGAGGACGGGAAAAAATATCTGGAAGAAAAAGAGCAGATGGAGACCAGCCTGAAGGAAATTTCCGAAAAGAGGAATCAGGCTCAGGAGCGGCTGAATATACTGCACGGGGAGATGGAAGAGTGTTCCCGTGCGATCGAAAACGGAAAAAATGAAATCATTGAAATACTGAATCAGAGAGCCTCCACAAAAGGTAAGATGCAGCGGTATGATGCCATGCTGGAACAGATCGGGATTCGGAAAGCGGCTCTCAGCCAGAGGATTCTGAAACTGAAAAGTGATGAGTCGGAGCAGGTGGAGATCATCAAAGCCCATCAGGGAAAATATCAGGAGATCAGCGGCAGTATGGACGTTCTGACTCAGGAGTACCAGAAAACCCAGCGGGAAGTGACATCCATCCGAAAACAACTGGATGACCAGAACAAACGGATGGAGATCGGACAGACCGCTTACCACAGGGAATCTTCCAGACTGGAATCCCTGAGAAATATCACGGAACGGTACGAGGGATACGGAAACAGCATCCGCCGGGTGATGGAGCAGAAGGAGCGCCAGCCGGGAATTCACGGCGTTGTGGCGGATTTGATTAAAGTACCTAAGAAATACGAGGTGGCGGTAGAGACTGCTCTGGGTGGAAGTATCCAGAATATTGTAACGGATAATGATCAGACGGCGAAGTACATGATTGAGTTTCTGAAGCGGAACCGTTATGGACGGGCCACATTTTTACCCTTGACCAATATGAGAAGGAGCAGCTTTGCCAACACGGCGGCTCTGAAGGAAGAGGGCGTTATCGGAATCGCGGATACTCTGGTGGAGACGGAGGAAACCTATCGCCAGCTTTTATCCCAGATTCTGGGCAGAACGCTGGTGGTGGATACCATTGACCATGCTATCGGAATCGGGAAAAAATATAACCACAGCCTTCGAATCGTAACGCTGGAGGGAGAATCTTTAAGCCCCGGCGGCTCTATGACCGGTGGTGCGTTTAAGAACAGCAGCAATCTTTTGGGACGCCGAAGAGAGATCGACGAGCTGGAAGAGAGCGTGGAAGCGCTGCGAAAGGATATGGAGAAGATGCAGGCTGCTATCGGGAAAAACCGTGAGGACAGGAATCGTTTAAGAGACCATCTGACGGAACTGACGGAGCAGCTTCAGAAGCTGCAGCTTTCCCAGAACACCGAAAGGATGAATATCCGTCAGGCGGAGACGAGAATCCGGGAAATTCAGGGCGGCTACGGCCAGTTAAAATCCGAGGGACGGGAGATTGAGAGCCAGATTCAGGAAATCAAAACCAGCAGCCTTACCATCAAGGAGGAGCTGGAGGAATCTGCAGCCCGGGAAAAAGAACAGGAAACACTGGTGAATGAACATCAGAAAATTCTGGAAGAAAAACAGCGGCTGGAAGGGGAATACACCCAAGCTTTGAATGAAATCCAGTTGGAATACGCGGCTCAGGAGCAGAAACAGAGCTTTGCAAGGGAAAATATCAGCCGTATCCGTCAGGAGGAGCAGAGCCTGAAAGAGGAAATGGTTCATCTGACAGCTTCCATGGACGAAGGAAGCAGGGAGATGGAACAGAAGGAAGAAAATATTCAAAAAATTCAGGAGACCATCGAAGCGGCAGAGAAGCTTCAGCAGGATGACGATGAAAAGATGAAAAGATATCTGGCCGAGAAGGAAGAAATGAACGGCCGCCATAAAACATTTTTTCAACGGAGAGATGAGATTTCCGGCCATATCAGCCTGATGGATAAGGAGTGTTTCCGACTGAACAGCCAGAAAGAAAAACTGGAGGAGCGTCAGGAGGGGCAGATCAATTACCTGTGGGAAGAGTACGAGATTACTCCCAGTCAGGCGGGAAGCTACCGCATGGAGGAGATCCCTGACCGGGCGGTGATCAGGAAAGACATTGCAGAGCTGAAGGATTCCATACGGAAACTGGGAAATGTCAATGTCAATGCCATTGAAGAATACAAAGAACTGGCAGAGAGACATGAATTTTTGAATAACCAGCACACCGATCTTGTGGAAGCGGCAGAAACCCTGAAAGGGATCATCGGGGAACTGGATGAAGGAATGCGCAAACAGTTTGCGGAAAAATTTGAGCAGATACGGACAGAATTCGATAAGGTATTCAAACAGCTTTTCGGCGGCGGAAAAGGGACGCTGGAGCTGATGGAGGATGAGGATATTCTGGAAGCGGGAATCCGGATCATCTCCCAGCCGCCGGGAAAGAAACTGCAGAATATGATGCAGCTTTCCGGTGGGGAGAAGGCGCTGACCGCTATCGCGCTGTTATTTGCCATTCAGAATCTGAAACCGTCACCGTTTTGTCTGCTGGATGAGATTGAGGCGGCGCTGGATGATTCCAACGTTACCCGATTCGCGCAGTACTTACATAAGTTGACAAAAAACACACAGTTTATTATTATTACCCATAGAAGGGGTACGATGAATGCGGCAGACCGGCTGTACGGTATCACCATGCAGGAAAAAGGTGTGTCCACTCTGGTATCTGTAAATCTGATTGAAAACCAATTGGATGAATAAAGGATAGTAAAAATTTAGGAAAAGTGAGGGAGAGATATGGCAGAGGAAAAGAAAGGCTTTTTCAGACGGTTGGTGGATGGTCTGGCGAAGACAAGAAACAATATCGTTGCCGGTATTGATTCTATTTTCAGTGGCTTTTCCAGCATCGACGAGGATTTTTATGAAGAAATCGAAGAAATTCTGGTGATGGGAGACATCGGCATCAATACCACCACAGCAATCATCGAGCATCTGAAAGAAGAAGTGGCTCAGAAAAAAATCAAGGAGCCTTCAGAATGCAAACAGCTTTTAATTGACGAGATCAAACGGCAGATGGATGTGGGAGATACCGCCTACGAGTTTGAAAACAGGAAATCCGTTGTTCTGGTGATCGGTGTCAACGGTGTGGGAAAAACCACCTCCGTGGGAAAACTGGCTGGAAAGCTGAAGGATCAGGGAAAAAAGGTGATTGTGGCAGCGGCGGATACCTTCCGTGCAGCGGCAGGAGAACAGCTCAGCGAGTGGGCTAACCGTGCAGGTGTAGACTTAATCGGCGGGCAGGCAGGAGCAGATCCGGCGGCTATCGTTTATGATGCAGTGGCAGCAGCCAAAGCCAGAAATGCGGATGTACTGCTGTGCGATACGGCGGGACGTCTTCACAACAAGAAGAATCTGATGGAAGAACTGAGAAAGATTTACCGTGTTCTGGAGCGGGAATACCCGGACGCTTATCTGGAAACACTGGTAGTCCTTGACGGAACCACAGGACAGAACGCGCTGGCTCAGGCGAGACAGTTTAAGGAAGTGGCAAATGTAACGGGCATCGTCCTTACCAAGCTTGACGGAACCGCAAAGGGCGGAATCGCCGTGGCGATTCAGTCTGAGCTGGATATTCCGGTAAAATATATCGGTGTAGGAGAGACCATCGATGATTTGCAGAAATTCAATGCAGACCAGTTTGTGAATGCGTTATTTAACGTAAAAGAAGAGGAGTAACAGGAATCATTGTTGTAATGAATAATACACATAACAGGAAGAAGGAAAGAATATGTTGACATTGGAGAAATTTGAAGAGGCGTCAGAGGTTGTAAAACAGGTTACTCAGGAGACAAAACTGATTCACAGCGATTATTTCAGTCAGATGACCGGAAACCGGGTGTATTTTAAACCGGAAAATATGCAGAGAACCGGAGCGTATAAGCTTCGGGGAGCATACTACAAAATCAGTACCCTGACAGAGGAAGAGCGGGGAAAGGGACTGATCACGGCATCTGCGGGAAATCATGCGCAGGGTGTGGCTTATGCGGCAAAAGCTTTCGGTGCGAAAGCAGTGATCGTCATGCCGACCACAACACCGCTGATCAAGGTGGAACGAACCAAGAGCTATGGAGCAGAGGTGGTTCTGTTCGGCGATGTGTATGACGAAGCCTGTGCCCATGCTTACGAGCTGGCGGAGGAACACGGATATACCTTCATTCATCCCTTCGATGATCCGGCTGTTGCAACAGGTCAGGGAACCATTGCCATGGAGATCGTAAAAGAGCTTCCTCTGGTGGATTATATTCTGGTTCCGGTGGGAGGAGGCGGTCTGGCGACCGGTATCTCCACGCTGGCAAAGCTTTTAAATCCCAATATCAAGGTCATCGGAGTGGAGCCGAAGGGTGCAAACTGTCTTCAGGTTTCCGTGGATAAGGGAGAGGTGACCACTCTTTCCAGAATCAATACCATTGCCGACGGTACTGCAGTAAAGACCCCGGGTGAGAAGATTTTCCCGTATCTCCAGCAGAATCTGGACGATATCATCACGGTGGATGACGATGAACTGATCGTGAGCTTCCTTGATATGGTGGAAAATCACAAGATGATCGTGGAAAATTCCGGTCTTCTGACAGTGGCGGCTCTGAAACATCTGAATGTGAAAAATAAAAAGATTGTTTCCGTGCTGAGCGGTGGAAATATGGATGTGATCACCATGGCTTCTGTGGTACAGATGGGTCTGATCCAGAGAGACAGAATCTTTACGATTTCCGTACTTCTTCCGGATCGTCCGGGCGAGCTGACCCGGGTATCCCAGTTGATTGCAGAACAGCAGGGCAATATCATCAAACTGGATCATAACCAGTTCTACAGCACCAACCGACAGGCGGCAGTGGAACTGAAGATTACCATGGAAGCTTTTGGCACAGGCCATAAGCAGCAGATTATCAAAGAGTTGGAAAAGGCGGGATATTCGCCGAAGCAGATTCGTCCCAATTTGTAATTTCAAGTGAAATGTAAAAGATGGGGGCTGTTGCAAAAAGAGATATAGACAGCGAAAAAGAGAAGGAACCACAGAAATGCTTCTGTAGGCTCCTTCTCTTTTTCTGTTCCATACAAATAAAATTATTTTACGGTGATCAGTTCATACTCCCGTGTGCCAAGCCCAAGTTTCTCTGCATGGTCAATGGAAGACATCCAGTTGGTCTCCGGGCTTACTTTATGGAAATGATCCCCTTCGTGGATATGCTGGTGATCTCCCAGCACACTGTTGGAGATAAACGGCTGTTTATTTACCGCATCAGCGCAGGCGATATCCAGAGCAACCGGGTCGAAGGATGCGAAGAATCCCACATCCGGCACGATGGCAGCGTCGTTTTCCGCATGACAGTCACAGTACGGGGAAACGTCGATGACCATGTTGATATAGAAGGCAGGTCTTCCGTCTACAACGGCTTTGGTGTACTCGGCAATCTTCTTGTTCAGGATATCGTTGGATTCGTCGGAAGCCGGTTTTACCGCATCATGAGGACATACGCCGATACATCTTCCGCAGCCCACGCATTTGTTATGGTCGATGGATGCTTTTTTATCAGTTACAGTGATGGCGTCGTGGGCGCAGATCTTGGTACACATCTTACAGCCTACGCAGTCCTCCTGATTGACATGGGGTTTTCCTGCGCTGTGCTGCTCCATCTTTCCGGCGCGGGAGCCGCAGCCCATACCGACATTTTTCAAAGCTCCGCCGAAACCGGTTCCCTCATGGCCTTTGAAATGTGCCAGAGAGATAAAGATATCGGCATCCATAACAGCCTGTCCGATTTTTGCTTCTTTTACATATTCACCGCCTTCTACAGGAACGAGGGCTTCATCCGTACCCTTCAGACCATCGGCGATGATGATATGGCAGCCGGTGGAAAATGGAGAAAATCCGTTTTCATAAGCGCTTTCCATATGATCCAGTGCATTCTTTCTGCCGCCCACATACAGGGTGTTGCAGTCGGTCAGAAATGGTTTTCCGCCCAGCTCTTTTACTACATCAGCAACAGCCTTTGCGTAATTCGGACGAAGATAAGCCAGATTTCCCGGCTCTCCGAAATGAATCTTGATGGCGGCATATTTCTTTTCAAAATCAATATCAGCGATTCCGGCCTTTTTGATCAGACGTTTCAGCTTTTCCGGAAGGCTGATGGAATTGTGGGTTCTCAGATCGGTAAAATATACTTTTGATGGTGTCATGAAAAATCCTCCCTTAAAATATCCAGATTATGGATTTGATATAACGATTGTAACGGTTCAGAAGGTCACTGTTCCGCGAGGTGTTGCCTTGCAAATGCAAGGCAATCCTGAGACATACGAGCGCCGAA
Organism: Clostridiales bacterium; assembly: GCA_018374355.1. GTDB lineage: Bacteria > Bacillota > Clostridia > Lachnospirales > Lachnospiraceae > Oliverpabstia. The sequence continues at coordinate 83,670 of JAHAFI010000008.1, forward strand.
CTGCATGAAATGCAGTGTGTGTGCATGCATTTGTGACTATGAAGGACAGGGTCCTGAATAGTTACTAACGATTTAACAAAAATATTATATACCACGGAGGGTATCCGGGGCAAGAGTTTCTAATGAATTTTCAGGCAGAGCTTATCAAGCTCCAGAAATTTTCCGGCACAGATGCGCACCCCGCCCAAAAGTACCCCAGTATCCTGCAGGGAAGAAAGCTTCAGTGTGCAGGAAGAGTGAAAACGGGGAGAAAGTCTGGCGGAAACCATAGGAAGAAGATCCGGCAGGTAGGTGGTCAGCAGACTGTTGATGGTGATACACTCCGGGCAGAACAGGTTCCAGAGATTGTTGATCCCGCAGCTTAAATATTTCACAAAGCGTTCGGCGGTTTTCAGGGCTTCCGGCTCATTCTTCCGATAGGCGGATACCAGATCGTCCACCGACAGGGAATCGTCGGAACCCTTTTGACTGCAGTAAAACCGGAGTATGGAAGGCAGGGAGATGTACTGCTCCAGACAGCCGTGATTGCCGCAGGGGCAGAGGATTCCGTCTGGTTCCACAATAGTGTGGCCGAATTCTCCGGCAGTTCCGCCAATTCCTTTGTACAGATTGTGTTCCAGAATAATTCCTGCGCCCACACCGGAATGGATGCTGATATGAATCAGATTCTTATGATTTTCCACAAAGGTTTTTTCTGCCAGCGCGGAGAGATTCGCTTCGTTTTCCAGCCAGACAGGAAGATGCAGAGCTTTTTGAAGGTCTTCGGCCAGAGAAATCCCTGCCAGATCATAGTTGGGCGTGAAGGTAATCCGGTTGTTCTGCACTGTTCCGTGGATTCCCAGACTGACTCCCACAACACCGAAGGGGGTGGGTGGAAGGGAGGCAAGATGCATATTCAGAATCTGCAAAAGAAACGGGAGAATATTTTCCCGGTTGGGATGCAGGGGATACTGGAACAGGCGGCAGTTCCGGCCTAGCAGATCGCAGTACATCAAAGTGGCGGACTCCACCCCCAGATCCAGCGTAAAAATATATCCGTTCTGACGGCAGAAACGGAGAAGAATGGGCTTGCGTCCAAAGGAAGTGTCATCGCTTCCGATTTCCTCCACATAAGCGGTGTCCAGAAGCTCCTGAACGATAGCGGAAATGGTAGCCTTGGTAAGCCCCAGTTTTTTTGATATAGCGGCGCGGGAGAGCGGCCCTTCGTTGATAATCGTCTCCAGCACCAGTTTTCGATTCATATCCCGGATAAGTTCCCGGCTTCCTGTAACCATATGAGCCTCCTGTATAGAAAGGTAGTGTGAAATTTATGTACTTTTTATCAGCATACTATATTTTGTTTAATAAGTAAACTATATATTTTATAGAAAGAGAAATCAAAGTAACAAATTATTGAAAAATTGCTTGACGGACAGAAAGGCAAGTGATACATTGTAATTAGTTTAATAAATGAACAAATACGCTGGGGCGTACTTGGATTTACATAATATTAAGGAGGAAATTGACATGAACAACATGCCGGAAGTAAAAGTAGGTATCGTAGCCGTAAGCAGAGACTGTTTTCCTGAAAGCCTGTCCGTAAACAGAAGAAAGGCTCTTGTCGATGCTTATACAAAGAAATATGGAGACGCGGAGATTTATGAATGTCCCGTATGTATCGTGGAAAGTGAGATTCACATGGTACAGGCTCTGGAAGACATCAAAAAAGCAGGATGTAATGCGCTGGTCGTTTATCTTGGAAACTTCGGACCGGAGATCGCAGAGACTCTGCTGGCAAAACATTTTGACGGACCGAAGATGTTTGTTGCGGCAGCAGAAGAGACAGGAAACAATCTGGTGCAGGGACGAGGCGATGCGTACTGCGGTATGCTGAATGCAAGCTATAACCTGAAGCTTCGCAATGTCAAAGCATATATTCCGGAATATCCCGTTGGAACAGCAGAAGAATGTGCAGATATGATTCATGAGTTCCTGCCGGTTGCAAGAGCCGTTGTGGGATTAAACAGCCTGAAAATCATCAGCTTCGGACCCCGTCCGCTGAACTTCTTAGCATGTAACGCACCGATCAAGCAGCTCTATAATATCGGTGTGGAAATCGAAGAAAACTCTGAATTGGATTTGTTTGAAGCTTTCCATAAACACGCAGGGGATGAGCGTATTCCAGCGGTTGTCAAAGAGATGGAAGAAGAGCTTGGCGAGGGAAATAAAAAACCGGAGATTCTTAATAAACTGGCTCAGTATGAGCTGACATTAAAAGACTGGGTGGAAGAACACAGAGGCTACAGAAAATATGTGGCAATCGCAGGAAAATGCTGGCCTGCATTCCAGACACAGTTCGGATTTGTACCCTGCTATGTAAACAGCCGTCTGGCAGCACAGGGAATTCCGGTTTCCTGCGAGGTGGATATTTACGGAGCGCTGAGCGAATTTATCGGAACAGTGGTAAGTAAAGATACTGTTACTCTGCTTGACATCAACAATACCGTACCGGCAGACATGTACGAAGAAGACATCAAAGGAAAATACAATTACACGCTGAAAGATACCTTTATGGGCTTCCACTGCGGCAATACAGCTTCCTCCAAACTGTCCTTCTGTGAAATGAAATACCAGATGATCATGGCGAGAGCACTGCCGGAAGAAGTGACACAGGGAACTCTGGAAGGAGATATCATTCCGGGAGATATCACATTCTTCAGACTGCAGAGCACCGCAGACAATACCCTTCGGGCTTATGTTGCGCAGGGAGAAGTGCTTCCGGTGGCAACCCGCTCTTTCGGTTCCGTTGGTGTATTTGCGATTCCTGAGATGGGAAGATTTTATCGCCATGTGCTGATTGAGGGCAATTATCCTCATCACGGAGCAGTTGCATTCGGACATTTCGGAAAAGCATTGTATGAAGTATTCAAATATATCGGTGTAGAGCCTTGCGAGATCGGATATAATCATCCTAAGGGAGACCGCTACCCGACAGAGAACCCATTTGCATAGGGAGGAGTCCGATGAAATATTATATTGGTGTGGATCTGGGAACGTCCGCGGTAAAACTGCTGCTGATGGATGAAAACGGCAGAGTGGTCAATATTGTTTCCAGAGAATATCCGTTGTATTTCCCCCATCCGGGCTGGTCGGAACAGAACCCGGAGGACTGGTGGGAACAATCCAAAGAGGGAATCCGGGAACTGGTAAGTGTAATCGACAAAAATCAGGTGGCAGGTATCAGCTTCGGCGGACAGATGCACGGACTGGTGATTCTGGATGGCGAAGACCGGGTGATCCGCCCTGCCATTTTGTGGAATGACGGAAGAACAGCGAAGCAGACCGATTACCTGAACACGGAGATCGGCAAGGAAAAGCTTTCGGAATATACGGCGAATATTGCATTTGCCGGATTCACGGCGCCGAAGATTCTGTGGGTGAAAGAAGAAGAGCCTGAGAATTTTTCTCGGATTGCAAAGATTATGCTGCCCAAAGATTATCTGGCCTATAGGCTGACAGGCGTACACTGCTGTGATTACTCCGACGCTTCCGGTATGCTGCTTTTGGATGTGAAAAATAAATGCTGGTCCAAGGAAATGCTGGAAATCTGCGGAATTTTGGAAAGCCAGATGCCATCTCTCTTTGAGAGCTTTGAGAAGGTTGGAACTTTGAAAAAAGAAGTGGCAGAGGAACTGGGACTGCCGGAAAGCTGTCTTGTGGCGGCGGGAGCAGGAGACAATGCGGCAGCGGCAGTGGGAACAGGAACGGTTGGTGACGGACAGTGCAATGTATCACTGGGAACCAGCGGAACCATCTTTATCTCCAGCAAGGAATTCGGGGTAGATCCCCACAATGCCCTTCATGCCTTTGCTCATTCCGACGGTCACTATCATCTGATGGGATGCATGCTCAGCGCAGCTTCCTGCAATAAATGGTGGATGGATGAGATTATCGGCACAAAGGATTATGGAAAAGAGCAGGAGCAGATTCAGAAGTTGGGAGAAAACAATGTATTTTTTCTTCCCTATCTGATGGGCGAGCGTTCTCCCCATAACAATCCCGATGCGAGAGGAACCTTCATCGGAATGTCTATGGACACCACCCGGGCGGATATGACCCAAGCGGTGCTGGAAGGCGTGGCATTTGCCATCCGGGATTCCTTTGAGGTGGCAAAATCTCTGGGTATTCGGATTGAGAGAACAAAAATCTGCGGCGGCGGAGCAAAAAGCCCGCTATGGAGACAGATCATTGCAAATGTTCTCAACATTAAAGTAGACCGGATTGCCTCCGAGGAGGGACCGGCTCTGGGCGGCGCTATGCTGGCGGCTGTGGCAGACGGATGCTTTGCGTCTGTGGAGGATGCGGCGGCGAAGATCGTTGAGATTGTGGAAACGATTGAGCCGGATGCAGAACTGGCGGCGAAGTATGATAAGCAGTATGAGAAATTTGTGGAGATTTATCCGGCGGTGAAGGAGTTGTATTCAGAACTGGTGGCGTAAAAGAAAAGGATGCTGGGGTTAAAAAGCATTTTGACCATGGCAGCCTAAAATAAGAGAAATACGGTTTGAGAAAAGGCGGGTGCGTTCAATTGGGAGGCTCCGCCTTTTTTTAAGCGGTGCTCCTGAAACGTTACAAAGTGTAACTATTCAGCCTTCTGTGTTCCGGTATTTCACGGCAGCAGCGCATTGGTATGCCTGAATAGAAGCGGAATCTGGCCTTTTGGACATAGGAGACTGCATCAAGATATTGATGTCCAATTTGTGACGTTTATCCGGCTATCAATGGAATCATACAGGCAATTTGGACAATAAGGAGCAAATTGTGACTTTTACGTCCACGATTTCCCTTAAACTGTGGACATAGGGGCGGAAATAAACCTGTATATATCCAAAGAGGGATTTCATCAGTTTTCATTTTCGCAGGGGATCCGATATTTGGATGTTTGCAGGCGGATTTCATCCATCATGTCCAATCGGGTTCGTTGACTTTTTATTGTAGAAAGTTTATAATTTGATAATATTGTAATGAGAAGTTTTGAGATTACTGTTCACCGGTAATATTTCGCGAGGTTTTTTCGCACAGTTTGCGCGGAAATCCGAGACATACGGCGCCAAAATGGGATGAAATCATATTTTGTGTACATCGCGAAGTGTGTTGCTGTGAGCGGAGCGAGCAGTAATGTTTTGAGGGGAGGAAAACGCATGTCCTATGGCTTATGGATGGCAGCAGTCCTTCCGGTGATCGTTGCCGGAGGAACGATGCATTTCAAGATGAAAGAACAGTCCGACAAGCGATGGAACATCCTTCCAAAATGCCTTGCCACATGGATGATGGTTTGTACGGCGGCTGTGGGAGTTTTTCAATTCGGGAGCGATCCTTCAGGAAAATGGATTCTGGCGGCGATGGTTCTGTTTCTGATTGCCGACGGCTGTCTGGAACTTCATTTTTTTCTCGGAATGGGAGTGTTTGCGGCGGGGCATCTGGCGTTGATCATCTGGCTGGCCTTGCAGGGACATTTTACTCTGGCAGCCATCCCTGTATGGTGTGTTTGCATGGCGGGAACGCTGATACTTTTTCGCAGAGAACTTTCCCGGGGAAAAGAAGATCCCAGATTTTACCTGATGATTCTTTACCCGGCGGTTTTGATGGCAATGACGGCAGTTGCCGTTACCCTGCCGTTTGTGGCCGGACAGGAATACCTGTGGGCGGCTGTGGGCGCATTTTTATTCAGTGTGTCAGACATGATGGTGGGAAAAAGTTTCTTTGGGAAATTACCTGCGAAACTGCATTACTGGGCGCTGGCCTTATATTACTGCGGTATTTTCTGCCTGTCTATGGTGACATGGATGTGATAAAAACAGCAGGTGTAATGCTTTTGCTTGGGGCTGACATGGAGACGACAAAACGGTAGTGTACAGGTGAATGAGGCAGCCGGAAACATACTACAGAGTATTTAGAATGGAGAATATCATGAATCGTATTTTATATTTAGAAGGAAGTTCCGGAATCAGCGGAGATATGACGGTCAGTGCCTTGCTGGATCTGGGTGTGTCGAAGAAAAAAATAGAGGAAGAACTTCAAAAATTACCCTTGGACGGATATCGTCTGGTTGTAGGAAAAACCAACAAAAACGGGATAGAGGCCTGCGCCTTTTATGTGGAACTGGATGAGAAAAGCCCCCAGCCCCTGCGGGATTACCGGCAGATCAGAGAACTGCTGGCTGTATCTCACCTTGAGGAAGCGGTGAAGACTTTGGCAATCCATATCTTTACAGTTCTGGCAAAAGCGGAGGCCAAGGTACACGGAACGACAGTGGAGCAGGTACATTTTCATGAGGTCGGAGCCGTAGATTCCATCGTGGATATCGTGGCCGCAGCCATAGGCTTTGTGGAGCTTGGCATCAATCAGGTGGCAGTAGGAACACTCACCGAGGGCACGGGCACCACTTGGTGTCAGCATGGAAGAATTCCCGTTCCCGTTCCGGCGACAGCAGAACTGATCAGGGAATACGGCCTAAGCGTAAAACTTACAGAGACACCGGGCGAAATGATCACACCTACAGGAGCAGCTATCGCAGCAGCAGTCCGTAACTGCGAAGTACCCGCCCAATTTACCGTGGAGAAAATCGGAATCGGTTCCGGAGAAAAAGATTTTCCCCATGCCAACATCCTGAGAGCCATGATTCTCCGGACAGAGGAAAAACATCAAGTGACCATTCTGGAGACTAACGTGGATGACTGCACCGGAGAACAACTAGGATATCTTCAGGAAATTTTGCTGGAGCGCGGAGCACTGGATGCGATCTACCGCCCCATTCTCATGAAAAAGTCCCGCCCGGCGTACCAATTGCAGGTGATCTGCAGACCGGAGCAGAGAGAAGAACTGGAGGAAATTATTTTCCGGGAAACTACTACCATCGGTATCCGCAGTTATCAGGCGGAGCGGACAGTTCTGGAGCGAAGGAGCGAAACCGTGGAAACGCCGCATGGGAAGGTGCGGGTGAAAGTATGTAAGTTTAAGGAAGAAGCGTATTATTATCCTGAATATGAGGATGTGAAAAAATTTTGCCGGACATCAGGACTTCCCTTTCGCGAGGCATATCAACAGATACAAAAAATAGCGGAAGATAAAGAGGTATAAAGAGGTATAAAGAGGTATAAAGAGGAGCAGGAACATATGAAAGATTTTTCAGAGAGAAAAGAAGCGTTGCTGAAACAATTGGAGGAAGAAACGAAACAGCCAGTATGTCTGGCACTATCGGGCGGCGTAGACAGTGCCCTTTTAGCAGCCCTGATCGGCAAATACACAAAAAAGAACGGAACCAAAGCCTACGGAGTCACCTTTGACACTGTCCTTCATCCGGCAGCAGATCTTCCGGCCGCCCAGCAGGCGGCGAAAGACAGCGGTTTGATCCATAAAATCATAAAAACCAATGAACTGGAAATTGCAGAGATCCAAAACAATCCCAAAGACCGCTGTTATATCTGTAAAAAAGGCTTATTTGAGCATCTGCAAAAATTCGCCTCCGATCATGGAATCACCACCATCTATGAAGGCACAAACCAAGACGACCTTTCCCAGTACCGCCCCGGCCTGAAAGCCGTACAGGAACTGGGTGTGAAAAGTCCGTTATTACAGCACAAAATAACAAAATCCGAAATCCGTGCATGGGCCAGCGAGCTGGGAATCACAGCAGCCACCCGTCCATCGTCCCCCTGCATGGCCACCCGCCTTCCCTATGGAACTCCACTGGAGCTTTCCACCCTTCGAAAAATCGAAGCCGCCGAGGAGGCGCTAAAAGAACTGGGCTTTTCCATCGTACGCGTGCGGCTGCACGGAGAAGTAGTCCGTTTGGAATTCCCCAAAGAAAACCTAAAAGAAGCCTTAGAAAAATCCCAGTTAATCATCAACTTGTTGAAAGCATTAAACTTCAAATACATCACATTAGATTTGGAAGGCTTCCGTTCCGGCAGCATGGACTTGTAAGCAGCAAAATCATGTTTATTCCCGCATGCCCTGCTGCTTACAGCGGGGTTTTTGGCTGTCCTACGTAGGATACAAAATCAATATTATTCCCATCCGGGTCTTTAAAACCGATTGCACGGTAGTTCCATGGATAAGTTACAGGGGGATTATCAATTTGCACACCAGATGCAAGCAGTCTTTCATACTCTGCATCTACATCATCAACATAAAACTCCAGACCGCAGCAATCCGGATTAACCGGAACTTTTACATTGGAAGGGGTAACAACAATGGTAACATTGTCAACAGAAATTTCAAAGCGATTTGGCACGATTTCATTAAAAGGTGCTTTGAGCACAAGGGAATAGAAATCCCTTACTTTGATAGGCTGTGTAGTTGAAATGTTGATGCAGCTTAATTTCATAAGAATAGTCCTCTCTTTCGAATATATGATTCCCTTTAGTTTTCGTATCATATATTATAAATGATTTTCTCTATAACACCAAGAAAAACATTTAAAAACTAAACAATAAGTGGAAAAGGTAACTTCCTGCCTTTTATAAATTTCCACCTCAAGTTTTATTCCCGCAGGCAACGAGCCAAGCGGATATGCTTGCAGCGGGGTTTTTGACTTCAAAACTTGTCATAATGAAAGAATTAGTAGGAAATTCATAAGTTTTCCGCCCAAAACAAGAAAAAAACAATTAAACAGCCCCCCAAAAAATACCCAAAACAGCAAAAAGACAAGGATGCACGTTCCGAAGCAACCACAGTATAACGCCCGGAGCTGAACAGCGGGGAGGGAGGTTTTGCCTTCTGGAGGAAATGCATGGCGCGGGGGGATGAAGATGTTCTTAGGGAAAATGGGGCGGGCAGGCAGGGGGAGATACAGGCTCACGAAGCCTGTATCTCAGGGCTGTTGAGGTGAGAAAATCCTTCAGATTTTCTTGCCGAATCAGCCCGGTACCCTGATTGTCCGCCCCATTTTCCCTTAGAACATCCATCCCCCTGTGCTGCATTTCCTCCAGAAGGCAAAACCTTCCTCCCCGCGTCCCCCCAACTAAAAAAAATAAAAATTGTCAAGAAAAAACACTTGACACCACCCCACATCTATTGTATGATGTCCAAGGTGATAAAACATGGATAAACTTGCAAGGCAAGCCCTACTATACGATTTTTACGGTGAGCTCCTGACAGCCCACCAGCGAACAATCTACGAAGAAGTAATCCTGAACGATTTTTCTCTCAGCGAGGTAGCCGAAGATCAGGGAATCAGCCGTCAGGGCGTTCACGATCTGGTAAAACGCAGCACCAAGCTTCTGGAAGACTACGAAGCCAAACTGCATCTGGTAGAAAAATTCATATCCATTCGGGAAAAAGTCCATGAGATTCACGGACTGACACAGAAATATGAGGACAGAGACTTAAACGAGCTGATGGCAGAGATTGAGAAATTGTCCCACAGTATTTTAGAGGAGTTATAGTACATGGCATTTGAAAGCTTGACTGAAAAATTGCAGAATGTATTTAAAAACTTACGAAGCAAAGGCCGTCTGACAGAGGCAGATGTAAAAACAGCATTAAAAGAAGTAAAGATGGCGCTTCTGGAAGCTGATGTCAGTTTTAAGGTTGTAAAACAGTTCATCAAATCCGTACAGGAACGGGCAGTAGGACAGGACGTTATGAACGGTCTGAACCCGGGCCAGATGGTTATCAAGATTGTAAACGATGAACTGGTATCTCTGATGGGAAGCGAGACCACGGAGATTGCGCTGCGTCCGGCAGGAGAGATTACCGTCATTATGATGGCAGGTCTTCAGGGTGCAGGTAAGACAACCACGACGGCAAAGATTGCCGGTAAGTTAAAATCAAAAGGAAGAAAGCCGCTTCTGGCAGCCTGTGACGTCTACCGTCCGGCAGCGATCACCCAGCTTCAGATCAATGGAGAAAAACAGGGTGTGGAAGTATTTTCCATGGGTGACAAACAGAAACCCGTGAACATTGCGAAAGCGGCCATTGAACATGCTAAAAACCATGGCTTTAATGTCGTGATTTTAGATACAGCCGGACGTCTTCATATAGATGAGGACATGATGCAGGAGCTGATTGAGATTAAGGAAAAGGTTCAGGTGGATCAGACCATTTTGGTGGTTGACGCCATGACCGGACAGGATGCAGTCAATGTATCCGAGACCTTCAATCAGAAAGTGGGCATTGACGGCGTAATAGTAACAAAACTTGACGGTGATACCCGAGGCGGTGCTGCTCTTTCTATCAAAGCGATCAGCGGCAAACCGATTCTCTACGTGGGTATGGGAGAGAAGCTTTCCGATCTGGAACAGTTCTACCCGGACCGTATGGCTTCCAGAATTTTGGGCATGGGCGATGTGATGAGCCTGATTGAGAAGGCACAGCAGAACATCGACGAAGACAAGGCCAAAGCGATGGAGCAGAAGATCAGAAAAGCCACTTTCGGCTTTGATGATTATCTGGAAAGCATGAACCAGATGAAAAATATGGGCGGCATTTCCAGCGTACTCAACATGCTTCCCGGTATTGGCAGTAAAGCCAAAGATATCGAGGGAATGATCGATGAAAAGGACATGGCGAGAAAGGAAGCAATCATCCTTTCCATGACTCCTAAGGAGCGGGCCAACCCGGACATCCTGAATATCTCCCGGAAAAAGCGGATTGCACAGGGTGCAGGTGTGGAACTGGCGGAGGTAAACCGCATGGTGAAACAGTTTGAACAGACTAGGAAGATGATGAAACAGATGCCCGGTATGATGGGCGGTAAAATCGGCAAAAGAGGAGGCTTCAAACTTCCCTTTTAAATAGCAAGCAAATATCCCAAGGAGGTGAAAGTAATGGCAGTAAAAATCAGATTAAGAAGAATGGGTCAGAAAAAGGCACCTTTCTATAGAATCATTGTAGCAGATTCCAAATCCCCGAGAGATGGAAGATTCATCGAAGAGATCGGAACATACGATCCGAACTGTAACCCAAGCGTTTACAAAGTAGATGAAGAAGCAGCTAAAAAATGGCTGGCTAACGGCGCACAGCCGACAGAGGTTGTAAGCAAAATCTTCAAATTAGCTGGTATCGAGAAATAATAGAATATGCAGAACCATAGGGACTGCGGAATCGTTTTTGCCCGGTGCATTCTTCCACAAGGAAGAATGTCCTGACAAATGCGTGGAGGTGCGTAATGAAAGATTTAGTAGAAGTAATTGCAAAATCCCTCGTAGACCATCCGGAAGAAGTGGTTGTAACACAGACTGAAGAGAGCGATGCGATTTTAGTTGAGTTGAAGGTAGCACCTTCCGATATGGGTAAGGTGATTGGCCGTCAGGGGCGTATCGCAAAAGCGATCCGTACGGTTGTAAAAGCTGCTTCCTCCAAATGTGATAAGAAGGTTGTAGTTGAAATTCTGCAATAGCTGAAAATATGAGGATGTAGCCTTGGGCTATGTCCTTTTTATATAGACTGAAAAGGAGACAAACATATGGAACAATTACTGCAGGTGGGAGTGATTTCCAGTACTCACGGAATCCGGGGAGAAGTCAAAGTATTTCCTACGACAGATGATGCGAACAGATTTAAGAAGCTGAAGGATGTGATTCTGGATACCGGAAGAGAACAGAAACCGCTGAAAATCGAAGGGGTAAAATTCTTCAAACAGTTTGTAATTCTGAAATTCAAGGACATTGACAACATCAATGATATTGAAAAATATAAAGGAAAAAGTCTGTATGTGACCAGAGAACAGGCAGTGAAGCTGGAAAAGGACGAGTATTTCATCGCGGACCTCATTGATATGCAGGTGTTTTTGGAGGATGGCACGGCTTTCGGCGTATTGACGGATGTGATGCAGACCGGGGCGAATGATGTATATTGCATACAGAATGAAGAGCATGGAGAAGTTCTGGTTCCGGCAATCGGGGAATGTATTCTGGATGTGGATGTGGAAGCCGGAAAAATGACCATTCATCTGATGCCGGGACTGATTGACTGACGGTGACTGTTCATGAGATTACTGTGACTATGAGGGACAGGGGACTGAATAGTTAGGACTGACAGAAGCAGTCGGAGTTTCAGAGACGTACTTGAACACTATAGATTTAGAGAGGAAATGCTATGCACTATCATGTACTTACTTTATTTCCGGAGATGATTACCCAAGGACTGGGGACCAGTGTGATTGGGAGAGCCATGGAACAGGGGATCATCCGGCTGACAGCTACAAATATCCGGGATTATTCCACCAACAAACATATGAAGGTGGATGATTACCCCTATGGAGGCGGCGCCGGAATGGTGATGCAGGCGGAGCCGGTATACGGGGCGTGCAAGGCCGTGGAGGAAGAAATCGGATACAAGCCACGGGTCATTTACCTGACCCCGCAGGGAAAGGTATTTAATCAGTCCATGGTGGAGGATTTTGCCAAAGAGCAGGATCTGGTATTTTTGTGCGGCCATTATGAGGGGATTGACGAGCGGGTGCTGGAGGAAGTGGTGACGGATTATGTTTCCATCGGGGATTACGTTCTGACAGGAGGCGAACTGCCATCCATGGTTATGATTGATGCGATTTCCCGCTTCGTACCGGGGGTTTTGAGCAATGAAGAATCGGCACAGTTTGATTCTTTCCACGATAATCTTCTGGAATATCCCCAGTACAGCCGTCCTGCTGAGTGGATGGGAAAGAAGGTTCCGGAGGTGCTGCTTTCCGGACACCATGCCAACATCGAAAAATGGCGGAGAGAGCAGTCCATCCAGCGCACCCTCCAGAGGAGACCGGAGCTTTTGGAGGATGCCCTACTCAGCAAGAAAGAGAAAATTTATCTGGATAATCTGAGAAAATCTTTGGAATCAAAGTAGAGGGAGAAGGAAAATGAGAGAGGAAGAAAAAATCAAAGCGGGCATTCTTTTCTGCCCCGGGGATGCGCAATTGAAAGAAATCAAACGGAAAACCCACAATCTGAACTTGGATTACAATGCAACCTATGAGGATGAAACCGAGAAGCGTGCCGCTATCCTCGCACAAATGATTGGGGAATTTGGCGAGGGCGGATTTATACAGGGACCGGTATATTTCCATTACGGAAAGCATACCAAAATCGGGAAAAACTTTTTCGGTAATTTCAATTTTACCGTACAGGACGATGCGGAAGTAACCATTGGGGATAACTGCAATTTCGGTCCGGGTGTGACGATTGTCACTCCGATACATCCCATGGTGCCGGAGGAACGTCTTGAAATGCTGAATGCCAAGGGAGAGAAAAAACGCTTCTGCTATGCAAAACCGGTTCATATCGGAAATAATTGCTGGTTTGGAGCAAATGTAACCGTTTGTCCCGGTGTGACCATCGGTGATAACTGTGTAATCGGCGCAGGCAGTGTGGTTACAAGGGATATCCCGTCAGACTCCTTTGGGGCGGGGGTTCCCTGCCGGGTGATCCGGGAAATCACCGAAAAGGACAGTATGGTTTACATGCCGGAGGTTTTGGCAGACAATCAGGTGATTGTAAAGAAGAACGAAGGTGATGCAGAACATGCAGTGTGAAAATGAAAAAAAATCATGGCTGCAGGTGGATCTTTTGCACGGTTCCATCATGAAATCCCTGCTGATTTTTGCAATGCCCCTGCTGATATCCAGAATCTTTCAGCAGTTGTATAATACGGCGGACACCATGATCGTGGGCTATTATCTGGGAGATACCTCTCTGGCGGCGATTGGTTCCTGCGGAGCGATTTATGATCTGCTGGTGGGCTTTGCTCTGGGAGTCGGAAGCGGTCTTGCCATCGTGACGGCCAGAAGCTTCGGTCAGGGAGACAGAGAGCTGCTGAAAAAATCGGTGGCATCCTCCATGCTGATCGGGGGAGTCAGCGCGCTGGGGATTTCCGTAATCGGCGGCGTGAGCCTGTATCCTCTGCTGGAAATCTTACATACACCGGAGGAGATTATCGCAGAAGCGTATCAGTATCTGCTGGTAATCACGGCCTCCATCATTGTCATGTTTGCCTATAATCTCTGTGCAGGGCTGCTCCGGGCCATTGGAAACAGTGTGGTTCCGCTGATCTTCCTACTGTTTTCCTCCGTGCTGAATGTGGCGCTGGACATTCTGTTTATTGCAAAACTTGGAATGGGAGTACAGGGAGCGGCAGTTGCCACGGCACTTTCGCAGGTTATCTCGGTGATTCTCTGCGTGATTTATATTTTCTGGAAGGCAAAGATTTTGATTCCGGAGAAAAGGCATTTTAAAGTGGATAAGAAATTGTACCGGGAGATGCTTGAGCAGGGATTTTCCATGGGATTTATGAGCAGCATCGTCTCGGTGGGCTCTGTGATTTTGCAGTATGGAATCAATGAGCTGGGATATCTGATTATCGCTGCACATACCACGGCGAGAAAAATCTATCTGTTTTTCAATATGCCGTTTTCTTCCATGGCGCTGGCAATTTCCACCTTTGTGTCCCAGAACAGGGGAGCTGATCAGAGAGACAGAATCTGCAAGTCCATGAAAATCGTGTTTATCTATGATTTTGTAATGGCGGCAATCTGTTCAGTGATCTTATTTTTCTTTGCAGAGGATATGATCCGGATCGTATCGGGTTCGGAAGAGAGGGCGGTGCTGGAAAACGGGGCCTTATATATGAAAATCGTAGGACCGTTTTATGCCGCGCTGGGCGTTCTGGCCCAGACCCGCTGTGCCCTTCAGGGGCTGGGGGAAAAGATGCTGCCTTTGATTGCCAGCGTGATAGAACTGGTGGGAAAATTGTTGTTTGTGGTACTGCTGATACCGAGGTATGGGTATATGGCGGTGATTTTCTGTGAGCCGGTGATCTGGTGCGTGATGGCGGTACAGCTTTTGTATGCGTTTTACAGGAATCCATATATCAGGGGAAAGGTGTGAGAAAGCCTTTCCCCTCTTTTGCATTGCGATGCAGGATAAAATACATCAGATGCTTCGTTTGTTGAAAAGCATAACGGACAGGAGACCGTGAAGGAGGATCAGGAAAGCTGTAATCCCCATCGCGGGCAGGCATTGGCCGGCATCAAGGCTTCCCGCCAGCAGTTCGTTGGAGCTCAGCAAAAATGTGGGCACATACTCTTTAAATGCCGGAAGGAAAGACAGCAGATAGGAGACGGCAAACACAGCTCCGGCAGAGAGGGTAACGGCGGATGCAGAGGAAAAAACAGCGGATGCAGGCAAAATAACTGAAATCAGCCACAGTCCCACCAGATAATTTCCAAATACAGCCGTCAGCAGATTCCGGGCAATACGGTTATCCCAGAAGTATGCGTTATAACCGTAAGTAATGCCTAAGGTGAGAAGATATCCTGCTGTCCAAAGCAGAAACATTACAAACATTTTGGAAACTAATATTTTCCAGCGCTTCATTCCCTTTGCAATGATGTTCAGGAGTGTTCCCTTCTGGTATTCTCCGGTTAAAGCTGCGCTGAACATCACAAGGAAAATGATCAGCAGAATAGGCATATTTTTAAAGAACTGCGTCCATGAGGTCAGGGCATCCACCTCGATTCCGGTGATGAGCATACCATTTTCCTCAAGCTGCTCCGACAGGACGGTAAGCATCCAAGGGGTCATTTTGGCTACAGCGGGGTTCATGATCCCAAAGAGGCAAAAGAGAATACTAAGGATCATGAGCCTTCCGCTTCGCACTTGTTCTAAAAATTCTTTTCCGGTAAAAGCCGTGAATTGTTTCATTTTCCAATCACCTCCAAAAACAAATCCTCCAGTGTTGGTTCCAGCCGTTCCAACCGTACAATAGGGAGTTGATTTCGGGACAGAAGCTCCATCATTTTCAGCAGATTCTCCGATGTCTTTTTGGAGAAAAGCAGTTTTGTCCTGCCGGATTTTGTGCCGCCGGGACAGATGCTTAAAAATACATCTGCTTCCTGCTCCGTCAAAAATTCGATTTCGATAGTGTCTCCTTTTCGGAGACCTCTGATTTCTTCCAGCGTTCCGCTGAGAGTCACTTTCCCGTCATGAAGAAATGCGATGCGGTCACAGATACGCTCCACATCCGACAGGATATGGGTGGAAAATACAACGGTGGTATGTTCTCTCACCGAGGAGAGAATATCCAGAATCTCTTTTCGGCCCACCGGGTCCAGCGCTGATGTGGGTTCGTCGCAGATCAACAGTTTAGGGCTGTTCAAAAGAGCCTGAGCGATCCCCAGTCTCTGCTTCATTCCGCGGGAAAAGCCTTTGATCCGCTTGTTTTCCCCATCAAGTCCCACCAGCTTTAATAATTCATTCGATTTTGCCTTGATATTCCCGCTGTCCATCCCTGTAATCTGTCCGCACATGGACAGGTATTCTTTCGGTGTCATAAATCCATAAAATTCCGGGACATCGGGCAGATAGCCGATATATTTGTTTGTACTGTTCTGTCCGAAGGTTACCTTTTCACCATTTACGGAAATTTCACCGCTGTCACTTTTCAGCAAACCCAGAACGATTTTCATGGTTGTGGTTTTTCCCACTCCATTTTGACCGATAAAACCAAATATGGAATGCTCAGGCACAGAAAAACTCAGATCATCCAATACTTTTTTTCTTCCAAATGTTTTTGTTACATGAGAAATTTCTAAAATATCCATTATGCTTCCTCTTTACCCAGAATAAAATATAAAATCGGTCCCACAAAATTCATTCCCACAATAGCGATAATCAGCCAGAGAGTACGGCTGCCCCGTTTGTAATTTTCATGGGTGAGGATATGCCAGAGGGTATAGCCCAAAAGGGTGAATTCCACAATCACAAGAGGAATCAGGAAGGGTAATATTTCTTTTATTCCAGTCATTATTTTAACTCCTTTAATCTGTTTTTTGCTTTTTCAAAGGAAGGCTCGCCGTTTAAGAGGGTGAACGGCGGCACATCCAAGGTTTTCTTTGCGTCCTCCAGAACAATTTTCCTGCTGCGGGGAGCATTGGTTCCGTTGTCGAGTTCATGGTCAAACCATTCCTCAATCCGGTTAAAGTAGGAATCTCCATGGAGACACAGCTTGGGTGTGGAAAACAGGCTGAAAAGACAGGAAACATACTGCTCAAGATGCTTGACTGCTTTTTGCTTTTCACCATGGGACAGATAACAGATGGCTGCCTGATACTCAAAGGACAGCAGACTGTTGGGATTAAGTTTGGCAATTTTATAGGCTTTGGCTACCTGCTCGATGCGGTCAATGGTTTCCTCGCATACGGATAAATGATTGGCGTGGATGGAAAGATAACAGACCGCGTTAGCCAGCAGATGCAGAATGTTGTCATACATGCCGATCTGAGCATAGCTGTCGGCTTTTTCCAAAGCGCCCAGCATTGCGTAAGCCTGAGCGAGAAGAACACTGCTCTGACTGCCGAAACGGTTGGCACGGGAAAAATCTTCCAGCTCATCAATTACCTCATGGATGCGTCCCAGTTGAAAATAGACCATCGCCTGAAGAACCACCGCATTTCCGTGAATCTGCATATCTTTACAGTTTTCCTTGATATGATGGCACAGTTTGTCGATGCTCAGACAGATTTCCTTCTTCCGCTCCTCACTTTCCGCCATGGGATAGTGATTCAGCCACAAAATGCATATCTGCAGCAAAAAAGGGTAGCAGGAATAGTAACGTTTTACATAGCTTTGGGTTTCCGCCATCACTTCCTCAAAAGGGTTTTCAGCGAATGCTTTTCCGAATTGCTGATACAGTTTTTGAATCTGTTCCTTTGACAACTGCGGGGTATATCCGATCAATTCATCTACGGTAACATCAAAAAATGTGGCAAGCTGGGGCAGGATCGCGATGTCCGGGGTGCTCTGGCTGTTTTCCCATTTGGACACGGAGGCTTTGGTAACGCCTATAAATTCCGCCAGTTGTTCCTGAGTGATTTTTTTTCTGCGCCGCAGACGGACGATGTTATCAGAAATGTGTAAGTTGTTCAAATCTACCGCCTCCTTTTGGGTTTATTGTAAACGTAAGAAGGGGTAAAAGCAATGGAGTGGTGCGATATTTTGGGAAATAAAATCAACTGCTGAGAAACTTTGGAATGTTTCCTTGACAAAATGTAAAGTACCTGTTACATTATAAATGTAATCACTTCATTACATTTAGGAAGGAGAGAGGGATTTGATATGGAATAGGATTAAAGTATTGCGGGCCGAAAGAGACTGGACACAGGCAGATTTAGCAGACCGGGTTGGTATTTCACGACAGGCAGTGATATCCATAGAAAAATATAAATATACGCCGTCTTTGGAATTGGCTTTTAAAATTGCGGAAGCCTTTGAGGCATCGATAGACGAAGTTTTTGAACATAGGGAGGAGGGATTGTATGAGTGAGCAGAGGATGTTGCTGATTTTTGCCGATATTTATTGACAGCCAGACAACATTTACTTTTCAGCGGGTGAGTATTTTTGCATTGATTTATATCGGAGCCCGCAATTTGATCGAATTGACTGCAACAATCTATTTTGATAAGCAGCTATAAAAGGAGAGAAAAGATGAACATATTAAAAATAGCCCTGCTGCAAATAGCACCTTGTACTACTATCGATGAAAATCTGGAAAAAGGAATCAAAGCCTGCAAAACCGCAAAGGAAATGGGGGCGGATATCGCTTTATTTCCTGAAATGTGGAGCAATGGATACCGGATTTACAACAGACCTGTGGAGGAATGGAAAAAAGAGGCAATCCCGGCCGACAGTGAGTTTGTAAATTCGTTCGGCTGTATTGCAAAAGAGCTGAACCTTGCAGTTGGTATTACGCTGCTGGAAGAGTATGAAGGATTTCCACGGAATACCCTGATTCTGTTTGACCGGTTGGGAAACCGGAAATTTACTTATGCAAAAGTCCATACCTGCGATTTTGATGTGGAAGGAAATCTGCTACCCGGAGAAGATTTTTATGTTACAGCGCTTGATACTGCCTGTGGCGAGGTAAAAGTCGGTGCGATGATCTGCTACGATAGGGAATTTCCGGAAAGTGCCAGAATTCTAATGCTGAAAGGTGCGGAACTGATTCTTGTTCCAAATGCCTGTCCTATGGAAATTAACCGCCTTTCCCAGCTTAGAGGCCGGGCGTTTGAAAATATGACGGCAATTGCAACCTGTAATTATCCCGGAACGGTACCGGACTGCAATGGAGGCTCCAACGTTTTTGACGGTGTGGTGTATCTTCCGGAATTGGAGGGTTCACGGGATACCTGTATCTTACAGGCGGACGAAAAAGAAGGAATTTATATAGCGGAGCTTGATTTGGATCAGCTTCGCAGTTATCGGAAGACAGAGGTGCATGGGAATGCATTTCGGCATCCGAAAAAGTATGGGATTTTAACGGAGGTAAAAATTGAAGAGCCGTTTATACGGAAGGAATACAGGGAATAAATTCAAGTACGCTTTGGTTGTGACTCATATTTTCCCAGTTCTCCTCATATAAATACTATCAGTATAGGTGAGGAGGGTCATTCAGATATGGAACCATTTGCTGTTTACAAAGATATACAAGCCCGCACCAAGGGTCAGTTTCTGGTGGGTGTGGTAGGGCCGGTGCGCACAGGAAAATCCACATTTATCCGAAGATTCATGGAGCTTCTGGCTTTGCCCGTGATGGATGAGCAGATGCGGGCGGAAGTAAGAGACCAGCTTCCGGTGTCCGGTTCCGGAAAAACTATTACAACGGTAGAACCTAAATTTATTCCCAAAGAAGCGGTGGACATTACGCTGGGAGAAGAAATCCCCGTAAAACTCCGGCTGATTGACTGCGTGGGCTTTATGGTGCCGGATGCTTCCGGCAATATGGAGGAAGAACGGGAGCGGATGGTAAAGACACCATGGTACGATCAGGAGATTCCTTTCCATCAGGCGGCGGAGGTGGGAACAAAAAAAGTCATTCAGGAGCACTCCACCATTGGTCTGGTGGTGACCTGTGACGGTTCTTTCGGGGAAATCCCAAGGAAAAACTTTGAGGAAGCGGAAGAACGGACGGTCCGGGAACTGAAAAAACAGGGAAAACCATTTTTGATTCTGGTCAATTCCCAGAAACCTTATAAAGAAGAAACCATGAAACTGACAGAGGAACTTCAGGAAAAATATCAGGCGGCGGCGCTGAGTGTGAATTGTGAGCAGCTAAGAAAAGAAGATATTATCCGGATTCTGGAAAAAATCCTGTATGAATTTCCGATACGGCAGGTGGAATTTTACATACCGAAATGGGTGGAACTGCTTCCTGTTTCCCACTATCTGAAGGCAGATCTGCTGCAGCAGATCCGGGCAGTCATGGGCAATCTGAAATATATCCGGGATATCCGAAATGAAAATCTTCAAGCAGACAGTGAATACGTAAAATCTGCTTCTCTGGAAGAAGTGAATCTGTCCAATGGGGTGATTAAGGTTCGAATTGAAATGAAGGAGCCTTACTATTATCAGATCATGAGTGAGATGACGGGAGTGCCTATTACCAGCGAATATCAGTTAATTCATACTTTGAAGGAACTGGCAGACATGAAAGAGGAGTATGTAAAAGTCCGGCACGCCATTGAGGCTGTGCGGGGCAGTGGATACGGCGTGGTGGTACCGGAGAAACATGAAATCACTCTGGAAGAACCGGTGGTAATCAAACAGGGCAATAAATTCGGGGTGAAGATTAAATCCGCCAGCCCATCCATCCACATGATCAAGGCAAACATAGAGACGGAAATTGCGCCTATCGTGGGAAGTGAGGAACAGGCGAAGGATTTGATTTCGTTCATAAAGGAAAATGAAAAAACAGAGGAAGGAATCTGGCAGACCAATATTTTCGGGAAATCCATAGAACAATTGGTAGAGGATGGGATTCGAACGAAAATCGCCCAGATCAGCGAGGAGAGTCAGGTGAAGCTTCAGGATACCATGCAGAAAATTGTCAATGACAGCAAGGGCGGGCTGATCTGCATCATTATATAACGGTTCCATTCAGGTGCGCAGAGGCGTACCTGCTGCGGGGCGCGCATCATGTTGTGCATGGTGGGCGCTTTTGCAATTTATGAAAATGGAAAAATTTGGATAAAAAGCAAAAGAATTGACAAACAAATGTAACAAAGTTATAATAAATGATACGAATACATAGACAGACCAGAGACGGCAGAAGGAGATTCTGCAGTGTTGAAGGCGGAAAGAGCAGGAAAATACATATGAAAAAAAGGATAGTCATGAGATTGCTGGCGGGCTGCCTCAGTGCGGCGATGCTGACACCTTCTGCGGTATGGGCGGCGGAAGCCTCTCCTGTTGTTAAGGCAGGGACGGAGCCGACGGCAGCAGTGACAGAAATAGAACCGGAGGCAGAAGCAAAACCGGAGACAGAAGCAAAGCCAGAATCAGATTCATTGGCTGTCAGTGAAGAAAATAAGCAGCCAGAAACAGATGTACTGGCCGGAAGTGGGGACGAAGGACAGACACAGACGGCGAATACAAAACCGGAAGCCTCATTGGGAGAATCCCGCACAAAGACTGCACAGGGATGGGTGAAAAAAGACGAGCGCTGGACTTACTTCTACAGTGATGGAACCAGTCCAAAAGAAAAATTTGAAACCATCGATCAGGAGAAATACTATTTTGATAAAGATGGCTGGATGGTGACCGGATGGCAGAAAATTGAGGATAAATGGTATTACTTCGATACCAGCGGGAAAATGCTCACAGGCTGGCAGTGGGTGAATGGAAGCTGTTACTTTATGGATGAGTCTGGAGTGATGGCAGCCGATACATGGGTAGGAGAGTATTATGTAGATCCAAGCGGGGCGTGGATTCCCGGAAAAACAAAGCAGAATACAAATGCAGGCTGGGTGAAGTCCGGAAACCGCTGGTGGTACCGTCACGGTGACGGAAGCTACACCACATCAAACTGGGAGCTGATCGGCGGAAAATGGTATTATTTTGATGGTTCCGGCTGGATGATGACCGGGTGGCAGCAGATTGGCGGAGCATGGTATTATCTGGAAGGAAGCGGAGCGATGCTCACAGGCTGGCAGCGGCTGGGTGGAAACTGGTATTATCTGAATGCCAGTGGAAGAATGGCGACCGGATGGCAGCAGATCGGTGGAGCATGGTATTATCTGAACGGAAGCGGAGCGATGCTCACAGGCTGGCAGAAAATCGGCGGAGCATGGTATTACCTGAACGGAAGCGGAGCGATGATGACCGGGTGGCAGCAGATCGGCGGTGTGTGGTACTACCTGAATGGAAGCGGAGCAATGCTCACAGGCTGGCAGAAAATCGGCGGAGCATGGTA
Source organism: Clostridiales bacterium (assembly GCA_018374355.1). Classification (GTDB taxonomy): domain Bacteria; phylum Bacillota; class Clostridia; order Lachnospirales; family Lachnospiraceae; genus Oliverpabstia. The sequence goes on from JAHAFI010000008.1 coordinate 105,892, forward strand.
TTACCTGAACGGAAGCGGAGCAATGCTCACAGGCTGGCAGTGGATTGGCGGAAAATGCTATTTTCTGAAGGCTTCCGGAGCCATGGCGGCCAATGAGTGGATCGACGGCTTCTATGTGGATGGAAGCGGTGCATGGATACCGGGAAAACAGCCGGAGGTACAGGCAGGCTGGATACAGAGCGGATCCCGCTGGTGGTACCGCCATAAGGACGGAAGCTATACCACATCCAATTGGGAGACGATCAACGGCAAAAAATATTACTTTGATGCCGCAGGCTGGATGCAGACCGGATGGCTGAGTCTTGGCGGAAAGTGGTACTATCTGAATGCCAGCGGAGCGATGGTGACAGGTTGGCAGGAAATCGGCGGAAAATCCTATTATCTGCATGAGTCCGGGGAAATGGCAGCCGATACTTGGATCGGTGATAAATACGTGGACGGAAGCGGAGCATGGGTGGAAGGAAAGAAACCGACGGATGCCGGATGGAAACAGGAAGGCGGCCGCTGGTATTATGTGAATCCCGATGGCAGCCGGGCAAAATCTACATGGAAGACCATTGACGGCGTGGAATATTATTTTGATGCTGATGGTTGGATGGTGACCGGATGGCAGAAGGTGGGAAGCTCATGGTATTATCTGAAGAGCGATGGCTCCAAGGCCTATGACTACTGGGTGGGAACCACCGGAGTAGGCGGATATTACGTGAGTAAATACGGCACCATGGTGGCAGGACAGACCTACAGCTATGGAAATTATATTTACACTTTTGATGCCAACGGCTTGTGTACAGGCAAAGAGGACCGTTATGTAAAGGTACAGGATAAAAACGGCAGAACCTACAAGGTAGAAAAACAGTTTCAGACAGATCCGCAGGTGGGTGTGGATGTAACAGAGGATGAGTTTCTGGCGGCCGCTGTCTATGCGGAGGCGGGAAATCAGAAAATGCCGGGAATGACCGGAGTAGCTTTGGTTATGCTGAACAGAATGAATACATACCGGGAGTCTGCAAGCCCTTATCCTTCTCAGGCCAATATCATGATTTATCAGGCCGGACAGTTTGAAGTTGCCCGTAACGGTGCATTGACCCGTTACCTGAAAAATATTAACAGTTCCATTCTGAATGACGCTAAGGAAGCGGTGAAGAGGGCAAGAGCGATTTTGGATGCCTACAACAATAACGGAACGCCGAGAACAGTGGAAGGACTTACGATGCCGGAAGGAAAAACGGACTTCAATTACATGGGATTTATGACACCGAAAGCATTTGAAAATGCCGGACTGGATTGGGAAAAAACCGATGCCTTTACCCATATGAATACGACCTTCTACACCACATGGATTAAGAAAAAATAACCCGGAAATCTAATTGACAGTATTTACAAAAAAGCCTATAATATCATAGTAATTTGTAATTGAAAACTACTTACAATTACACAAATTTAACAGATACAGAGTCAGGGAAGCAGGTGGAAATCCTGCGCAAGTCCGTTACTGTAAAAGCCAGATTACTGCCTGTATTTGACTATGAGATTTTGCGGCAACCGAAATTTCATCAGAAAAGGTACAAGAACCGTTGTCTTTAAGGGCAACGGTTTTTTTACATAGAAAGAACTAAAGGGGAACGGCGTATGGAACATCGAACAGGACTGGAAATGTACTGTGTGATTGATGAAAAAAATAACAGACTGCGGTACGGTTACACCACAGGCTCCTGTGCGGCGGCTGCTGCTCAGGCGGCAGTACGGATGCTTCTTACCGGGGAAAGGGTGGAGGAGGCGGCTCTTGAAACTCCAAAGGGGATTTTGCTTCATCTGCTGATCGAGGAGATACAGATAAAACCGGAGGAAGTAGTCTGCGCGGTACGAAAGGACGGCGGAGATGACCCGGATGCCACCCATGGGATTTTAGTCTACGCCAGAGTGAAAAAATCCGGCCAGATGGGAGTAACCATCGATGGCGGTATCGGTGTGGGACGGGTCACGAAACCGGGGTTGTCCCAGCCGGTGGGTGCTGCGGCAATCAATGAGACTCCCCGCCGGATGATTAGGGAAAACGTGGAGAAGGTCTGCGAAGAATACGGATATCCGGGAGGGATCGATGTGCTGATTGAGATTCCGAAAGGGGTGGAGATTGGAAAGAGGACCTTCAATCCCCGTCTGGGTATTCTGGGGGGAATCTCCGTGCTGGGTACCAGCGGGATTGTCATTCCCATGAGTGAGACCGCATTGACTGCCAGTATCCGTCTGGAAATGGAGATGCTGGTGAAAAACGGTGCAAAATATCTGGTGATCACACCGGGAAATTACGGGGAGATTTTTTCCAGAGAACAGATGGACATCGATCTGACCAATTCCATGAAATGCAGCAATTACGTAGGAGAAACGCTGGATATGGCGAGGGAGCTGGGCGTTGAGGGGATTTTGTTTATCGCCCATATCGGCAAATTTATCAAGGTTGCCGGAGGGATTATGAATACCCATTCCCGGAATTCCGACAGCCGCGGGGAACTTATGGCGGCCAATGCGCTGCGGGCAGGGGTGGATGTGGATACGGTAAAGAAGATTCTGGATTCCATCACCACGGAGCAAAGCGTGGATATCCTGACAGAAGCAGGGATGCTGGAGCCTGTTATGGCAGAGGTTTCGAAGCGGGTGGATTACTACCTGAGCAGGAGAGCAGGAGAGAAGCTTCAGGTGGGCGCGATTCTGTTTTCCAGTGTTTACGGGAAGCTGGGAGAAACCAGTCAGGCGGAGGAACTGGTCCGCAGACTCAGGAAACCGTCCTGTCCAGAGATAAAACAGCCGGCAGATTGTTGAGACGTATAGAAATATAAAAGATGTAGGGGTCAAAAGGTATTTTGACCATGGTATCATACGAACATAGAAAGAGGAAAAAAGATGCAGGGAAAACTTTATGGTTTGGGCGTGGGACCGGGAGATCCGGAACTTCTCACAATCAAGGCCCTTCGATTAATAAAAGAAAATGAAATCATAGCGGTTCCGGGAAGTGAAGTACAGGGAAGCGTGGCCTATCAGATTGTCAAAGGCGTGTATGAGCAGTTGGATGAAAAAACATTGATTCCCATCGCCATGCCGATGACAAAAGACAAAGAACTTCTGGAAGAAAATCACCGGAAGGCGGCGGAGGATGTGGAAGCGTGGCTGAAACAGGGAAAAAATGTAGTATTTCTCACACTGGGGGATCCAACCGTTTATTCCACGTATCTGTATGTTCACAAGAGAATTCTTGAGAGAGGCTATGAAGCTGAGATCGTCAGCGGGATTACTTCCTTTTGTGCAGTGGCTGCAAAGCTGAATATGGGTCTTGTGGAGATGGCAGAGCCCCTTCATGTGATTCCGGCTACCTATAAGGCACAGGAGATGGACGAGGTTTTGAAGCTGCCGGGAACAAAGGTTTTGATGAAAACCGGGAAAAAGATGAAGGAAGTGCGGGAGAGCATTTTGAGAAGCGGGCAGAAGGCGGTTATGATTGAAAACTGCGGAATGCCGGAAGAAAAGATTTATGAAACTGCGGAAGATATCCCGGAGAGCGCCGGATATTATTCCCTGATTATAGTAAAAGAGAAGTAGGGAGAAGACTATGGTACATTTTGTTGGAGCAGGTTCCGGTGCGCCGGACCTGATTACAGTCAGAGGTAAGAAATTTTTAGAAGAGGCGGATGTGATCATTTATGCAGGATCACTGGTAAATCCCCAGCTTCTGGAATATGCAAAGGAAGGATGTCAGATTTACAACAGCGCGAAGATGACGCTGGAGGAGGTTCTGGAAGTTATTTTTAAGGCGGAGGAGGAAGGATTGACCACAGTTCGCCTGCATACGGGAGACCCTTCCCTTTACGGGGCAATCCGGGAGCAGATGGATGTGCTGGAAGAGAAAAATATCGCATTTGATTACTGTCCCGGTGTCAGTTCCTTCTGCGGTGCGGCAGCGGCTTTGAATCTGGAGTATACATTGCCGGACGTTTCCCAGAGCGTGATCATCACACGGATGGCGGGAAGAACACCGGTACCGGAAAAAGAGAGCATCGAATCATTTGCTGCTCATCAGGCAACGATGGTGGTATTTTTGAGCACCGGTATGCTGGAGGAGCTGAGCAGGAGACTGATTGCCGGAGGATATAAAGAGGACACCCCGGCGGCCATTGTATACAAAGCGACATGGGAAGATGAAAAGACTTTCGTCTGTACGGTGGGAACACTGGCAGAAACAGCAAGGGAAAATCAGATCACCAAGACAGCTCTGATGATCATCGGAGATGTGGTAAAACATGGAAAATACAACCGTTCGGAGCTTTACAATCCGGCATTTACCACGGAGTTCAGAGAGGCGTCCAAATAAATGAAGCTTATCATGATTGCATTTACGGAAAACGGTCTGGCCCTTGCAAAGCGTGTAGAACGGTTTCTGAAAGAGCAGGGCCATCAGACGGCGCTGTTTGTAAAAAGCAAATACATTACGGTTCTTTCGGACAGCGGCGTGCAGCAGGTAACCTCAGGTCTGAGGGAATGGGCAAACGAATGGATTCCCGGCTGCGACGGCGTGATTTTTATCGGAGCGGCAGGAATTGCCATACGGACCATGGCTCCCTTTGTAAAAGATAAGCGGACAGACCCGGCGGTTGTGGTGCTGGATGAAAAGGGACAGTTTTCCATTCCCCTGTTATCGGGGCATCTGGGCGGAGCCAATGAACTGGCCCGGGGGATTGCAGAGGAGATCGGCAGTACTGCCGTGATCACTACGGCGACGGATGTAAATCACCATTTTGCGGTGGATGTATTTGCAAAGAAAAATCATCTGTGGATTTCAGATATGAAGCTGGCTAAGGAGGTTTCCGCTCTGGTGCTGCGGGGAGAAAAGCTTCCGGCGGGAGCAGGAGCGGGTTATGTGCCGAAGCATGGCGGCGCAGGTATCTGTGAACTGGAATTTCCCATAGAACAAAAGGAAACGGCGCAAAGAGGAGGCCCGGAAATGACCAGCCCGGACGGGAAAAGGGGAACCTTCTGGATTCAGACGGAGAAAAACCGGATGCTGCATCTGGTGCCGAAAAAGGTTACGCTTGGAATCGGCTGCCGGAAAGGGACTTCCTGCGAGGCCATTGAAAAACAGGTGGACCGTGTACTGAGAGAACAGGGAATCTTCAGACAGGCGGTTTCAAGGGCTGCAAGTATTGATCTGAAAAAGGAAGAGCCGGGGCTTCTTGCATTTTGTGAAAAATGGGAGCTGCCTCTGGAAATATATACAGGTGAAGAACTCAGACAGGCAGAGGGAAATTTTACCCCGTCAGCATTTGTAAACGGAATCACCGGGGTGGATAACGTATGCGAGCGAAGCGCGGTGTTGGGAAGCCGTCAGGGTACCTTACTGGTGAAAAAACAGGCGCAGGACGGGGTGACCGTGGCCTGTGCTATAGAAGATTGGAGTGTGGATTTTGAATAAATTATATGTGGTAGGGATTGGTCCCGGAGAATATGAGCAGATGACCTTGAAGGCCATTCATGCGATGGAAAAAAGTGATGTGATCATCGGATACACGGTGTATGTGGATCTGGTGAGAGAGCATTTTGCAGGAAAGGAATTTCTTACAACGCCGATGAAAAAGGAGGTGGACCGCTGTGTTCTGGCCTTCGAGGAGGCGATGAAAGGAAAAACAGTTTCCATGATCTGCAGCGGAGATGCGGGAGTTTACGGAATGTCCGGCCTGATGTACGAGGTGGGCGTAAACTATCCGGAGGTGGAGCTGGAGATTATCCCGGGGGTTACCGCAGCAACGGGCGGAGCCGCTGTTTTGGGAGCGCCTCTGATTCACGACTTCTGTCTGATCAGTCTGAGCGACCTTCTGACTCCTTGGGAAAAGATCGAGGCCCGTCTTTTAGGCGCTTCTCAGGCAGATTTTGTCATCTGTCTGTATAATCCGTCCAGTAAGAAACGTCATGATTATCTGCAGAAAGCATGCGATCTGATGTTGAGATACAAATCCGAGGATACCGTCTGCGGTATCGTAACGTATATCGGCCGGGACGGCGAGTGCGCAAAAGTGATGAGTCTGAAAGAACTGAGAGAGACACAGGTGGATATGTTCACTACCGTCTGGATCGGCAATTCACAGACAAAAGAAATCAACGGAAAAATGGTGACACCGAGGGGATACCGAAATGTATAAAGCAATTGTATTCGCCGGAACGGCGGAGGGCCGGAGGATAGCGGAATATCTGAACCGGAACAAAATTCCGGTGAAGGTATGCGTGGCTACCGGGTACGGGGAAAGTCTTCTTCCCCAAGGGGAATATCTGGATATTTCCCACCAGCGGCTGGGGCAGGAGGAGATGGAAACGCTGATGCGCTCCATGGACAACGGTCTGGTGATCGATGCCACCCACCCTTATGCACAGATCGTCACGGAGAATATTCAGGCGGCCTGCCGGGAAACAGGTGCAGCGTATCTGCGTGTGCTGCGGGAAGAGATTTTCGGGGAAGAGGAAAACAGTAATTCCAAAGCGCCTGTGGTATATGTGAACAATACTCAGGAAGCGGTGGAATATCTGGAACACACCGCGGGAAATATCCTTGTGACCACGGGAAGCAAGGAGCTGGCAGAATATACCGCTCTCACCAATTACAGGGAACGGATTTACGCCCGTGTTCTTTCCATCCCCGGTGTGGTTCAGTCCTGTGCCGGGCTGGGTGTGGAAGGGAAGCATCTGATCTGCATGCAGGGACCTTTTTCAAAGGAAATGAATACTGCGATGATTCGCCAGTGGGATATCTCATGGATGGTGACGAAGGAATCCGGCCAGACGGGCGGTTTCCCGGAAAAATACCTTGCGGCAAGGGAAACGGAATGCGGTCTGGTAATCATCGGACGGCCGAAAAAAGAAGAGGGCTGTACGCTGGAGGAATGCCTGAACCTGCTGGCAGAGCGTTGGAAGCTGCCAATGGACAGGGAAGATAGGGAAGACCGGAATACTCAGCGGAAGATTTCTCTGGTAGGAATCGGCATGGGAACGGCGGATACCCTGACAGCGGAGGGAAAAAGAGAGCTGGAAGAGGCGGACCTTCTGATAGGCGCCGGAAGAATGCTGGAACAGATACAAAGACCGGGGCAGACCGTGGTAAATGCCTATAAGCCGGAGGAAATCTGTGGCTATATCAAGGAACATACGGAATTTCACCGGGCAGCAGTGGCCCTCTCCGGTGATGTGGGATTTTACAGCGGGGCTAAAAAACTGCTGGCGCTTTTAAAACAGGAATTGCCGCAGGTGCAGCGGAAAGTCTGCAGCGGAATTTCCTCCATGATTTATTTCTGCGGCAGACTGGAAACGCCTTGGGAGGACGTAGTTCCTTTAAGCCTTCACGGAAGAAAAAGAAACCTGACCGGAATTTTAAGACAGAATCCCCGAGTATTTGCCATTGTGGGAAACCGGACGGGAGCAGCAGAAGTCTGCCGGAAACTCACCTCCTATGGCATGGGAACAGCAAAAATCGCAGTGGGCGAACGGCTGTCCTACCCTGAGGAGAAAATCTCCCGGGGAACTGCGGAGGAATTTCAAAATTACGAGACAGATCCTTTAAGCGTGCTGCTTCTGGAATGGGAGGAAGGAAAACAGGCGGTGGTAACCCATGGGATTTCCGATGAAGAATTTCTCAGGGACAAGGTGCCTATGACAAAAGAGGAAGTGAGAAGTATTTCTCTTTCCAAACTGCGTCTCAATAGAGATTCCGTAATCTACGATGTGGGAGCGGGAACCGGTTCCGTATCGGTAGAGATGGCTCTTCAGGCAGTGGACGGACAGGTCTGGGCAGTGGAGAAAAAGGAGGAGGCCGTGAACCTGCTTTACAAGAATAAGCAGAAATTCCGGGCCGACAATCTGGAAATCATCCGGGGACTGGCTCCGGAGGCCTGCGCAGAGCTTCCCACACCTACCCATGCATTTATTGGAGGTTCCTCAGGAAATTTAAGAGAAATACTGGAGCTTTTGCTTCAGAAAAATCCTCAGATCCGGGTGGTGATCAACTGCATCACGCTGGAAACACTGGGTGAGGCGATGGAATGCATCCGGAAGCTTCCGGTGAAGGATGTGGACATTGCACAGGTCAGTGTGGCGAAAGGGAAAAAAGCCGGACCCTACCATCTGATGATGGGACAAAATCCGGTATCAATCATCTCATTTACAGGAGAAAATAATGGATAACAGTAAAAAAACCCCCCGCTTTCTGATAAGCGCAGCTGCCAGCGGAAGCGGAAAAACCCTGATTACCTGCGGGATTTTGCAGGCCTTAAAAAACAGGGGGCTTAGAACGGCTTCCTTCAAATGCGGGCCGGATTATATCGACCCCATGTTTCACAGTAGGGTGATCGGCGCAAAAAGCAGAAATCTGGATACTTTTTTTACCGATCAGGATATGGCAAGATACCTGGTGGAGAAAAATGCAGAGGGCTGTGATATCTCGGTAATCGAAGGTGTTATGGGATATTATGATGGTCTGGCGGGAATTTCCCATCAGGCAAGCGCCTACGATGTGGCAGTAAAGACAGAAACCCCCGCAGTATTCATTGTAAACTGCAAGGGCATGAGCGTTTCCATCCTGCCGTACATCAAGGGGTTTCTGGAATATCAGCCGGACAGTATGATCCGTGGGGTGATCCTTAACCGGATTTCTCCCATGCTTTACCCAAGGCTAAAGGAAATGATAGAATCCCGGCTCCCCGTCAAGGTGCTGGGCTATGTGCCGGAGGTAAAGGAATGCGTTCTGGAAAGCCGTCATCTGGGTCTGGTGATGCCGGAGGAGATTGGAGATTTACAGGAAAAAGTGCAGGAATTTGCCGCCGTGATTGAAAAAACGGTGGATCTGGACGGAATTTTACAGCTTGCTTCAGACGCTCCCCAGTGGAAAATGACGAAAGTTCCGGAGATTTACCATGTAAAAGCTCCGGTGCGTATAGCTGTGGCAAGAGACGAGGCATTTTGCTTCTTTTACGAGGATAATCTTGAGCTGCTGCGCCGGATGGGGGCAGAACTGGCAGAATTTTCCCCCATCCATGACAAAGGCCTGCCGGAAAATATACAGGGACTTCTCCTAAACGGAGG
>JAHAFI010000050.1 GCA_018374355.1 Clostridiales bacterium
AAGTAAGACCCCTTGAAGACGACGAGGTAGATAGGGCAGAGGTGGAAGTACAGCAATGTATGGAGCTGACTGTTACTAATCGGTCGAGGGTTTGACCTGAGAGCTTGAGAGATCAAGTGAAAGCGGTCAATCGCAGGAAGCAAAAGAAGGATGTAACGTGTATGCAGTTTTGAAGGTACATAATAAGGCCTAGTGGCTCAGTTGGTTAGAGCGCCGCCCTGTCACGGCGGAGGTCGAGGGTTCGAGTCCCTTCTGGGTCGTTTATGAGGAGAAAATCTTCATAAATCATAAAAATTTGGGATCTTAGCTCAGCTGGGAGAGCATCTGCCTTACAAGCAGAGGGTCACAGGTTCGAGCCCTGTAGGTCCCATTTTTTTAAGCCGATGTGGCTCAATTGGCAGAGCAGCTGATTTGTAATCAGCAGGTTATCGGTTCGAGTCCGATCATCGGCTTTACGTTGAGTAATCAACGTGATATCGAACAATTAAATATCGGTATCTTATGGATGGATTCCCGAGTGGCCAAAGGGGACAGACTGTAAATCTGCTGCAAATTGCTTCGGTGGTTCGAATCCACCTCCATCCATTTCACTTTTAAGTGACAATATATTATCGCGGGATGGAGCAGTCTGGAAGCTCGTCGGGCTCATAACCCGAAGGTCGCAGGTTCAAATCCTGCTCCCGCAATTTTGCCCAGATAGCTCAGTTGGTAGAGCAGTGGACTGAAAATCCACGTGTCGCTGGTTCGATTCCGGCTCTGGGCATTGATGGGGTATTAGCTCAGTCGGTAGAGCACTTGACTTTTAATCAAGTTGTCCGGGGTTCGAATCCCCGATGCCTCACTTGAGACAGAAACTGTTTAGTTTTTGTCTTTTTTTATTCCCGCAGGCAACGAGCCAAGCGGGGTTTTTGACTCCCATAAAAGCAGGTCTGTGATCCGGATTTTATGGGATTTTTTAATTTCTGTAAATTGTTCTTGACAAAGTAGATGCTCAGATATATACTTTGAATATCAAAATATTTGAAAAGAAAAATATATTTAATATTTAAGGAGAAATTCACATGTTTGAAGAAATGAAAGAAATTATTGCAGAACAGTTAAATTGCGAAGCTGATACAATTACAGAAGAGACATCTTTTAAGGATGATCTGAGCGCTGATTCTCTGGATTTATTTGAACTGGTAATGGCGTTGGAAGAAAAATATGAAGTTGAGATTCCATCTGAAGAGCTGGCTGAGCTGACAACAGTTGGAAGCGTTATCAATTACCTGAAAAGCAAAGGTGTGGAGGCATAGTCCACACCTTTTCTAAAGAATATAAGTACGCCTCGGCGGCATTTAAGTAGGAGGAAGTTATGAAAACAAGAGTAACGGAATTACTGGGAATTAAATATCCGATTATTCAGGGCGGTATGGCATGGGTAGCAGAACATCATCTTGCGGCAGCCGTATCCGAGGCAGGAGGATTGGGGCTGATTGGAGCAGCCAGCGCTCCGGCTGAAATCGTTCGAGATGAAATAAAAAAAGCAAAAGAGCTGACAGATAAACCATTTGGAGTAAATGTAATGCTGCTGAATCCAAATGCAGAGGAAGTGGCAAAGGTAATTGTGGAAGAGGGTATCAAAGTAGTTACAACAGGAGCAGGTACTCCTGAAAAATTTATGCCTATGTGGAAGGAAGCAGGAATCAAGGTGATTCCGGTGGTGGCTTCTGTGGCTATGGCAAAGAGAATGGAACGCTGCGGCGCAGATGCTGTAGTTGTGGAGGGAATGGAAGCCGGGGGACATATTGGTTCACAGACTACCATGACGCTGGTTCCCCAGATTGTGGATGCAGTGAGCATTCCGGTAATTGCGGCAGGAGGAATCGGTGATGGAAGAGGATTTGCAGCGGCATTTATGCTGGGAGCTGAGGCCGTACAGATGGGAACTCGTTTTGTGGTGGCAGAGGAATCAATCGTACATGAAAATTATAAAGACCGCATTATCAAGGCAAAAGATATTGATTCTGTGGTGACAGGACAGTCCACAGGCCATCCGATTCGCGTTTTAAGAAATCAGATGACAAAGGAATATATAAAGAAAGAACAGGAGGGAGCTTCCTTTGAAGAACTGGAACTTATGACATTGGGCGCACTGAGAAGAGCGGTGATCGAAGGGGATGTTACCAGAGGAAGTTTGATGGCCGGACAGATTGCAGGTCTGGTAAGCAAAAAGCAGAGCTGTAAAGAAATTATGGAAGAGATTATGTGTGAAGCTGAGAAGCTTTTAAATATAGAAAAGACGATTTAAAAATTAGAGAGATATATCAACTGGCGAGGGCTGGACATGAGCTGTCCGGCCTAAACATAAACTATATACTTTGAATATCAAAATATATAGTGAAAATAAGGATGATTAATTATAACAGGAAGATTAGAGAGTTTGGAGGAAAATATGGGTAAACTTGCATTGGTATTTCCGGGACAGGGATCTCAGTATGTGGGAATGGGAAAAGATTTCTATGAGCAGATTCCGGTGTGCCGACAGGTATATGAAACCGCTTCAGAGGTGACAGGGATTGATATCCCGGCGCTGTGTTTTGAAGAAAATGAAAACATTCACATTACAGAATTCACACAGATTGCCATGATTGCCACAGAAGCGGCAATTTTGGCAGCGCTTCGTGAAAAAGGGATTCAGGCGCAGGTTCATGCAGGGCTCAGTCTGGGCGAGTATGGCGCATTGATTGCTTCCGGTGTGTTGTCTTTGGAGGATGCGTTCCGAGTGGTACGGCGGAGAGGAATTCTGATGCAGGAGGCGGTTCCCACAGGAGGAGCTATGAGTGCTGTTCTGGGAATGGACGGAGAAAAGATTGCAGAAATTTGTTCCACAGTGGATGGAATCGTGTCTGTAGCTAATTATAACTGTCCGGGGCAGATCGTGATTACAGGAGAAGCGAAAGCGGTTTCTGAGGCATCTGAGAAACTGAAAGAAGCGGGGGCAAAGAGATGCATCCCATTGAAGGTAAGTGGCCCGTTTCATTCCGCTATGCTGAAAGAAGCAGGAGAAAAGCTGAGAGAGGATCTGGAAAATGTGGAAGTAAAAGAAATTTCCGTACCGTATATTACCAATGTAACGGCGGACTATGTGACAGAGCCTGCACAGGTGAAAGAACTGCTGAAACGGCAGGTATTTTCTTCTGTAAAATGGCAGCAGAGCGTGGAACGGATGATAGAAGACGGTGTAGATACGTTTATTGAAGTGGGACCGGGAAAAACGCTGACAGGATTTTTAAAGAAAATCAACCGGACGGTAACAGGTCTCCATGTGGAAACTGTAGAGGAATTGGAAAAATTGGAGATTAAAAAAGACTGAGGATATTAAGAGCTGTTCGCAGCAAGTATGCAAAGATATCTTAAACAACGTATAAAAGTGGAAAAACACAGTGAAATGTGGATAACAGAAAAAAATAACGGAAGAACCGTGTATAACGTTAATTATTCACTGTAACATCATCTAATTGTTAAAAAGAGGAAAGAAGCATGGACAAAAAAGTAGCATTGGTTACAGGGGCAAGCCGGGGAATCGGACGTCAGGTGGCGCTGACACTGGCAAGGGACGGGGCATTTGTAATCGTGAATTATAACGGTTCCCAAGAGAGAGCCATGGAAGTAGTAAACACCATCAAAGAAAATGGAGGAGATGCAGCAGCGTATCGGTGTAATGTATCGGATTTTACCATGACAGAAGAGATGGTAAAGGATTTGATCAAGACTTACGGGCATGTGGACATTTTGGTGAATAACGCAGGAATCACCAGAGACAACCTGATTATGAAGATGAGTGAAGAAGATTTTGACAAGGTTATCGAGACAAACCTGAAAGGATGCTTTAATACCATCCGTCACCTGACCCGGCAGATGCTGAAACAGAGAAGCGGAAAGATCATCAACATTGCCTCTGTATCCGGTGTGCTGGGAAATGCAGGTCAGGCCAACTATGCAGCTTCCAAAGCGGGAATCATCGGTCTGACGAAGACGATGGCGAGAGAGCTGGCAAGCCGCGGCATCAACGTCAATGCAATTGCTCCCGGATTTATACGGACAGAAATGACAGATGTATTATCTGATGCGGTAAAGGAAACAGTTACAGCTCAGATTCCTCTGAAAAAATTCGGAAAGACAGAAGACATCGCAGAAATGGCAGCATTTCTTGCATCTGAGAAAGCAGACTATATTACGGGTCAGGTCATCAACGTGGATGGCGGAATGGCAATGTAAGGAGGAAATATGAGAAGAGTTGTAGTTACCGGTATGGGAGCAGTCACACCGATTGGAACAGGTGTGGAAAAGTTCTGGGAAAATATAAAGAAAAAAACATTGGGTTTTGGAGAAATCACCTATTTTGATACTACAGATTTTAAAGTGAAAATTGCCGCGCAGGTAAAGGATTTCGTGGCAAAGGAACATATGGATTTTAAGGCTGCCAAAAGAATGGAGCTTTTCTGCCAGTATGCAGTAGCTGCTGCGAAAGAAGCATTCCTGCAGGCTGGGCTGGATATGGAAAAGGAGGATCCGTACCGGGTGGGATGTTCTATCGGTTCGGGAATCGGAAGCCTTCAGGCTATGGAGACTGCGTGCAATAAGATTCAGGAAAAAGGTCCGTCCAGAGTGAATCCTCTGCTGGTGCCCCTGATGATTTCCAATATGGCTGCAGGAAATGTATCGATTCAGTTGGGGCTGAAAGGAAAGAGCCTGAACGTGGTAACGGCCTGCGCGACAGGTACCCATTCCATTGGGGAGGCATACAGAAGCATCCAGTGCGGCGATGCGGATGTGATGCTGGCCGGGGGAACAGAGGCAAGTATCTGCCCCGTAGGGATTGCTGGATTTACCGCGCTTACTGCACTTTCTTCTTCCACAGATCCGGAGAGATGTTCGATTCCTTTTGATAAGGATAGAAGCGGATTTGTTATGGGGGAAGGCTCCGGCGTGGTTGTTTTGGAAGAACTGGAACATGCGAAAAACAGGGGAGCAGAGATTCTGGCAGAGGTAGTTGGCTACGGAGCCACCAGCGATGCATTTCATATCACTTCTCCGGCAGAGGATGGTTCCGGCGCTGCAAAAGCCATGGAAAATGCCATCAAAGAAGCAGGAATTGCAAAAGAAGAAGTGACATACATCAATGCTCACGGAACCTCTACACACCACAACGATCTGTTTGAAACGAGAGCAATTAAATTACTGTTTGGAGATCATGCTTATGACATGAAGATCAACTCCACAAAATCTTTGATCGGACATCTGCTGGGAGCAGCAGGCGCTGTGGAATTTATAACCGGTGTAAAGGAAATTCAGGATGGATTTATTCACCCAACCGCAGGTTACACCACACCGGATGAGGAGTTGGATCTTGACTATGTGGCAGGCGAGGGTGTGAAGGAAAATCTGATTTACGCACTTACCAATTCACTGGGCTTTGGCGGACACAATGCCAGCCTGTTACTGAAAAAATACGAGGGGTAAAAATAGATGGAATTTGAAAATCTGATAACATTGATCAAAACAGTATCATCCTCAAATATCACTTCTTTTTCCATGAAGGATGGGGAGTTTAAAATTTCCATGGGAAAAGAACAGAGAGAAGTAATTGTGACTGCACAGGAGGGTACAACTGTGATTCCTGCGGCAGCAGTCGGAAATATTGCTCCTGCGGATAACGTACAGGATGAGGAAGAGTCGGCAGTTTTCGGTAATGAAGTGAAAGCTCCTCTGGTGGGAACCTTTTACAGCGCTTCTGCGCCGGATGCAGAACCCTTTGTAAAAGTGGGAGATACGGTGAAAAAAGGCCAGACGCTGGGAATCATCGAGGCTATGAAGCTGATGAATGAGATTGAATGTGAATATGACGGAGTAGTGGAAACAATCGGCATTGAAAATGGGCAGATGGTTGAATATGGACAGACTTTATTTGTGATTCGGTAAAGAAAGAGGTTAGAAAATGGCTGTTTTAACAACGAAAGAAATTATGGATGTAATTCCTCACCGCCATCCGTTTTTACTGGTGGATACGATTGAGGAACTGGAGCCCGGCGTGAAAGCTGTGGGAAAAAAATGTGTTACTTATGACGAGTATTTTTTTCGGGGACATTTTCCGGAAGAACCGGTAATGCCCGGTGTTTTGATCATTGAGGCGCTGGCTCAGGTGGGAGCTGTTTGCATTTTGAAATGTGATCAGTTCAAAGGAAAAACGGCATATTTCGGCGGCATCAATAACTGCAGATTTAAAAAGAAGGTGGTTCCGGGTGATGTGCTGATGCTGGAAACGGAACTGATCAAACAGAAAGGGCCGATTGCTATTGCAAAAGCAACCGCTGCGGTAGACGGTAAGGTGGCCGCCGTGGCAGAACTGACTGTTGCCATCGGCTGATAAAGGAGAGGACAGATGTTTCGGAAGATTTTGATTGCCAACAGGGGAGAGATTGCTGTGCGGATTATCCGGGCGTGCAGGGAAATGGGAATAAAAACCGTAGCTGTATATTCTGAGGCGGACAGGGATGCCCTTCATACACAATTGGCAGATGAAGCGGTCTGTATCGGGCCGGCTCCGGCTGTGGACAGCTATTTGAATATGGAGAGAATTTTAAGCGCCTGTATTGCCGCGAAGGTGGACGCCATTCATCCGGGCTTTGGTTTTCTGTCAGAGAACAGCAGGTTCGTGGAGATGTGCCGGAAATGTAATATTACCTTTATCGGCCCAGCCCCGGAGATGATGGAAAAGATGGGAAACAAATCAGAGGCAAGAAAAACTATGATGGCAGCAGGCGTTCCCGTTGTTCCGGGAACGAAAGAACCGGTATACGACGCAAAAAAGGGAAGAGAGCTGGCAGAAAAAATCGGTTATCCCGTAATGATCAAAGCTTCTTTGGGAGGCGGAGGAAAGGGAATGCGTGTATCTGAGAGCGGAGAAGATTTTGAGGAAAATTTCAAAATGGCGCAGTTGGAATCGGTGAGAGGATTCGGGGATAACACCATGTATATCGAGAAATATGTGCAGAATCCCCGCCATATCGAGTTTCAGATCCTTGCGGATAAATACGGAAACGTGATCCAGTTGGGTGAACGGGACTGTTCCATTCAGAGACATCATCAAAAGGTGATTGAGGAGTCTCCCAGCGTGGCCCTTACGCCCTCACTTCGTGAAAAAATGGGAGAGGCGGCTGTAAAAGCTGCAAAGGCAGTCAATTATGAGAGCGCCGGAACCATTGAATTTTTGCTGGATCAGGACAAAAATTTTTATTTTATGGAAATGAACACCAGAATTCAGGTAGAGCATCCGGTAACGGAAATGGTTTCGGGCGTGGATCTGATGAAAGAGATGATTTCCATTGCGGAGGGAAAACCTCTCAGTATCCGACAGGAGGAAGTCTGTCTGACAGGACATGCGATAGAATGCAGAATCAACGCGGAGGATGCGAAACATCATTTCCGCCCTTGTCCGGGGGTGATCCGGGAGGTACATCTTCCGGGAGGAAACGGCGTGCGGATTGATACGGCTGTTTATAACGGATATGAGATTCCGCCTTTTTATGATTCTATGGTTGCGAAGGTGATTGTCCATGGAAGAAACCGACAGGAAGCCATCGATAAGATGAGGAGTACGCTGGGCGAGCTGATCATCGACGGGGTAACTACCAACGTGGATTTTCAATATGAAATTTTGAACAATGGGGATTTCCGGAGAGGAGAAATTACCACGGATTTTATTCCTAAACATTTTGAGTGATATCAGAGACAGACTTACGGGAGCACAAAGTACGGAGTAATTTGCGATATCGCTGATACCTTTAATCGGGAGGAAAATGGAAATGGCAAAGTTGAAACATATGTTTAAAAAAACGGCAGCCCTGTTTGGCGACCGGGAAGAGGATGATAGAAAGAACAGCGAACCTTCTGTACCGGAAGGACTATGGCTGAAATGTCCGAAATGCGGAGAGATGATCTACCGTGATGATGTGAAGACACATTTCTATGTCTGCCCGAAATGCAAAGGATATTTCAGAATTAAGACGAAGACAAGAATCCGTATGGTTGCCGATTCCGACAGCTTTCAGGAATGGTTTACTGAGATTGAAGAGAGAAATCCGCTGGATTATCCGGGATATGAGGAAAAGCTGGAAGCATTGAGAGAAAAGACGAAGCTGAGGGAAGCAGTTACGGTGGGAGTGTGTACCGTAAATGGTGTGAGAACGGTTTTAGGTGTATGTGATGCCCGTTTTCTCATGGGAAGTATGGGCTATGTGGTGGGTGAAAAAATCACGCGGGCCTTTGAGCGGGCAGTGGAAGAGAGACTTCCGGTGGTACTGTTCTGCAGCTCCGGCGGCGCCAGAATGCAGGAGGGAATCGTTTCTCTGATGCAGATGGCAAAGACTTCCGCAGCGGTAAAACGCCACAGTGATGCGGGATTATTTTATCTTCCGATACTGACGGATCCTACAACCGGAGGTGTGACGGCAAGTTTTGCCATGCTGGGAGATATTATTCTTGCGGAGCCGGGAGCGCTGATTGGATTTGCAGGGCCGAGGGTCATCGCTCAGACCATCGGACAGAAGCTGCCGGAAGGGTTTCAGCGGGCGGAATTTCTGGTGGAAAAGGGAATTATCGATGGTGTGGTTCCCCGTGAGGAACTGAAAAATACCGTTGCTCATCTTTTGCGTGTACATCAGGAAAACAGAAGCTACAAAAACTATTTTACAGGCAGAGAAGAATATTTGAATGAGAATGGGGAGAAAACGGGAAATCAAGGGAAAAACGGGGGAGATGAAAAGATTTCCCAAAAAGGGCAGACAATGTCTCCATGGGAGAGAGTGGAGATTTCCAGAAGCAGTCTGCGCCCCACCAGTATGGAATATATTCAGCAGATATTTGATGAATTTTATGAACTCCACGGAGACCGGACATTCCGAGACGACGGAGCGGTCATTGGTGGAATCGGGATGTTTAACGACCAGCCTGTGACGGTGATCGGGCTGCAGAAGGGAAAGAGTGTAAAAGAAAATATCTCGAGAAATTTCGGTATGGCATCTCCGGAAGGATATCGGAAAGCTCTGCGTCTGATGAAACAGGCAGAAAAGTTTCAAAGGCCTGTCATCAATTTTGTGGATACGCCGGGGGCGGCCTGCGGAATCGAAGCGGAAGAGCGGGGACAGGGAGAAGCCATTGCACGAAATCTTATGGAAATGTCAGGGCTTTCCATTCCTGTGCTCAGTATTTTTATTGGGGAAGGCGGCAGCG
The DNA here is from genome assembly GCA_018374355.1 of Clostridiales bacterium. GTDB lineage: Bacteria > Bacillota > Clostridia > Lachnospirales > Lachnospiraceae > Oliverpabstia. The sequence goes on from JAHAFI010000050.1 coordinate 9,274, forward strand.
GCGGAGCGCTGGGTCTTGCTGTGGCAAATGAAGTATGGATGATGGAAAACGCCACTTACTCCATTCTCTCACCGGAAGGTTTTGCGTCTATTCTGTGGAAGGATGGAAAGAGGGCAAAAGAGGCTTCTGAGATTATGAAAATCACAGCGGAGGATTTGAAAAGCTTAAAAATAGTAGAGTGGGTAATTCCGGAAGAGGCTCCTGCTTCCCAAGAAAATCTTCCGGAGATTGCAGAAAAGATTAGAAGAAGAATGGATGGATTTTTGCTGAAGGAAAGCAGTAAAACGCCGGAAGAATTGACTGCGGAGCGTTATGAACGGTTCCGGGAAATGTAATGAGGTAAAGAAAATTGAGTAAGAAAATAGAGCCATTGCAGATAGGAAATCTCACAGCGAAGCTGCCTGTTATTCAGGGAGGAATGGGAGTTGGCATTAGTCTTTCCCGTCTGGCGGGCAGTGTGGCGGCCTGCGGCGGAGTGGGAGTGATCTCCACAGCACAGATTGGATTTCGGGAGGCTGAGTTTGAAAAACATCCTATTGAGACAAATCTGGCAGCAATCGGAAAAGAGATTCAGAAAGCCCGGAAGATTGCCGGGGGCGGCATCATCGGCGTAAATATTATGGCTGCAACCCAAAGATATGAGGAGTATGTGAGGGCAGCAGTAAAATCCGGTGTTGACCTTATTATTTCAGGTGCGGGGCTTCCGGTGGATCTGCCGAAGCTGGTGGAAGGAAGCAGAACAAAGATTGCGCCCATTGTGTCCACGGTGAAATCAGCGAAGGTGATCTGCAAGCTCTGGGACCGTCATTACGGAAAATGTCCCGATCTTGTGGTAATTGAAGGGCCGAAAGCGGGAGGGCATCTGGGGTTTTCCAGAGAGCAGCTTGATGCATTTACAGAGGAATCCTATGACAGAGAAATCCGGGAGATCATCAAAGTGATTGGAGGATATGAAGAAAAATACGGAAAGAAGATTTCCACAGTTGTAGGAGGAGGAATTTTTGACCGGAAGGATTTTCTTCATGCGCTGGATCTGGGAGCAGATGGGGTGCAGATGGGAACCCGGTTTGTGACCACCTATGAATGCGATGCGGATGAACGGTATAAACAGGCCTATCTGGATGCTAAAAAGGAAGATGTGGTGATTGTAGACAGCCCGGTGGGGATGCCGGGAAGGGCAATCCAAAATACTTTTATCAAAGAAAAACAGAAAAAAGAGCGGGTTAAAAAATGCTATCAGTGTATCTCTTCCTGTAATCCCGGCAGTACGCCCTATTGTATTACACGGGCGCTTACAAGAGCCGCAGAAGGGGATACGGAGCATGCGCTGCTGTTTTGTGGGGAGAATGTATGGAAATGCAGAGAAATTCAGCATGTGCAGGAGATTATGGATGAGCTGATGGGAAAATAGAGTAACTTGGAAAGCAGATGTGGGGAAATAGGCAGTTGAAAACAGGGGGATATGGCTCGTATGAGTCACATCCCCCTGTTTTCAGAGAAAGGAAAATGAGTAAAATTAAACTGGGAAATTAATCGTCATCTCCGTCGTCATCGGAATTATCGTCAGAGTCGTCATCATCCCAATCGTCAACATCGTCAGAGTGATCGTCAATATCATCGTAGTCATCGTTAACATCATCGTCGTCATCATCAACATCATCGTAGTCGTCGTTTACGTCATCATAGTCGTCGTTGATATCGTCGTAGTGATCGTCGACATCGTCATAGTCGTCGTTTACGTCATCATAGTCATCGTCGATATCATCGTAGTGATCGTCAACATCGTCATAGTCGTCGTTTACGTCATCATAGTCATCGTCGATATCATCGTAGTGATCGTCAACATCGTCATAGTCGTCGTTTACGTCATCAGAGTCATCGTCGATATCATCATAATCGTCATTGATATCGTCCAGATCGTTATCATCATCAATATCATGGCGGTCATCATTTACATCATCAATATCATCCAGATCATCGTCCACGTCATCAGAAGTATTCCAATCGTCGTTATTTTCATAATCCGCTTCAAGAACCTTACCGGAGACAGCATCTACTTCAAATTCGTATTCTGTTCCGTTTGCTGTAAATTCCAGTTCATAGACACCATCATCCAGTTCATAGTCTTTTTCGGTAAAGGATGCTTCCTGAATACCTAACTGGGCTAAAACAAGTTCTTTGGCTTTATCCAGTCCGATATATCCGTTTTCATCGTAATCCTCATGATCGATAGTCATCGGGGAAGTGGTGAGGGCCCATTCTTTAACGGTATTTTGTACGCCCTGAGCGATTTCTTCAAGGAAAGCTTCGTCAGGATAGGAGGAACCTTCTTCCAGCTTAATAACAATATTTTTTGTATTTCCGCCTACGGTCTGATCAAAATAGCCGGATTCATAAATTTTCTTTACCAGTTCATTGATAACAGCGTCACATTCGCTGCCTTTATAATCACTGTAACCGCCGATGATCTTTTTGCCGTCCTCATTAAGACCTTCGATTTCCACTACCATACCTTTTTGATTATAGTCTACTTCAATCTCCGGATTGACACTGAGAAGAACGGTACCTGCTACTGTAGTGTCAGCAGTTGTGTCTGCAGCGGGAGCTGCTGTTGAGGTCTCTGAGGAATTTGCTCCGCATCCGGTAAGAAGTAATGCGCTGAGCGCTGCAATTGATACTGCGTTTAATGTGTTTTTAAAATTTTTTTTCATATGCTTTAAATCTCCTTTTTTGTTTTTTTATTTGATATATAAAGAATACGGAGGTGATTTAAAAAAAACGGGGTCGGATGGAAAAAAATAAAAATTTTTTAATTTTAGTCATCCTCTTCCCCAGATTCTTCATTTTCCTCAGAATCGTCATCGTCATCATCAGGGACGTAGCTGGAGGGGGAATCATCGTCGCTGCTGTCGTCGGAAGAATCATTGGAGTACGATTTAGAAGTATTGGGGGAGTCATCTGAATCGTCATCGAAATCATCGTCCGGGGCATCATCAGAATGATTGTCACCATCATCATTCGAATCGTCATCTGAACGATTGTCATCATCATCTGAATCGTCATCCGAACGATTGTCATCATCATCCGAATCATTATCTGAACGATCGTCACCATCATGATCCGAATCAACATCAGTAGAATCATCGAACTCATCATCGTCATCCTCTGTGATGCCGGTATTTGGTTTGCTGCCGCCGGAAGAATTATTTTTTGAATCGGATTCCTCGGTATCCTCCTGAGAAATACTGTCAGGTATAACCGGAATAACAATCTCATCGGCGGAGTCTGCTTTCTTTTCCGGTTGTTTTTCTGATTCATCGGGTTCATCAGAGGACAGTCCCACCGAAATGGTATGCTTCAGATGAAGATCCAGTTCAAGGATAAGTAATTCTTCGGTAGAAGTTTTCCATGTGGTACTTTTTCCGTTGACGGTCAGGGTAATCTGTCCGCCTTCGGTCAGGTAACCCATTTCCACAGCCCGGTCGGCAAGCTCATCGGAGAGTTTATCTACTTTTTTTCCAAAGGTAGTGACACCTTCAATCAACGTTTTTCCGTCTTCATTGAGACCTTCCAGATCGGTGACATAATTTAAGCGGTTGACGGACATTAAAACGTCAGGGTTAATCTTCATCTGTACTGTTCCAAAAGGAAACAGAAGCAGTTGCCATGCAGTCAGTAATGCGAAACACAGACATGCTGCTGAAGCAAGAATTCCAATGGTACGCCTGCTGGGGAATACGCTGTGTTTCGGTTCTTGTGATTCTATAACATGTGAAACCGTCTGTCCAACTTCATAGCCCATATTGGCAACCTTCAGAAAACGTCCTTCCTGATCTAATACAACGGCATAACCGGGATGGCATTCCATTACAAGATAATTCATTTCTGCTGACCTCCTTTCAGGGGAGCTATCTGCTGTAAATGACCACGAATAATTTCAAATCCATTGGTATAGGCAAGTAAAATAGCTACCATGTATTTCCGATGGCGTTCTAAGGTTTTGCGTTCTACATTGGAGCCGGCAGACAACTGGGTAATAGGGAGTTTCTTTGTTCTCTCCAATGTGTCAAATAATTCCGGGTTTTCCTTTGCATAGGCAAGAGCCCGGTGACAGGCAGCGAGGGTGCGTTCCTGTCTCGGACAGTTATCTGCAATATCGGTCAGCTCCAGCTCGTAGGAGGATAAAACTTCTGCAAAATGCAGAAGTTCCTCTTTGGCAGCAGAACGGTGGGTATGTTCCAGAATGTTGTCATTTCCAGTATCCAGCTTTTCCAGCGTGGAACGGTTGTCATCCTCATCATCGGATTCATCAAGGGAAATAAGATGGGCATGGCGCTGCTCTTTTCTGGTGTAATCGATCAGCCGGTTTTTGATTGCCTTGGCTGCATAGGAAAGAAAAACGCCCTTGCCCCGCTGATAGGACATCACCGCTTCATGAAAAGCGAACATTGCAATAGAGAGCTCGTCATCGTGCCCTTCCAGTGGAACTCTTTTTATGTATTTGGCAGTTTCCGATTTGATGAACGGAAGATATTTGCCAAGTAATTGGTCAGCCGCCCGGCTGTCTTCTTTGGCTGCATAGATCTGCGCCACGATTTCATGTTCATGATTCATAAGCATTTTCTCCATCTGTTAGTAGTATACGGATAAAGATTATTTTTTTCGGGGTGTGTAAGCTGAATATCTTTTATGAATGTAAAATTTCCCATTAAATTATAGCAAAGAAAAGTAAAATCAGAGGATAAGAATATGTAAAATATATGTTAAATACAAGGATAGGTAATGAGTTTTTGACTCCCGCAGGGTTCTTGACTGAAAAATGGGGACTTTGCGTAGAGTCAAATGAAAGGGTAAAAAAATCACGGTATTAAACTTAGTGAAACTGGGCGTGGTCAGTGAGGAAGATATCATAACGGGTAACTATTCAGGACCCTGTCCTTCATAGTCACGAATGCATGCACACAACTCGCATAATATGCGAGTTGGCGCCTGTATGTCTCGGGATTGACTTGCAAATGCAAGTCAACACCTCGCGGGACAGTAGAAGGCTGAACTGTAACCATAACAGTTGCCAGATCGCATAAGCTTGTTGAATTGTCTGCCAATAAAGATTATAATACAAGTGTCTGTTCACGCAATATAAATTGACAGGGAAGGGAAAACTTAAAATGATAAAAGGATTTAGTGTGAAAGAAAGTAGAGGTCAGCCATAAATGGACGCACTTCACTAAGCTGTCTATAACAGGCAACTTTTTTTGAAGGTATTAAGAATTAACAGTT
>JAHAFI010000051.1 GCA_018374355.1 Clostridiales bacterium
TCCCCCTTCGCTCCACTACACTTCTCCTACAAAAAATTCCCGATGGCATCGGCCTTGCCTCGCCATTGACTGACTGTTGGAATTTTGAGGCTGCTTAACACAATGACACGAATAACCTCATAATGATCTTCCTATCATATACAGGCACTAAGCAGCCCGGTAGCATTCATGAATCATAGTATGACCGGGACGGATGCGCCTTTCGCCTTATACTTTTTGCGCACGACACAACGTTGAACTGGCGCGGGGCGGGGGGATTTGGGGTGGGGAGGGATTGCGGAGTGTCGGGAAAAGGTACTTAGCATGTGGCGGCGGTGGTTTTCGGGAGACGGGCGGGCCCACAAGGCCTGCCTGTCAGATGCACTGAGATGAGAAATCATCAGATTTCTCGTCGAATTGCATCGGTGCCCGAAAACTGCCGACGACGGATGCTTAGTACCTTCCCGAACACGAAGCTTCCTTCCCACCCCAAATCCCCCCGCCCCGCGGCCAGCCAACTCCCCACCACCTACGGAGGTCCATTATGAAACGAACATTTTTTTTTACCGCCATCCTCACCACCCTCCTCTACCTCCTCTGCTTTCCGGAGGCCGCCTTTCAGGCTTCAAAAAACGGCCTGCTTCTATGGTTCCATACCCTCCTGCCGTCCCTGCTTCCCTTTTTGATTCTTTCCGATTTCCTGATTCACACCGGGAAAATCCCTGTTGTTCTCGCTCATTTTACCGGGTTTTTCCGCATCTGTTTCGGTTTGACTCCCTACGGCGCTTATGCCTTCTTTCTTGGATTGTTTTGCGGGTATCCCATGGGCGCAAAACTGACGGCAGATTTATTTCGGGAGAAAAAGATTACGGCTGATGAAGCACATTACCTTCTGACCTTCTCCAACAACGCAAGCCCCATGTTCATAACCTCCTACATTCTTCTGAATGCCCTGAAGGTTCAGGGACTGACGCTGGCTACCTTTGGTATTCTCTATCTGTCCACGTTTCTGACCTCCCTGATTTTCCGTTTCCGCTGCAACAGGTTTTCCGCAGAAGTTCCGGAAAAAGAAAAAGAGACCTCTCTGAGAGCTTCTCTGGGAAGACTCATTGATGTCTCAATCATGAACGGTTTTGAAACCATCACCCGGCTGGGGGGCTATATCATTCTGTTTTCCATCGGGGCTTCTGTCATCACAAAAATCACCGCTCCCTTTCCTGCACTGTCATGGATTCTGCCGGGAGTTGTAGAGATCACCACCGGAATCCAGACGCTTTCGGCCGCTCCACTGGATTTTGGGGTAAAATATCTTCTGGTACTGGTGGTCACCTCCTTCGGGGGATTTTCTGCCATGGCACAAACAAAGGGAATGCTAAACGGCACTCCCTTGTCAATTCGCGTATATTTTGTTGGAAAACTGGTCAATGCAGGCTGCACCTTCCTTCTGGGAAGCTTATTCCTCATCCTCCAGACCGTCTTCTGAATCAAAAGAAAACTCTTCCTCTGCCGGCTGAGCACTGGACGCCTGCGGTGCAAGCTCGCTTCTGTTTTTCGTAACCACATCGTAGCAGCTCTGAACGGAGCTCATGAAGGAACGGTATCTCTCACCGGATTCATTGATCGCCGTGGACATGATCTGTTCCAGATTTGCCAGCATATCGTCTGTATATGCGATTGCACTGAGACGGATATTGTTGGAATCAATGGTAGCTTCATCAAGAATCTGCTGCGCCTGTCTGTTGGCATTGGCGATGGTTTCATTTGCCTGCGCATAAGCCTGCTGCATCACTTCGTGCTGGCTTACCATCTCCTTGGTCTTAGCCTGTGCTTCAGCAATCAGACTGTCTGCTTTTGCCTGCGCGTCTGCCAGAATCGCATCTTTGTTGCTGATGATCTTCTGGTATCTCTTGATCTCATCGGGAGTTTTCAGACGGAGTTCTCTCAAAAGCTCTTCCAGTTCTTCTTTATTTACAACGATTTTTGTTGTAGATAAGGGCTGATATTTACAGCTTTCTACAAACTCTTCAATTTCTTCAATAATCTGCTCAATTCTGCTGCTCATAGTACACTCTCCTTAAATAATCTTAGTCTGGTAGCTGCTCATCCTTTTACCTGAATTTTTTATGTACTTCCTCCATGACGAACTCAGGCACAAATTTGGAAATATCTCCTCCAAAGGCAGCCACTTCCTTCACCGTCGTGGAACTTAAATATGCATATTCCAGACTGGTGGTTAAAAACATCGTATCAATATCCGGCGCCAGCACCCTGTTGGTCTGGGCCATCTGAAGCTCAAATTCAAAATCCGTTATGGCACGCAGGCCGCGGATGATTACTTTTGCGTTACTCTGTCTGGCAAATTCCACCGAAAGACCGCTGAAAGAGACGATCTTTACATTTGACAGGTTTTTTGTCGCTTCCTCTAATATCTTAACACGTTCTTCCACAGAAAACAACGGACTTTTTGTAGAATTGTGCAAAACGCCGACAATTACCTGCTCAAAAAGCTCCGCTCCCCGTGTGATAACGTCCAAATGTCCGTTGGTTACCGGATCAAAAGATCCGGGATAAACTGCTGTCGTCATGGTTTTCCTCCCTTTTTCAGAAACAGATGCCGATTTGTTTTGTAGCGTTTTTCCTTTACAATTTCATACCCCATCTCTTCTACCGGGCGAAAATCCGTTTCCAGAGACGCCTCTACAATGATCATCGTCTCCTCATCCACGAGGGATGTCCCGCAAAGAGCCTTCAGCGCTTCCATCTCCAGTCCCTGATTATAGGGCGGGTCCATAAAGATACACTGAAAGGGTTCTTCACCATCTATTTTTTTAATCGCCGATACCACATCTGTCATCAAAACCCTTGCCTGTCCTTCCAGCCGGGTAAATTTTAAATTATCCCGGATACAGGCGGCGGCCTTCTTTTGTTTTTCTACGAAAACACAACAATCAGCACCTCGGCTCAGCGCCTCGATGCCAATTGCCCCGCTTCCGGCAAACAGATCCAAAAATCTGCTGTCCGCCATATAAGGCTGAATCATATTAAACAGCGTTTCTTTGATTCTGCCCGTAGTTGGGCGGGTATCCATGCCTTCTATTGTCTTTAACTGTAAACTTCTTGCTTTTCCTGCTATTACTCTCATAGATTATCTTAACTGGTCTCTCCAATCCAGATCCCCCCGATCCAGACCTAAAATCAGAGATTCTGCTGTGGCAATATTGGTTGCAACCGGAATATTGTACTGGTCACAGCAACTGGAAATCTGGTATACGTTGGGCTCTTTTGTATTTGTCATATTCGGATTATGGAATAAAATCACCATATCCATGGCGTCTCTCTCGATCATCGCCATAAACTGCTTGTCGCCCCCAACAGATCCGGCCAGAAATTTGTGGACATGCAGATTGGTTACCTCCTCAATCCTTCGTCCTGTCGTACCTGTTGCATATATCTCATGTTTTGCTAAAATCCCCTTGTACGCAATACAAAAATCTTCAATTAAACTCTTTTTGCTGTTATGCGCAATTATCCCAATATTCATGTTCAAACCGCCTTCTCTCAAAATTTGGTTTTATTATATCAAACTCTCCCATAAACTGCAATCATTTTTGTAACTTTGTGACAAAACCCATAACAAAGGTTAATTATTCCAGTTCATGCAAAAACTTCTAGTGTATTATCATTTTTATTCCATATACTATCAGCGTAACAAACAGTTACAAAAAACAATCGATTAAGGAGGAAATCAAAATGTCTAACAATTCCAGTAACACAGCAGCAGTACCAGAAGCAAAAGGAGCATTAGACCGTTTCAAATTTGAGGTAGCAAACGAACTTGGCGTGCCGCTGACAGACGGTTACAACGGAAACCTGACTTCCAAGCAGAACGGTTCTGTTGGTGGATATATGGTCAAAAAAATGATCGAAGCTCAGGAAAGACAGATGTCTCAGGGCGCAGGTTCCGCTTCCGGTATGGGAAGTAACATGTAATAAAAAGCATTTTTGCTGAACAAAACAGGTGCCGGGAAATCCCTCAGGATTCCCGGCACCCCGTTTTGATTCAGGTCACACCCTGCGCAGGGCTTCTTTTATAAGTCAAAACTTCCTGTCACATCATCGTTGATTACATAGTAAGCTGCGGACTCTTCCGGTTTTACATAGATTTTTACATTGGTCATATCTTTCACCTTGTTACCCATGTCTTTCGTCCAGATTTCTTTTACTTTTTCCATCAGATCTTTGTCCAGAATTTCTTTTCCCGCAAACTGCAGATAAATTTCCTGAGTTTTTGCCGGGGCTTTTTTCACCGGAGCTTTCGCTGTCTTTTCTTCTGCTGGTTTTACGGCTTCAGCTTTTGCTGCCGCCGGTTTTACTGCTGCAGGTTTCACGGTTTCAGCTTTTACTTCTGCTTTTTTTTCAACAGAAGGTTTTTCGATTGTCTTTGTAACTACCTTTTTGGCTGCCATCTTCATAATTCCTCCTCAATTCGCACAGTCCAATGTAACTGCTTGGGACAGTACCTGTCTTACCAGCTACAGCAATTTGCATGATACTAGCATTAAAATACCTTTTTACTCTAACATCATTTACATTACGTGAGTAGTTTACTCCGAATTTGCACAATTTGCAAGTTATTCCACACTTTTCATGGATTCTACCATATCCAGCTTCCGTAATTTGAAATGCATAAACAAATTAACCAACGAAGAAAACAGAAAAGTCAGACAAATGCTGTAAAAAAAGCTCATAAACTTTATATTCCTGCCAAACATCATAATGTCAATTTCTGCTGTCAGAATAACAAACCGATGAAGAATCAGCCCGAATACCACTCCGGTGAGGGAGCCGATCAAGGTCAGCACAACATTTTCCCGGAATACATATTGGGAAACCTCCAGCTCATAAAAGCCCAAAACCTTCAGCGTAGCCAGCTCTCTTCTTCTCTCACTGATGTTGATATTATTCAGATTATACAGAACCACAAATGCCAGCATTCCCGCCGCAATAACAATAATATAGATGACCGAATCCATACTGCGGAGCATATCCGCAATCCGGCCTGACACAGAACTTAAAAAGGAAACGTTCAGCACCCCATCCACCGCCATATAGCGGTTCTGGAATTCCTTCTCAAATTCCTCGGTGTCCTCCGTATTTACCGTCATGATCTCGGAATACTCCGGCGGTTCCTCATACAGTTTTTCGTAAACCTCCGGTGCCATATATACATAATGGAAGAAATAATTTTCCACGATATGGGATACCTTCACTTCTATCCGTTTCGTGTCCCCATCCTTCAAATAAATGGTATCTCCGGTATCAATCTCCAAAAGCTTTGCCAGTTTTTCGGTAATCACAACACCCTCATGGTCCAGTTCATAGACCTTTTTTGTCTTCCTGTCCTTCAGGGTAACAAAATCCTTAAACTTTTCCAGATCGGAAGCCACCACCAGATAACTGCTTTTTTCCTGTTCTCCAAATCCTACATCCACAGAAGATTCATATGCCAGCATACTTGTCTTTATATCCTGATCCTTCTGCACCATTTCCAGAACCGCAGCTCTTTCTTCCTCACTGCTGTCCATTTCCAGCGTGATTGCGGAGGAATAGGTACGGATTTCTCCAAACTGTTTTTCACCGATTGCCATAATGGAATCCCGCAGGCCAAAGCCTACCATCAAAAGTCCCATGCAGCCTCCAATGCCCAGAACCGTCATAAAGAATCTCTTCTTATAACGGAAGAGGTTGCGGGCGGTAGCCTTGTTTGAAAAACTCAGATGCTTCCATATAAACGGCATCCTCTCCAGTAAAATCCTCTTGCCGTTTTTCGGCGCTTCCGGGCGCATCAGTTCTGCCGGTACTGCCGCCAGTTCCCGATAACAGGCAATTCCCGCAGCAAGAACCGTGATTCCCACTGCCAGCAATGTGGAGGATACGGTATATCCCGCATAAAGAGGCGCCAGAGTTTCCGGCAGGTTGTTGTAAAGAATGCTGTACGCCTGAATAATGATAACCGGAAGTGTTTTCTGCCCCGCAGCCACTCCGATGACACTGCCGATAAAGCTGGCCAGAAAGGCGTAGAACAGATATTTTCCGGCAATTGCCCCTTTTCCGTAGCCCAGCGCTTTCAGCGTACCAATCTGGGTTCTGTTTTCCTCTACCATACGAGTCATGGTGGTCAGACAAATCAGCGCCGCCACCAGAAAGAAAATCGCAGGAAATACTTTTCCGATAGCTTCGATTCGCTGGCTGTCCTGTCCGTATTCCACATACGTCTGTAAAGAATCCCTTCCGAGAACGTACCATGTGGGAACCTCCAGCTTATCCAGTTCCTTCTGAGCGTCCGTGATTTTTTCCTCTGCCTCGCGGATTTCCTCCTCAGCGTCCTTCGATTCCTTTTCGAATTCTTCTTTTCCCTCCGAAAGCTCCTCTTCTTTTTCTTTCAGCGTTTCCTTTGCGTCAGTAATTTGTTTTTCGCCGTCCTTCAGCTCCTTCTTAGCTTTGGCAAGTTCTTTTTCCCCTGCCGTAAGTTTCCCGGCTTCCGATTCCAATAAGCCTCTGGCATCGGAAAGCTGCTGCTCTCCTGCGGCAAGCTGGCTTTCTCCTGATGCAAGCTCTGCCTTTGCCGCGTCAAGCTGCTGCTGTCCGGCCGCAAGCTCTGCTTTCGCCGCCGCAAGCTCCGCCTTTTTCCCTTCCAGTTCCGCTCTGGCCTGCTGAAGCTTTTCTTTTCCCTGCTTCAGCTCCTCTTCCTTCTCTGCCAGCAGCTTTTCCCCCTCCGTTATCTTCTGCAATCCATCGTCATAAGCCTGTATGACTTTCTCAAGCTCTGCGATTCCTGCATCAATCTCTGTTTTCTTTTCCCGGAGCGCCTCGATTGATTTTTCCAATACGGCAATAGCCGATTTTTTCATTTCAATTTTTGCCTCAAGGGCTTTTATTTTTTCCTCATCCTGAACCGGAGCATTGAGAGCTTCCTCGTACTCCGCCTGCAGTTGTGCAAGCTCCTGATTTAAAACTGCAAGCTGCTCTTCCCCTAACTGCAGACCGCTTTCCGCCTGAGCCATCAGCTCTTTCAGGCCGGGAAGCTGCTCTTTAGCCAGTTCCATCAGCGATGCTTGGGATTCCAGCAGTTTTCTGCTTTCTGTAAGCTGGTGTTTTGCCGCCTCCAGCTCCTTTTCACCTGCCTGAAGCTCCTGTTCGCCCGCTTCGATTTCCTTTTCACCATCCAAAAGCTGGTTTTCTCCATCCTCCAGCCGGGCAATTCCCTCTTGCAGCTCCTCCTCTTTTCCGGCAAGCTGGTTTTTTCCCGCCGCAAGCTCCTCCTTTTTCTGGTTCAGAACCGCAGCCTGACTGTCCAATTCCTGCCGTCCGGAAGCAAGCTGGCTTTTTCCGTCCTGCAGTTTTTGGCTTTCCTCCTCCAGTTTGGATTTTCCCTCCTGAAGCTCCTCCTCCTTATCCTGCAGTTCCTTTTTTCCGTCGGCAAGCTGTTTTTCCCCGTCAGCCAGTTCTTTTTCAGCATCCGAAAGTTTCTTCTTTGCATCAGCTATTTCCTGCTTGGCGGCATCGATGTCTTCCTGTCCGTCCCCTTTTACCGTGGCAAACCTCACCTGACACTGTTCGTCAGCCATTCCCTCCAGACGGTCTTTTACCTGATCTACGATTTCTTCATATTCATCCCCGTAGCAGATTTCCTGATCCGCCCCGTCCACGGAAAGGTAAATCTCCGTGTAAGCTTCCATCGAAAAGCTATCCATGGGAATCACTCCGAAACCGCTTACATCTCCGTCTCCGATGCTGCTGGTTCCTCTGTCAATGCTCAGATAAAAGGGGCTGTTTCCCATACCGGTAATGGTATACTCACTCTCGGAAACCATATCTTCAATGTCTGTATCATCTTCACCTGAAAATACCTGAATCGTATCCCCTACGTGATATCCGTAGTTTTTCATAAACTCTTCATCCATGAAAATCTCATTCTTCTTTTCAGGCAGACGCCCTTCCGTTACCGTTACCTGATTCAGGCCGGGAGTCAGAGCCATCAGATGAATGACCGGCTGGGAATTTTCCAGCCGGCAGAGTACATCCCTGCTGTAGGAAGGGCTTACCGAACCCACTCCTTCTATCTGCTCCAGTTCCTTCAGATCGCTGTCTGTCAGCCCCAGCGTGCTCAGTATCCGTATGTCCATCAGTTTCGCCCGGTCATAATATGTATCGGCTGACAGCTCCATATCCGGGCTGGTAGCGCGGATTCCGGAAAAAAATGCTACGCCCAGAACAATGATTACCATGATGGATAAAAAACGGTTCCTGCTGCTTTTTACTTCCCTGAAAAAGTCTTTCACCAACATGTGTCTTTTTTTCATATCATCACCACTCAATCGTCTCCACAGAAACCGGATGCTCATTGACTGACACCGATTTTACTGTGCCGTTTTTTATCTGGATTACCCGGTCTGCCATGGGGGCAATCGCAGTATTATGTGTGATCACGATCACTGTCATTCCCCTCTCCCGGCAGGTGTCCTGCAAAAGCTTCAGAATCGCTTTGCCCGTCATATAATCCAGCGCTCCCGTAGGCTCATCACAAAGAAGAAGCTTGGGATTTTTCGCCAGCGCTCTGGCTATTGCCACACGCTGCTGCTCGCCGCCCGAAAGCTGGGCCGGAAAGTTATCCATCCGCTCTTCCAATCCCACTTCCTTCAACACTTCCCTTGCATCTAAGGGATTTTTGCAGATCTGTGTGGCAAGCTCCACATTTTCCACTGCGGTCAGATTCTGCACCAGATTGTAGAACTGAAATACAAAGCCGATATCATTTCTGCGGTACTCGGTCAGCCTTCGGTTTCTGAAGTTACTGATATCCTCCCAGTCCACGATCACGCGCCCTTCATCGCAGGTATCCATCCCGCCCAAAATATTCAGAACCGTAGTTTTTCCTGCTCCGCTGGGGCCGACAATTACCGCAAATTCTCCTTTTTCAACCGAAAAAGTAATCCCGTCCGCGGCATGGATCTCCACTTCTCCCATATGATAAATTTTTTTCACATTTTCCATTCTTACGATTGTATTCATACCGGATTCCTTTCTGATCAGTCTTTTCGTCTATAGTCCCAAATCATCCAGTTGACGGCTGGTATACTCCTCCAGCCGCTTGCGAAGTCCCTGATTTTGAGGCAGCTCCAGATTAAAATCAAGGGACAGGATTTCTCCTGCTGCCTCGCTGGCCTGTTTCATCACATCCGCATCACGGAAAATATCTGCAATCCCAAATTCCAACAGACCGCTTTGTCTTACCCCGAACAGATCTCCCGGCCCCCGAAGCTTCAGGTCTTCCCCTGCAATGTAAAATCCGTCATTGGATTCCTTCAGTATCTGCAGTCTCCGGGAAGTCTCCGCCTTGTCCTGCCCGTGAATAAAGATGCAGTAGGACTGGTATGCCCCCCGTCCTACTCTTCCCCGAAGCTGGTGAAGCTGTGCAAGCCCGAAGCGCTCCGCATTTTCCACCATCATCACCGTGGCGTTGGGCACATTCACTCCCACCTCCACCACCGTAGTAGAAACCAATACCTGTATCTGTCCGGAAGCAAATTCCTCCATGATCCGGTTTTTTTCCTTAGGTTTCATCTGTCCGTGAAGAATTCCCACGGTAATCTCGGAGGGAAGAACCTGCCGGAGCGTCTGCGCATAATCCATCACGTTTTCCCCGTCCATTCCCTCGCTTTCTTCCACCATCGGGCAGATCACATAGACCTGCCGCCCTTCCTGTACCTGCCTTTCGATAAAACGGTAGGCCTTTGGACGGTAATTCGTATCTACCACACAGTTTTTGATGGGCAGCCTGTGGGCAGGCAGCTCGTCGATGATGGAGATATCCAGATCCCCGTAGAGAATGATTCCCAGTGTCCGGGGAATGGGGGTAGCGCTCATAACCAGCACGTTGGGCTTTTCCCCCTTAGAGGAAAACATTTCTCTTTGGCGTACCCCAAACCGGTGCTGCTCATCGGTAATTACCAGCGACAAGCTTTCGTATTCCACTTTTTCCTGAATCAGCGCATGGGTCCCCACAATCATCCTCGCTTTGCCGGATGCAATCTTTTCATAGATCAGCCGCTTTTCTTTTGCGGTATTAGATCCTGTAAGAAGAACCGGGCAGCAGGTGTCCAGCAGACCGTTTTCCTCTAAAAGCTTCACCAGTGACTCATAGTGCTGTCTTGCAAGCACCTCTGTGGGAACCATGACTGCGCTCTGGTAACCGTTTTCCATGGCCATGATCATGGCCAGAAAAGCGATAATCGTCTTACCGCTTCCCACATCTCCCTGTACCAGCCGGGCCATGAGCTTTTCGCCCTTTAAATCCTGCTCAATCTCATACCAGACATTTTTCTGTGCACGGGTCAGCTCATAGGGAAGGTTTTCCATAACCTCCTCCGTCTTCCAGACCTCCTTCATCCGGTAGTGGTTCTCCTCCGTCCCGCTTCTCTCCTTTAACTGCTGCAAGGCCAGTATGAACAGCAGGAATTCATCAAAAGCCAGACGCTTTCTGGCTGTGAGATAGCTTTCCGGGTTTTGGGGAAAATGAATCTGCCGGAGGGCAAAATTATATTCTGCCAGCCCCTCCCGGATGCGGATATCCTCAGGGAGAAAATCCCCGGACAGATCAAGCTGCTCCAGTGTTTCCCGCACCAGCTTTGTCACCAGATTGTTGGTCATTCCCGCTGTCAGGGCGTAAATCGGCTGCATGCTGTTCAGCTTCTGCTGATAAGCAGCCGGTGTATAAATCTCCGGCTGTTCCATCATGCGCAGATTATTTTTCATACTGACTTTCCCCCGGAATACGAAGGTCATCCCCCGTTTCATGGTATTGCGCAAAAAGGGCATATTAAACCAAGTCAGCCTGCACCGTCCGGTCAGATCAGCGACCGTGGTTGTGACTACCGTAAGGTTCCGAACCTTTTTCACCTCCACACTCCCGGTCACGGTGGCCGTCACCGCTGCCTTTTCCTGATCCTTCACTTCCCCGATGCTCACCGCTTCCCGGAAGATATCATAATCCCTTGGATAATATCTCAGAAGATCACCGACCCGCGTCACTCCAATCTTTCCAAAAAGGGCTTCTGTCTTCTCCCCTACCCCTTTCAATACGCGGATAGATTCTGATTCTCTCATAAAATGCCTCCCATAATGCAAAAGGGCGCCGCAAAATCCGGTTATTCCAGATTCCACAACACCCCCTCCTGCTTCTGTTTTCCTTCCGGTTATTCCACAGAAATAATGCAGTAGTAAATCGGCTGCCCGCCGCAGTTTACTTCCACATCGCAGAAATCATAGATTTCTTCCAGTTCTTCACCCAACTGTTCTGCATCTTCCTGAGAAAATTCTTCACCGTAATAGATACTGATCAGCTCTGTCTCATCATCTACCATGGCTTCCACGGATTTTTTCGCAATCTCAGCCACATCCTGTCCTACTGCCAGCATACCGTGGTCACCGATTCCCATGATATCTCCCTGATGAATCTCCATATCATCGATATGGGTATCCCGCACTGCATAAGTAATCTGACCGGTTTTTACCCGCTGAATCTCTTCCAGCATGGTCTCCTGATTCTCTTCCACGGATTTTTCAGGTACATAATTGATGATGGCAGTAATTCCCTGAGGTACTGTCTTTGTAGGAATCACTACGATCTCTTTGTCCTTTGTCAGAGCCTTTGCCTGATTTGCCGCCAGAATAATATTTTTATTATTCGGGAAAATGAAAATCGTATCTGCATTTACTTTCTCAATGGCATTCAGCATATCCTCTGTACTGGGATTCATGGTCTGGCCGCCTTCAATCAGGTAGTCCACTCCCAAATCCCGGAAAATATCTCCAAATCCCTCTCCGATGGACACAGAAATAAATCCAACGTCTTTTCTCGGAGCCTTAGCCGCTTCTTCCTGCTGCTGTGCCGCAACCTTCTCCGCATCCTTGATCAGTTTTTCCTGATGCTCTTCCCGCATGTTGTCGATCTTGATCCTTGACAGGGAACCAAAGGTCAGAGCCCGCTGAATCGCAAGACCCGGATCGTTGGTATGTACATGGATCTTGACAATCTCGTCATCCGCCACACATACAATGGAATCACCCAGAGAACTCAAATAGCCCTTAAATTCTACTTCATCCTGCTCGGTAAACTTTTTATCCAAAACAATGATAAACTCGGTACAGTAACCGAATTTGATATCGGCTTCTGCCTGCGGAGAAATTTTTACCACCTTTGCAGACTCGGAAGCCTCGAAGGTCAGATCGATCTCTTTTCCTCTGAAAGCATCAAAAGCGCCTTCCAAAACAACCATCAGACCCTGTCCGCCGGAGTCCACAACGCCCGCTTCTTTCAGTACCGGCAGCATCTCCGGTGTCAGCTTCAGGACTCTGTTTCCTTCTGCCAGAACATCCTCGAAAAATGCATCCAGATCCTCTGCTTCCTCCGCCAGCTCCAGCGCCTTATCAGCCACTCCTCTGGCAACGGTAAGAATCGTTCCTTCTTTCGGTTTCATAACCGCTTTGTATGCAGTCTCCACACCCTTGTCCAGCGCACGGGCCAATGTAACCGCATCCAGCTCCTTATGCTCCCGGATGCCTTTGGTAAAGCCCCGCAAAAGCTGGGACAGGATAACACCTGAGTTACCCCGGGCTCCTCTCAGGGAACCGGAAGAAATGGCCTTAGCCAGCGCTTCCATAGTCAACTGGGAAATTCCGCTTACTTCCTTTACCGCAGACATAATTGTGAGAGTCATGTTGGTTCCTGTGTCTCCATCGGGAACAGGAAATACATTCAGCTCATTGATCCACTCTTTTTTTACTTCCAGATTCTTAGCTCCTGCCAGAAACATCTTGGCAAGCAGTTTGGCATCTATTGTATTCATAGCTATCTAAAGCTCCTCCTTACATTAATCTATCACACGGACACCTTCTACCAGAATATTGATGTTTTCCACCTCAAGACCGGTAAATGCCTCCACTTTATACCTGACATTATCAATCAAATTATCAGAAACCGCACGGATACTTACACCATACGCCACAATCACATGAAAATCCAGAGAAATCTTATTGTCATTCAGTTCCACATTAATTCCATGCTTCAGGCTGTCTTTTCTCAGAAGCTTTACCAGACCATCCTTCATATTCACGGCAGCCATTCCAACGATACCGAAACATTCTACAGCTACGCTGCCTGCATAGGTGGCTATTACATCTGCATTAATGGTAACTTCTCCTAATCCTGTATTCATACGCCCTTTCATAGGTCACCCTCCATTCCTGTTTTTCCAGCTTATCACCCGCCTGCGGTCCGCCATTTTTTCGCTTCCCGGTACGTGATTTCTGAATCTGTGCGTAACAATTCATCATCTCATGAATTATACTGTATGTATTATAACCTGTTTTCCCGGAAAAAGAAATAATAATTTGAAAAATTTATATTTTTACTTGCAAAAAGATTATTCATCTGTTAAAATAGCTAGTGTTGCTAATCGGATGATTATAAGCATGTATGATAAAAAATTGGTTAAGGAGGTGCAGTTATGGCAAAGTGTGCAATCTGTGAAAAAGGCGCTCATTTCGGAAACAACGTGAGCCATTCCCATAGAAAGACTAACAAAATGTGGAAATCAAATGTTAAATCCGTAAAGGTTAAGGTTGACGGTGGTGCAAAGAAGATGTATGTATGTACTTCTTGTCTGAAATCCGGCAAAGTTGAAAGAGCATAATTACTTGCATTCCTTAACATTGATAAAAAACAGCTTGGTTTAAAACCGAAGCTGTTTTTTTTATTCCCACAGGCAACGAGCCATGCGGATATGCTTGCATATCCATTTGGCGACTGCTGCGAGGGTCAAATACCCCGCTGCTCTGCAGCGTTACAAATTTGATGCCCC
>JAHAFI010000052.1 GCA_018374355.1 Clostridiales bacterium
TAATGGTTTCAAATTGTGTTTTTTACCCATATAGTTCTCCTTAATTTTACCATAACTACAAGTTTATTGACAGAAAAAAGTTTTGAAATAGCTGGCGAATCGCCATAGAATATAGAAATTTGAAATGATTCATTTGTAAAATTATCGTAACACGAATCTGAGATAATGTAAAATAGAAATCCCTGATAATATAAAGAATTTGTTGACAAATACAGACAAAAAAAGACCGAAACCCTTGATTATCAAGTGTTTCGGTGCCCCTGCCAAGAGTCGAAGCGACGGGATTCGAACCCACGACCTCTGCGTCCCGAACGCAGCGCTCTACCAAACTGAGCCACGCTTCGATTGCTGTTTCTTCATCAGCAATAACGATTATATCTAAAACTCTTCTATTTGTCAATAAAAAAATGAAAAATTTTTTATATTTTCGGTGACTCCTCAGAGACTATTTTTTTCTTGCCTATTTTCAGCTTATAGCTTTAAATATTGAAAGATACTTTTGTATTAATCCGCACAAAACCTTTCTGGTAACACTAGCTGTTTGGACATAAGGGTGGAATCCCATTACAAGGTTCAACTTACCGGGCTCCCCCCTCTCTTTACTCCATGGCGAACTCAATAAATTTCCGCACATGTTTATCCCAGAACCCCCACTCATGAGTTCCGTCTTCAAAAATACAGGTTGTCCTAATCCCAAGACTATCCGCTTTCTCCTTAAACATGCAGTTTCCCACATACAAATCATCCTGTTTTCCGCAGGAAAAATAGATTCTCAGATTTTCATCCTTCTCCTTATCCAACAATGCGGAAGGGTTCAATGGAGAATGTTCTGGTGCGGTATATGCTTCCAGCATGAACGGAAATTCCCTTTTTCGATCCTCCGTCAGATTTTCCGCTATCGAAAGCAAATCCAGCACACCGGAGAAACTTCCCACTGCCGCATAATTTTCCGGATATGTGAGTGCAATCTTCATAGCTCCCATACCTCCCATGGAAAGACCTGCAATAAAATTATCTTCTTTTTTTCTTGAGAGCTGAAACATCAAATGCAGATACTCCGGCAATTCCTTTGCAATATAAGTAAAATAATTCTGTCCGTTTACATTGTCGCAATACATACTCCGGTCTCCCGATGGCATGACAACCACCAGATCCGCTTCCCGGACATACCGCTCTATATTGGAAAGACGCAACCATGAAGTGGCATTATCCGAAAGACCGTGAAGCAGCCACAACACCTTTCTTTCCGAAAGAGGTTTCTCACCTATATGTTCCGAATCCGGTACAATCATATTTACAACCGTATTCATTTTCAGTTCCTTTGATAAAAAATTCATGTTAATTACTGCCATTTCTAATACTCCTTTCCATTTTGTTTATCCGGCACCCTACTGCAAACCCCTTCTACATTAATATTCCAATGCTCCCCATACCTCTTCCTTCACATACCTCAAAAACTCCGGAAAAACCGCCCGATACCCCTCCTCATTGATATGCATTCCCTCAGTTGTAAATTCCGCTCTCAGCCGCCCTTCCTCATCCTTCAGATTTTGGTTAATATCAATATACCGTCCGCCGTGCTTTTCGGCAAGCTTCTTTACCTTTTCATTTGCCTGATTAATTTTTTCATTGGTCCGCACCCGCAGGCATTGTTTCATCTCCTCTGTGGCCGCCTCATAGTTCACCGGATAATAAGCCATCAGATAAATTTCCGTCCGGGGCAGGGCGTGCTCCACTATGTTCAGGATTTTTTCATAGTTTTTCATCAGTTTTTCCGGTGTCATTTGCGGATCGTTCAAATCATTCGTCCCGATATTTAAAAACAGCCGGGAGGGCTTCAAATCCAAAATGCATACGTCAATGGCATCCAGCAGTTCCTCCGTCACAAACCCACTGATCCCCCGGTTATAAATAATTTCACCGCATCCGGTTTCCTTCAGCAGTTTTTCAATCGGAAACATTTCCATCAGAGAAGAACCGGCGCATACGATTTTCCCCGGTTCAGCCTTTTGATTCATTTGTTTATACATTTCTATCTTTTCCCATTTTTCCATGATCTTCTCCTTTTCTTCAGCACTTTGGTCAGAGTGGACTTCCCGCTTCCTGAATTACCCCTGATGGCGATGAGTTTCGCCATTTTGCTCCCCTCCTGTCTTCTCTGTAGGGATTACACGGGTAAGAAAATTCCGTGCAACAATTTCCCCCATCTCCTCCGGGGACTCTTTCATTCCCGTATTCATCCATGTCAAAATAATTCCGCACAGCCCGAATGACAAAAATATCTGTTCATACCTTCCAATCTGTTTCGGTGTGCCGTAAATCGTAAGTTTATCGATCAACTGCCTTAAAAGCAGCAGATACAATTCCGACTGCATCAACGTCTGCACCAGTTCCTTATTCTGTGCGAAGAACTGAAAAAACTTCAAAGCAAGCTGATAGGGAGTGGGATCCTTCACCCGCATTTCCTTTTCCACCCATTCTGTCATAAGCTTATCCAGCTTAAAATTTAAAATATCCTCTTTTGAAGTAAAATTCCGGTAATAAGTGACTCTTCCCACATCTGCAAGAGTCGCGATTTCCTGAATGGTTATATTTTCCAGCGGTTTTTTCCGCAGAAGTATCAAAAGAGCATCTGCCATGCACTCTTTGAGAAAATCATTGGTGGGGTTCTTTCTTTTCATTGATACAATTCCCTCCCTTTTGTTTCACTTTCCTGTTTTGCTATTGTTTTTTCTGGAGAGTATGATATATTTTTCTATTGATATGATACTAGGATTTCGGGAACACAACGTGCGGAGAAATCCGGTTTCATAAATTGTATCATATTTTTCGAACAAACAGGATATATTCTCATAAAAAATATGGCAGGAGGAGAAAGATGCTTATTATCACAGATTCCGCTTCCGATATCACCGCACAGGAAGCACTGAAAATGAACATTCAGATCGTTCCCTTAAAAATCCAGTTCTCCGATGGGACATTTCCAATGGAAACCGAGGAGGATTTCTGCAAATTCTTTGATAAACTGGCCAAGGAGAAGGACCTGCCTGTTACCAGCCAGCCCTCGCCGGAAGACTTTCTGAAGCATTATGAAAAGGCTGGTGAAACCGGAGAAGATGTTCTGGTTATCACACTGTCCAGCGGACTGAGCGGAACCTTCAACTCAGCAAATCTGGCAAAGCAGCTCAGCGGCAGAAAAAATATCTATATCATAGACTCCGAACAGGCAATCCTTACTCAGCGCATGTTGGTGGAAAAGGCAGTTTTCCTGCGTGATGAGGGAAAAAACATGGATGCCATCATCCCTATTCTGGAAGAGTTGAAAAGCCGGCTTACCGTATGCGGAATGCTGGATACTCTGACTTACCTGAAAAAGGGCGGCCGCATCCCGGCAAGTGTGGCTCTGATCGGAAATGCCCTCCATATCAAGCCCATTATCGAGCTGAAAGACAAGACTTTAGTGGAACTGGGAAAAGCCCGTGGAAGAAACGGCGGCATGAAACAGCTCTGGAAGGAATTTGAAGCCTGTGAGATTGATCCGGATGAACCCGTTTATTTTGGTTATACCTCCGACAAGGAATTTGGTATGCATTTTGTGGAAAGCACCGTGGAAAAATACGGGCTCAAAAACTACCGCCTGCTTCCCGTTGGAGGCGTTATCGGCACTCACGTTGGCCCTTCATGTATCGCACTCAGTTTTGTTAAAAAACATCATTAGAAAAAAGCCCCGGAACGCTGAAGTTTTCATTCTTCACCGTTCCGGGGCTTTTCATCTATGCCTGCGGCTATTTCTTTACTTTTGAAAAAATTTTATAACTGTTTTCTCTCGTTACTTCCATAACTCTCTCCGGACAAATCCCTTTGATTTCACCGATTGCCTGAGCAATATACGGAATATACAGAGAGGAGTTCCTCTTGCCCCGGTAAGGCACCGGAGCCAGATACGGACTGTCGGTTTCCAAAAGCAGATTCTCCAGAGGAGCATATTCCACAACCTCCTTCAGCTTTCTGGCATTTTTAAAAGTCACCACGCCGCCGATTCCCAGAGATAAACCCATCCCGAGGTATTCCCTTGCCATTTCCTTTCCATAGGAAAAGCAGTGGACCACTCCGCCGATTTCCCCGGCCTTCATTCGTTTCATCGTATCCAGCGTATCCTGTGCTGCCTCCCGGCTGTGAATAATAAACGGCAGTTTTTCCTCCCGGGCCACCTCAAGCTGTCTCTCAAACCAGTAAATCTGCGCCTCATGCTGTTCTTTGTCCCAATAATAATCCAGTCCTATCTCACCAACCGCCACCATCTTTTCATGACGGCAAAGCTGATGCATCCGCCGGACTGCCTGTTCGTCCAGCGCTCCCACATCATCGGGATGCACGCCTACAGCGCCGTATACAAATGGATACCTTTCCATCAACTCCACCGTGCGGTCCCAGTGCTCTGCCTCCGCACACACATTGATGATTCTTTCTATTCCCTGTGCCTGCATAGAGCCCAGAAGCTGCTCTCTGTCGCCCTCAAATGCCTCATCATCGTAGTGGGCGTGAGTTTCAAAAATCATGATTTATTTCCCTCATCACTTTCCCAGCTTTTTCTGCCGCATTTCTTAACAGATTTCTGCTCCTGCCGGCATCTTTTTCTCCGGAACCATCAGGGACAGTTCTCCGTTTTCATCCTCTGCACACAGGATCATGCCTTCCGACATCACCCCGGCCAGTTTTGCAGGTTTCAGATTTACCAGAACCATAACCTTTTTACCCACCATTTCCTCCGGTGAGTAATGGGCTTTGATGCCGGAAACGATCTGTTTTACCTGACTTCCGATGCGCACCTGAGAACACAGCAGTTTTTTTGATTTTTTCACTGCCTCGCAGGCAATGATTTCTCCCACCTGAAACTGCATTTTCTCAAATTCGTCAAAGGTGATCTCTGCCTTCGGCTCGATATCGATCACCGGTTCTGCCGGAGCCTCCGGTTTTTCAGTTTCTGCTTTTTTCGCTTCTACCTTTTCCAGAACTTCCTTTAAGTCCAGACGCTGGAACAGAATTTCCGGTTTTTCTGTCACTTTGCTGCCTGATTCATACAGACCAAACTGATCCAGAACCTCATAGTCTCTCTTCTCACCGTTTATCTGAGCCAGAATCCGGTCTGTAGTCTCCGGCATAAAGGATTCCAGAAGATTAGCACCGATGGAAATGCCTTCTACTAAGTTGTACATAACCTCTGCCAGACGGTCTTTTTTCTCCTCGTCTTTTGCCAGCGCCCATGGCATGGTCTCATCAATATATTTATTGCAGCGTTTGAATACATTGAAGATTTCTGTGATCGCATCCGCCACGCGAAGATTTTCCATTTTAGCTGCTGCCTTGTCTCTCGCTGCAGTTACCACGGCTTTCAGATCCTCGTCCACTTCTTCTGTCACTCCTGTTTTAGTCACCACACCGCCAAAATATTTGTTAGACATGGAAATGGTACGATTTACCAGATTTCCCAGTGTATTTGCCAGATCGGAGTTCAGACGCTCTACCATCAGTTCCCATGTGATCACGCCGTCATTTTCAAAAGGCATCTCATGAAGCACAAAATAACGTACCGCATCTACGCCGAAGAATTCTGCCAGCTCATCTGCATACAGGACATTTCCTTTGGATTTGCTCATTTTTCCATCACCCTGCAGAAGCCAAGGATGTCCGAAAATCTGTTTCGGCAGCGGAAGATCCAGAGCCATCAGGAAAATCGGCCAGTAAATGGTATGGAAACGAATGATATCTTTTCCGATCAGATGCAGGTCTGCCGGCCAGTCTTTCTTGAACTGCTCCGTATGCTCGCCGTCACAGTCATATCCGATACCGGTAATATAGTTGGTCAGCGCATCCAGCCACACATATGTTACGTGCTTAGGATCGAATTCCACCGGAATACCCCATTTGAAAGAGGTACGGGATACGCACAGATCCTGCAGACCCGGCAGAAGGAAATTGTTCATCATTTCATTTTTACGGGATACCGGCTGAATGAATTCCGGATGGCTGTTGATGTGGTCAATCAGTCTCTGGGCGTATTTGCTCATTTTGAAGAAGTATGCTTCCTCCTTTGCCGGAGTACACGGACGTCCGCAGTCCGGACATTTGCCGTCTACCAACTGGGATTCTGTGAAAAATGACTCACAGGGGGTGCAGTACATTCCCTCGTAATGTCCTTTGTAGATATCGCCCTGATCGTACAGTTTTTTGAAAATTTTCTGTACCTGTTTTTCATGGTCTTCATCTGTAGTACGGATGAATTTGTCATAGGATGTGTTCATCAGATCCCAGATGCGTTTGATTTCTGTGGAAACGCCGTCTACGAATTCCTTCGGGGTTACTCCTGCTTCCTCAGCCTTCAGCTCGATCTTCTGACCATGCTCGTCTGTTCCTGTCTGAAAAAATACGTCATAGCCCTGCTGTCTTTTGAAGCGCGCGATGCTGTCTGCCAGCACCACTTCATAGGTGTTTCCAATGTGCGGTTTGCCTGATGTGTAGGCAATCGCAGTGGTCATATAATACTTTTCTTTTGCCATTTTGATTTCCTCCTGATTTTTAATAAAAAAAGCCCGCCCTCAAATAAGAAGACGAGTCATATCAACCGTGTTACCACTTCTATTCATCCCTGCCTCACGGCAGAAACCTCCATAAGTACTTTCATAGTTACTGTTCCTTCTGCACTATCCCGCGAGGTGAACAGTATCCTTTCATACCCTGCCGCTATAACAGGCGGAACCTGTCGCAGCCTTGCTGTGTCCTCCACAGTTCGGTGCGCCTCTCAGAAGCCATCTTCCATCAGCTTTCCTGTATCCCTCTCAGCTTACGGGAATTCTCTGTAACAGCAAATGCTCATGTACTCTCTTCGTCACGGTGTTTTTCTGTATTTTATCATTATATTTTCCAGATAAAATCAGGTTAGCACAAGAACTCTTATTTGTAAAGGGGTGAAAACATAATCCGCTCCAAACTGGTCTGGTTATTTTATTCAAAACTGGCTATTTTATTCAAGCCATTTATGACGTATGGTAGATAACACAATCATCAAAGGAGGTCTTTATCATGAAAATGGATTTTAAAAAGTTAGTTTTAACTGCTCTTTTCGCTGCTCTTGCCTGTGTGGCAACCATGGCCATTCGGATTCCTACTCCGGGCACTAACGGATATATCCACCCCGGTGATGCGGTGGTGATTCTGGCAGGAATTATCTTGGGACCTATGTGCGGATTTCTTGCCGGCGGCATCGGTTCTGCCATGGCTGATCTGCTGGGAGGATATTTTATTTATGTTCCGATCACCTTTGCCATCAAGGGACTGATTGCCCTGATTGCAGGATTTATTTACCAGAAAATGGGAAAGAGCCGGAAAAGCCGTTATGCAGGAGTTATTCTGGGCGGAATTACAGATATCGTTCTGGTTGCGGGAGGGTATTTTCTCTGCGAGTCTCCTATGTACGGAATGGCTGCAGCGGCAGCCAGCGTTCCGGCTAACCTGATTCAGGGGGTGGGAGGACTGGTGATTGCGCTGGTTTTATATCCGGTCTTGATTGCAATTCCGGATGTACGGCAGATGAGTGCGGCATCGCAAAATTAATCTTCCGCATGTTTTCCTCTGCTTTTAGCATAAGGAAAGTGCCGCAAAATTGCCAAATTAATCATTGAGCAATTTTGCGGCACCCTCTCCTATCATTCCTTCTTATCGTTTTTCATTCTTCAGAAAAATTTCCAACTCATTTTCCCCATCACAAGAAATAGTTTTCACAGCAAAGCTTGCTCCATACTGTCTGGAAATCTGCCACTCTTCTTTCAGTTCTTTCTCATTGCACAGAATGTTGGGCAGGGGACCGATTCGTACAACCGCCTTTTGAAACTTTTCCAAACCGCTAATCCTCAAGGTATAAGCATTTTTCCATCTTTCCAGATCAAATACATAGGAAATCCGTGCCAGAGAACCATCCGGAGCTGCCACCGGAAAATCTGTCATTTCCGCTTTTGTACACTCCCATGGAAGTCTCGGCATAATCGTAAGGGTATCGCCATCCGCATAAATCCCCGCCACCATTGCCAGAGTCTTCAAAGTCTCCGCAGACTGAACCAGATTTCCTTCATCTCCCGGATTATACATGATGTGCTTATATTTATCTTCTAATCGTCCAAAGGTGTGATCCAGCCCCTGCTCGTAGTTTTCATAAGTAAAGCATTCGTGCATAACCCATGGGTTCAAATCAACAGTCATCGGAGCAACAATGTCTCCGTCATAAGCCAGACGATCGATTCCCTCGATACATTTTGTATATACATTCACATCGTCAAATAAAAGGGCTGCCTGTGAAAAATAATTCTGTCCATAACCGGCCATCGTGTCATCGTGACGGCCTCCCATTCCTCCGAAACAGGTATTGCTTACAAAACCGTATTTACGGAAATAGTAACCCTTCGCCATTTCACGGGAAATATATTCATAGGAAAGACGATTGATTTTCTCGAATTCTGCAATGGAAAATCCACCTTTTCCCATGTCAAAATCCTGAATAAACGGAAGCTGGCGTGTCCATTTGGATATATCAAACAGCGGGCCGAAGTCACCTGTCTCTGCTGCTTTTCCCGTTCTCTCATCGATACCGTTCAGCCACACTCCAGCCGGAGTTTTTGTATCCTGTTCCCCCTCCGGTCCATTAGAAACCAGCCATTTTGTAAGGGAATCCCGCAAACGGCATCCCTGTTCCGTCAATTTTGCCGCAGCACTTGGCTGCTGACAGGCTTCTGCCATCTCGGCATAAGCCAGACAGGTAACTGCCGCACCATAAGTAGCAAACAAAGCATAGATAAAATAATCGGCTTCCGGGTTGCCGGACAGCTCACTCTGGCTGGCCAACAGTTCTCCATACGGACATTTTTTTGACAATTCTTCGAACCACCGGAAAATGTCCATTGCATTTTCCAAATAGGTAAGCCCTTTTTCCCGCTCTGCACCCGTGTATTTCCATAACAGATAGATTCCCATTAATACGCTGACATTTCCGTCAACCTCGTGGCTTCCGTACTTTCTATTGATAGTTCTTCCATAATGATTCCCGAAGTTTTTCCCGGTATCCAGTATGAAATCTACAGCGCTCTGCGCCTCCTCAAGAAAGCCAAGCCGCACAAGTTCCTGAATTCCCCGTCCTACATCCCGGGACCACATCTGATCGTAATAATTCGGTTCTGTAATAGTTGTTGTAGATGTGTGGAAAAAACCTTTCGGGTAATCTTCTTCTCCATCATCCACTTTCATAAGAAGATCATTGAGTATCTGAGAAAAAATAACTCCTGTCCGTTCCAGCAAATCTGTTCCATGAAGCTGAAAACGTGGATAAATATGTTCTGCCATCTGTTTTCTCCCTTCTGTCATAGAGCCGCTCTCTCTGGATATTTTTTCAAATGTCCCGGGCTCTCCTCAGTACCCTTAATATAGTATAGATTTCTTCCGAATTCAATTGTTTTTTATCTATATTCGCTAGCAGTACGCATGAAGTGGGACTGTCTTTTTTTCAGTTACAGATACAATTTAAAGTTTTTAATTTCAAACGGTTTTATATCAAAAATAACCGCTGCACCTTCCACTGCCTCACCGCAGTCATGTTCAAGTAAATTGCACGGTACAATACGTTTTACCGGGAAATCGGAATCCAGTTCTATTTTGTGGCTGCCTCCTCTGCACTCATGCAGCCTTACAATTAAGCACTCCTCGTCTTCTGCTTTCTTCACAACGTCAATCTGCACATCATGGCTGGAGATTTTAACCACTTTTCTATCATCTGCAAATTTTCCTGCTGCAGCCTGTGCCGGAAGATTCAGTTTATTCGCTTCCTCAATGGTTCCTCCACTCGTCACAGCTCCCATATGCGGGTACAGAGAATAGACAATCTCATGCTCACCCATATCCGCTGAAATATCCGGTTCTTTAGAGCTCTTTAACAGTGTGAGCTTCATCGCATTATCTTTAATACTATAACCATATTTGCAGTCATTCAGCAGGCTGACACCGTATCCCGTCTCAGACAGATCCGCCCATTTGTGCCCGCATACTTCAAATCTTGCCCAATCCCAACTATTGTTCCAATGCGTCGGTCTCTCTACATGGCCAAACTGAATATCGTAGGTTGCTTTTGTGGAACGGATATCGGTATAGAATGCGGCCTTCAGCAATCTGTGCGCTTCCTGCCAGTCCACATGAGTCTTGAAGTCAATTCTTCTGGAATCTTTATAGACAATCATATCCTGCGTGATGGTTGATTTATGGTAGGTGTAATTAAAGCGGATTACTGCTCTCAGGTTTCCGTTCTCCACTACTTCCGGAGCTTTCGCCAGTTTCACAAGCTCCATCTTCTCTGTGTAGAAAATGTCGATGCTCCATGCATCCGATCTGAGGGGTTTATCTTCATAAATTTCCAGAACATTACCCATCTGACCATCTTTTAATACAGATCTCTTTGCTTCTTTATCATACACTTTGGTAAGCTGTCCGTATTTGTTCCATACAATGGTATAATACGGAGTTTCCAGAGTATTCCCTTCCACTTCAAACACGGAAGCTTCTGCTTCTTTTTCTTTCGGCTGGAAAATAACGGTAACCGCTGCAAAGGGTTCTGCATCTATCAGCACTTCATATCCGTTTTCTGTCTTCTGAGCTTCCAGTGTCTGTCCTGCCCCGTCAACAAATACCCCTTCTCCCTGCTCAGGAATCAGTACTAGCTCTTTTCCACCGTAACTGTTGGTGGAATATATACTGTAAGTACCATCTTTCGCTTCTGTAACTTTTTTCAGGACATTTTCTTTTACCCTGTCTGCACGCTCCTCTGCAGCACCATAGTTTATACGAGAATCCTCATATACTTCATGGATGGAAGATCCGGGAATAATATCATGGAACTGGTGCAGCAATACGCACTCCCAACTGTCATTCAATTCCTGCTGTGCATAATCTCCCCCCAGAATATAAGCCATAGATGAGAGCCATTCAATCTGTGCCAGTTTATTTTCCATACGACGGTTTGTTTTCTTATTGTATGCCTGAGATGTATAGGTTCCTCTGTGGCGTTCCAAATAAAGTTCTCCATCCCACGTATGCACATAGCGGTCTGTATCCTCAATATTTTTATGAATCTTGCGGAAGAATTCCCCTGCCTGTGTAGTTTTTACATTTGGAAGTCCGGGAATCACATCCATAGCCCGGCGCATCTCAAGCATGTCTCTGGTAACTCCGCCGCCGCCATCTCCGTAACCGTAAGAAATCAGGGTGTCTTTGCTCAGTTCTTTATTCTTGAATTTCCTCCAGCTTCCGATCACAGAATGAGGTGTCATCATTCCATTGTAAGTAGAGAAAATGTTATCCATGTCCTGATGTTCTTCCGGAGTATCGATAAAGTACGTCAGAATCTCAGAACCATCGATGCCTCTCCATTTGAACAGGTCATCCGGAATGCAGTTGTACTGGTTCCAACTGATCTTTGTTGTCATAAATGTGCTGATTTCACACTGTTTCATAATCTGAGGCAGAGCCCAGCTATATCCGAATACATCCGGCAGCCACAGGTATTCGCATTTCTTTCCGAATTCTCTTTCCATGAATCTTGTCCCGTGAAGAAACTGACGAACGAGAGCTTCTCCCGAGGAAAGATTACAGTCTGCTTCTACCCACATACCACCGTCCGGTTCCCATTTTCCTTCTGCCACTTTCTGTTTGATTTTTTCGTACAGTTCCGGGCAGTCTTCTTTTACATATTTGTATAGCTGCGGCTGGGTCTGCAGGAATAAATACTCATCGTACCGTTCCATCAGACGGAGTACCGTGGAGAAGGAACGCTGTGCTTTTTCTCTTGTGTGTTTCAGTCTCCACAACCACGCTACATCAATATGAGTATGGCCTACTACGTTGACCGTCACATCCGTATTTTTCTCCAATTTGTCCAGCTCTGCCATCAGTACGTTGTAAGCCGTCTCTGCCGTCTTATAGAAAGATTCTTCATCCCAGTTGATGCATTTAAATGTCCGGTCTAAAGCCGCTGTCAGATCTTCATATCTCTCATCGTCTTTCGGAAGCAGTACCAGTGTTTCTGTGATTGCTTTTGCGAAATAATAAAGTTCGTCTGTTTTCTTATGGAGATAAGCCAGATCAGCCTGTTTGCACTGATGGAAGAAGGTACGGTGCGGACCGCCGCCTTCCAGACCCGTCCACAGAAGGAAGGTCAGGCGTGCATTTTTTCCTGCTTCCCCTTGGAAAATAACTTCGTTATGGTTGGTATCCACGCCTTGATAAGGATGTCCATTTAGATAGAGCATGGATTCAAATCCGCTGTTATATCCTCCCCCGGTTTCTCCGAAGTTAAATAATCCTACAACCTCACAGCCTTCTTTTACAGGAAGCAGTCTTACTTCCTTTTCAATCCACAGATACCGATCTCTTCCTATAAAGGAATCATTGATGCCGAAGACTGTGCCCTCGATTTTTTCCGGCAGTTCATGATAATGATCCGCCTCGGGCAGTGCCCCTTCCATAGATACAAATGGTGCGATACACTGATATCCAAAGTATCTGCGCTGTCCCAGTTCTTCCACTCTTCGTTTAAATTTGTCAATTGTAAAAAACATATCTTTTATTTTCCTCCTTTATTCCGGACCATGCATTTTTAATATTTCCAATGCTGTTTCTCCGGTATTTATCACACTGTAATCTCCGCAATCCGCAGGTACAAAAAACTGTCCATTCTGTTTTAGTTCAAATTCTTCCTCTCCGGTTTTCAAAATCCCCTGCCCCGAAAGGACATACATGCAATAAAAGACTTCTTCCCCTGTAAAATTAGTTTCTTTTTCAATTTCGAATTTCTCAATTCCGAAACATGGTGTATCTTTATACCCCACCAATTCGTGATACACACCGTTTGACCCTTCCATTTTTTTGGGGGCAATTCTATATTTTTTCAAGATACTTTCTTCTGTATTGCCTTCATAATCAAAGCATTCAAACATCTTTTCAAAGCCAAGTCCCTGATGGCACATCGCATCATCAATCTCAAAACCGGAGGGTGTAGTTTTTTCTATACGTATGGTATAATCTGTAGGTTCCTGAATTTCAATAATCATACATCCGGCTCCGATTGCATGAGGTACGCCTCCCTTTACCAGATAGGTTTCTCCTAGTATAATAATGGTGTAGTCAATAAAGACTACTTGGTTAATAGTTGCATATCTAATCTAATGAGTAACCGAAGGAGAGGATTCCCCCTTCAT